>NZ_CP083451.1:677500-1355000 GCF_020080045.1 Comamonas odontotermitis
GGCGGTAAGACGCATCACATTCTTCAAAAGCGGCACGGGCTGCTCGCTTTGCCAGTCCACGGCATGGTGCAACTGGCCATCCGGGCAGACCAGGGCCAGCTCGCCGTATACGGTATGGTGCTCCATGAAGCGCTGCACCTTGCCATTCACCAGGCCTCCGCGCGGCAGGGTCTCCCACAGCATCTGCCCGGGCGGCAAGGCTTGCAGCACATCCAGCAGCGCCTGTACTGTGGGGTATCGGGTCAGATGCTCCAGTGTGGTCTGCGTGGGGAACATCAAGGTCATCTCGCCCCGCGCAGCGCGTTGCAGGGCATCTGCCGGGTGGCACCACAGCGGCTCGAACTGCTCGGCGTCGTCAGTAACCGGCGTCTGGCCCTCGGGCATGCGGGCAACGAGAAAGGGGACGTCAAAGCGGATGGGGATCTCCAGCGCGGCCGTCCAGCGCGCCAGCGGCCACAGCGCGTCCGCCGCCAGGGTCAGCCCCAGCCGGGCGCATTGCGGCAAGAGCGGTTGGGTGCGGTCAATCTGCGCCACTTCGGCCTGTGTAGCCCAGCGGCCGTCGGCATGGCGCGCCAGCAGCACGCCCATTTCTTCCAGGCTTTCGCGAATGGCGGCCTGGGCGTAGGTGAGCGCATCGGCCGTCTGCGTGGGACGGCGGGCCAACTGGTCGTGGTGCTGCCGGTCTTCGGCGTCCAGCGAGCCGCCGGGAAAGACATAGTGGTTGGCCGCAAAGCGGGCTTTGTCGGATCGGCGCGACATCAGCACTTCCAGCCGGGTGGTGCCTGGCGCGCCTTGCGGGTCTGGCCCATCGCGCAAAAACAGGACGGTCGAGGCGGTACGCGCAGGCACGGGCTCGCGCTGCGCGTGGAGAAGCTGGCTGGTGCGGGTCATGGGGGCATTATCAAACCTGGCTGCGGCCCCAGGTGTCACACGCATTGCGCAAAAGCGCCGCATCGGTACCGAAGTGCGCCAGACAGCGATAATGGCTGCATGGAAATCCGCTTCACCAAGATGCAAGGCGCCGGCAACGACTTTGTCGTGCTGGACGAGACTGCCGGCCCGCTGGGCCTGCGCGCTGACCAGTACCGTTTCCTGGCCGACCGCCACTTCGGCGTGGGGGCGGACCAGATCCTGACCGTGCGCCCCGCGCCCGCGCCGGAGGTTGATTTTGAATACATCATCCACAACGCCGATGGCGGCGAGGTGGAGCAGTGCGGCAACGGTGCGCGCTGTTTTGCCCGTTTTGTGTATGACAAGGGGCTGACCGGCAAGAAAGCCATTCGTGTACAGACAAAAAAGGGCGTGATTGCCCCCGAACTGATGCCCGATGGACGCGTCACCGTCAACATGGGGCGGCCGCGCCTCGATCCTGCCGACGTGCCTTTCGATACCAGCGGCCTGACGCCGGTGGTGCAGCACCATGCAAAGAAATGGTCTGTGGCGCTGGATGATCAAGCGCAGGATGCTACAGTTTTTGCAGTTCCCGTGTCCATGGGCAATCCCCATGGTGTCCTGCTGGTGGATGATGTTGACACGGCACCTGTGCAGGCATGGGGACCGCTGCTGGAGTCGCATCCACGTTTTCCGCAGAGGGTGAACGTAGGGTTCTTGCAAGTGCAGGATGCGCAGCATGTGCGCCTGCGCGTATACGAGCGCGGCGTGGGCGAGACCCTGGCATGCGGCACTGGCGCCTGCGCGGCGGTGGTGGCAGGTATCGAGCAAGGTCTGCTGCAGAGCCCGGTTGATGTACAGACCCGTGGCGGCTTGCTGACGATTGCCTGGAGCGGTGATGCCAGCGACCCGGTCATGATGACCGGTCCGGCGACGACGGTATTTGAAGGGCGCATCACCATTCCGGACTGAACGGTTTGGGTTGCACCCGCAAGCAATTGACGGTGTGGTGGCGCCTGCAGCCACTGCAAACACGTTCCACGAGAGACGAGAGACACCATGACGACCGACAACCAGGTTCCCCCGATCACCGAAGAAGACATTGCGGAATTTCTGATCCAGACGCCTGATTTCTTTGAACGCCAGGCCCAGGTACTGGCGGGCGTGCAGATCATCAGCCCCTATGGAAACCGCACCGTCAGCCTGCAGGAGCGCCAGGCCGAAATGTTGCGCGACAAGATCAAGGGCCTGGAGCACCGCATTATGGACATGATGCGCAATGGCAGCCAGAACCACCACACCATCGATCGCATCCACCACTGGAGCTGCGATGTGGTCAAGACCCGCAACCCGGTGCAGCTGCCCGAGGCCATTGCCGATGGCCTGGCGCGCCATTTTGATGTGCCTCAGGTCGCCATCCGGTTGTGGGACGTGGCCGAGACCTATCTGAACGAAGCTTTTGCCCAGGGCATCAGTGCCGATGCGCGCAGCTTTGCGGGTTCGCTCTCCACCCCTTACTGCGGCCCCAATGTGGGTGTGGAGCCCGCCGGCTGGCTGCCGGACAGTGCCCAGGCGCAATCGGTGGTGCTGCTGCCCTTGCGCGACGGCGCCATTAATGGTGATGCGCCAGCCTGGGGGTTGCTGGTGCTAGGCTCGCCTGACCCGATGCGCTTCGACGCGGACATGAGCACCGATCTGCTCGAACGCATTGGCGAGATTGCAGCCAGCGTGCTGTCGCGCCTGCGCTGAAGGATTGCATGGCTTCCGGTCGCAGAGAGTCAGAGCAGGCGCAGCAGACGCTGGCGCCCGAGATGCTACGCTATCTGGAGCATGTTCGCGTGCAAAAGCGCCTGGCTGCGCGCACGCAGACCCTGTATCTGCTTGATCTGCAGCGCCTGCAGGCCATGGCGGCAGATGCTGCAACGCCTGCGCTGCAGCTCACCTCCGGCCATATTCGCCGCTTTGTCGCGCAGATGCATTCGGCAGGCCGCAGCGGGCGCGGCATCGCGCTGATCCTCTCCGGCTGGCGCGGTTTTTACACCTGGGCCGGGCGCGAGGGCCTGATCGCCCACAACCCTGTTCAGGATGTGCGCGCTCCCAGGTCACCCAAGCCGCTGCCCAAGGCGCTGTCGGTGGACGATGCGGTGCGTTTTGCCGAAAGCGCCAATGCCCAGGGCGACCCGTGGGTGCAGGCACGCGATACCGCCATGGTGGAGCTGATGTACGGCAGCGGCCTGCGCGTGGGCGAGCTGGTCGGGCTGGATGTGGTTGCCAGCGACCATGCACGCGGCTGGGTGGACCTGCAGGCAGCGGAAGCCCATGTGCTGGGCAAAGGCAGCAAGCGCCGCACCGTGCCCGTCGGCAAGGAGGCGCTGGCCGCCTTGCATGCATGGCTTCAACTGCGCACCCAGGGGATACCGGCGGCCGGACAGTGCGATCCGGCCCTCTTCATTGGAGTGCGTGGCGCACGCCTCTCGTCAGCCAGTGTCTGGCAGCGCCTGCGCGAGCGCAGTGTGGCTGCAGGCATGACGACGCCGGTGCATCCGCACATGCTGCGCCATTCCTTTGCCAGCCATGTGCTGCAGTCCAGCCAGGATCTGCGTGCCGTGCAGGAGCTGCTGGGCCATGCCAGCATTACCACCACGCAGGTCTATACTCGGCTGGACTTCCAGCATCTGGCGCAGGTCTACGACCAGGCACATCCTCGGGCGCGCAAGAAGGACTGAATTTCAGAATGGCCGGGGCCGCGAGCCTCCCAAAAGGGGGGGGCCTCCATGGCTAATGAACTGGTAGTTCCTGTGCAATAGTGGCTCTCGCCTGGTCTGCAGAAGTGAAGGCTGGCATCCACGGTTGGCTTGCTATCTATTAAATAGCAAATTCCGTTTTGTCCGCAAGTGCTGGAGGCTAGAAACAGTCCAAATCCCCCCATCGGGCAAACCATGCCACAATAGCCCGCTTTCTCTTCCTCCCACCTTGATACGGTGCGGAATGGTGCTATATAGATGTGTTTGGAGCGACGGCTCAATCGGTCGGTCCGCAACCGCCCCGTCCTGGATGGCGAGCAGACGCAGCCACAACCGCCGCCCCGCGTGTAACTTTCGGGTGTTTTATGTCTCTCATTCCAGTCACCATCCTCACGGGCTTTCTTGGCTCGGGCAAAACCACGCTGCTCAAGCGCGTGCTGCATGAATCGCACGGCATGAAGATTGCCGTGATCGAGAACGAGTTCGGCGAAGAGAATATCGACACTGATATCCTCAAGACCGAGTCCAAGGAGCAGATTCTGCAGATGAGCAATGGCTGTATCTGCTGCACCATCCGTGAAGACCTGCGCGAAGCCCTGCAATTGCTGGCTGCCAAGCGTCGCAAGGGTCTTTTGGACTTTGACCGCATCGTGATCGAGACCACGGGCCTTGCAGATCCCGGCCCTGTGGCGCAGACCTTCTTCATGGATGAAGAGATCGCGGAAACCTGCCTGATCGACTCCATCATCACGCTGGTGGATGCCAAGCATGCAAACCAGCAGCTGGATACGCGCCAGGAGGCACGCCGCCAGGTGGGCTTTGCCGATCAGATTTTCCTGTCCAAGACCGACCTGGTGACGGAAGCCGAGAAAGACGCGCTCATTCACCGCCTCAAGCACATGAACCCGCGTGCGCCCATTCGTGCAGTGCACTTTGGCGACGTGCCGCTCAAGGAGGTGTTCGACCTGTTCGGCTTCAACCTGAATGCGAAACTGGACATCGATCCCGATTTCCTCAAGGAAGACGATCATGACCACAGCCATTGCGACCACGACCATGGCAAGTGCGATCACGACCATGATCACCATGCCCACGGCGAAGACTGCGGCCACGACCATACCCATGACCACGAACATGGTGAGCATTGCAACCATCCGCACCACCATCACCATGACGATGATGTGAAAAGCTTCGTCTACCGGACGGACAAGGTCTTCGATCCGGCAAAGCTGGAGGATTTTCTCGGTGCCATTGTGAACATTTATGGCCCCCGCATGCTGCGCTATAAAGGCGTCTTGGCAATGAAGGGCACCAATCGTAAAGTGATTTTCCAGGGCGTGCACCAGCTGATGGGCAGTGATCTGGGGCCTGAGTGGACTGCGGATGAGGCGCGCCAGAGCAGGATGGTGTTCATTGGCATCGATCTGCCGCAGGACATCTTCAAGCAAGGTCTGGATCAGTGTGTGGTGACGGCCTGAGTTCGTAAACGTCTGCGATCGGGCGTGCCTCAGGGCAAACCCGGCGTTGTACGAGGGCCGCAATCCCTTGTTGGCAGGCGTCAATGGCATATACAATCGCGGCCCTAAATGCAGCAAAGCGGAAGACACGGTATCCGCAGCTTGCAAGGGCGGGACTGGATCGGTGACATGGCTGCAGCCTGAAGAATACCGGCAGCCGTGGTGACGACAGAGAAGGAGGCTTGTGCATGCAAGGCCTGCGCTGCTGGAGTGCCGGTGGCGAGAACTTGTACAAAGCGAAGTCGTGGCCTTGCGGCGCGTCTTCAAAGCGGCCCGGTTTCCGGATCGGCCAGAGAGTAGGGCGCTGAACCTGTGTCATTTGGCGCCTTTTGTAACCCGGCGGACGTCCGCCGCATGGATGAACTGCACTAGCCAGTCAAGAGAACTATGCCAACCACAACGCAAACCACCCCTAAACGCGACACCAAGCTGGCCAATGCCTGGAAGTCGAAGCCGGCAGATGCGCTCACGGACGATGAAGTGCTGGCCATGCCCGAGAGCGAGTACATGAATGATGTGCAGCTCGCGTTCTTCCGCAACAAGCTCGTGGAGTTGAAGAAGGGCATCCACCTGAATGCGGATGCAACCACTGAGAACCTGCGCGAGGACACCGTGGTGGTGCCTGACCCCGCTGACCGTGCCACCATTGAAGAAGAGCACGCCCTGGTCTTGCGCACTCGCGATCGGGAGCGTAAGCTTCTCAAGAAGATTGACCAGTCGATCGCACGCATCGATTCTGGCGATTACGGCTATTGCGACGAAACTGGCGAGCCGATCGGCGTGGGCCGACTGTTGGCGCGCCCGACAGCCACACTGTCGCTGGAAGCACAGCAGCGCCGTGAGCTGAAACAAAAAATGTTTGGCGATTGAGGCTGGAGGGCCAACGCCGGACACACCAAAGAGAGGGAGTAGCCATGAGTGAGGCCAATAAGCCGCCCAAGGGTTTGTTGTCCAAGGTCGTGCGCTTTGTGACCAAACCGACCACCCAGTGGTCGGAGCTGGACAAGGCGCCCGAACCAGAGAATCCGGAAGAGCAGTACTCCAAGCAGGCGCTCAAAGAAATCATGGAGCGCAAGCGCCGTAACGATTTCGTGCGCAAGCTCGAGTTTGACCAGTTGCGCAAGATCCGGCGCGAGGCCAACAAATCCACCGCACCTGCTGCAGACAGCCTGGGGCCACGCAATTCCGCTGCCATGCTCGAAGCCGCCATGGCCGAAGGCGCAGCTGCCAAGGGAGCCAAGCTGACCCGGCCGGCCAATACGCTCGAAAAGATCAACGAAATCGAGCAGCAGATGTCCAAACAGTGGTGGTCGGGTGATGGGACTCCTGCCGCCTCTGCTCCAGCCAGCATCTCCAGCCCGGCGCCTGCGCCAGAGCCCGGCACTGCCCCTGTTCCTCCGGAATCCGTGGTATCTGCCCCCACGCCGCTTGTGTCGCAGGCGGAATCCGTGATGACCGCACCGCTGGCACCTGGCGTATTTGACGAGCAGGTGGAATCGGGCCGTTTCATCCACGATGTGGATCTGGAAGAGGCCGCAGTGCTGTATGCCAATGGTGACAGCGCTGGCGCGGAATCATCTCTGCTTGCCTTGGTGCAGCAGCGCAATGGTGATCTGATGGGCCAGTTGGTCGTGTGGCTCACCTTGTTTGACCTGTACCGCGCCACTGGCGACCAGACCAAGTTCGATTTCCACGCCATTGAATTCGCCAGCAAGTATGGCCGCTCGGCGCCGGTGTGGTTTTCCATGCCTGACGAACTGGGGGCCAAGGCACAGTCTGCCGATGCGGGTGATGCGGATGTGCGCCTGCTCAACTGGCAGGCACCGCCATCGCTCAGTGCAGCGGCATTGTCGGGGCTGCAGGGCAATCTCAAGCGCTTTGCGCCGCCGTGGACCCTGAACTGGTCCCGCGTGGGAGAGGTGCGCGACGAAGTGGTCACGCCACTGCTCACCTTGTTCCGTTTCTGGGCCGAGCAGCGGGAGGCCCGTGTGGTATTTGCCGGTACTGACAAGCTGCTGGCGGTGCTGGAACAGGAAACACCGGTGGGCGACAAGGCCGTGTTGGAAGACCGCTGGCTGCTGCGCATGGCCTTGCTGCGGCTCATGGGGCTGGAGCAGGATTTTGAAGCGGCGGCGCTGGACTACTGCGTCACCTATGAAGTCTCGCCGCCTTCCTGGGTGGCTCCGAAGCTGGAATTTGCGAGCGACAGCAGTCGCAGCAGCGCCAAACCGGTGGTGGATTCGCTGCTGATCTCCGAATTGCAGAACGACAGCAGAAAGCATGCGGCCACGGATGGCCCGCAGGCGGTGCTGGAAGGCGTCATTGAAGGCGATGCATCGCAGATGCTGGATGCGTTCACGCCGATGGTCGAGCCCGGCCAACCCTTCACCGTGCGTTGTGATCGTCTGATGCGCATCGATTTTGTTGCCGCTGGCTCGGTGTTGAATTGGGTGGCTGAGTGCCAGCAGAAGAATGCACTGGTGCGTTTTGGCAACCTGCACCGGCTCAATGCCGTGTTCTTTAACTTGATCGGCATCAACGAACATTCCATCGTCAACCAACGCGAAAATTAAAGAATTTCGCAAGGGTCGGTATAAAAAAGAGAGCTTGCTGCGCTTGTCCTTCTTGATATTCAGGCATGAAATAAGCTGAATTTCAGAGAGCACGTGCGCAGCAAGCTCTCTTTTTTGCGTAGGGAATGCACTTTCTGCCGCCGGGCATGGCTGAAATTCAGCCCCGAGGGACTTGGAATGCAAGGTGAGGGCTCCATATACCGGAGACTATGGAACAGTATCACGGCACAACCATTCTCAGCGTGCGGCGCGAAACGCCGCAAGGCATCCAGGTCGCCATTGGCGGCGACGGCCAGGTCACTCTGGGCAATATCGTCGTCAAGGGCACGGCACGCAAGGTGCGCAAGCTCTACGGCGGCAAGGTTCTGGCAGGGTTTGCCGGCGCAACGGCCGATGCATTCACGCTGTTTGAACGCTTCGAGGCCAAGCTGGACAAGCACCAGGGTCAGTTGACCCGTGCAGCCATCGAGCTGACCAAGGATTGGCGCACCGACCGCGTGCTGCGCCGTCTGGAGGCCATGTTGGCGGTGGCCGACCATACCGCCTCTCTCATCATCACCGGCAACGGGGATGTGCTGGAGCCCGAGCAAGGCATCGTGGCCATCGGCTCGGGTGGAGCCTACGCCCATTCTGCTGCCAAGGCCTTGCTGAACAATACCGACCTGTCTGCAGAAGACGTGGTGCGCAAGTCGCTCGGCATCGCGGGTGAACTGTGTATCTACACCAACATGCACCACACCATCGAGACACTGTAACCCTCTCTCTTCATCAGGCGATTGCCTTCCCGGCCACTTTCTGCGCGCGGGATGGATGCGGGAAGCAGATGCAGACTAAATACTACTGAATTGATAGCTATCGGCGCTTTTCAGTGAAGCGCTAAACGGGATTTTTGCCATATGTCATCGATGACGCCTCAGGAAATCGTTTCCGAACTCGACAACCACATCGTCGGCCAGGCCAAGGCCAAGCGCGCCGTGGCCATTGCGCTGCGCAACCGCTGGCGCCGCCAGCAGGTGGCAGATGGGCTGCGCCAGGAGATCACGCCCAAGAACATTCTGATGATCGGCCCCACCGGCGTGGGCAAGACCGAGATTGCCCGCCGTCTGGCCAAGCTGGCCGATGCGCCGTTCATCAAGGTGGAGGCGACCAAGTTCACCGAGGTGGGCTATGTGGGCAAGGATGTGGATGCCATCATCCGCGATCTGGCCGAAGTGGCCATCAAGCAGACGCGCGCCACGGACATGAAGAAGGTGCGGGCCCGCGCCGAAGATGCGGCCGAAGAGCGGGTTCTGGATGTACTGCTGCCGCCGGCACGCACTGGCGAAGCGGCGCCTGATACAGGCACGCGCCAGGTGTTCCGCAAAAAGCTGCGCCAGGGCGAGCTGAACGACAAGGAAATCGAAATCGACCTGGCCGAGGCCAAGCAGCAGATCGAGATCATGGGCCCGCAGGGCATGGAAGAAATGGCCGAGCAACTGCGCGGCATGTTCAACCAGATGGGGCAGGAAAAGCGCAAGACCCGCAAGCTCAAGATCGGCGAGGCATTGCAGCTGATTGCCGATGAAGAGGCGGCCAAGCTGGTCAATGAGGACGATGTGAAGACCCGGGCAATCGACAACCTGGAGCAGAACGGCATCGTTTTCATCGATGAAATCGACAAGGTTGCCGCGCGCCAGGAAAGCAGCGGCGCCGATGTGTCGCGCCAGGGCGTGCAGCGCGACCTGCTGCCGCTGGTCGAAGGAACCACGGTTTCCACCAAGTACGGCATGGTCAAGACCGACCATATCCTGTTCATCGCCTCGGGTGCCTTCCATCTGGCCAAGCCCAGCGACCTGATTCCCGAGCTGCAGGGGCGTTTCCCGATCCGGGTGGAGCTGGAATCGCTGTCGGTGCAGGATTTTGAAGCCATCCTGACGCAGACCCACGCCTCGCTGGTCAAGCAGTACCAGGCGTTGCTGGCGACCGAAGGGGTGACGCTCGATTTTCGTCCCGATGGCATCACCCGCCTTGCCTACATCGCCTTCGATGTGAACGAGCGCACCGAGAACATCGGTGCCCGCCGTCTGGCAACGGTGATGGAGCGGCTGCTGGAGGAGATTAGCTTCGATGCCACCCGTCTGGGGGGGCAGACCATCACCATCGACGCTGCCTATGTGGACGGCAAGCTGGGCTCACTCAGCCAGAACGAAGACCTGTCGCGTTACATCCTATAAGAACGTGTTTAGGATCTCTACGCAGCCGCGCTGGAATGCAATCGGGATGAGCTCGAAGCGATGGGCCGCGGCCTGCGCGGGTGCATGCAAGCAAGGGCCAGCGTGCAGAAATCGCCTGATTTCACTCCAACCCGAAGGGGCAGTGGTTCTGCGGGCGCCCGGCCTGGCTGTTGGCTACGCACTGCGCCCCTCGCCAGGCGCCCCGCAGAGCGGCTGTCGCGGCGCGAGGATATCGTAAACACGTTCTAAGGTAGATCGGCCCCTCCATCAGCGTATGATGCACAGCGCGCTCGCCACATGTTGGCGGGCGCTTGCTTTTGTGCCATGCATCGTTTTGCAGGTTGTCATGCAGATTGTTTATTTGTAACCAAAAGAATCTGAAACGACGCCCATTTTCGCCGAAAAGTGCTCAGAGTCTGGATCTAGAGGCGATCCTAAGTGCTTATGAATTAACGGAAATTTTTTCAGCGTTTTGGCGATGATGCGGATATAAGTTATTGATTTATTTGTGTTTTCATTGCAAATGATTGTGTGAGGTTTTGGTGTGCTGGGTAAATCCTGATACAGTGGGGAAAAGTGCAATTTTGTGGGAGAAAGTGCACTTTCCAACCATCGGAACCCATCACCAAAGACCACACCGTGTTTCAGGGAGCCTCTTCACTCAGCCTCGATGCCAAGGGTCGGTTGTCCATACCGACCCGGCATCGTGACGCGCTGGTGCAGGCTGGTGGCTCGATCACCATCACGCGCCATCCGCATGGCTGTCTGATGGTGTTTCCCCGCGATGAGTGGGAGGTGTTCAGTTCCAAGATCGCCAAGCTGCCGCTGGATGCCCAGTGGTACAAGCGCATGTTTCTTGGCAATGCGATGGAAGTGGAAATGGATGCGACCGGCCGTGTGCTGGTGTCGCCTGAATTGCGCGCGGCTGTCGGCATCACCAAGGAAGCGATCCTGATGGGCATGGGCAGCCATTTCGAACTATGGGACAAGGCTACCTACGAAGCGAAGGAAGCCGAAGCCCTGGAAAAGATGACGCCCGAGGCGTTGAAAGACTTTGCATTCTGAGGTGCGTGTGGAAAACAAGAACTATCAACACACCACCGTCCTGCTGAACGAGGCGGTTGACGCCTTGCTGCAGGCATCTGTGGACCAGGACCCCATCTTTGTCGATGGCACCTTCGGGCGCGGCGGGCATTCGCGCCTGGTGCTGTCCCAACTGCCGCCCAATGGGCGGTTGATTGCTTTTGACAAGGATGTGGAGGCCATTGCCGAGGCGGCGCGCATCAGTGACGCCCGGTTTTCCATTCGCCACCAAGGCTTCAGCCACATGGCGGAACTCCCGGCTGCATCGGTTGCCGGAGTGTTGCTGGATCTGGGTGTGAGCTCGCCCCAGATCGACAGTCCTGAGCGCGGGTTCAGTTTCCGCTTCGACGGCCCGCTCGACATGCGCATGGACACCACTCGCGGCCAAAGCGTGGCCGAGTGGTTGCAAGAGGCGGAAATGCAGCAGATTGCGGAGGTGATACGTGACTTCGGTGAAGAACGGTTTGCTGGCCCCATTGCAAAGGCGATTGTTGCGCGGCGGGAGGCTGGCTCGCCAGTCGCCACCACTGCCGATCTGGCCGAGCTCGTGGCTGGCGCAGTCAAGACCCGCGAGGCTGGGCAAAACCCTGCCACGCGCACATTCCAGGCTCTTCGGATTTTCATCAATGCCGAGCTTGAGGAGCTCGAGCAGGCGCTAGAGGCCAGCCTGCGGGTGCTGGCGCCTGGCGGCCGGCTGGTGGTGATCAGCTTCCATTCGCTGGAAGACCGCATCGTCAAGCAATTCATTGCCAGGCATTCCAAAGAGGTCTATGACCGCCGCGCGCCCTTTGCGGCGCCGCAGCCCATGCGCCTCAAGGCTCTGGAGCGTGTCAAGCCCAGCGAGGCGGAAGTTGCGGCCAATGCACGTGCCCGCAGTGCCGTGATGCGCGTGGCAGAGCGTACGGAGGTGCCAGCATGAGCGCGCTGTACCTGCCCGCATTCAAGACGAAAGGATATCTGTGCTGCTGCGCCTGAATATCCTTTTGCTGATTCTGTCGATCCTCAGCGCCATGGCGCTGGTGCAGTCACAGTATGAAGCGCGCAAGCTGTTCACCGAGCTGGACCGCACGGTGGCGCAGTCGCGCCAGTTGGAAACCGACCACCAGCGCCTGCAGGTGGAAAAGCGTGCCCAGGCCACGCCGCTGCGCCTGGAGCAGTTGGCGCGCGACAAGATGGGAATGCAGACGGCAACGCCTGCGGTGACTGTGTATGTGCCCGAGCCTGGCGTGGGAGCTGCGCAATGAGCCGCGACATGCGTTACTCCACCAGCCCGCTGCTTGCCGAGCGTACGCCCATGTGGCGCAGCCGCTTCGTCATGCTGGCGCTCGCACTGGGTTTTTTCTGCCTGATCGGGCGCGCAGCCTACGTGCAGGTGATCGGCAATGACTTCTTCCTGCGGCAGGGCGAAGTGCGCTTTGCGCGCACTATCGAATTGCCCGCCAATCGTGGCAGGTTGCTGGATCGCAATGGCCTGATCCTAGCTTCCAGCGTGCCGGCCGCCAGCATCTGGGCGATTCCCGAGGATGTGGACCAGGACGATGCGGCCACCCAATCCAAGCTGCGCGAGATCGCCAAGCTGATGGGTATGCCCTACACCCAGCTCAATGCCAAACTGGCTGACGAAGACAAGAGCTTTGTCTGGATCAAGCGGCAGCTGGATTGGGACATCGGCCAGAAGATCAAGACGCTGGATGTCAAGGGCATCTACCTGCGCAAGGAATACAAGCGCCAATACCCGGAAGGTGAATCTGCAGCCCACGTCGTGGGCTTCACCAATGTGGAAGACCATGGCCAGGAAGGCATGGAGCTGGCCTTCGACAAGGAACTGGGTGGCAAGGCCGGCTCGCGCCGTGTCATCAAGGACCGCCTGGGGCGCGTGGTGGAAGGCGTGGGCGTCGAAACTCCGCCACAGGAAGGCCAGGACATCCAGCTCTCCATTGACAGCAAGGTGCAGTTCTTCGCCTACCAGAAGCTGCGCGACCAGGTTGCCGCCTTCAAGGCCAAGGCAGGTAGCGTGGTGGTGATGGATGCGCACACGGGCGAAGTGCTGGCGCTGGCCAACTACCCCAGCTATGACCCGAACAACCGCCTGCGGCTGACCGGCGAACAGCTGCGCAACCGCGCCATCACCGATACCTTCGAGCCAGGCTCGACCATGAAGCCGATCACCGTGGGAACCGCGCTGGAGCTGGGGCGTGTCAAGAACACCACCATCATCGACACCACGCCGGGTCGCTATGCCATTGGCGGCTTCACGATCACCGACACCCACAACTATGGTGCGCTGACCGTGGACGGCGTGATCCAGAAGTCGAGCAACGTGGGCGCGCTCAAGGTGGCGCAGAAAATGTCGGCGCAGGAAATGTGGAATGTGCACTCCGCCCTGGGTTATGGGCAGAAGCCGCAGATCGCCTTCCCCGGCGCGGCCAGTGGCCGCCTGCGTCCCTGGAAGAGCTGGAAGCCTGTGGAGCAGGCCACCATCTCCTATGGCTATGGCCTGTCGGCTTCGCTGTTCCAGATGGCCCGCTCGTACACGGTCTTCTCCAATGACGGCAACGTGATTCCGGCCACCATGCTCAAGAGTGTGGGCCGCCCGGCAGGCACACCCGTGTTTTCGAAGAAAACGGCAGAGCAAGTGCGTCACATGCTGTGGCTGGCGGCAGGGCCTGGTGGCACCGGCCAGAAGGCGCAGACCGTGGGCTACTCGATCGGCGGCAAATCCGGTACCGCGCGCAAGCAGCAAGGCAAGGGCTATGCAGCGGGCAAGTACCGCGCGTGGTTCACTGGCATCGCTCCAATCGAGAATCCGCGCATCATTGTCGCGGTGATGATCGACGAGCCATCGCAAGGCAGCTTCTATGGCGGTACGGTGGCAGGCCCTGTGTTCAGTGAAGTCGTGCAGCAGACCTTGCGCCTGATGGGTGTGCAGCCTGATATGACCGTCAAGCCGCAAATCGTTGCCAACGAAGTGGAGGAGCCGCTATGAATGCGACTCCTCAACTGCTGCGCAGCGTGGATGAAGCCATGGCTTGGCTCAAGGCTCGTGTTACCGGTGGTACCTTGCAGACCGACAGCCGCAAGGTGCAGCCCGGCGATGCCTTCATTGCCTGGCCTGGCGGCGTCACCGATGGCCGTGCCTACGTGGCGCAAGCCGTGCAGCGTGGCGCTGCTGCGTGCCTGGTCGAGCAAGCTGGCATGGAGCAATTCGATTTCGCGGGCATGCCTGTGGCGGCCATGCCTGAACTCAAGGCGGCAACGGGCAAAATTGCCAACGCATGGTTTGGTGAGCCCAGCCAGTCGCTGGACGTGCTGGCGATCACCGGCACCAATGGCAAGACCAGCATCAGCTGGTGGCTGGCACAAGCCGTGGCGCATCTGGCCGAAGCAGGGGTGTTGCCGCACCGCGGCAGTGCGCTGGTGGGGACCCTGGGCGTCGGCATCCCACCACACCAGCTGGATGTGACGGGGATGACCACCCCCGACCCCGTATTGCTGCAGCGCGCATTCCGCAATTTTGTGGATGCGGGTTACGGCGCCTGCGCCATCGAAGCTTCGTCCATTGGCATCGAGGAGCACCGGCTTGCTGGTACGCGCATCAAGGCTGCGATCTTCACCAACTTCACCCAGGACCACCTGGATTACCACGGCAACATGGACGCCTATTGGGCAGCCAAGCGTGCGCTTTTCGCGTGGCCTGGCTTGCAGGCTGCGGTGGTGAATGTGGACGACCCCAAGGGGGCGCAACTGGCGACCGAATTGGCGGCTGAGGCGCTCGACTTGTGGACGGTCTCGATCGCTGACGACTCGGCTGCGCGTCTGTCGGCGCGAGACATCCGTGCTGGCGAGCGGGGCCTGGTGTTTGAGGTGGTGGAAGGCGGCAAGCCCGTCACGCTTCACAGCCAGGTGATCGGTCAGTACAACGTGCTCAACCTGCTGGAGGTGATTGCCTGCGTGCGAGCGCTGGGCGTGGGCCTGCAGCAGGCAGTGGATGCATGCGCTGGAATGGCCGCTGTGCCTGGCCGCATGGAGCAGGTAACCGAAGCCGGAGCGCCTCTGATTGCGGTCGACTACTCGCACACGCCCGATGCACTGGAGAAAGCCTTGCAGGCCTTGCGACCGCTTGCAGCGCAACGCGCTGGCAAGCTCTGGTGCGTATTCGGCTGCGGCGGCAACCGTGATGCCACCAAGCGCCCACAGATGGGGCGCATTGCGCAAACCCAGGCAGATGAAGTGATCGTGACCAGTGACAACCCCCGCGGCGAGGCGCCATTGGCCATCATTGAGGACATCGTGCAAGGCATGTCGAAAAGCGCGCATTGGCATGTGCAGGCCGACCGTGCTGCCGCAATCGGCGAAGCCGTGTGCCGGGCCGCCAGCGAGGACGTGATCCTGGTGGCAGGCAAGGGGCATGAAGACTATCAGGAGATTGCAGGTGTGAAGCACCCGTTTCTCGACACAGCGCAGGCGAAGGCGGCGCTGGCCAAGCGGAAAGAACAACTATGACGATGATGACCCTGCACCAGGCGCTGGGGTTCATCCAGCAGCACATCCCACAGGCAAGGCTTGTGGGTGACGGTGCAGTGCCGCTGCTGCGTGTGCACTCCGATTCGCGCAGCCTGCAGCTTGGTGATTTGTTTGTGGCGCTCAAGGGTGAGCGCTTTGACGGAAACGTGTTTCTGGCGCAAGCCAGGTCGGCGGGCGCGGTCGCCGCATTGTGCAGCGTCGATCCTGTCAGCGCAGGCCTGCCCGGCATTGTGGTGCCGGATACCCTCAAGGCCTTGGGGGCGCTGGCTACCGCATGGCGTGCGCAGTTTGCCTTGCCTATGGTGGCGGTCACGGGCAGCAACGGCAAGACCACGGTCACGCAAATGATTGCGTCCATCCTGCGGGCGCATGCAGGTGACGCTGCGTTTGCCACCCGCGGCAATTTGAACAATGAAATCGGCGTACCACTCACCTTGCTGGGTATGACTGCAGACCACCGCATCGGTGTGGTGGAGCTGGGCATGAACCATCCCGGTGAAATTGCGCTGCTGGCCGCCATGGCGCAGCCGACGGTGGCTCTGGTCAACAACGCACAGCGTGAACACCAGGAATTCATGCATACCGTTGAGGCGGTGGCGCGTGAAAACGGAAGCGTGCTGTCTGCATTGCCTGTCAACGGCGTGGCGGTTTTCCCGGCAGGCGATTTGTACACGTCGCTGTGGCAAGGCTTGGCTGGCGCCCGCACCAGTTTGCTGTTTGGCGACGAGGCTGACGGTGCCCAGGTATTTGCCCGCAATGTGGCCTGGGGCGACGGCGCCTGGACGCTGGAGCTGTACACACCATCCGGCAGTGCGGCCGTTGCGCTGCAAATAGCAGGCCGGCACAACGTGCGCAATGCGCTGGCTGCTGCTGCATGCGCGCATGCAGCGGGTGTACCAATCGCTGCCATTGCGCAAGGATTGACTGCGTTCGAGCCAGTCAAGGGCCGGTCGCGTGCGCTGTCGGTGGCAACGCCCGCGGGTAAGGTCACCGTGGTGGATGACACCTACAACGCCAATCCCGATTCGGTCGAGGCCGCCATTGAGGTGCTGCGCGAGTTGCCTGCACCGCAACTGCTGGTGCTCGGCGATATGGGTGAGGTCGGCGACAACGGTCCGCAATTCCATGCGGAAGCAGGCACGCTGGCACAGCAGAAAGGCATTCCGCAATTGTTTGCGCTGGGTGCACAGAGTGCATTTGCTGCCTCAGCGTTTGGTGCAGGCGCTCGGCATTTTGAGAGCATGCAGGCCTTGCAAGAGGCGGTATGTGCGGTGATGCCTCATGTAGGCAGTGTGTTGGTCAAGGGTTCGCGGTTCATGAAGATGGAGCAAGTGGTGCAGGCGATGCAAGCCTGTGCAGGCAAGACAGACAATGCGCAGGGCACCTGCAAGGAGGCAGCATGCTGATACTGCTCGCCAGTTGGTTGCAAAGCTTGTCGCCGGAGTTCAGCTTTCTGCGGATCTTCCAGTACCTGACGTTCCGCGCCGTGATGGCGGCGCTGACCGCCTTGATCATCGGGCTTGTGGCTGGCCCCAAGGTGATCCGCACCTTGAGCGCCCTGAAGATCGGCCAGCCCATTCGGGGCTATGCCATGCAGTCTCATTTGAGCAAGAGCGGCACGCCGACCATGGGTGGCGTGCTGATCCTGCTGTCGATCCTGATTTCGACCCTGCTGTGGTTCGATCTCTCCAACCGCTTCGTCTGGGTCGTTCTTGCGGTGACCTTTGGCTTTGGCGCCATTGGCTGGGTGGACGATTGGCGCAAGGTGGTCAACAAAGACCCCGAAGGCATGCGCTCGCGCGAGAAATACATGTGGCAGTCGATCATCGGCCTGGGCGCTGCCTTGTATCTGGTGTTCTGTATTTCCGAGAACACCAATACCGAGGTGTGGAGCCTCTTTGTCAGCTGGGTCAAATCCGGGTTTTCGCTTGATCTGCCGCCCAAGGCTGGGTTGATGGTTCCCTTCTTCAAGGAGGTGAGCTATCCGCTGGGCGTGCTTGGCTTTGTGATCCTGACATACCTGGTGATCGTTGGCTCCAGCAATGCCGTCAATCTGACCGATGGCCTGGATGGCCTGGCCATCATGCCGGTGGTGATGGTGGGTTCGGCCCTGGGTGTGTTCGCCTACGTCACAGGCTCTGTCAATTTCTCGCGTTACCTGCTCTTTCCGCACATTGGTGGCGCAGGTGAGCTGCTCATTTTCTGCTGTGCCATGCTTGGCGCGGGTCTGGCCTTCCTGTGGTTCAACACCCATCCAGCGCAGGTCTTCATGGGGGATGTGGGCGCATTGGCGCTGGGCGGTGCGCTGGGCACCATCGCCGTCATCGTGCGCCAGGAAATTGTGCTGGCCATCATGGGCGGGGTATTCGTGGCCGAGGCCGTGTCGGTGATGATGCAGGTGGTGTGGTTCAAGTACACCAAAAAGCGTTATGGCGAAGGCCGCCGGCTGCTGAAGATGGCGCCGCTCCACCACCATTTCGAAAAGAGTGGCTGGAAGGAGACGCAGGTTGTGGTGCGCTTCTGGATCATCACCATGCTGCTGTGCCTGATTGGCCTGTCCACCCTGAAGCTGAGGTAAACACCATGTCTGCCGAAGCCTTCAAACCCCTCACCGACAACCCTGCGATGGCGCCGGGTGGCACTGCGCCGGTGGCTGATTCTGCGCCGCACGCAGCGGATGAAAATGCGACGCTGGTGCAAGGAATGCAGGCACCAATTGCTTCTGAGCCCGTGGCAGCCTTTGCTGTCGAAGATGGAGCTGCGCCGCCAGTGCCGCAAGGTGATGTGGTGGAGGGGGACGCATCTGCAGCGCCCAGTGCCGATGAGGGAAATGCTGCCGCGCCTGTGGCACCTGATGCAGTCGTTGAGCTTGCCGCGCCTGTTGCAGAGCCCATTCCTGATGTATCCACACTGACGGCGGCCAAGGATGCTGCCGCCTTTGTGGCGCAGATTTTTGCAGACCCCAGCATCTCCGATGCCGCCAGTGGTGAAGTGACGGCAGTAGCCGCACAGCCTGCCGAGCAGGCGGTGGAATACCCACCGGTGCCAGTGCAGTGGCCGCAAGGTCAAGTACAGCACCTGCAGGGGCAGCGGGTGCTGGTGCTGGGCTTGGGCGCCTCTGGCCTCGCCATGGCACGCTGGTGCGTGCGCGCAGGCGCGGAAGTGACTGTGGCAGACACGCGCGAAGCGCCGCCCCAGCTTGCCCAATTGCAGACGGAGTTGCCTGCGGTACGCTTTGTGGCGGGCGACTTGTCTGCTGCCTTGATTGATGGCCAGAGTATGGGCGCGGTATACCGCTCTCCAGGCCTGAGTCCTGCTGTCGTAGCCCCGGTTGTGGAGGCCGCGCGAGCCATTGGCCTGCCCGTCAGTGGCGAGCTCGACCTTTTCTCAATGGCGCTGGGCGGCCTCGCGCAAGCGCATGGCTACCAACCCAAGGTGCTGGCCATCACTGGCACCAATGGCAAGACCACAGTCACCTCGCTTACGGGGCAACTGCTTGAGCACGCCGGTATCCGCACTGCGGTGGCTGGCAACATCGGCCCGACCTTGCTTGATACCTTGTCTGAACGCATCGATGCCGAAGACCTGCCGCAGGCCTGGGTGCTGGAGCTGTCCAGCTTTCAGCTCGAAGACGCGCATGCATTCGAGCCGACGGCCGCCACGGTGCTCAACATCACGCAGGATCACCTGGACTGGCACGGCAGCATGCAGGCCTATGCCGCCGCCAAGGCCCGAATCTTTGGCAAGAGCGCCTTGATGGTGCTCAACCGTGATGATTCGATGGTGATGGAAATGCTGCCGCCACCCGTACGCATCAAGCTCCAACGCCCTCAATTGCGCGCGCACATCAGCTTTGGGTTGGATATGCCCAGCCAGCCTGGCGATTTCGGGCTGGAAGTGGTCAATGGCATGGCATGGCTGGTGCGGGCGCAAGATGATGGCAACAGTGCCAGCAACAAGCGCAACCAGGCTGCGAGCGACGAAATTTTTGTACAGCGCCTGATGCCGGCCGATGCCTTGCGCATTCGCGGTCGCCACAACGCCATGAACGCACTGGCTGCGCTGGCGCTGGGCCATGCCGCGGGCGCAGCGTTCGGCCCGATGCTGTTTGGCCTGCGCGAGTACCGGGGCGAACGCCACCGTGTCGAGCCCATTGGCGTGGTGGATGACATCGAGTACTTCGACGACAGCAAGGGCACCAATGTCGGTGCAACGGTTGCGGCCCTGATGGGGCTGGGCGCGGACCGCAAAATTGTTCTGATCCTGGGTGGCGACGGCAAAGGCCAGGACTTCTCGCCGCTGGCAGATCCTGTGTTGCGCTATGCGCGCACGGTGGTATTGATTGGCCGCGATGCGCCGCTGATCGAAGAAGCGCTGGCCGACACGCATGTGCCGATGCAGCATGCGCAGACCATGGAAGAGGCGGTGCAGCTATGCAGCCAGCAGGCCCGCGCGGGTGATGCGGTGCTGATGTCTCCGGCCTGTGCCAGTCTGGATATGTTCAGGAACTATGCCCACCGTGCCGAGGTGTTCTGCCAGGCGGTCGCCACACTGGCCGAAGAAAAAGGCAGCAGCCTGGAGGTGCAGCCATGAGCGCAACCACAGCACTGCGTGACAAGTTTGGTGGCTGGTTCAAGCCGGCAGGTGAGAAGCCTGTCGACATTCTGCCGGTGCGCGTGGGTGGCAATGAGTACCGCCAGATGCCTACCAACACAGCCAGTTTCTTTGGTGCCGACCAGGTGCTGATCTGGCTGGTGGTGGCAATTCTGTCGTGGGGCATCGTCATGGTGTTCTCTGCCTCGATTGCCATGCCGGACAACCCTCGCTTCGGCAAGATTGCGCATTACTATTTCTTCCAGCGCCACCTGCTGAGCGTGGGGCTGGGCTTTGTGGCTGCGGTGCTGGCATTCCAGATTCCCATGAAGGTCTGGGAGCGCTGGGCGCCCTGGCTCTTCATCGGCTCCATTCTCATGCTGATTGCGGTGCTGATTCCGCATGTGGGCACGGTGGTAAACGGCGCGCGCCGCTGGCTGTCGCTGGGTATCATGAACTTCCAGCCGTCCGAGCTGGCCAAGATCGCCGTCATCATGTACGCGGCTGATTACATGGTCCGAAAGATGGAGGTGAAGGAGCGCTTCTTCCGTGCCGTGCTGCCCATGGGCCTGGCGGTAGGCATTGTCGGCGCACTGCTGCTCGCCGAGCCTGACATGGGGGCGTTCATGGTGATTGCCGTGATCGCCATGGGCATCCTGTTTCTGGGCGGCGTCAATGCACGCATGTTCTTCATCATCGCGCTCATTCTGGTGGCAGCCTTTGCCATGATCGTGATGACATCCGAATGGCGCCGCGAACGTATCTTTGCCTACCTGGACCCATGGAGCGAAAAGCATGCCCTGGGCAAAGGCTACCAGTTGTCGCATTCGCTGATTGCAATCGGGCGGGGTGAGATTTTTGGTGTGGGCCTGGGCGGCAGTGTGGAAAAGCTCCACTGGCTGCCCGAAGCGCATACTGACTTCCTGCTGGCCGTGATTGGGGAGGAACTGGGGCTGGTGGGCATTGTGATCCTGCTGGGCCTGTTCTTCTTCATGATCCGCCGCATTGTCGAGATCGGCCGCCAGGCCATCCGAATGGACCGGATCTTCTCGGGCCTAGTGGCCCAGGGGGTTGCCATCTGGATCGGTTTCCAGACCTTCATCAACGTGGGGGTGAACCTGGGTGCCCTGCCAACCAAAGGCTTGACGCTGCCGTTGATGAGCTTTGGCGGCTCGGCCATCTTGATGAACCTGGTTGCCATCGCCATCGTGCTACGCATTGATTGCGAGAACAAGGCGATGAGTGCGGGAGGTGCGCGCTCATGAGCAAGACCGCACTCATCATGGCTGGTGGTACAGGGGGACACATTTTCCCGGGGCTGGCCGTGGCGCAAGAGCTGCGCGACCGCGGCTGGACCGTGCATTGGCTGGGTGCTCCCGGCAGCATGGAAGAGCGCCTCGTTCCACCACGGGGTTTTCCGCTGGAGAGGGTGGAGTTTTCCGGTGTGCGCGGCAAGGGGGCTGCATCCTTGCTGGACCTGCCCCTGCGCATGGCCAAGGCGCTGTCGCAGGCGCGTGCCGTGCTGCGCAGTGTGAAGCCCGATGTGGTGGTCGGCATGGGTGGTTACATCACCGTTCCTGGTGGGCTCGCTGCAGTATTGAGCGGGGTGCCCATGGTGCTGCATGAGCAGAACTCGGTTGCCGGCATGGCCAACAAGTTGCTGGCGCGTTTTGCCAAGCGCGTGTTCAGCGCCTTCCCTGAGGCGATTGCTGGCGCCGAATGGGTAGGCAACCCTTTGCGAGCAGAGTTCACGCAGCAACCCGAGCCAGCAGTCCGCTTTGCGGGCCGCACGGGCCCTCTGCATTTGCTGGTGGTGGGCGGCAGCCTGGGCGCCAAGGCGCTGAACGAGGTGGTCCCCCAGGCGCTGGCCCTGATGCCTGAGGCCTCTCGGCCACGGGTCACTCACCAAAGCGGCGCCAAGCAGATCGACGCGCTGCAGGCCAACTATGCGGCAGCAGGTGTGCAAGCCACCTTGACCCCGTTCATTGACGACGCCGCCAAGGCCTATGCCGACGCGGACATCATCGTCTGCCGCGCGGGTGCCAGCACGGTGACGGAGCTGGCCGCCGTGGGTGCCGCTGCGGTGTTCGTTCCTTTCCCTGCCGCAGTGGATGACCACCAGACGGCCAATGCGCGTTTCCTGGTGGATTGCGGTGCAGGGTGGTTGGTGCAACAAAGCGTTCTAAGCGCACAAAATCTGGCTGAAATGCTAGAAAATATAGAGCGCTCCACGTTGGTGGAGAAAGCGCAAAAGGCAAAAACAATGCAGAAACTGGAAGCCGCACAACGTGTGGCTCAAGCTTGCGAGGAGGTGGCACGATGAAGCACGCCATCCAGCGCATTCACTTCGTGGGTATCGGTGGCGCCGGCATGAGCGGCATTGCCGAGGTGCTGCACAACCTGGGCTATGTGGTGTCGGGTTCGGATCTGTCCGACGGTGCCACCTTGCAGCACCTGCGCGACGCAGGCATCACCACCTTTGTCGGCCATGATGCGGCGCATATCGCCAACGCACAGGCCGTGGTTACCTCCACGGCGGTACAGGCTGACAACCCCGAGGTGCTGGCCGCACGCGCCAAGAACATTCCTGTGGTGCCCCGCGCGCAGATGCTGGCAGAGTTGATGCGTCTGCGCAAAGGCATCGCCATTGCCGGGACACACGGCAAGACCACCACCACCAGCCTGGTCACGAGCGTGCTGGCCGAAGCGGGCTGGGACCCGACCTTTGTGATTGGCGGCAAGCTCAACAGTGCAGGTGCCAATGCGCGGCTGGGCAGCGGTGAGTACATCGTGGTCGAGGCCGATGAGTCGGATGCGTCGTTCCTGAATCTGCTACCCGTAATGGCGGTGGTCACCAACATCGATGCCGACCACATGGACACCTATGGCCACGACTTCGGCCGTCTTAAATCGGCGTTCGTCGATTTCCTCAACCGCATGCCGTTCTACGGCAACGCCATCGTCTGCACCGACAGCCCTGCCGTGGCCGAGATTGTGGACCGCGTAGCCTGCACGGTCACGACCTACGGATTGAACGAGGCTGCACAGATCCGTGCGGTCGATGTACACGCCGACAACGGCCAGATGCGCTTCACCGTGCAGCGCCGTACTGCCGAAGGCCTGCCAGATCTGGATGTGGTGCTCAACCTGCCTGGCGAACACAACGTGCTCAATGCGCTGTCTGTCATTGGTGTGGCCATGGCGTTGGGACTGGATGACGCAGCCCTGCTGCGTGGACTGGCAGGTTTCAAGGGTGTGGGCCGCCGTTTTCAGCGCTATGGCGAAGCAAGCCTGGCAGATGGTGGAAAGTTCACCGTTATTGACGATTACGGCCATCACCCCGTCGAAATGGCTGCCACCATTGCGGCCGCGCGCGGCGCGTTCCCGGGCCGTCGTCTGGTGCTGGCCTTCCAGCCCCATCGCTACACCCGCACACGCGATTGCTTCGAGGATTTCGTCAAGGTGATCGGTGGCGCCGACGCCGTGTTGCTGGCCGAGGTGTATGCCGCTGGCGAAGCACCGATTGTGGCGGCCGATGGCCGGGCACTGGCGCGCGCGGTGCGCGTGGCAGGCAAGGTCGAGCCCATCTTTGTAGAACAGATTGCCGAGCTGCCGCAAGCGATTGTGGACCATGCCAAGGATGGCGATGTGCTGTTGTGCATGGGCGCAGGATCGATCGGTTCCGTGGCCGGTAAAGTAATGGATTTGCTATCAAATAATGAGCGTATTGCGCAGAAGGAGAGCGCGGTATGAGTGAAAAAATGATGAATATCGATGTGAAGGCGCTGGGCAAGGTTGCGGTGCTGATGGGCGGCAGCTCTGCCGAGCGCGAAGTCTCGCTGATGTCCGGCAAGGGCGTTCTGGCAGCGTTGCAATCCAAGGGCGTCGATGCGCATGCGTTCGATCCTTCCGTGCAAGACCTGGGCGAACTGCGCAAGCAGGGCTTTGCGCGCTGCTTCATCGCGCTCCATGGTCGCCATGGAGAGGATGGCACGGTGCAAGGCGCGCTGGAGCTGCTCGGCATTCCCTACACGGGCCCAGGCGTCATGGCATCAAGCATTGCGATGGACAAGATCATGACCAAGCGCATCTGGCGCTTTGAAGGACTGTCCACCCCGGAGTGGCGCATGGCTGCCAGCGAGCAGGATACGCGTGATGCGCTCGTAGCGCTGGGCTCGCCCATGATCGTGAAGCCGGCCCGCGAAGGCTCGACCATCGGCCTGTCCAAGATCAGCACGCCCGAAGAATGCGCCAAGGCCTACGAACTGGCATCGCGCTATGACCCGGAAGTGCTGTGCGAGCAGTTCATTGAAGGCCTGGAGACTACCTGTGCGGTGCTGGGCCAGGGGCGCAATGCGAAGGCATTGCCGGTGATCAAGATCGTGGCGCCCGAAGGCAACTACGACTACCAGAACAAGTACTTCACCGACACCACGCAGTATTTCTGCCCCAGCGGCCTGCCTGCCGACATGGAGGCTGCCATTGGTGATCTGGCGGAAAAGGCCTTCCGCACCCTGGGGTGCCGTGGCTGGTCGCGTGCCGATGTGATGGTGCGTGCCTCCGACAACAAGCCTTTCCTGCTGGAGATCAACACATCTCCCGGCATGACCGGCCATTCGCTGGTGCCGATGGCTGCTCGCGCCACCGGCATGAGCTACGAAGACCTGTGCCTGCACCTGCTGGCATCGGCATCCACCGACGCGGCGCAAGGCGCCGAGGTTTGAAAGAAGGACAGACACACCATGGAACAGACCATGCCAGTCCCCTTTGACGTCAGACTCATGAACATGCTGGCAACGGCATTGTTCGTGGGTTGCGGCGCCATGGTGCTGGCAGCCGGTGCGCGCTGGGCCATCCACCACCCTGCGCTCAGCATTGCCCGCATCGTGGTGCAAGGCGAGATGGAGCACAACAGTGCCGTTTCGTTACAGGCCAATGTGATGCCAGCGCTCAAGGGCAACTTCTTCACCATGGATCTGGACGAGACACGCAAGATTTTCGAGCAGGCGCCGTGGGTGCGTCAGGCTCAGGTGCGGCGCGAGTTTCCGCACACCCTGTCGGTCACGATCACCGAACAGGATGCGGCGGCCGTCTGGGGAGCAGAGGGCGAATCGCGCCTGCTCAACAGCGATGGCCAGATGTTTGAAGGAGATTCCACAGACCCGGATCTGCACAACCTGCCTCACCTGTCTGGCCGCGCTGGCAGGTCGATGGAGGTGCTGGGCATGTTCCGGGCACTTGCCCCGATCTACGCCAAGCTCGACAACCCGCTGGTTGCGCTGGACGAAAGCAGCAGCGGCAGCTGGAAGGCTACCTTGCAATCGGGTGCGGTGATAGAGATGGGCCAAGGCACAGAAACAGAAGTGCGCCAGCGTGTGAGCAAGTTTGCCGAGTCCCTGCCGGAGGTGACGGGCATGTACAAGCGGAGCGTTGCTTCGCTGACGTCTGCCGACCTGCGCCATGCTGGCGGTTATGCCGTTCGCATGCAGGGTGTGAGCACGGGCTCAACCTCGGCGGCCAGACCTGCACCCAAAAAGTAGAACATTCAGAGATGCGAAACATGAACCATACCAATCACCCAATCATCGAGGGCAACTGACCATGGCACGAGACAGCAAAGATGTAGTGGTAGGCCTTGATATCGGCACGGCCAAAGTCATGGTGGTTGTGGCTGAAGTGCTGGGCAATGGTGAGCTGAAGCTGGCCGGGCTGGGCGTGGCGCCTAGCAATGGTTTGAAGCGCGGTGTGGTGGTGAATATCGATGCCACGGTGCAAAGCATTCAGCAGGCTTTGAAGGAGGCCGAGCTGATGGCCGACCTGAACATCCAGCGCGTCTACACCGGCATCACGGGCAGCCACATCCGCGGCATCAATTCCAGCGGCATGGTGGCAGTCAAGGACAAGGAAGTGTCGGCCGCCGATGTGGCGCGTGTGCTGGATACGGCCAAGGCCATCAATATTCCGTCGGACCAGCGCCTGCTGCTGGTGGAGCCGCAGGAGTTTGCGATTGACGGCCAGGATGTGCGCGAACCCATCGGCATGAGCGGCCTGCGCCTGGAGTCGAAGATCCATATCGTGACCGGCGCGCAAAGTGCGGCCGAGAACATCATCAAGTGCGTGCGTCGCTGTGGCCTGGAAGTGGAGCAGCTGCTGCTGAATCCCCTGGCGTCGAGCCAGGCCGTGTTGACCGATGACGAGCGTGAGCTGGGCGTTGCCGTGGTCGACATCGGTGCAGGCACCACCGATGTGTCGATCTTCACTGGTGGCGCCATTCGCCACACGGCGGTGATCCCTATTGCCGGCGACCTGATCACCAGCGATATCGCCATGGCGCTGCGTACGCCCACCAAGGATGCGGAAGACATCAAGGTTGAGAGCGGCTGTGCCAAGCAGCTGCTGGCCGATCCGGACACGCAGGTCGATGTACCAGGCCTGGGCGATCGCGGCCCGCGCCTGTTGTCCAAGCAGGCATTGGCCGGTGTGATCGAGCCGCGTGTGGAAGAGATTTTCTCGCTGGTGCAGCAAGTCATCCGCGAGTCAGGTTATGAGGAGGTGCTGTCGTCGGGCATTGTGCTGACGGGCGGCAGCGCCGTGATGCCGGGCATGGTCGAGTTGGGGGAGGACATCTTCCTCAAGCCCGTGCGCCGCGGCATTCCCAAGTATTCCGGCACTCTGGCCGAGATGGTGGCCCAGCCCCGCGCTGCCACCGTCATGGGCCTGCTGGAAGAAGCCCGCATGGCACGCATGCGTGGCTACAAGGTGGCCCAGAAAACCGGTTCGGTGAAATCGGCTTTTGGGCGTTTGAAGGACTTTATTGTGGGGAACTTTTAACCATGCATGACAGCACTTGTTGGCTGGCGCAAAGCAGCCCTTCAGTGCCCAAGGTTCACGACCCTTGGCGACCGATAGGGCCACCAGCAACCATTTGTTCATTAAAGAGTGAATTATCCGTAACCCAATTTTTTCATGTTGACGCGCGAGCGAGAGGAGCAGGCAATGACCATCGAAATGTATGAAGGCAACACATTCAACCAGGGCACCCAGATCAAGGTGATCGGCGTGGGCGGCGGCGGCGGCAACGCTGTCGAGCACATGATCGCCAACAGTGTTCAGGGTGTCGAGTTCATTTCGGCCAACACCGATGCGCAGGCATTGGAGCGCTGCCATGCCCATCGCGTGATCCAGTTGGGTGAAACCGGCTTGGGCGCTGGCAGCAAGCCTGAAAACGGCCGTGAGGCAGCCGAATCCGCCATCGAAGATATCCGCTCCGCTATCGCTGGCTCGCACATGCTCTTCATTACCGCAGGCATGGGTGGTGGCACGGGCACGGGCGCTGCACCAGTGATCGCACGCGTAGCCAAGGAGATGGGCATCCTCACCGTGGGCGTGGTGACCAAGCCGTTCGAGTGGGAAGGCAAGCGTCGCATGTCCAACGCCGACGGGGGCCTCACCGAGCTGGAAGCCAACGTGGATTCGCTGATCGTGGTGCTCAACGAGAAGCTGCTGGACGTGTTGGGTGACGACATCACCCAGGACCAGGCGTTTGCGCACGCCAACGACGTGCTGAAGAATGCGGTTGGCGGCATCTCCGAAATCATCAACGACCACGGCTACATCAACGTCGACTTTGCCGACGTGAAGACCGTGATGAGCGAGCCAGGCAAGGCCATGATGGGCACGGCCACTGCCAGCGGCCCGGACCGTGCACGCATTGCTGCAGAGCAAGCGGTGGCATGCCCGCTGCTGGAAGGTATCGACCTGTCGGGTGCCAAGGGCATTCTGGTGCTGGTGACGGCGACCAAGGGCAGCCTGAAGCTGGCCGAATCGCGCCAGGCCATGAGCACGATCAATGCCTACGCATCGCCTGAATCGCATGTGATCTTCGGCGCAGCTTACGATGAAACCCTGGGTGACGAGATCCGTGTGACCGTGCTGGCCACCGGCCTGTCGCGCCCTGTGGCCAAGCGCCAGCCCATCTCGGTGATTCAGGGCAGCGCCGGCCTGCGTACGGGCACGGACGACATTGCCTACACACCACAATCGGTGAACGCACCAGTGACTGGCCTGGCCGCGCAAACCGCCATGCCCATGGGCACCGGTTTTGCGAACGACTTTGCCGACAAGAAGACCCCATCGGTCTGGCGCACCGGGCGCAACGCGGCTTCGGCTCGTGTTGACGCCATGTCGTCGAGCGGCATGGAAGATCTGGAAATCCCTGCCTTCCTGCGCAAGCAGGCAGACTGAGTGGTGTAAAGGCCCCATCCATTGCCCGGGGCACATGGATGAATCAAACTGCAACGCGCTGCAACCTTTGGGGTTGTCAGCGCGTTGTTATTAGAACGTGTTGACGATCTCCTCGCGCTGGCCCCTCGAACTCATCCCGATGGCACTCCAACGCGGCTGCGTAGAGATCGTCAACGCGTTCTCAGAGACGTGCCTGGCACGTGTCTGCGATCTCTCCGCATCTGCTTTGCGCACAGATTGGCAAAATCTGCAAGCAAATGGGCAACAGACCTTCGCTATCCGGGCGATTGGTATTTTGTGCAGTCTCACAGGCTGGCACGGCGTAAAATCAACAGGTTATGCTTCAGCAACGTACCATCAAATCCCTGACCCGCGCCGTAGGCGTGGGCTTGCACAGCGGCCAGCGTGTGGAGTTGACCCTGCGTCCCGCGCAGGCCAATACCGGCATCGTGTTTCGCCGTGTCGATCTGCCCGAGCCGGTGGATATTCCGGTGAATGCGGACGCGGTGGTGGACACCCGCATGGCCTCGACCCTGGGCAAGGGCGATGTGCGTATCCACACGGTGGAGCATGTGATGTCCGCTTGCGCTGGCCTGGGCATCGACAACCTGTACATCGATGTGACGGCTGAAGAAATACCGATCCTCGATGGCTCGTCCGCCTCGTTCGTTTTTCTGCTGCAAAGCGCGGGCATCGAGTTGCAGAACGCGCACAAGCGTTTTCTGCGCCTGCTCAAGCCGGTGGAGATCCGGCAGGGCGAGGGCAATAATCTCAAGTGGGCCCGACTGGATCCCTACCATGGCTACAAGCTGCGCTTCGAGATCGATTTTGCGCATCCGGCTGTGGACTCGACCGGCCAGATGTTCGAGTTCGATCTGGGTGCTGGCAACTACACCCGCGACATCGCCCGTGCGCGTACTTTCGGCTTCACCAAAGATGTGGAAATGCTGCGCTCCAATGGCCTGGCACTGGGCGGCGGTCTGGACAACGCCATCGTGATGGACGATTACAAAGTCCTCAACAGCGATGGGCTGCGCTATGACGATGAGTTCGTCAAGCACAAAATTCTGGATGCCATGGGCGATCTGTATATCGTGGGCTACCCGCTGCTGGCGGCCTACAGTGCCTTCCGCTCCGGCCACGGGCTCAACAACCTGCTGCTGCGCGAGTTGATGCAGCAGCGCGATGCCTGGGATATCGTCACCTTCGAGCATGTGCGTGAAGCGCCTCAGGGCTTTGCCCAGGCAGCACTTGCCTGGTAGGCCCGCGGCATGGTGATGTTCCGCTGGATCTTCATGCTGCTGGTGTTGATGTCGGCCATCAGCTTCTGTGTCTATTTGGGTACCGGCCAGCACCGGTATCGCCAATGGTCTGTGCTGCTGATCAAGTGGACCGTGATTGCGGCGCTGGCGTTCTTTGCGGTATTGTTTGTGGGCCGCATGGTCTGAAGGTAAAAATTCCGTAAACAGGCCCATGCTTTTGGCGCCCGCTGCTGCCCCGAAATGGCATGTACAGGGCTTTTGCGGCAGATTTGATGCTCCTGAGGCGCTTTACACAAGGCATACAGAGGGTAACCCTGGGTCTGAGGGGTAAACCGCAGGTCTCTGCCTCACGTTAAAGAGTCATGCACAGCGGTAATGGGTGAACCCGGCGCCGCCTCGTTTTTCGAAAGGAAACAGGTCATGAAGAAACTGAGCAGCACGATCTCCACCATCGCAGGCAGCCTGGGCATTGCCCTGGCATGCGCCATGGTCGTGAGTACACCAGTACAAGCCCAGCCCAATGGCCGTGGCCCTGATGGCTATGGCCCCCCCGGCCAGCAGCGCCATTGGGACCGTGATCGTGGCCATGACAGGCGCTATGACGATCATCGTCGTGACTACCGGCATGACCACCGTCCTCCCCCTCGTGTCGTCGTGGTGCCCGATCGGAGGCGCGGCGTGGGTCCGCGCAACGACTGGTACCGCGGCGGCTACGTACCCGCGCCCTATCGTGGATACAGCTATGTGGTGGGCGACTGGCGAATGCACCGCCTCGCGCCGCCGCCAAGAGGTTACCAATGGATTCAATACGGAGGTGACTATCTGCTCATCGCCGTCGGTACCGGGCTGATTGCCAATATTGTCTTCAATGCGAACTGATACTGTCTGTATGCGGCCATAATTCGGGGTTTGTCCGCGCTCTGGGTTGAACCTTTGGGCGCTGACCCCATCCAAAGCTTACTTTGGTGGCTGCACCTGATGCCGAGCACTGCTTCACGGGGTGCCCGGATCCACGCATGAGGAGTCCTGCAGCCGGCCAGACCTGTGCGCCTACGAAGTGCACAGGTTTTTTTTTGTCCAGCCAGTCCGCAAGCTTGGTAATGCACGCCATCGCTTGCAGGGCAAGCCAATGAATCGATGGAGCTAGTGCAGCCGGATGGAGGCTCGTGGTGCTACGAGAGCCTGCTTCGGCTTGGATTCTCAGTAACTGCGGCCAGCCTTGTACATGGCGTGCTGTTTGCGTTGCAGCGGGCTTGCCTCGGACATGCGCGCCATGGCGAGGCCCGCATGCGCATGGGTGATCGCCAGGCCCAGGGCATCGGCGGCGTCGGTGCCGGGCAGGCCGGGAAGGTGCAACAGGCGCTTGACCATTTCCTGGATCTGGTTCTTGGCGGCGCGGCCATGGCCCACCACGGCCTTCTTCATCTGCAGTGCGGTGTACTCGGCCACCGGCAGGTTTTGCGACACCAGAGCTGTCAGCGCACAGCCACGCGCCTGGCCCAGCAGCAAGGTCGATTGCGGATTGACGTTGACAAAGACGATTTCGACCGAAGCCATATGGGGTTCGTAGCGCTGACAGACTTCGGAGATGCCATCAAAAATCATCTTCAACCGGCCGGGGAGATCTCCCAGATCCAGGGTAGTGGTGCGGATGGTGCCGCTGGCCACATAGGACAGACGTTGCCCATTGACGTCGATCACGCCAAAGCCGGTGGTCTGCAGGCCGGGGTCAATACCAAGAATTCTCATGCAATGGAAATGATAGCTACTTGTGCCTGTCGGTTCTGCGCCAGAGGCCTGTTCTGCTCAAAATGGCAACGGGCCTTCATGGCAGCTCAGCATAGCGCATGCGTGCCGCGATCGTGGCGGTGCGGCGGTTCAGATAAGCAGTTTGCGGATTTTTTTCGGCTCCCTTGGGATTGGGCAGCATGATGGCCAGGCGCGCTGCCTCGTGTGGCGCCAGCTGCGCTGCTGGTTTGCCAAAGTAATGCTGTGCAGCAGCCTCGGCGCCAAAGATGCCATTGCCCCATTCGGCGTGGTTCAAATACAGCTCCAGAATGCGCTGCTTGGGCAGCAGGTACTCCAGCATGTAGGTAAGGGCCAGTTCCTGCCCTTTGCGCAACAGGCTGCGCTCGGAGGAGAGCAGCAGGTTCTTGGCCAGTTGCTGGGTGATGGTGGAGCCGCCCATGAGCTTGACCGGCCTCGTGGGCACTGTGCTCGGGTCAAAGGCTTCGCCGCGTTTTTTGGCCTGGGCCTCCGCACGGGCAACGGCCTGCTCCTGCTGCTGCTCTGCACGTTCCATGGCCCGGGCATTGCGTGCGCGGGCTTTTTCAATCGCATCCCACTGCACACCGTCGTGGTTCGCAAAATCATCGTCTTCAGAAGCAATGACGGCGCGCTTCAAATGGTCGGAGATGCGGTTGTAGGGCATCCACTGCTGGCTCCACCGCAGATGGCCTTCGTGCTGTACCTGGCGCCAGGCCTCACTGCGCTCGAACGCGGTGGATGCGGGGTCGATGGATGCCATCAGCGCTATGCGACCTACAAAGAACAGCTGCAGGCCCAGTGCCACCAGCAGTGCCCAACCCAACCAGCGTGCGATGCTCTTCATGACAGTATCAGTACGCTCAATGCGGCGCCAGTTCGGCCCGCACCTGTGCCAGCACAGGCTGCGATGGCGGACGCACGCCCCGCCACAGCCAGAAGGCTTCAGCAGCCTGTTCCACCAGCATGCCCAGGCCGTCGCGCCCGGTTGCACCGTGCTGTGCCGCCCATTGCAGGAATGGCTCGGCAGCAGGGCCGTACATCATGTCGTACACCAGCGTGCCGGCACGCAGCACATGGGGTGGCACCGGGATGGCCGCGCCCTGCATGCTGCTGGCAGTGGCGTTGATGATGACATCGAAAACACCTGTCAGTGCACTGCTGTCAAGCGCCAATAGATCTGTTTTGTATAGCTTTGCAACGTAGGTGTGTTGCTCCGTCAGGTCTTGCGCCTTGCTGTGTGTGCGGTTGCACACCACCAGTTGGGCCGGGGCTTGTTCCAGCAGCGGCGCCAGTGCGCCGGCTGCAGCACCGCCCGCGCCCAGCAGCAGCACGCGCTGGCCGCGCAGGGCCACGCCAGCATTGCGGGTGATGTCGGCGACAAGGCCCAGGCCATCGGTGTTGTCGGCGTGGATGCGGCCATCTGCGCCCACCACCAAGGTGTTGGCAGCGCCACAGAGCGCCACGCGGTCGCTGCGCGTATCGGCCAGGCGTGCTGCATCAAGTTTGAACGGGACGGTGACGTTCATGCCCCTGGTGCCACTTTGTACAAGCTGGCGCAGGTGTGTTTCAAATGCATCCAGCGGCACCAGTTCGCGCTCGTACACCAGGGATTGGCCTGTCAGTTCGGCAAACAGGCTGTGGATGCGGGGTGAGCGGCTGTGGGCGATGGGGTTGCCCATGACGCAGTAGCGGTCGGCGGTAGACATGGTGGTGCGCGTGGAAAAACGGGCACCAAAGTGCCCGCTGCATGAAAATCTGCTCCACTTTACTGCAAATTGGCCGTTTCCAGCGTCTGCTCGCGGGTGAAGCGGAATTTGGAGACCACGGCAATTTGGTCGGCCTTGGCGCGCAGCGCCGGGCCGAAGTGGCCAAATGGCCCACTGCTGACTGCAATGGCTTCGGCACGGCGATCCAATTGCTGGTTGCCCGAGCTCTTGTACACCTCGGTGCCCAGCACGCGGCCGTCATGGTTCACCGTCATGATCATGATCAATTCGCCATACAACTTCTTGCCACCGGCTTCGGGGAAGTTGGCCGTGCCGCGGTCTTCCACTTTGCGGCGCAGTTCGTCGTAGTACAGCGCAAACACTTCTTCGCGGGTGGCGGGGCTGATGTAGCGCTTTTTGGGACGGGCGTTTTCCTCGTGGATGCGCTTTTCGATCTCGGCCAGCATCTTCAGGAGCTGTTTGTGCTTTTCTTCCTGCTCCATGTCGGACTGCGAAGCAGTGGCCTTGCGCGTATCGGGCGGGCGGTACTGCGCCAGCTGGTTGCGCAGGTCGGCGAGCAATTGCATCTGCTGCGTCTGCATGGCGTCGATCTGGCGCTGGCGCTCCTCGAAGTCATCGCCCATGTTGGTGATGGCCGAGTAGGGCATGGGGCTGGTGGCGCGCTCTGCGGTGTTGGCAGACTCGCCGCCGCCTGCCAGATTGGCCTGGGCCACGGCCTGGGCCTTGTCAGGCTTGGCATCGTCCGACTTGGCATTGACCAGGATCACCTCCAGCGGCGTGTCCTCGAACACGCGGTCGAAGGCTTCAGGGTCGACAAAGCGGATGCTGAGCACCACGGCGTGCACCAGAACCGAGATCAGCAGCGCCAGCTGCAGTGTGGAAAGCGAACGAAGAAATTGCAGAAACTTCACGGTTCCGGTTAATCGGTTTTTGTTGTCGCCGCGTCCTCGCCGTCGCTCATGTCCACCGCAATCGCGATGGGCCCGGCTACGGCCTCCTCCTCATCTTCTGGCGAGTCCTCGCTGGCCTGTTCGGCCCCGGTATCGTCCAGTCTCTCCAGCACGGTTCCAGTCACATCGAGCGTGATCTCGTCGATCTCCCCCAGTTTGACCCGGACCTGGGCGCCACGCGGCAAATTCTGCGCGCCCAGTACCGGAAACACCAATGGTAGTGCATCTGCGCGCACCATCATGCTGCCGGCGGCGCCTTCCTTCATGACTGTTGCAGTTAGCTCACTGATCTGGTGCTGTTCCAGGTATTTCAGGGTCCAGAAGCGCTCCATGCCTGCCTGGTAGCCGTTGTAGGCACTGTAGGCGGCGTCAAACCCGCTGATGATGGAGAACATCTCCGCATCCTTGGGCTTGAACGGGGCCACCAGCGCTGCCGTTGCGCCGTTGCGCGCGCAGGCAATGATCTGCCACTGGTTGACCAGGTCGGTATAGCGGCGCAGCGGTGAGGTGGCCCAGACATAGCTTTTGACGCCAATGCCTGCGTGCGGCAGCGCCTTGGTGGACATGCGCACCTTGACGCCGGGCGCCAGGCTCGCCTGGCTGCGGTAGATGCCGGGCACGCCATAGTCGGCCAGCAACTGGCCCCAGCTGCTGTTGGCCACGATGGCAGCCTCGGCCACGATCAGGTCGAGTGGCGCGCCACGCTTGCGCACGCTGATCTCCACTGTCTCGGAGCCAGTGGGCACTGCACCATCGTTGCCGACGAGGCGGAAGTTGTAGTCGGGGCGGTTGAAGTTTTCCGGCTTGCCGCGCACCACTTCCCGACCCGCCTTCAAGTGGCGCGAGAGGCGGTATAAAAATGTGAGCTCTTCGCGTTTTTCCAGCAAGGGCTGAGGCGTGTTTTCTACCTGCAAGCTGCTGTCCGTCAGCCACTCTTCTGTCGCAATGTGGTCGAGCTTGTCGTAGCGGAAGTTGACCACCACCGGCACGCGTTCCAGCTTGGTTTCCTTGGCGATGACTTCGAGCGTCTCTTCGTTGTAGGTGACATACAGCGACACGGCCGGATTGGCGCGCCCTTCGTCCAGCGTGTAGATCTGCACCACCTCGTCGGGCAGCATGGTGACCTTGTAGCCAGGCATGTAGACCGTGGAATAGCGGTTGCGGCCCAGATGATCGAGCGCCGAGCCGGGCTCGATCGCGAGGCCGGGCGCGGCAATATGCACGCCCACCGTCACCTGGCCTGTTCCCAGGCCGCGCACCGACAGTGCATCGTCGATTTCGGTGGTCTGCGAATCGTCGATGGAATAGGCCTGTACGTCGGCCAGCGGCAGATCAGTGGGGGGCTGGGGCGCCGTGACCGCTGGAAAGCCCGTGCCCTTGGGGAAATTGTCGAACAGGAAGCGCTGCCAGTGGAACTGGTAGGACGAATTGATGGCACCGGCCTTCTGCAGCAGCGCAAGCGGGGCCAATTGCGCCTTGCGGCTGGCTTCCACCACGGCCTTGTACTCGGGCGCGTTCTTGTCCGGACGGAACAGAATCTTGTAGAGCTGTTGCTGCACTGGCTCGGGGGTGGTGCCGGCTACCAGCTCCTCCGCCCAGGCGTCGATCTGGGCCTGGATCTGTTTTTTCTTCTCGATGGCGGCCAGCGCCTGCTGCACGATCTCGGCGGGCGCCTTCTTGAAGCGGCCCTTGCCTGCGCGGCGGAAGTAGTGCGGCGCCTCGAACAGCTTGAAGAGCGCGGCCACCTGCTCGATGGTCGATGCGCTCTCGGAGAAATAGTCGCGCGCCAGATCGGCAAAGCCGAACTCCTCGTCGGAGGCGAACTCCCAGGCGAGCTGCGGGTCGATGTCCGCCGACAGGGCCTGCGCCTGCGCAGTCAGCTCGGCGGGCGTGGGCTTGTCGAATTTGAGAAGCACATTCGCTGCTTTGACCTTGACCCGTTTCCCGGAGTCCAATTCAATCTGGGCAGAGCTTTCAGCTTCGGAGAGGATACGGCCGGCCAGAAATTTGCCAGCGTCGTCAAACAGTGCATACATAGGCGCGCATTTTCCCATGGCATGCGGCCACGGGGCGACACTGCAGGGTTTTTTGAATTTTTTGTATCAAATTGGTAGCTGGCGCTTTATGGGTAAGCGCGAGCAGCTATGAAATTTGTAGTTTTTAGGTGGGGAGGTATCGATTTTGTCCCCTAGTAGCAGAAGCACGGTGCTATGCCGCTTCTTAAAAACCAAAGGCGATAGCTATCAGACTCTCGCTGAAATCAGCGGTTTTGTCTCAGGGTAGGCCCGAATGAAACGCAGCTCTGCCTCTTTGGAAAGTCCTATAAAAATGGTTGCACTGCTATCCCAGGCTGCTATCTCGAAAAGAGCATTTTCTAGCTGTGGGCCATGCTCTTCACCATCCCAGTATGAGGGATTCCCATCTACATATGGCGGGACACTAATCTCGAATCGGCACCCTTTGGGAAATGCGCTGAATACAGCCCAAATAAATTGCACCTCTTGTGACCTGATGATTTGTTCTAGACACTCCCCTTGGATCCATTGATCCTCATTGGAAAGGCCAGGAACACGAATGTTGGTCTCAATGTCACTGATAAACCAGTCATAGTCACTCGCTTGCAAACCCAGTGCATCGAATACTCGACACATCTCGGTGTAAAAGGGGACTGATTCTGAGCGTTCAAGAATGAGGTTCATGGCCTACCACCCCAAAAACCGGTCAATCTTGGGCAGATAGTCGTCAAAGTTGCTGAGCGCATGGTCGCCGCCTTCCTCCAGCAGTACCTCTGCGGCCGGGTAGCGCGCCACCATGTCGCGCCAATCCAGCACTTCGTCGCCCTTGGCGGCAATCAGAAGTTGCGGGGCGGTGGGCGGCTTGTCCGTCACATCCAGGGCCTTGAGTTCATCCAGGTATTCGGGGCGGAAGAAGAAGCTTTCCTGCGGGTTGTGCCATGCGGTCTGCTCGCCCAGGTGCTTTTCCAGGGTGATCCAGGGCGTGGTCGACGGGTTGATCATCACGCTCTTGCAACCCAGTTGCCGGGCGATCCAGCTGGCGTAGAAGCCGCCCAGCGACGAGCCGATGACCGCCAGGCTCTGTGCGGGCAGGCCTGCCCAGTTGCGCGTGGCCTGCAGCATGGCATCTGCCGCCTCCCTGGGTGATGGTGGCAGTTGTGGCGATGCCCAGACGATGTGTTGGCGCAGGCCTTCCACATGGCGCTGCATGCGTTGGGATTTTGCCGATTGGGGTGACGAGCGAAAGCCGTGCAGGTAGAGCAAATGGGTGGTCATGCAGAAAATGATAGTGGACTGATCAATGGCCTGCAGCGGCATATGTCAGACAACGCCGATAATGGCGGCCATGTCCGAAGTTCTAGACAAACCGAATGTGCTGCAGCGCCTGCTGCCAATGGTGCGCGGCTACGATTGGCCGCTGATCTTCATCATTGGAGCGCTGGCTGCCATTGGGTTGACGGCCATGTACTCCGCAGGGTTCGACCACGGCACGCGCTTTATCGACCACGGCCGCAACATGCTGCTGGCACTGGGCATTCTGCTGGTGGTGTCGCAGATCCCGCCGCACCGGCTGGCCAGCTTTGCGCTGCCCCTGTATGGGCTGGGGGTGGCGCTGCTGGTGGCGGTGGCGCTGTTTGGCATTACCAAAAAAGGGGCGCAGCGCTGGGTCAACATCGGCATCGTCATCCAGCCAAGCGAGCTGCTCAAGATTGCCATGCCGTTGATGCTGGCCTGGTGGTTCCAGCGCCGTGAAGGCGCATTGCGGGCGACCGACTTTCTGATGGCGTTTGCTATCTTGGCGGTTCCCGTGGGGCTGATCATGAAGCAGCCTGACCTGGGCACCTCGCTCCTGGTGATGGCATCGGGCCTGGCTGTGATCTATTTCGCAGGCCTGTCGTGGAAACTGATTCTGCCGCCGGTGCTGATTGGGGCGGTAGGTTTAATCTTGATCGCCATATACGGCCACCACCTGTGCGAGGACGGCATGGATCTGGTGGTGCTGCACGAGTACCAGCGCCAGCGTATTTGTACCTTGCTGGACCCGACGCGCGACCCGTTGGGCAAGGGCTTTCACATCATCCAGGGCATGATCGCGATTGGCTCGGGCGGCTTCATGGGCAAGGGGTTCATGGCAGGCACGCAGACCCACCTGGAATTCATTCCCGAGCGCACCACCGACTTCATCTTCGCCGCATTCTCCGAGGAGTTTGGCCTCGCGGGCAACCTGCTTTTGATCTTCTTCTTTCTGATGCTGGTGTGGCGCGGGCTGGTGATCGCCATGCGAGCGCCCACCTTGTTTGGCCGCCTGATGGCGGGTGCGGTGGCGATGATCTTTTTCACCTACGCCTTTGTCAACATGGGCATGGTCAGCGGCATTCTGCCGGTGGTGGGGGTGCCGCTGCCGTTTGTCAGCTATGGCGGAACGGCCATGGTGACGCTGGGGCTGGCGCTGGGCATTCTGATGTCGGTGGCGCGCTCACAACGTCAACTAGTGCAAGATCAGCCGCCAAGACTTTGATTCCTGTGCCTTTTCTTGGTACAACGGCAGTGTTCCACTTCAAAAGGAGTTTGCATGGCTGCCAAGTTTGAACTGAAGAAGTCCAAGAACGGGAAGTTCTTTTTCAACCTGCTCGCCACCAATGGGCAGATCATCCTGACGAGCGAGATGTATGAAGCCAAGGCCAGCGCGGTCAATGGCATCGAGTCGGTGAAGAAGAACGCCGCAGACGATGGCCGCTATGAGCGCCTGACGGGCAAGGATGGTGCGCCGTACTTCACGCTCAAGGCAGGCAATGGCCAGGTCATCGGGCAAAGCCAGATGTATTCCGGCGAGAAGGCGCGTGATGGCGGTATCGACTCGGTCAAGGCCAACGGGCCGACAGCCACGATTGACGACCAGGCCATCTGAAAGAAAATAGGCTCAGGGCGTGCTTCCTGATTCAATCTGAACTTTGTTTTTGATAGCAATCAGGGCCGACCTCAGGCCGTGGCTGACAAGCTGCACCGCAGTGTTTTGACGAGCACTGCGGTTTTTTATTGCTTGTATCCGTGTGAACTGGCCGCATCTGCATGACACCAGACTGCGGCGGCCATTGCGCTGCCTCTAAAATCAATCCCATGAATGCACCTTTTGATCTTGCCATGGCCAAGCCGCTGACGGCTTCCACCGAACAACGTTTGGACATCGCGCGAAGCCTGCTGCTTGCCCCGTTCGGCTTGGATGACAGCCACCTCGCGCGTGCGCTGGCCGATATCCGTGCCCACAAGGTTGACGATGCGGACTTGTATTTCCAGTACACCCGTGCCGAAGGCTGGAGCCTGGAAGAGGGCATCGTCAAAACTGGATCGTTTGCCATCGACCAGGGTGTGGGCGTGCGTGCCGTGGCGGGCGAGAAAACCGCATTTGCCTATTCGGACGACATCTCGCTCGATTCGCTGCTCGATGCAGCCCATACCGTGCGCGCAATCGGCGCCCACAACCAGTCCCGCCAGGTGCGTGTGCCCGCCAGGAAGATCGCGCCCAGCCGTTCGCTCTACCCCGATCTGGACCCGATCGCCACCCTGGACAGCACCGCCAAGGTGAAACTGCTGGAAAAGGTGGAAGCCCTGGCACGTGCCAAGGACCCGCGCGTCAAACAGGTGATGGCCGGTTTGGCAGCCGAGCACGATGTGGTGCTGATTGCCCGGGCCGACGGCACGCTGGCCGCCGACGTGCGCCCGCTGGTGCGCCTGTCCGTCACCGTGATTGCCGAGAGCAAGAACCGCCGCGAAGTCGGGTCAGCTGGCGGCGGTGGCCGCTTCGGCCTGGCCTATTTTGACGACATGCTGATCCAGCAATATGTGGATGAAGCAGTGAAAGCTGCGTTGGTCAACCTCGATTCACGCCCCGCGCCTGCTGGCGAGATGACCGTAGTGCTGGGCCCGGGCTGGCCTGGTGTGCTGCTGCATGAGGCGGTCGGCCATGGTTTGGAAGGTGACTTCAACCGCAAGGGCTCCAGTGCCTTCAGCGGCATGATCGGCCAGCGCGTGGCGGCCAAGGGCGTGACGGTGCTGGACGATGGCACCATTGCCGACCGCCGCGGATCACTGAATGTGGATGACGAGGGCCAGCCCACCCAGCGCAATGTGCTGATCGAGGATGGCATCTTGAAGGGCTACATCCAGGATGCGATGAATGCCCGCTTGATGAAGGTCAAGCCCACGGGCAATGGCCGCCGTGAGAGCTATGCGCACATTCCCATGCCGCGCATGACCAACACCTACATGCTGAGCGGCGACAAGGACCCGCAGGAAATCATTGCGTCCATCAAGAAGGGTTTGTATGCCACCAATTTCGGAGGCGGGCAGGTGGACATCACCAGCGGCAAGTTCGTCTTCTCGGCCAGTGAAGCCTACTGGGTGGAAAACGGCAAGATCCAGTACCCCGTGAAGGGCGCCACCATTGTGGGCAGTGGGCCTGAATGTCTCAAGCACGTGACCATGATCGGCAACGACATGCGCCTGGACAGCGGTGTGGGCACCTGCGGCAAGGAAGGCCAGAGCGTGCCGGTCGGGGTGGGCCAGCCCACCATGCGCATTGACGGCCTGACCGTCGGAGGCACCGCCTGATTCTCCCCCGCTGACAGACACTTTCCTTCAACGCCTGCATGACAACCGCCATGCAGGCGTTTGTTTTTTGCACCTTAAATGCGGCACTGCAGCATTTGTAGTTGATGATTTATTGCGTAAATTTGATATTTGTTGAATAAAAAATGCAAATTTTCTAAATTAATCTATTTATGTGCAGTTTTTGTGCGTTTGCAACAAGTGGCGTGCCCGAAACGAAGACGAATGTGGTACATTGAAAAACATGCAAGCACGTAGCGCTTTTTATTTTTACTTTTGGTTCTCGGTCCCAGGCGGACGAGAGGCATAAGCGCGCGAGCACCTAAACCTCCCAGACAACCGCCGAAGCTGCAAAGCCCGGCGGTTTTTTGTTGCATACCCCCCACAACTTTAGGAACGTCAGATGACTCAGCAAGCCCACCCCGCAAGCGATGCTTGGTATCGCGGTGTCGAGAAAACCAGCCAAACCGACGACCAACGTATCAAGGACATCACCGTGCTGCCGCCTCCAGAGCATCTGATCCGCTTCTTCCCGATCCACGGAACGCCCGTGGAAGCATTGATCAACAATACCCGCCAGAACATCCACAACATCATGTCTGGCGACGACGACCGTCTGCTGGTCATCATCGGGCCTTGTTCCATCCACGATCCACAGGCCGCGCTGGAATACGCACGCCGACTGAAAGCCGTGCGCAAGGAGTACGAAGACACGCTGGAGATCGTGATGCGCGTCTACTTCGAAAAGCCCCGCACCACAGTGGGCTGGAAGGGGCTGATCAACGACCCTTACCTCGACGAAAGCTACCGCATTGACGAAGGCCTGCGCATCGCACGCCAGTTGTTGATTGAAATCAACCGCCAAGGGGTGCCTGCGGGCAGCGAATTCCTCGACATGATCTCGCCCCAGTACATTGGCGACCTGATCAGCTGGGGGGCCATTGGCGCGCGCACCACCGAGAGCCAGGTGCACCGCGAGCTGGCTTCGGGCATCTCGGCGCCCGTGGGCTTCAAGAACGGCACCGATGGCAATATCCGTATTGCGACCGATGCTATCCAGTCGGCCAGTCGCCCGCACCATTTCCTGTCGGTGCACAAGAATGGCCAGGTAGCCATTGTGCACACCAAGGGCAACGCCAACTGCCACGTCATTCTGCGCGGTGGCAAGACCCCGAACTACGATGCCGCCCACGTTGCCGCAGCGTGCAAGGACCTGGAGGCCGCACACCTGCCCGCCACCCTGATGATCGACTGCAGCCATGCCAACAGCAGCAAGCAACATGAAAAGCAGAAGGATGTCGCGCACGATATCGCTCAGCAGATCGAAAGCGGCTCGCGCAGCGTGTTCGGTGTAATGATCGAGAGCCATCTGCAAGCCGGTGCCCAGAAGTTCACCCCGGGCAAGAACGACCCTGCGGCGCTGGAGTACGGCAAGAGCATCACCGATGCCTGCCTGGGCTGGGACGATTCGCTGGCCAGCCTGGCGGAGCTGTCCAATGCCGTCAAGGCACGCCGCGTGCGCGCAAACACCGAGGAAGCCAGCGTCGCAACCGTGTAAGCTGGCGGCTTTAAAACGTGTTTACGATCTCCAACGCTGCTGCGTAGAGATCGCAGACACGTTCTTAGGGCTGTACTGCCGCAGGCGCGCAGCCTTCCTCAATCACCAAGCAGGAATTTTTCATGCGCAACGAAGTACGGGTGCTGCTGGATGGCGGCGCGGAGTTTTTCCACGATTTTGACAATGCAGAGGCCATGTCCAATGAGGAGGGGCGCCGCTGGCTGGATCAGGAGTTCATCCGCATGGATTGCGAGCCGCTGCGTGCCAGCGGCAAGGTGTTGATTGCGGACAAGATCGTTGTCGTGGCTCAAGCTGCTGGTGCAGCGCTGCTGGGCGATCCAGAATGGCTGGCCCAGTTTGCCAAAGCCAGTGTGGGTGCCGTTGGGAGGCCCACCGTGCTGGTCAATACGAAAGCCATGACCGTGAGCTTCTGACTGGGCAAGCGGCCATGCAACAAAAGCGAGACTTCGGTCTCGCTTTTGTTTATGAAAACTGCCGATGGCGGCCAGCGGGAGGGCGCTGATAGCTATGTTTTTTGTAGTTCAGCGTGGCTACGCCAAGGCCTTCAGCAGCTTGTCATGGATGCCGCCGAAGCCGCCATTGCTCATGCACACCACTACGTCCCCTGGGCGCGCTGCATGCACCACCTGGGTGACAAGGTCTTCCACATTGCTCGCGGTATGCGCATTGGTGCCCATGGGGGCCAGTGCCTGGACGGCGTCCCAATCCAGGCCAGCGGTATGGCAGAACACCAGATCGGCGGACTCCAGCGACCAGGGCAGCTGCGCCTTCATGGCACCCAGCTTCATGGTGTTGCTGCGTGGCTCGAACACGGCCAGGATGCGTTTGTCAGCACCCACTTGCTTTCGAAGGCCATCGAGCGTAGTGCGAATGGCGGTTGGGTGGTGGGCAAAATCGTCGTAGACGGCGATATCCTGCACCGTGCCGCGCAGTTCCATGCGGCGCTTGACGTTCTTGAACCGGGACAGGGCCTGCGCGGCCACCGCTGGCGTCACCCCCACATGCTGGGCCGCAGCGATGGCGGCCAGGGCATTCATCTGGTTATGGACGCCCGAAAGCGACCATTCCACGCGGGCTACAGGCGCATCTTTGTAGAGCACATCAAAGGCCGACGGGTCGCCTTCGGCGCGGAAGTCATCCACAGCCGCGCCAAAGCGCACCACCTCGCTCCAGCAACCCTGGTGCAAGACGCGCGTCAGGCTCTCTTCCACGCCATTGGCCACGATGCGGCCGGAAGCAGGCACTGTACGCACCAGGTGGTGGAATTGGCGCTCAATGGCCGCCAGATCATCAAAGATGTCGGCATGGTCGAACTCCAGATTGTTGAGCACAGCCGTGCGCGGGCGGTAGTGGACAAACTTGCTGCGCTTGTCGAAAAAGGCGGTATCGTACTCATCGGCTTCAATGACGAACAGCGGGCGCTTGTCTCCCGTGCCTGGGCGCTCTGCTGCGCCCAGGCGGGCGGAGACGCCAAAATCCAGCGGCACGCCGCCCACCAGAAACCCGGGCTGCAGACCGGCTGCTTCCAGAATCCAGGTGAGCATCGACGTTGTGGTGGTCTTGCCATGCGTGCCCGCCACGGCCAGCACATGGCGGCCTTGCAAAACGTTCTCCGCCAGCCACTGCGGGCCGCTGATGTAGGGCGCGCCAGCATCCAGAATCGCTTCCATCAGCGGATACTTGGGAGAGCCGTCGGGCAGGCGCACGCGGCTGACCACATTGCCGATCACATACATGTCAGGCTTCAGCGCCATCTGGTCGGGGCTGTAGCCCTCGATCAGTTCAATGCCCAGGGCACGCAACTGATCACTCATGGGCGGATACACGCCCGCATCGCAACCCGTGACTTTGTGATCGGCTTCGCGCGCCAAAGCTGCCACACCACCCATGAAGGTGCCGCAAATACCCAAGATATGAATGTGCATGGAGACTGATTCTAAGGCGGGGCACTGGCCAGGATGACAAGATATGGGGTGGGGATGCGGTCTGATGCAGGCGGCTAACAGAAGGTGCAGCTGGAGCGCTGAACACTGAAGAGGTTGCGGTGCCCTTGAGCACTGCTACTTTCAGTGACATCAAAATAGGAGATGAAGAAGGCGATTCACGGCAGATGCGCCGGGTAAATAGCCTTGAATTTCCTTGTAATTTCAAGATTTCATTGAGAAAAGCTGTCAAGCATCTGTCAAAATGAAATCGAAAGATTTTTTATAGATGAATTGAACTATCGGTTGAAATTGTTGCTGAATATTGTTTGATTTTAAATGAAATAAACCATGATTTTATTTTCGATGAAATTAAGAAAAAGAATGATGAAATGCTGGTCGGAAAATATTTTTCTTTTATTTTATATGCTGACGCTACTTTTTGCTGGCGTCACCATTATGGCAATTACCCCACCTTGGGAGGGCTTTGATGAAACAGCACATTACTCAAGTGTGAGATATGTTGCGGAGTTGAAGCAAATTCCTTTGTATGGCAGCGCAAATATGGATGCCGAGGTAGAAAATTACGAAGGCCCTAAGCCGTATGGAACACTGAATCCTCCTTTTGATCTGGGAATTACCTATTTGAAATTCTTTCAAAGTAAAAATGACCAAGAAAAATATGTGGAAAGATATAACAACAAAAACGAAATGCCACGCTTTAGAGAAGGGGTTTCGTTGAACTGGCAAACTCAGCATCCGCCATTGTATTATGTGATTATTTCCCCTGTTCTGAAAATGGTGTCGCACAAGCCATTGGTTGATCAATTATTTGTATTGAGATTTGTCAGTTTTCTGATGGCGTTGGCAGGAATTTCATTTGCATACAAGGCATTTAGAAATAAATTGTTGCCTTTGAAGAAGGATCCTGTTGTTATTGGTTTTTTGTTGTATCCGTTGCTTCTGCCCATGCTTTTTTTTGAATTTGCACGACTGGGAAATGATGCTTTGTGCCTGTTTTTAGCTGGAGGGCTCGCATGGGGCATGGAGAAGGTGCAAAGAACTGGATGCAAATACTACTATGTGCTTGCGTGTGGAGTGATTCTAGGGTTGGGTCTGTTGACGAAAGCTTTTTTTATTCCTATTGGAATGGCTGTTGCATTGTGGGTTTTCTTTGATTTTTTCAAAAACAGACGCAATGGTGCTGCGATCGAGCGGGTGCATCTTTTTGCAAAGTTAAGCATTTTTCTTCTGGCTTTCTTGGTAGGGGGATGGTGGTATTTTTATAAATTGATATCGGTTGGATCTTTGTCTGGGAGTTTTGATGGAATTGTGCTAGATGCGCAGGGCGGTTTTTGGGTGAATTTTTTTCAAAATGCAAGTCTGTTTGGAATTTTAAGAGGAATGGTAGCGACATTTGTAACCTATGTTTGGTCTGGAAGTTGGTCTCTTGCTCGGTTGCCCAATATGGTTTATCTTCCTCAAATACTTTTAGTGCTAGGGGTTTTTGGGGGCTATGTTTGGTTTCTTTTTGAAAAACGTCCAAAAACTTTTTCTCAGATTTGGCTTCCGGTATGGCTTTCTGGGATGTTTGGCATTGGCATGCTGCATCACATCTTAATAAGTGTCGCCATCAACGGCAATGGAAACACGCCTGGATGGTATATGCATATTTTATTGCCATGGATTGCTCCTGCCATTGGGGCGGGTATTTTGGTGATTTTTTCGCACAAATTGTTGCGACGAATAATGGTAGGGCTGATGGGTTATGCGATATTTTTCGTAATTGCAGCAATGTGGTCTCAGTTTTCTATGTTTATGGGTTGTGCCAGCAAGGCGCCAACCAAAATGTATGAATTTCATGGTTCTTATTTTTGTGTGGCAGATTTCTTGAACATGTACTCACATTTGAAGGTCATAGGCTCGCCTGCAATGGCAGGCTTCGGATTGGCGGGGTTTTTCTGCTGCATGTTGTTGATGTGCGTGGCATGGAGGCGCGCCAAGGAGTAGTTTCATCAAATTCGAGTCAAGTACCAGCCGTGGCGATAGGAATTCCTGTCTTGCAGTCTTGCTTGCACTTGTTTGCCCTGACCCTCATAAAATGAATCATGGAAAACGATCTGATGCTGGAAATTGCCAACACCGCCGCGCGCATGGTGGTGGAAGAAGGCCTGGAGTGGGGGCCGGCCAAGAAGCGGGCCGTCAAGCAACTGGGCCTGCCCGCGCGCACGGCCTTGCCTGACAACGATGTGCTGGAAGCGGCAGTGCGCGAATACCTCACGCTGTTTTGTGCCGATACGCAGCCTGCCGAACTGCGTGCGCTGCGTGAATGGGCGCTGCTGTGGATGGAGCGCATGGAGGCGTTTCGCCCGCATCTGACGGGCGCCGTCTGGAACGGCACGGCGACACGCCTGTCCGATATTTATATACAGCTCTTCTGTGATGACTCCAAATCAGCGGAGATTGCGCTGATTGACCGTGATGTGCGCTACGACGTCTCATCGGTGAATGGTTTTCACGGCGAGCAGGTGGATGCCCTGTCCATCAGCAGCCTGTGCAAGCCCTTGGGCGAGGCAGTGGGTGTGCACTACCTGATTTATGATGCCGACGACCTGCGCGGCGCCCTGAAGCCCGATGCCAGTGGCCGCATACTTCGCGGCTCGGTGGACGCGGTGCGCCGCCTGCTGGCTGAGCCTGTGTCAGCGAAAGACTGAAAGAGTGCCATGCGTACAGAGACAGATTCTCCTCCTTCAATTCCGTCGTCCCTGATGCGCCGACGCTGGCTGACCGGTGCAGTTGCAACTGGTGCTGTTGCTGCCGGCGCAGGTTGGGCATGGTGGCGCCATAGCGTGGGCGAGATGGCACCTGGGGCGAACGAAGCCATCTGGAGCCAGACGTTTCCGGGCCTTGCGGGGCAGCCTGCCATCGAGATGGCGGCATTCAAAGGAAAGCCGCTGTTGCTGAACTTTTGGGCGACTTGGTGCCCGCCCTGTGTGGAAGAGCTGCCCATGCTGAACCAGTTTTACCAGGCGCAACGCGCCAAGGGCTGGACAGTGCTGGGTCTGGCGGTGGACAAGGAAGAGGCGGTTGCCCGTTTTCTGCAGCGCCTGCCGCTCACTTTCCCCGTTGCCATTGCCGGCATGCAGGGTACCGCCCTCAGCCGCGATCTGGGCAATTCTGCAGGGGGCCTGCCGTTTTCAGTGATATATGACAAGCACAGTCGCGTTCAACATCGTAAAATGGGGCAACTTCTGGCATCTGACTTGCAAAATTGGGCAAGTCTGTAAGTGATGCCTGCTGTGTGCGACAGTGCTGTCGTAGTTCGAAAATCAGAGATTTTGAAATGAATAGGGCGAATTTCGAGTAAATTTGCGCCCTGTTTGAATTTTTAGCCGTTGGAGCTCCCATGGATTTACGCAAACTGAAAACCCTGATCGATCTCGTGTCTGAGTCGAATGTGTCGGAGTTGGAAATCACCGAAGCAGAAGGCAAGGTCCGCATTGTGAAGGGTGGTGGTGCCGTGGTGCAGCAAATCATGGCTGCCCCTGTGATGCCGGCCGTTGCAGCCCCTGCCGCCGCTGTGCCTGCTGCGCCAGCTGCCGAAGCTGCCGCTGCACCTGCCGTTGCTCAGGGCCATACGGTCAAGTCGCCAATGGTTGGCACGTTCTATCGCTCGTCCGCCCCTGGCGCCAAGGCTTTTGTCGAAATCGGCAGCCAGGTCAAGGAAGGCGACACGCTGTGCATCATTGAAGCCATGAAGATTCTCAACGAGATCGAAGCCGACAAGTCCGGTACGGTCACGCAGATCCTGGGTGAAAACGGCCAGGCCGTAGAGTTTGGACAGCCCCTGTTCATTATTGGATAAGGCCCCGCATGTTTAAAAAGATCCTGGTTGCCAACCGCGGCGAGATCGCGCTGCGTGTGCAGCGTGCATGCCGCGAGCTGGGCATCAAGGCGGTGATGGTCTACTCCGAAGCGGACCGTGATGCCAAATACGTGAAGCTGGCTGACGAAGCGGTCTGCATTGGCCCGGCGCCTTCGCCCCAAAGCTACCTGAACATGCCTGCCATCATCTCAGCGGCAGAAGTGACGGATGCCGAAGCGATTCACCCGGGCTATGGCTTTCTGTCCGAGAACGCCGACTTTGCCGAACGCGTGGAGAAGAGCGGCTTCCAGTTCATCGGCCCTACGCCCGAGTCGATCCGCATCATGGGCGACAAGGTCTCGGCCAAGCAGGCCATGATCAAGGCAGGTGTGCCCTGCGTGCCGGGGTCGGATGGCGAACTGCCGGATGATCCTGCATTGATCCGCCGCATTGCCAAGGCGATTGGCTATCCGGTCATCATCAAGGCAGCAGGTGGCGGCGGTGGCCGCGGCATGCGTGTGGTCCACACGGAGGCCGCGCTGGTCAATGCCGTGCAGATGACCAAGGCAGAAGCCGGTGCCGCCTTCGGCAATCCTGCCGTGTACATGGAAAAGTACCTGCAAAACCCGCGTCACATTGAAATCCAGATCCTGGCCGACAAGTTCAAGAACGCCGTGTATCTGGGCGAGCGCGACTGCTCCATGCAGCGCCGCCACCAGAAGGTGATCGAGGAAGCGCCTGCACCAGGCATTCCACGCCGCCTGATCGAAAAGATCGGTGAGCGTTGCGTGGCCGCCTGCAAGAAGATCGGCTACCGCGGTGCGGGTACCTTCGAGTTCCTGTACGAGAATGGCGAGTTCTACTTCATCGAGATGAACACCCGCGTGCAGGTGGAACACCCGGTCACCGAGTGGATCACGGGCGTGGATATCGTCAAGACGCAGATCATGGTGGCGGCTGGCGAGAAGCTGCCGTTCACGCAGCGCCAGATCAATGGCCAGATGCGTGGTCACGCGATCGAATGCCGCATCAATGCGGAAGACCCTTACAAGTTCATCCCCTCGCCCGGCCGCGTCACCACCTGGCACATGCCTGGTGGCCCAGGTGTGCGCGTGGATTCGCATGTGTATGCCAACTACTTCGTGCCGCCCAACTACGACTCGATGATCGGCAAGCTGATCGTCTATGGCGATACGCGCGAACAAGCCATTGCCCGCATGCGCACTGCATTGTTGGAGACGGCGGTGGAGGGTATCTCCACCAATATTCCGCTGCACTCGGAGTTGATGGTGGACGCCAAGTTCAACGCTGGCGGCACCAATATCCATTACCTGGAAGAGTGGCTTGCGGCGCGCAAGCGCTAAAAATATGGCTGTTGGCGTGCACCCCAGAAGCACTTGCAGTTGAAAACAACTTGAATGCTTGATAAGGTATGCACAGGCAGCTCTGAAATCGATAGTCATGCATGCTGGCATTTCCTAGGGAATGCCAGCTTTTTGCTTTAAGGAATCTTGCCATGTACGAACTGTGCCTGATGTGCCCGGAAGACCGGGTGGAGAGCGTGAGCGATGCGCTGGACGCACTCGATGCGCTCAGCGTATCGGTGGAAGATGCCGACGCGCAGACCGATGCCGAACAGGCGCTGTTTGGTGAACCCGGCATGCCGCCGCCCAAGGAGGGCTGGCAGCGTAGCCGTATCGTGGCGCTGTTTCAGGAACGCGCAGCCGCAGACGAAGCGCAGAAACTGTTGCAACTGCAGGATTTCTTTGAAGGCTGCGCCGTGCTGGGGGTACGCGAGGTGGCGCAGCAGGATTGGGTGCGTCTGACGCAGTCGCAGTTTGCGCCGGTCGACATCATGCCCCAATTCTGGATCGTGCCGACCTGGCATGCGTTGCCCGCTGCAGCCACGCGCAGCATCCGCCTCGATCCGGGCCTTGCCTTTGGAACCGGCACCCACCCCACCACCCGCATGTGCCTGCGCTGGATCGCTAGCCGTGGCGATGCGGGCCATGATTTTGGCCGTGTGCTGGACTACGGTTGCGGCTCCGGCATCCTGGCCATTGGCGCTGCCAAGTTTGGGGCGACCGATATCGACGCGGTGGACATCGATACCGCAGCCGTGGAGTCGACCGAGTACAACGCGCAGGCGAACAATGTCAAACTGCGTGCAGGCCTGCCCGATGCCGCGCAGGGCGAGTACCGCACGGTGCTCGCCAACATCCTGGCAACGCCCCTCAAGGTGCTGGCTCCATTGCTGTGCGGCCATGTCGCCGAAGGCGGAGATCTGGTGCTGGCAGGCATCCTGGAGCGTCAGACCGACGAATTGAAGGAAGCCTACGCACCTTATCTGCAACTGGAGGTGGCCGACACCGAAGACGGATGGGTGCTGATGACCGCGCATCGCCATGGCGAAGGTGCAACACCGCCTGCAGGCGCCTGAGCTTCTGCTTCTACAATCAACAGCGATGAGCCAGATTACGCGTTGCCCCCAATGCCAGACACGATTCAAGGTCGTGGATGACCAATTGCGCATCTCCGATGGCTGGGTACGCTGCGGCAAATGCAAATCGGTGTTCGATGCACTCACCCATCTGGTGCAACGGCCGGAGGCACCGGCTGCATCGACTGATGCAGCACCGACAACTGCAGGCGCTCCCGTGGCATCGTCGACTGCTGGCTCCTCCGCACAATCTGGGGCTGCTGCGCCCCTTCCGGATACCACCGCACGCGCTGCCTTAGTCGCGCCAGGAGGGCAGTCCACGGCTCCAGTCAGGCCAGCGGATGCTGTCGCAAGCCAGGATGCAGCCGTACTGGTCACCGGCAACTCGATGGCCGTCGACCCACATGCCAATGCGCCTGAGCTGTCTGTACTGGTGTTTCCACGCCGGGGTAATTTTGGCGAATCGGGCTATGTCGATTCGTCGTGGATGTCCGCGTACGAGGACGATGGTTCGGCAGAGGCCGCAAAAGCCGTTGTTGCGGCGCCTGCGGCTGTAGGAACTGGCAAGGCTGCCGTGGTTGCATCGTCGGTTGTCGAGCTTGCCCCCGCGTTGGAGAGCGAATGGAGTCCTGCCGGTCAGCGCCCCGATGCCCTGCGCCAAGGCCCGGTGGGCTTTTCCGCTCAGGACGATCTGGCGGAGTTGCAAGCGCGTGAAAGCCGGTTAATGGAGGCCATTGCAGAGCAGAGGTCGCGTACGGAAACCAAGGTCGTGGCCTTGCAGGACGCTGGCATCGACCCTGGCAGAGCCGTGTCGCAACCTGCGCCTGCCCCTGCCAGAGTGGATGCGTCACCTGCACCGGTAACGCCCCAGGAGGAAGTAGTACCCGATACTGCCGAAGAAGTATGGAGTGCCCCTGCAAAGGACGCGAAAGAACCAGATCTGCATACCGGTCCTGCGCACGGTGGGGAGGCACCGCTGTCCGCTGTCCCTGAAATGGCGGACCGGCTGGTGACGTCTGCAAAGGTGGAGCCCTCTTTGGTGGCTGCGCCCAATTTTGTAGCCGAGATGGACGCGGTGGCAATGCCTGCTGCTGACGCACAGGCGGAGCCGGGCTTTGTCCGTGACGCTAAACGCCGGGCCTTTTGGGGGCAGCCGTGGGTTCTGGCAGTGTCCGGCCTGTGCGCGGTACTGCTCTTGGCAGTGTTGCTGATCCAGGTAGGGATCGCGCAACGCGATCGTCTGGCCATGCTGTATCCACAATGGCGTCCGGCGCTGGAGAAGATCTGCCAGACGGCGGGTTGCCAGATTGGGCTGCCGCGCCAGTTGCAAAGTGTCTCCATTGACAGCACCACCTTCAATCCGATGGGCCCCGGCCAGTTCAGGCTGACCGTGGTGCTGCGCAACGCGGCAGATCATGCCGTGGCCATGCCGGCGCTGGAGCTGAGCCTGAACGATGCCGCAGAAAAGCTGGTGCTGCGCCGCGTGCTGAGCGCTGCAGATCTGCAGGCCCCCGCACAGTTGCCCGCCCATGGTGAATGGACGGGAGTGGTCGCCCTCGGGGTGGCGGATCGCGGCCAGGAAGTGGTAGGTTACCGTGTGCAGGCCTTCTACCCCTGAAAACGACACCTGCGCGCATGACCTGTGTGCACGCTCCGTGCGCTACCTATTTGTTTGATTGAAAAGGATTGGATTTACATGGCCTCGCTGATTTGCGGTTCGCTTGCGTTTGACAACATCATGACCTTTGATGGCCGTTTTGCCGACCAGATCATGCCCGAGCAGATCCACATTCTGAACGTATCGTTCCTGGTGCCCACCTTGCGCCGCGACTTTGGCGGCTGCGCCGGCAATATTGCCTACGCCCTGCAACTACTGGGTGGCAAGCCGCTGCCCATGGCCATGCTGGGCGATGATGGCGATGGTTATCTGGCGCACATGCAACACCTGGGTATCGATACCCGCTTTGTGAAGAAGCTGGAAGATACCTACACCGCCCAATGCATGATCACTACCGACCTGGACAACAACCAGATCACTGCCTTTCACCCTGGGGCGATGATGCAGGCGCATCAAAACCAGATCACCAAGGATTGCGGTGCAGCCATTGGCATCGTGGCGCCTGATGGGCGCGATGCCATGCTGCAGCATGCCGAGCAACTGCATGCCGCAGGCATCCCTTTTGTATTCGATCCTGGTCAGGGTCTGCCGATGTTCAATGGCGAGGAGCTGTGCCACTTCATCAGCCTGGCGACCTGGGTGACGGTGAATGACTACGAAGGCAAGATGCTGAGCGATCGTACCGGGCTGTCGTTCGAAGAGATTTCCAAACAGGTCAAGGGGCTTATGGTGACCTTGGCAGCCGAAGGCTGCGCGCTTTGGGAAAACGGCGTGCAGACCCATGTGCCAGGCACCCAGGCCAAGACCGTGGTCGATCCCACCGGTTGTGGCGATGCCTGGCGCGGTGGGCTGCTGTGGGGCCTGGAAAACGGCCGCACCTTGCACGATTGCGTGGTATTGGGCAATCGCATGGGGGCGCTCAAGATCGCATCGCGCGGCCCGCAGAACTACACGCTCGATTTCGATCCGGCAGCGGTGTAAGAATGATCCAGAGCTCCTGAAGGGGTTGGGTCCGCATTGGATACCGCGTTGCAACGGCCCATGTCAAAACAACCCCAGGAGTTGCCAGCTTGCAGGTGGGCATTGGGTTGACTCCATGCCTGCAAATGCAAGACAGCTGAGGCTGGTACTTGCACCACGTGGCTGATATCTGATGCAGCAAAAACAAAACCGGCTTGAAGCCGGTTTTGTTTTGAGAAGCCGCGTGCTCTTATTGAGGGCGGTTGCTGGTTGGGAAGGGCCAGGCTGCGTTGGTGCTCAGCACGGTCTTCACAGGCTCTGCGGATGCAGCAGCAGCAGGCGCTGCAGCAGGGGCAGGCTTTGCGGAAGCCTTCTTGGCAGGAGCAGCCTTCTTTGCAGCAGGCTTGGCGGCAGCTTTTGCTGCGGGCTTTGCTGCAACTGCCTTCTTGGCTGGAGCCGCCTTCTTTGCCGCAGGCTTTGCAACTGGCTTGGCTGCAGGCTTTGCAGCAGGTTTAGCTGCAGCAGCCTTCTTGGCTGGAGCTGCCTTCACTGCGGCCTTTTTGGCCACCACTTTGACGGCGGCCTTCTTTGCAGGAGCCTTGGCAGCAACAGCCTTCTTGGCGGGTGCTGCCTTCTTCACTGCTGGCTTGGCAGCGGTCTTTTTGGCGACGGCCTTGGTTGCAGCCTTTTTCGCTGCAGGCTTGGCTGCTGCCTTCTTTGCTGGAGCCGCTGCCTTCTTGGCAGGTGCTGCAGCCTTCTTGGCTACGGCCTTGGTGGCAGCCTTCTTTGCTGCTGGCTTGGCGGCGGCCTTGCTTGCAGAAGCCTTCTTGGCAGGTGCTGCAGCTTTCTTGGCTACCGGCTTAGCGGCGGCCTTTTTGGCTGCTGGCTTGGCAGCAGCTTTTTTGGTGCTTGCTGCCTTGGCTGCAGGTTTGGCTGCTGCCTTGGTTGCAGTCTTCTTGGCCGCTGGCTTGGCAGCGGCGGCCTTGACGGCCTTGGGCTTTGCTGCGGCCTTGGGGGCAGCAGCCTTGGTAGTTGCAGCCTTCTTAGCAGTTGCCTTGGTGTCTGCAGACTTCTTGCTTGCTTTGGACGTTGCCATGCTCTTCTCCTTCGGTCAATTTAGAAAGCAGACTTCATGCCTGATTGAATTCGACACGAAGTTTTGATAGCAAACTGAATTGTGCATCAGCTGCTAGCAACTGTCATAGTGCAAACCTCAATAAAGACGCCAAATTTCACAGTTTTCTATCAGGAAAACCACATTTTTCTTGGGTTCGCACTTTCAATGCTCTTCAATCCCACGACAACGCACCACCAGACTGGTATTCGATGACGCGTGTTTCGAAGAAATTTCTTTCCTTTTTCAGATCGATCATCTCGCTCATCCATGGGAACGGATTCTCTTCGTTGGGGAACAATGCCTCCAATCCGATCTGCGTGGCCCGGCGGTTCGCGATGTAGCGCAGGTAGCCTTTGAACATCGAGGCATTCATGCCCAGCACGCCGCGCGGCATGGTGTCTTCGGCGTACGCATATTCGAGGTCGACGGCCTTGAGGAACAGTGCCTTGATTTCGTCCTTGAACGCGGGCGTCCACAGGTGCGGGTTCTCCAGCTTGAGCTGGTTGATGAGGTCGATGCCGAAGTTGCAGTGCATCGATTCATCGCGCAGGATGTACTGGTACTGCTCGGCGGCACCGGTCATCTTGTTCTGCCGGCCCAGTGCCAGAATCTGCGTGAAGCCCACGTAGAAGAAGAGGCCCTCCATGAGGCAGGCGAAGACGACCAGGCTCTTGAGCAGGGTCTGGTCGGTCTCGGGCGTGCCGGTATGGAAGTCCGGGTCCATGATCGCTTCGATGAACGGGATCAGGAACTCGTCCTTGTCGCGGATCGATTTGACTTCGTTGTAGGCGTTGAAAATCTCGCCTTCGTCCAGGCCCAGGGACTCGACGATGTATTGGTAGGCGTGCGTGTGGATCGCTTCCTCGAATGCCTGGCGCAGCAGGAACTGGCGGCATTCGGGGGCGGTGATGTGGCGGTAGGTGCCCAGCACGATATTGTTGGCCGCAAGCGAGTCGGCGGTGACAAAGAAGCCCAGGTTGCGCTTGACGATGCGGCGCTCGTCTTCCGTCAGGCCATCGGGCGACTTCCACAGCGCGATGTCGCGCGTCATGTTCACTTCCTGCGGCATCCAGTGGTTGGCGCAGGTGGCGAGGTACTTTTCCCAAGCCCATTTGTACTTGAACGGAACGAGCTGGTTCACGTCGGTCTTGGCGTTGATGATGCGCTTGTCGGCGGCATTGACACGCTTGTGGGTACTGGCAGTACCGCTGCCTGCCTGGGGCATGGCTGCGGTGGCTTGCGATTCTTCTTCAAAACTCAGCATTTAGTTCTCTCCATCTGCGTTGCTGGCTGACGCACGGGCCACGGATTATTGGGATGGCGCGTGCGTGGATGGCTAAAGGTTTACTGGCAGGCTTCGCAGCCGGGGTCGTCAATCGCGCAGAACTTGACGTCGGTGGCCGGGGCCTGCGAACGGGCCGCTGCGGCAGCGGCATCCAGTGCGCTCACGGTGGCAGCGGGCGCGGCGCCCGCGCTGGGCACTGCATTGAGCACACGACTTTGCACGGTGGACTTTTCGACTTGTGTGGCGCTGGTGGTGCGCAGGTAGTAGGTGGTCTTGAGGCCACGTACCCAGGCGAGCTTGTAGGTGTCGTCCAGTTTCTTGCCGGATGCGCCTGCAATATAGATATTGAGGCTCTGGGCCTGGTCGATCCATTTCTGGCGGCGCGACGCGGCTTCCACCAGCCAGACGGGCTCGACTTCGAATGCGGTGGCGTACAGAGCCTTGAGCTCGTGCGGAACGCGATCGATCGGGCGCAGTGATCCATCAAAGTGTTTCAGGTCCATCACCATCACTTCGTCCCACAGACCCAGGCGCTTGAGGTCGCGCACCAGGTACTGGTTGATGACGGTGAATTCACCCGACAGGTTGGATTTGACGGACAGGTTGCCGAAGGATGGCTCGATCGATGCGTCGACGCCGACGATGTTCGAGATGGTCGCCGTGGGCGCGATGGCAACGCAGTTGGAGTTGCGCATGCCGTCCTTGGCAATTTTCTTACGCAGGGCTTCCCAGTCCAGGCGTGCGCTGCGGTCCACCTGTACATAGTCTGCATTGCCACGGGTCTGGGCCAGCATGTCCAGCGTATCGGGCGGCAGGATGCCCTGGCTCCAGAGCGAGCCCTGGTAGCTGGAGTACACGCCGCGCTCCTTGGCCAGCTCGGTCGACGCCCAGTAGGCGTAGTAGCACACGGCTTCCATCGATTCGTCGGCAAATTGCACGGCGGCATCACTGGCATAGGGAATGTGCAACTGGTACAGGCTGTCTTGGAAAGCCATGATGCCAAGGCCGACCGGGCGGTGGCGCATGTTGGAGTCACGCGCCTTGTCCACGGCGTAGTAGTTGATGTCGATGACGTTGTCGAGCATGCGCATGGCGGTATTGACCGTCTTTTTCAGCTTGTCCTGGTCCAGCTGCTTGCCGCCGTTGCCATCGTCCTTGATATGGCGGGCCAGGTTGACCGAGCCCAGGTTGCAGACAGCGGTTTCGGTGTCACTGGTATTGAGCGTGATCTCGGTGCACAGATTGGAGGAGTGCACCACGCCGGCGTGCTGCTGGGGTGAACGCACGTTGCAGGCATCTTTGAAGGTGATCCAGGGATGGCCGGTCTCGAACAGCATCGACAGCATCTTGCGCCACAGGTCGACAGCAGGCAGGGTTTTGGAGAGTGCAATTTCTCCGGTGGCAGCCTTGGCTTCGTAGGCGGTGTAGGCCTTCTCGAACGCGGCGCCGAACAGGTCATGCAGATCCGGCACATCGGATGGCGAGAACAGGGTCCAGCTGCCTTTTTCCATCACACGCTTCATGAACAAGTCGGGAATCCAGTTGGCCGTGTTCATGTCATGGGTGCGGCGGCGGTCATCGCCGGTGTTCTTGCGCAACTCCAGGAATTCTTCGATGTCCAGGTGCCAGGTTTCCAGGTAGGTGCAGACCGCGCCCTTGCGCTTGCCGCCCTGGTTCACGGCCACGGCCGTGTCATTGACCACCTTGAGGAAAGGCACCACGCCCTGCGATTCGCCATTGGTGCCCTTGATGCGGGCACCCAGGGCCCGCACGCGCGTCCAGTCGTTGCCCAGGCCGCCAGCAAACTTGGACAGCAGTGCGTTCTCACGGATGGCGTCATAGATGCCGCCCAGATCGTCGGGGACCGTGGTCAGGTAGCAGGAGGAGAGCTGCGAGCGTTGCGTGCCGCTGTTGAACAGCGTAGGCGTGGAAGACATGAAGTCGAACGACGACAGCAGCTCATAGAACTCGATGGCGCGCGCATTGCGGTCCTTCTCGTTGAGCGCCAGGCCCATGGCCACGCGCATGAAGAAGGCCTGGGGCAGCTCGATGCGCTGCTTTTTGACGTGCAGGAAATAGCGGTCATACAGCGTCTGCAGGCCCAGGTAGTCGAACTGCTGGTCACGCTCGGCGTTCAGGGCCGAGGCGAGGCGCGGCAGGTCGAAATTCAGCATGTCGGGGTTGAGCAGGTCGTGCTCTACGCCCTTGGCGATGTAGCCTGGGAAGTAGGCAGCATAGGCCGCGCCCATGTCGGAGGCTGCCACATCCTGGCCCAGGATTTCGCGCGTGATGGTGTGCAGCAGCAGCCGAGCGGTCACAAAGGTGTAGTCAGGCTCTTTTTCGATCAGGGTGCGGGCGGCCAGGATGGAGGCTTTGAAAACCTCGTCCATGTTCATGCCATCGTACAGATTGCGCAGGGTCTCGCTGAGCACCGGCGCAGGGTCCACATCCTGGCCCAGGCCCTGACAGGCAGCGGTGATGCGGTCGTGCAGCTTTTTCACATCCAGCACCACGCGCTGGCCCTTGTCCAGCACGTGGAGCTCCGGTTGGGCGGGCGCGTGCTCGGCGTGCAACTGTGCGCGTTCCTGGTTGCGGCGCTCGCGGTACAGCACATAGGCGCGCGCCACTTCATGGTTGCCGCTGCGCATCAGGCCCAGTTCCACCTGGTCCTGCACATCCTCAATATGGAAGGTACCGCCGCCAGGGCGTGAGCGCATCAGGGCGCGAACCACAGTGTGAGTGAGGTTCTCCACCACTTCGCGCACGCTGGCTGATGCGGAGCCCTGGGTGCCATGCACCGCCAAAAAGGCTTTCATCATGGCGGTGGTGATCTTTGGCGGCTCGAAAGGAACGACGGCACCGTTCCGGCGAATGATCTGGTAGTCGGGAAGAACGGTGAAACCGTCAATCGTGCGCTTGCTGGAGTCCTGTTGTGTCAGTTCGGCGGAAAGCGAGTCGGCGTTCATGTTGTCCTCTCTGAAACTCTTGAAAAAAACCGGTAGAAAATCGAAAAAAGCGACGTCAGCAGGAACCCGCAGGAAAGGGCTGGGAACGCTCGGGACACTACATATAGTGTCTGGCGGCCTGTTGAACACTACCTATAGTGTACTTCGCAATATATGGAAATGAGTCGTGACAAATTGTGATAAAGCTGTCTGCGTTGCATCGCAGCATGCGCGGCAATGCGCGCCGATGCATGTTTTCGGTGTGCGAATGCAGCGCTGGTGCGTGCTTGCAGGGAAAAGCGGGCCTCACATCGGGCAATGCATGGCCTGCATGCGATTGAAAAAAATGTTGGCCGCGAGTGGCAACGACAGACGGCGTGTGGCGTCCATGCCAAGCGTGCAGTTATGCACGCGTTCCTGATGGGGCGGGTGCCGCCAAGGGCTTTGAAAATGCAGAAGGAGCGTAGCTAGACGGTACCTGGCGGAAACATGGCCCGGGGCCAGTTCAGCATCTGTTGCAACTGAGGCCAGACGAAGCCGCTGCCCGGATCCTGCTTGCGTCCCGGGGCCACATGTTCATGCCCCGCAATCTGACGGATTGAGTATTCATCTTCGACATGCTGGCAGACCTGAGCCAAGGCCGCATATTGCGCTGCCTCGAAAGGCAGGCCCTCCAGGCCCTCCAGTTCAATGCCGATGGAGTAGTCGTTGCAGCGCTCACGCCCCTGCCAACTGGACGCACCTGCATGCCAGGCTCGGTCATTGCAGCTTACAAACTGCCAGACGGTGCCAACTCGGGTGATAAAGAAGTGCGAAGACACCTTCAGCCCGCGGATGCCTTGAAAATAAGGATGTGCGTCCCAGTCCAGCTGGTTCACAAAAAGGCGCTGTACGTCTCCGGTGCCATAGATGCCGGGGGGCAGGCTGATCGAATGCAGTACCAGCAGGTCAATGTCCGTGGCTGCAGGCCGAGGGCCGAAATTGGGTGACGGACAGTGGGTGGCCATTTGTAGCCATCCGGCATCCCAGGCTGATGGCAATTGCGATGCGCGTGGGGCGGGCGTCACTGGTGAGGAACTCCGTCATGCGTATCTGCGATGTGCAGCCGCTCCATCCGGTAGCGGATTTGCCGCAGGCTGATGCCCAGGCGCGCTGCCGCCGCTGTGCGGTTGAAGCCGAATTCGCGCAGTGCCCGCACCAGTATGTCTCGCTCCAGCTCGTCCATCCAGGTTTGCAGATCCTGGGGCAGGTCTTGGTCGCAAGGGTAGGTATTGCCGGGGATGGGCGGCGCAGTTGCTGCGCCAACGGCCAAAGGCAGAGAGGCCGGTGTTGCGGAGGGTTCTGGCAACCGGAATGCCGCTTGCGCAGCGGGTGGCGGGGCTGCATTGGCCGGGTCTGGCTGCCAGGCTTTTGCTGGCTGGTCTATTTTCAGCAGTGATCCGTCGCTCAAGGCGACCGAGCGCAGCAATAGGTTCTCCAGCTCGCGCACATTGCCAGCCAGCGGGTAGGCCGCAATGGTGGCGAGGGCCTCTTCCGTCAGCTGGTAGGCGGGCTGGCCGTGGTCTTGCGCAATGCGCTGCAGCAACACGGTGCACAACTGAGGCAGGTCCTCACGCCGCTCGCGCAGAGGCGGAATCACGATCTCGATGACATTGAGTCGGTAGTACAAGTCCTGGCGAAAGCGCCCTTGCGCCACATCGGCCGCCAGGTCACGGTGCGTGGCGCTGACGATGCGGACATCGACAGCTTCTTCCTGCTGACCACCGAGGGGGCGGATTTTTCGCTCCTGAATCGCCCGCAGCAATTTGGCTTGCATGGCCAGCGGCAGTTCGCCGATCTCGTCAAGAAACAGGGTACCTCCATGCGCGGCCTGGAAAAAACCTTCCCGGTCCTGGGCTGCGCCGGTGTAGGAGCCCTTCTTGGCGCCAAAGAATTCGGCTTCCAGCAGCGCTTCCGGGATCGCACCGCAGTTGACGGCCACCATCGGGCCCGCAGCGCGCTGGCTGTGGGAGTGCAGGGCCTGGGCGACCAGTTCCTTTCCAGTACCGGATTCGCCGCGCACCAGAATGGGCGCCATGCTGCTGGCCACCTTGGCGATTCGCTCACGCACCTGCTGCATGGCTGGTGACTGGCCCACCAGCTCCTTGGCTGGAGCTGTTGCCGCTGCCGGGGATCGGGCACTGCTGTCGCCTGCCGGTGCTTGTTGCACGGGAGAGGGACTGGGCAGGCCCTGGCGCGCGGATGCGACAACCTGGCGGAATTGTTTGAGATCGACCGGTTTGGTGAGGTAGTCGAAGGCGCCTTCCCGCAAGGCGGCGATGGCATTTTCGGCCGAGCCATAGGCGGTGATGACGATGGCGCGCTCACTGCGCCCCTGGCTGCGCAGCGTCTGCAGCAGCTCCATGCCCAGGCCATCGGGCAGTCGCATGTCGGTGATCAGGATATCGAACTGCTGCTGCTGCAATTGGGACTGCGCTTCCTGCACCGAGCCAGCCGTATGCACGCGGTAGCCCTCACGCAGCAGCGTCAGTTCATACAGCGTGCGCAGGTCGGGCTCATCGTCCACGACCAGAACGGAGGTATTTTCAAAACTCATATCGGCAGCAGGCGCTCAAGAGATGGTTGTGCAACGGAGTTGGCAGCCCTGCGGAACTGCACGATGAAAGCATTCCCATCGCGTATATTCGAGTGACGGGCGCTTTGTCTTTCATAGCGGATCATAGCGCCGTGGCGGGTGCACAGCTCCCGGCAGATGTACAGACCAAGTCCGCTCGAGCGGCTCTCCGACGAGAAAAAGGGCTCGAACAAGTGCTTCTCGATGGTCGGCTCGATGGGCTGACCGTCGCTCCACACTACCATGGTGGCCGTGCCGGCCAGGGTGCTGGAGGTGGTTACCTGCAAGGCATCGGCATGGTCGCTGCGGTAGCGTTGCGCATTGTTGAGCAGGTTGTACAGCAGTTGGCGCAGATGCCCTGTGTCAAATGCCACCAGACTGCCCTCGGCATGCAGGGACAGCGCCACTTGGTGCGCGGCTGGCGCGAGCGCCATCCAGTCATTGCAGATTTCGTAGACGGTGTCGTCCAGCAGTACGGCTTCGCCTTCTCCGGGCTGTATCTGGTTATGCACCCGAGCGATGTCCAGAATGTCTTCCGCAATCCTTCCAAGGCGTTGGGCGTTCTGTTCGACCATATAGGTGAGGCGCTTGAGGTTGGGGTCGGTCAGGTCTTCGTCCAGCAACGCATTGGCCTGGGTAATGGCTGCGAGCGGGTTGCGGATTTCGTGTGCCACAGCAGCCGACATACGCCCCATGGCAGCCAGCTTTTCGGTGCGCAGGCGCGCTTCCATTTCACGCAGGTCATGGAGGAAAACGAGGCACAACGGGTCATTGTCCGCGCTGTCGATGGTGCCCAATCCCGGTAGCGGGTGGGTCAGCCAGGTTCGGACGTGCAGGCCGACGGGGGCGGAGCCTGGCGCGATCAAGGCCTGATCGCTGGAGATGGCTTCGCCATTGCGAAAGGTGTCGTTGATCTGGTGCACCACGCCTTGCCATGCCGGCAGTAGCCCCAGCTGCTGCAATGGCACGGGAGTGGTGAGCTGCTGCAGCAGTGCCATGGCAGCGGGGTTGGCGCTGTGCACCTGAAGCTGCTGGTCCACCACCAGAACGCCGTCTGGCAGGTTCTGCAGGATCAATGCATTGACCTGCTCCTGCTGATTGGCTGCGGCTGCGGCGCGCAGACCCTGCCGTGTCTCGCGCTCCACACGTGCTGCCAGCAGGCGGACCAGGATACCCACCAGGAAGTAGGCCGCACCCGCCAGGCCCGCTTGCACGGTATTCTGCGTAACTTCGAGATCCAGCACCGATGCTGTTGCCGTGAGGGTCTCCATCAGCAGAAAAATCGTGATGTAGGCGCAGGTGCCCAGAACCACCAGCCAGCCGCCCAGTGTGCCGGCAAACAAAACGGTCAGCCCGAACAGCGGTGTAAGCGTGTAACTGCCGGTCTTTGTCACTTCCAGCAGCGATATCAGCAACAGATCGAGCCCGATGGTCGGCAGCCAGGCATAGACCTTGCGTTGTGGCGGTGGCTGCTGGCTGATGACGGCATACAGGATGGCAAGCGCGCCATAGATGGCCAGTATGGCCAATTGGGGGAGCAACTGCCGCGCGTGAACAGGAGCCAGCAAAACAGAGCCGATGGCCAGCAGCACGGCCACCACCACACGGGCAGCCAGGTACACCCGCCATAGGCGCCGAAAGGGGGTGTCCAGCGGCGTTGCAGCAGGGGTCATGGCGACGGCGTCGTATTGCTGGCGGCGGCCAGGTGCGCTTGCGAGCAGTACTGCTTGCCGCGGTGGCTGATGGCATCCGATTGCGGGAAATGCACGCCGCAGTGGGCGCAATGCACCATGGGCTCGGGTTGAGCCAGCGTCTTTTTAGGTGCTGGCCGAGCGTTTTGCACGCGTTTGCCACGCCAGATGTGCCAGGCGATCACCACCAGCAGTAAAACCAGCAAATACTTCATGGTTGCTCAGCGCTCCAAGATCACTTCCAGTACAAAGCGCGAGCCCACATAGGCCAGCAGCAGCAGCAGGGCACCTGCGTAGAGGATGTTCACCGCCTGTCTCCCTCGCCAGCCAAAGCGCCTGCGGCCAAACAGGAGGATGGCAAAAGTCAGCCAGGACAATACGCTGAAGACCGACTTGTGATTCCATATCCAGGCTTTGCCGTACAGTGCCTCGCCAAAGAACCAGCCCGCCGCCAGAGTGGCGGTGAGCAGAGCGAACCCGGCACCTACAAAGCGGAATGTCAATCGCTCAAGCGTCAGCAGCGGCAAGCCACCGTCGTGGTCGCCATGCTGGCGCATCTGGCGTTCTGCGCGCGTCATCAGCGCAGCATGTACGACCGCGGCAGCGAACAGACCGTAGGATGCAATGCCGAGCGCCAGGTGCAGCGGCAGCCACGGCGACGCATCGACATGCAATGGGGTTCCGGGGAAAATCACGGCCAGCAGTACCGCTACGCTGCCGAGTGCAGCCAGTGGCCAGCGTGAACGCAATTGCGGGTACAACTGCTGCTCGACCACATACACGGTCAGCACCAGCCAGGCCGTGACGGACAAGGCCGGCGCAAATCCGAACCGGGGCTCATGCCCGGCCAGTCCCCACACCAGGCTGGCGGCATGCAAGGCCCAGGCGACGAGGAGCGAGCGCTTGGCGCCGCGCTCCTGCAGGCGTTGGGTGGCAAGCGCCGGCAGGGCATAGGCAAGCGCCGCAGCCAGGGCCAGTATCCAGCCGACAAGACCGGCTCCGGCCACTGTGGAAGAAGAAAAGGGCATGTGCCTATGATAGCTGCCGTCAGCAGCATGCTGCTTTACTTGGAGGGTCCTTTCATGTGGCAGCCTGCAGGCGGCGCGCAGACCCGCAGGATCACGGGCTGCGGGCAGGCAGATGGGTAAGGGTTAAAATGGTCTTTTGCCTGCAGCAAGCCGCACCGCGGCCTGGCGCTGTAGCGCCGCTTGCCACTCCAACTACCTATCACTGCCCATGGCTTCCGCATTGACCGATAAACTGTCGCGCCTCGTCAAGGAGATGCGCGGACAGGCCCGTATTACCGAATCGAACGTGCAGGACATGTTGCGCGAAGTGCGCATGGCTTTGCTGGAGGCAGATGTTGCCTTGCCTGTGGTGCGGGATTTCATTGCCCGCGTCAAGGAAAAGGCCCTGGGGCAGGAGGTGCTTGGTAGCCTCAAGCCCGGGCAGACCCTGGTCTCGATTGTCAACAAGGAACTTGCCGTCACCATGGGCGAGGGCGTGGCGGACATCAACCTCAACGCCCAGCCACCCGCCGTCATCCTGATGGCTGGCCTGCAGGGTGCGGGCAAGACCACCACCACTGCCAAGCTGGCCAAGCACCTGATTGAAAAGCGCAAGAAAAAGGTGCTGACGGTGTCGGGAGACGTCTACCGCCCGGCAGCTATCGAGCAGCTCAAAACGGTCACCAAGCAGGCCGGTGCTGAATGGTTTCCCAGCACGCCTGACCAGAACCCGCTGGATATCGCCAATGCTGCGCTGGACTACGCCAAGAAGCACTATTTTGACGTGTTGCTGGTCGATACGGCCGGGCGCCTCGCCATCGACGAAGTGTTGATGCAGGAAATCCAGCAATTGCACGGAGCGCTCAAGCCTGTCGAGACCTTGTTCGTCGTCGATGCCATGCAGGGCCAGGATGCCATCAACACTGCCAAGGCATTCAAGGAAGCGCTGCCGCTGACCGGTATCGTCCTGACCAAGCTCGATGGCGATTCGCGTGGCGGCGCTGCGCTGTCGGTGCGCCAGATCACGGGTGCGCCCATCAAGTTTGCCGGTGTCTCCGAAAAGATCGATGGCCTGGAGGTGTTCGATGCCGAGCGTCATGCGCAGCGCGTGCTGGGCATGGGCGATATCGTGGCCTTGGTCGAGCAGGTCACCAAGGGCGTGGACATGGAGGCCGCGCAGAAGATGGCCGAAAAGATCAAATCCGGCGACGGCTTTGATCTGAACGATTTTCTGGGCCAGCTGCAGCAGATGAAGCAGATGGGTGGCCTGTCCACACTGATGGACAAGCTGCCGACCGAGCTGGCGGGCAAGGCCGGTCAGGTGGACATGGACAAGGCGGAGCGCGAAATTCGCCGCAAGGAAGGCATCATCTGCTCGATGACGCCGTATGAGCGGGCCAAGCCCGAACAGATCAAGGCCACTCGCAAAAAGCGCATTGCCGCAGGTGCCGGAGTGCAAGTACAGGAGGTCAATCGCCTGTTGAACGAGTTCGGCCAGATGCAGCAGATGATGAAGAAGATGAAGGGCGGCGGCCTGATGAAGATGATGAAGAAAATGGGTGGCATGAAGGGAATGAAAGGCATGATGGGCGGCGGAGGTATGCCCAAGCTGCCGTTCTGAAGGAGAGCGTCTGCCCAAAAGTAAAAACGCCTGCAGTTCACCGCAGGCGTTTTTTGTTTTTGTCATCAAGGAACGGGGCTGCCCGGGCAGTCGATGATGGCTATTTGTGATATTTACTTAGAAATATCAAGAAATTAGGCTTCTGGCAGCGGCCACTTTACAGTCGGCAATGGCAGAGCCAGGCGCATCTGGTGCGGTCGGGAATGCGCCTATTTCACCGCCACCTTGGCATCTCCGGGCAGCATGCGGCCAATGACGCTCGCATCGGAGAATCCATGGCCCTTGAAGGTCTCCAGCACCTGCTGGATGGCTCCGGGCTGGCACGACACCAGCAGGCCGCCTGAGGTTTGCGGGTCCGTCAGCAGGCTGCGCATGGCGTCGGACACGTTTTCGCCCAGCTCCACATCTGTACCGTAGGATGCCCAGTTGCGGCCCGAGGCTCCTGTTGCAATGCCTTGTTCGGCCAGTTCGCGCACGCCGGGCAGCAGGGGCACCAGGTCGCTGTCGATGTTGGCCGTCAATCCGGCGCCGCGCGCCAGCTCCAGCGTGTGGCCCAGCAGGCCAAAGCCGGTGACATCGGTGAGTGCATGCACTCCTTCGATCTGCGCCAGCACGGTTCCGGGGCGGTTGAGCTGGGTGGTGGTGTGTACCATGGCTGCGTAGCCTGCGTGGTCCAGCAGGCTTTTTTTCAGCGCTGCAGACTGGATGCCGACTCCTAGTGGTTTACCCAGAATCAATACGTCACCCGATTGCGCATCGCTGTTGCGCTTGAGGTTCTTGGGGTTGACCACGCCGATGCCGACCAGGCCGTAGATGGGTTCCACGGAATCAATGGAATGGCCACCGGCCAGGGGAATACCGGCATCACGGCAGACCGATTCACCGCCTTCCAGAATCTTGGCAATCACATCATGCGGCAGCACATTGATGGGCATGCCGACAATTGCCAGAGCCATCACCGGCGTGCCGCCCATGGCATAGATGTCAGACAGCGCATTGGTGGCGGCAATTCGGCCGAAATCATAGGGGTCGTCGACGATCGGCATGAAAAAATCCGTTGTCGCAACAATGGCCTGCTCGTCGTTGATCTGATAGACGGCCGCATCGTCCGCCGTCTCGGTGCCCACCAGCAATTGGGCGTAGAACTGCTTGGGCAGCGCGCTGCGGCTCATCAGGTCAGCCAGCACGCCCGGGGCAATCTTGCAGCCACAGCCGCCGCCATGGGACAAGGAAGTGAGTCGAGGGGTCTGGGTGAGGTCGGTAGTCATGGATCAGAGTCTGGCGGGCAGGAGGAGCTACCCCTATTATCGACAGCTTGCGCATTCCCTGCGCCTTGATGGGGAGCAATTGCAACCAGCCGTGAGCAAGGGATTGGCGGTACAGCAATTTTTACATTGCTAATTGTAAATATATGGAAGAATGCCAGGGGATTGACGGGGGAGATGCATGGCGCAATGTGTCTCCAGGCAGTTGTCACTGAAGTCATGGAGCTGTTGTTGTCATATTGGAGGCCAGGTCGAGGCAATCGAACATGGTCCCGCCGCTTCAGCGGCTGGGCGTGGCTCTTTGCTGCCTGTTTAAGCTGGTCGGCGGTTGCGTCAGAGGCTACCGATGCAGAGGTAGCCGCTGAAACCAATGTGCAAGCGGTAACGCGCACCGTGATCGGGATACTGGGCTATACGCGCTGGCCCCATGAAAGCGAAGAGTTGCGGCTGTGCGCAGTGGGCGCCACGGAATATGGAGCAGGGTTGCTGCAAAGCTCCGGGCTGGCGGTCGCTGGTCGGCGTCTCAGTGTCAAACAGGTGGATTCCGCACAGCTGAAAGCCTCCGAGTGCGATGGCCTCTATGTGGGAGACATGGGCGAGCAGCAGTGGCGCAAGCTGATGCAGCAAGAAAGCGGCCGCCCCCTGTTGACGATCAGTGAGCGCAGTGCGCTGTGCCGCATCGGTGCCATGTTCTGCCTCAGCCGCCAAGGTGAAGGCCCGGGCTTTGAAGTCAATCTGGACTCGATTGCCCGCAGTGGCCTGCGCATCAGTCCCAAGATACTGCAGCTGGCGCGGTCCAAGGCGGTGCCATGAGCCTTTTCATGGACAGCCAGGCATCGTTGCACGCAGTGATCCGGCGGGCCCATCTGCGCATGGCCGCCATGGCCATCTCGCTGGCAGGCGTCCTGCTGCTCGTGGTCGGGGTGGTGGTGCTGCGTTTCTACCTGCTCAACAACTTGCAATTGATGGCCCGATCTCTGGCCTATACGGTCGAAGCGTCGTTGGTGTTCAACGACCATGGCGAGGCCAGCAGGGTACTGGATCAATTGCTGCGAAACGAGGATGTAGCCCGCAGCCAGGTGTTTGACGCCCAGGGGCAGGTATTTGTGCAGTGGAGTTCTGCCAAAACCAGCTCGGGTGGCACCGGTGAGTTGCTGGCGGCAGTCATGGGAATGCGCCCTGCCGAAGCGCCGGTGAGCCAGGATGGCAGGCAGATCGGGCGTGTGGTGCTCTACAGCGACGGCGCAGGGTTCATTCGATTTCTCAGCTCCGGCTTGGCGGTGCTGTTGCTGTGCGTGGGGGTCAGCGGATTTATCGGCATGCGCCAGTCACGCCGCATGCTGGCCGATATTGCCGAGCCGTTGCAGCAACTGGCCAGAGTGGCTCGCGCGGTGCGGCATGATCGATCCATGGGGCAACGCGTGCCTCCCGCCCGGATTGCGGAGCTGCATGAACTGGGCGATGACTTCAATGCGCTGCTGTCTGAATTGCAAATGCGGCAGGAGCGGCTGCGGCAGCAGAACTCGCAATTGGAGCTGCAGGCATCGCGCGACGGCCTGACGGGGCTGGCCAATCGCTCACATTTCGAGCAGCGCCTTCAGCAGGCGCTGCTCGATGCGGAGGCCATGGGGCGCAAGCTCGCCGTACTTTTTATCGATAATGACCGCTTCAAGCAGGTCAACGATATTCATGGCCATGCGGCCGGAGACGCGCTGCTCAGGGCGGTAGGGCTCCGCCTTCATTCCGTGGTGCGCGAGGCAGACCTGGTTGCCAGGCTGGGCGGCGATGAATTTGCCATTCTGCTCTACCCCATTGGCGGCATGGCGGATGCCCAGGTGGTGGAGCACAAGATCCAGGAGGCGATGCAGTGCCCTGTGGTGACCAGTAGCGGTGTAGCACTCAGGCCCTCCGTGAGCGTCGGTATTGCAGTCTTCCCGCAGCACGGGCAGGATATGGAGGAATTGATGGGCCACGCAGACCAAGCCATGTACGAAGCCAAGGTGGTACGCCATGCCGGAAGTGCTGCGAACAAGGAGTAAATAATGGAGTGGAGCCAGAGAGCCGGGGAGAAGTCACGTATTGCCCATGGAATGCGTTGGGCCATGGCCATGGTATTGGCTGTGGTGCTGGCCGCGTGCCAGACTCCGCCACCGCCGCCAGTACAGCAAAGCGGACTGACGGCGCAACAGCAACAGGTGCTGCGCAACCAGGGGTTCTCGGAAGGAGATCAAGGCTGGGAGTTGCAGATGTCCGGCAAGCTGCTTTTCGAGTTTGATTCTGCCGAGGTGGGCGAGGCTGCGCGCACCAAGGTCGTGGAGCTCGCGCGGGCCTTGCTGAAAGAGGGCATCGACCGGCTACGCGTGGAAGGCTATACCGACGACCGAGGCAGTGCGGCCTACAACCTGAAACTGTCATTGCGCAGAGCTCAGGCTGTGAGCGATGTGTTGGTAGAGGCTGGCATGCCCAGGCAGAACATCGAGGTCAAGGGGCTTGGCAATGCCTTGCCTGTCATATCGGGCAATGCCGCAGAAAATCGCCGTGTCGCCATTGTGGTGCCCTTGTTCTAGATGTGCAGCTGCCAAGGCACTTCTTCTTGATGCTGCGGCTTTACGAAGGCTCGGTGTTGGGGCGCAGGACTGTCCGTTGCGTGAGCGGAGTTGCTGCACCGCTTTCTGGCATGCAGGTGGTTTCAGCAGTTCTGTCATCCTGTAGGACGGGTATGGGCAAGAGATGGAAAGCGCTGGCGCTGGTGCCCTGGGTTTTCTTGGTGGGCTGTACCCCGGCATCGAATCTGGATCACAAAGCGGATCGCACACAAAACCCTGCCAAGGACGCACGCTGGCTGACCTTGATCGTCAAGGCCGGGGACGGCATCGAGCCCCAGCCGGTCACGCTGGAATACGAATCAGAAAAATGCGAGGAGCCGAGGAGCTACGGCGTCGGTGGGCAGTCGCAAAGCGGCGTTGCCCTGATGCGGGCTTCTCACTACGAAAAGATCAGCCTTGATCGAGCGCCGGAGAACCATGTCTACAAGGCGCGCTTTGCGATCGATGCCGGAGGAAGCTGCCAGTGGAAGCTGGTGTCTCTGGAGACCTCGTTCAAATATCGGAGCCATCATCCCCTGGCCCAAGGCAAGGAAGCGATTTCGAACAGGGAGAAGTTCGCTTTCAGAAGTGAAAAGGACTCTGTTCGCACACCCAACGTGAGAGTCAATTTTGAGTATTTCCCAGTGGTTTATCTCCACGACCACCCATCGGAGAACAGGTTTCGGTTGCAGAAAAAGTCCATGTTCTTCCCGCCGAGTCTGGATCCGTCGGAGTCGGGGACCATGACCCTAGAGCCCAAGGTGTTTGGCGACATGGCGATGACGGTCGGCGAAGACCCCCAGAGCAGACGAAATTATGTCGTAGCCTATCCCGACGGCGCAAAGGGCACGAGCTGGTCCAGGGATGTAGTGGGAGTTGAGGACAAAAGAATGCAGTGCTTGCTCTCCCCTGCAAAACAGAATTGCGCCCGGTTCAGCCCTATAAAGCGCTGATACGTCTGTCGGAGTGCATGGGATGGCGGAGGGCAGCTGGAGTCGAACCAACCCAGGAGTGGCTGACACCCCTCACCGGGTTTGAAGCCCGGCCGCACCACCGGGCACGATTGCCTTCCATCAGAAAGTGCGCCGATTGTAGCCATTCCCGTTGCCCGTTGAGCCGGAGTGGATCATGCCCCTCAAAATGGAGTCAGGCGTGGCATGCGGCGCCCCGAGGCGCAAACGAAGTGCCTGTTCGGCACTTCTTCCAGGTCGCCTGTTCCCCTCGCAGACGTTTCATGGCTGGCTGGCCTGCCAGCGCACACCGGGGCGCAGCATGTGGGCGTCGCGCACACGGCGGGTGTAGCCCACGCGGTCGAAGAACTCGAGGATCTGGATGGCGCGCTTGCGCCCGAGGCCTGTTGCATCTCGAAAGGCCGCAGCCTCCACCGCGCCCCGCTCGGCCTGCAAGGCCAGATCGGCGACCAATGCGGCCAGAGCATCGGTTTGCTCGGCTGCATAAAAGAGATCCTTGACAACCTGAAACACCAAGCCTTGCCGGGCCAATTTCTTGAGCAGTTGGCGTACCATTTCCTCGCCACTGCCGTGGTCCCGCGCGAGATCGCGAATCCAGGGCGGATCGAAACGGCCAGCGCCAATGGCGGGCAGCAGGCGCTCGGCCAAGGCCTGTTCAGCATTGCTCAACTGCACGCTGTGGCCTGGCAGATGCAGCCATGCACCGGTGGTGCTGATGTGCTGTGCCTGCAGCAAAGCCTCAATGAGGCTGGTGTAGAGCGCGTCGTGCATGCCATGCTGCAGGCTGGGCAATGCCATGCGGCGAAGGCGCGCAGCGTTGATGCCGGGCTCATCGGGCGCCACGCTGTGAAAACGTTCCAGGGCCTCAAGCACCTGGGTCTGCAGCGTCAGCCAAGCCCCATTGCTCAGCAAGAGCGCATCGCCATCCGTGGTGGGAAGTACGATGGCTTGGGCGGGGACCGGCGGCTGCGCCAGGCCTGTCAGCCGCACCAACTGGGATCGGGCGATGCCATAAGAGGCCTCGGCCAACAGTGGTGCAGTGTCATGGCTTGTGACCCAGTGCTCCAGTGCTGCAAGGAACGCCAGCCGTGCCTCACTGCGGCGCTTGCGCGCTGGCGCATACGGGTCCAGCACCGTGGCCCCTGCAATGGTGCGGCTGGCCTGGGCATTGCGGATGATGATGCGATCACCCGGTTGTACAACGGCCGGCGCATCCAGCACCAGCTGGGCCAGGCATTCGGCTTCAGGCGGCAGTTCGCCGTCTTGCAGCAGGGCCACATGGCCGGTGCAGTGCATGGTGCCCAGGTGCATATGCACGGGCGCCCAGGGTTTGAGCGCTGGCGCACCGGCCAGCAACTGCAGTCGCACGTCGATACGTTGGGTGGTGTGCAGCAGGCGTGCATCCAGCAGCCAGTCGCCGCGCGCGATATCTTCCTTGGCAATGCCTGCAAGGTTGAGCGCACAGCGCTGTCCGGCCACGCCCTGGTTGCTCGCCCGGTTCTGCGCGTGGATGCTGCGCACCCGCACTGTCTTTCCGGTGGCCGAATGCACCAGGCTGTCGCCCACGGCAGCACTGCCATTGAAAACCGTACCCGTGACCACGGTCCCCTGTCCTGCCAGGCTGAACACGCGGTCGACGGCCAGGCGAAACAGGCCTTGCTGCGCGCGCTGGGGCATGGCCTGTGCAACGGCGTGCAGGTGCTGGCGCAGCGCATGCACGCCCTGGTCGCCCGGCAGTGCAGCCGCAGTCTCGAAAACAGGGGCATTGGCGAGAGGGCCATCTGCGAGAAGCGCGCGTATCGCATCCTTTACTATCGTCATGCGCTCGGGTGTTACGCGATCAACCTTGGTGAGCGCGACAGTGCCTTGTCGGACACCCAGCAGCTGCAGAATTTCCAGATGTTCGCGTGTCTGCGGCATCACCCCGTCATCGGCCGCCACCACCAGGAGTGCGTGGTCGATGCCCACGGCGCCTGCGGCCATGGTGTGAATGAACTTCTCATGCCCTGGCACATCGATGATGCCCAGTACATCACCATTGGACAGGGGGGCGTAGGCATAACCCAGCTCGATGGAGATACCGCGCGCCTTCTCTTCCTTGAGGCGGTCGGTTTCCACGCCCGTCAAGGCGCGTACCAGGGTGGTTTTGCCATGGTCAATATGGCCTGCGGTTCCAATGATCATTTGGAAATGCTCTGTTTTTTATAGCTCTTGGCGATTTTCAGACGGGCGCCAGAATAAGTTTCTTCCAGTTGTCGATGAACGCGGCCTGGTCTGTGGCTTCAAGGCAGCGCAGATCCAGCCACAGGGCATCCTGGCGCAGGCGGCCAATGACCGGGCGTGGCAGCCGACGAAGCGCAGCTTCGAGCTGCTGCAGCAACTGGCCGGCGCGCCTGGGGTCTGCGGAGCGGATCACCAGGCCATGGCTGGGCAGGCTTTCCACAGGCAGCGCGCCGCTGCCGATCTGGCTGGACATGGCAGCCGGCTCCACCACATACGCGGTGCCCAGCGCGCTTTGCACAGGGGCTTGCAGAACTTCGGCCTGCTGCTGCATGTCGGATGCAGCGCGGGTGAACAGGCGCAAGGTGGTGAGGCGAAGGGCCAATTGCTCGGGGTGCAGGTACAGGCTCAGGGTGGGCTCCAGCGCGGCCAGCGTCAGCTTGCCTACGCGCAATGCACGTTTGAGCGGGTTCTTCTTGATCTGTGCAATCAGTGTCTTCTTGCCGACGATGATGCCCGCCTGTGGGCCACCCAGCAATTTGTCGCCGCTGAAGGTGACGATGTCGGCGCCGGCTTCGACGGTTTCTCGCACCGTCACCTCGTACGGCAAGCCCCAGGCCCGCATGTCGACCAAGGTGCCACTGCCCAGGTCCACGATCATTGGCAGTTGGTGGGTGTGTGCAATATTCGCCACGGCGGCATCCGAAACAGACTTGGTGAACCCCGAGATGGCGTAGTTGCTGCAATGCACCTTCATCAGCGCCGCCGTCTGGCCGGAGATGGCTTCGGCATAGTCCTTTTCATGTGTGCGGTTGGTGGTGCCGACTTCGACCAGGGTGGCGCCCGCGCGCGTCATCACATCGGGGATACGGAAGGCGCCGCCAATCTCCACCAGTTCACCGCGGGAGACGATAACCTCCCTGTTCGATGCCAGAGTGGACAGCACCAGCAGCACCGCCGCTGCGTTGTTGTTGACGATGGTGGCGGCTTCCGCGCCGGTCAGGCGGCAGATCAGGTCCTCTACCAGATCGTCGCGGTCGCCGCGGCCCCCATCGGCCAGGTCATATTCCAGGTTGCTGGGTGTGGCCAGCGCCTGCACCACGGCGTCCATGGCCTCCTGCGGCAGCAGTGCGCGGCCTAGGTTGGTGTGCAGCACGGTTCCGGTCAGGTTGTAGACGGCCCGCAGGCGAGGGGCAAATAGCCGCTGCAGCGCATGCTCGGCAGCATCCAGCAGGGCGTCGGCACTGGGCGCGGTCTGGCTGTCCTTGGCTGCCAACCACTGGGCGCGAGCGTCTGCAAGCGCTGCGCGAATGGCATCGGTGCATTGCGTTTTGCCATAGTGCGCAAGCAGCCCGGCAGTACGGGGATGCTGCAGCAACTTGTCGACGGAGGGCAGGTGAGAGGCAGTGCGCATGGGTGAAACGTCTAAAAACGAAAAACGATGGTGCGGGTAAGCAACCATCGTTCTAGTATGGCATGGTGGCACGGCGCGCATCATTGCGCCTTGCCATCAGCAGCCGGCGGGCCGCCGTCAGTGCAGGTCGGGCACGGAAGCGCTGTCGTCCGCCTGGGGTTCCGCCACGGCAACAAACAGCAACGGGTTGCCGCTGGCGCGCTGGAACCGGGTCTCTTCGCTCATCAGCAGATCGAGCATCAGGCTGGCCAGATCATCGGCCAGCGGCTCGGCCAACGGGTCCTTTTCCTGGTTGACGATCTTGCGGTAGCTGCCGCACGCGTCACAGGTTTCGGCGAGCACCACATCCTTGCCACCTTCCAGGCCCTGGTAGTGAATGCCTTTGGTCGATTCGCAGTGCGAGCACTTGACGCGCACCATATGCCATTCGGTGCTGCAGCAGCCGCAGTGCAGATAACGGTGACCGGCCATCTTGCCGCCAATGCGCACCACGCTGGCCACCGGCTCGGCGGCGCATACGGGGCAGATGGTGGCGGGATCGGTGTAGGGCACGTCGCCGGCCCGCAACTGGCTTGCGCGGCGGGCAAACACCACCTGCAGCGCGGCCATGGCAAAGGGGGCCATACCCACATCGCGTGCAGCCAATTCCTTGGTGAGCAGGCGCTTTGCCAGGGCGTTGCGCTCCTCGGCACTTGTTGCCTGCAGCTCTGCAATCAGTGGTTGCAGTGGCGCGGGCAGCCCGCCTGCGCCGGAGAGATCGGCCAGCATGCCATCCAACACCTGGTGCCAGACGGGGTCGAGATGGTCTGCGGCCGGCAGCAGTGGCGACGAAAATTCCTGCGCCTGTGCAATGGCCGCTGCATCGGGCTCTGCCACACGCAAGTTCTGCACGGCGCGGTGCTGGGCCTGCACCAGACTGGCGATGAAGTTCAGGTAGTCGGCAATCGGGTTGCCTTCGGCCAGCTGGCGGATGCGATTGGCGCGTTCCAGAAACAGGCTGCTGGTATCGGGCAGCAGCACGCGCGGAAAGCTGGTGTGGTCCAGCGACTCGATCTCGCCGGGTTGAAGAATGCGTTGCATACGGGGATTTTCTCAAGTATCAACGCCGATAGACCTGGTAGGGCTATCGGCGTCTTTGGAGGGCCGGGGTGAGGCCAAAGCCTCTGCCGGCAAGGGCTGGCTCAGTCCTTCTCGCCCGTCATGCGGCGGTACCACAGCGGGTGGTGGAACCGGGCCCAGGCGCGGGTCACGGTACCACGTGTCATGGCGCGGATGGTGCCCTTGGTCCAGATGGCAGCGTAGATGTGCGCAATGATGAGTCCGATCAGGCCGAAAGCCGAGATGGCATGGATCAGGCTGGCGGCACGCACCACGTTCACAGGCAGATTCCACCAGGCACGCCACATCAGCACGCCGGTGACGACGAGGCCGAGCATGCACAGCACCAGCATCCAGAACAGCACCTTCTGGCCGCCGTTGTACTTTTCAGCGGGTGGGATCTTGTCATGCTCACCCTTGACGAGGGCCGGCACATTCTTGAGCCACTCCACATCGCGCTCCTTGATGATGTTCAGCTGCCAGAAGCGGAAGAACATCAGCAGGAAGCCAAAGGCCATGACCAGGCCGATGTAGGGGTGCAGAATGCGCGTCCAGGGCCCGCCGCCAAACAGGTTCGTCATGAAGAAGAACGACGGGTGGAAGAACGCCAGACCGGACAGCGCCAGCAGCACAAAGCTGATGGCAACAACCCAGTGGTTGGCACGCTCCGCAGCGCTGTAGCGTTGGATGTCTCGGTTGGTGCGGCTCATCGTCCTGCCTCCTTGTGGTTGTCGGCATCGGCCTTGCGGGCCTCTTCCTCCTCCAGCTCCTCGGGCACTTCAAGCGGACCCTTGGTGATGTAGTGGAAGAAGCTGCCGACTGCTGCGGCGCCCAATGCGGCCAGTGCCAGCGGCTTGGCCACGCCTTTCCACAGGCTGACCATGGGGCTGATCTTGGGATCGTCGGGCAGGCCGTGGTAGAGCGATGGCTGGTCTGCATGGTGCAGCACATACATCACATGCGTGCCGCCCACGCCTTGCGGATCGTACAGGCCAGCCTTGGCAAAACCGCGTTCCTTCAGGTCGGCGATCCGCTCGTCGGCGCGCTCCTGCATGCCCTGCTTGGTGCCGAACATGATGGCGCCCGTGGGGCAGGTCTTGACGCAGGCTGGCTCCTGGCCCACCGCAACGCGGTCAGAGCACAGCGTGCACTTGTAGGCCTTGTGGTCCTTTTGCGAGATGCGAGGAATGTTGAACGGGCAGCCGGTGACGCAGTAGCCGCAGCCCACGCAGTTTTCCTCCTGGAAATCCACGATGCCGTTGGCGTATTGCACGATCGCGCCGGGCGAAGGGCAGGCCTTCAGGCAACCTGGGTCTTCGCAGTGCATGCAGCCGTCCTTGCGGATCAGCCATTCCAGATTGCCGGTGGCCTCGTTCTCGTATTCGGAGAACCGCATCACGGTCCACGAGTTGGCGCTCAGGTCGGTCGGGTTGTCATACACCCCGGCCGCAGCGGTGCCCACGTCGTCACGCAGATCGTTCCACTCCATGCAGGCGGTCTGGCAGGCTTTGCAGCCGATGCACTTGGAGACATCGATCAGCTTGGCCACCTCGCCGCCATGCGCGTCGCGCACGCTGGGCGATGGGGTGGTGGTAGCGGAGCGGCGCTTGATATCCAATGATTGTAGAGATGACATCGCTGCTCCTTAGACCTTCTCGACCTTCACCAGGAAGGTCTTGAACTCGGGCGTGTTGCTGTTACCGTCGCCCACGAACGGGGTGAGGGTATTGGCCAGGAAGCCCGGCTTGGTCAGGCCCTTGAAGCCCCAGTGGATGGGAATACCCACGTGGTGCACCGTCTTGCCTTCAATCTGCATGGGCTTGATGCGCTTGGTAACCACTGCCGCTGCCTTGATGTAGCCGCGCTTGGAGCTGACCTTCACCATGGAGCCGGTGGTGATGCCGATCTCCTTGGCCAGGGCTTCGCCGATCTCGACGAACTGCTCTGGCTGGATGATGGAGTTCAGCAGCGCATGCTTGGTCCAGTAGTGGAAATGCTCGGTCAGGCGGTACGTGGTGCCCACGTGCGGGAACTCCGAAGCCTTGCCGAAGGTTTCCCAGATGGCCGGGAAGACACGGGCTGCCGGGTTGCTGACGGCCTTGTCGTTCTTCGGGTACATCGGGTTGTAGCCCAGCGGATTGTCGAACGCCTCGTAGTGCGTCGGGAACGGTCCTTCGTTCATGCCCTTGCGCGCAAAGAAGCGCGCCACCCCTTCGGGGTTCATGATGAACGGGCCGGTACCGGCCTCCGGCTTGATCGCCACGCCATAGTCGGGCACATCCGCGCCACCCCAGGCCTTGCCGTTCCATTTGACCAGCATGCGGTTGGGGTTGAAAGGCTTGCCTTCCAGGTCGGCAGACGCTCGGTTGTACAGCACCCGGCGGTTGGCCGGCCAGGCCCAGGCCCAGTTCAGCGTGTTACCGATACCGGTGGGGTCGCTGTTGTCGCGGCGGCCCATCTGGTTGCCCGCTTCCGTCCAGCAGCCGGTGTAAATCCAGCAGCCGCTCATGGTGGTGCCGTCGTCACGCAGCTCGCCAAAGCCCGACAGCTGCTGGCCTGCAGGGCGCAGCACTTTGCCATCGGCATCGGTCAGGTCGGCCAGTGCGCGGCCGTTGTACTCCTTGGCCAGCTCTTCCGAAGACGGATGGGCTGGCTGGGCGTAGGGCCACCACAGGTTGACGATCGGGTCGGGGAACTTGCCGCCGTCCTTCTGGTAGGCAGCCTTCATGCGCAGGTGCAGTGCCGACATGATGGCGACGTCGGTCTTGGCTTCTCCAGGAGGCTCCGACGCCTTCCAGTGCCACTGCAGCACACGCGACGAACTCACGACCGCGCCATCCTCTTCTGCGAAGCAGGTGGTGGGCAGGCGGAACACCTCGGTCTGTACCGATGCCGTGTCGATGTCGTTGTACTCGCCGTAGTTCTTCCAGAACTCCGAAGTCTCGGTGGCCAGCGGATCCATGATGACCAGGAACTTCAGCTTGGCCAGGCCCGCACGGGTGCGGTCCTTGTTCGACAACGCCGCCAGCGGGTTGAAGCCCTGGGCGATGTAGCCGTTGACCTTGCCTTCGTTCATCAGCTCGAAGATCTGCAGCATGTCGTACTGCTTGTCGAGCTTGGGCAGGTAGTCATAGGCCCAGTTGTTGTCCTTGGTGGCCGCAGGGCCCCACAAGGCCTTCATCAGGCTGACGTGGAACTTGGGGTAGTTCTGCCAGTAGCTCATCTGGTTGGCGCGCAAAGGCTTTTGCGTGCGTGCTTCGATGTACTTCTGGTAGTCCTGCTCGCCCTGGTTCGCCAAGGTCAGGTAGCCAGGCAGTGCGTTGGACAGCAGGCCCAGGTCGGTCAGGCCCTGGATGTTGGAGTGGCCGCGCAGCGCGTTCATGCCGCCGCCTGCAACACCGATATTGCCCAGCAGCAACTGCACCATGGCGCCGGTACGCAGAATCTGCGCGCCGATCGAGTGCTGTGTCCAGCCGAGGGCGTACAGAATGGTCGCAGCGCGGCCAGCCTGTGCGGTGGATGCGAGCTTTTCGCACACGTGCAGGAACTTGTCCTTGGGCGTGCCGCAGGCGCTCTCCACTTTCTCAGGCGTGTAGCTGGCGTAATGGCGTTTGAGCCACTGGTAGACGCAACGCGGGTGCTGCAGGCTCGGGTCGGTCTTGACGTAGCCGTCCTCGCCCAGCTCGTAATCCCAGCTGGCCTTGTCGTAGGTGCGCTTTTCGGGGTTGTAGCCCGAGAAGATGCCTTCGTCGAACGCGAAATCCTCACGCACGATGAAGGTGAAGTCCGTGTAATTGCGCACGTACTCGTGGTGGATCTTGTCGTTCGTCAGCAGGTAGTTGATCACACCGCCGAGGAAAACAATGTCCGAACCTGAACGGATAGGGGCGTAGAAATCCGCCACCGAAGCCGAACGGTTGAAGCGCGGGTCGACTACCATGAAGTGAGCCTTGTTGTGCTCCTTCGCCTCGGTCACCCATTTGAAGCCGCAGGGGTGGGCTTCAGCGGCATTGCCGCCCATGATCAAAATAACGTCCGCGTTCTTGATGTCGACCCAATGGTTCGTCATCGCTCCACGGCCAAACGTCGGGGCAAGACCTGCCACCGTCGGGCCGTGTCAGACACGGGCTTGGTTATCGAACGCCAACATGCCCCATGAGCGGGCCACTTTGTAGGTGATGTATCCGGCTTCGTTGCTGGCAGCCGATGCGGCCAGCATGCCGGTCGTCGTCCAGCGGTTCACCGTCAGACCGTCATCGGTCTTCTCCAGAAAGTTCGCGTCGCGGTCTTCCTTGATCAGCTTGGTGATGCGGGTCAGCGCCTCGTCCCACGACAGGCGCTTCCACTCGTTGGAGCCGGGCGCACGGTATTCGGGGTAGAGCAGGCGGTTGGGGCTCTTGACGATGTCGAGCAGCGATGCACCCTTGGGGCATAGCGTGCCGCGGTTGACCGGATGGTCCGGATCACCTTCGACGTGCATGATCGACAGCTTGGCATTCTTGCCACCGTCGCCAAGGGAATACATCAAAATACCGCAGCCGACAGAACAGTAGGTACACGTCTGGCGTGTCACCGTGCTGCCGACCAGTTTGTACTGGCGGACTTCAGCCAAGGCGGTGGCGGGCGAGAAGCCCATCACGGCCAAGCTGGATCCTGCCAGGGTAGAGCCAGTCACTTTCATGAACTGGCGCCTGGAGAATTGCACCATGGGTTGTCCTTTCAATGAAGGATGCTTGTTTTTACTGGGATCGCAACCCAAATTGTAGACCGCTAGTTCTAAAAAACCTCAATAGTCGGCCATTGGCGCATTGCCAGACATTTGACGGAGGGGTAAAGGTCTTCGTTGATGCTTATTGATTTGGTAAAAATCAATATGATTCACAAGCTTGCGAAAAACAGTGAATAATATGCTTCATGAATACGATGCACTTCGTCACTGCATTCCGCACTTTGAAACCAGAGGATGAGCCCGCTTCTGCGTCCGCTGCCATGCGTCGGCGCATGCTGCTGCTCGGGGTGCCGGCGGCAGTGCTGCTGGCAGGTTGCGCCTCCAGACCGGCATCCAACGGCTCGCAGGCGTCGGCAGATCCAACGCGCCGCAGGCCGGCGGGCGCTCCGGATGGCGGTGTGGTGCCCATCAACCTGGGCCTGAGCGGCGAGTTGCGCGACACCCTGTATGCGCGTGTGATGATGGTGGTCAATACCCCCTACACCTACGGCGGCAACACCCCTGAGGGTGGCTTTGACTGCAGCGGCCTGATCCAGTATGCGATGGCTGGCATCACCACCCGCAAGCTGCCCCGCACCACATCGCAGTGGGCGGGGGTGAGCGCGCCGATTGACCGCAGCGATCTGCAACGCGGCGATTTCGTTTTCTTCAACACCCTGGGCGGGCGCTATTCGCACATGGGCATCTATGCGGGCAGCAACCAGTTCGTGCACGCGCCATCGAGCGGTGGCGTGGTCCGAACGGTCAGCATGACCAACCCCTACTTTGCCAAGCGCTTTACCGAGGCCCGGACGGTGTTTGACGCCTAATGCTCCTTTGGGCTCGCGTCGCCGCGGAGCAAGCGGCGGTAGCGCGTATGCAGCAGGTAGTGCTTGTACGGCCCTTCGATGCGGGTGTGCAGGTCGAAATGCGTATCGTCCAATAGCACATAGCGGCCGTCGTAGCGATCCAGATTGCACAGGTGGGTTTGCACCGGCGTCAGCGCCCGTTGGCGTGGGTCGTAGCGGTAACGCTGGTAGGGCTGCCCGGCCTGCAGGCCGTCTGCAAAATCAACCTGCACGGTGTCGCCATCCATCCGGTAGTCGAAGCGCCGGGTGAAGGAAAGCGGCCGCTCCCCGGTCACCAGGCGCAACTGTCCACTCTCTTGGTAGTGCAGCTGGTTGGCATCGCCCGGCTGAAACAGGGCCTCGCCCTCGGCTTCCCCAATGGCGAGCGCATCCAGGCCCTGCATGGTGCGTGTGAAGCACCATGGACCACTGAAATAGCGCAAGAGCGCTGCCTGCAGGTCTTCCGCTGCATCCGGCAAGCGCGGAGCGGCCTCCCTCACAGCTTCAGCGCCAGGCATAGGCGCACCACGGGTGGGCAGGGTCGAGCAGCCACTGGTGCAGCTCGTCGCTGCTGATGGCCCGCCCCATGGCATCGGCCCGGCCCCTGGCTACCCATTGCGCACGGCCTTGTGCATAGGCCTGGCCATAATCCTGCCAGCTGGCAAAGCAGTCGCGGGCGCGGGCGGCGTTCAATTGCAAAAGCTGCCACTGCTGGTCGGCTGGCAGCCAGCCCAGCATGGCGGCGGTACGCACAAAAAAGCTGATGCGTGCGCACGCAAAGGCCATGGCTGCGCGCGGGTCGTCGCCGGGCTGCAGTTTGTCGAGGTCAAAGCACCACCAGCGCGTGCGCAGCAGATCGGGCAGTTGCTGGCGCACGCTGGCGTTGTCCAGGTCGGTGCGCAGGCCAAATTCGTGCAGTGCCATGGGGCGCAGCGATGCGGCCAGGCCATCGGTGGGCTCGGGCATGTCGCTGTCGGCAAAGCCGCCCTTGATGGCGTGAAAGGCCATGGGGTGCGCCAGCGCCAGGGCCCAGTTGTGCTCCGGTGCCAACTGGTAGGTTTTTTGCAGGCTGCTGCTGCGTGGTGCGCTGCTGCCGAACTGGCGGCTGAAGGCCTGGATGCACTTCCACACCAGCCACACGGCCACGACCAGAATCGTGAGCTGGATCATGGTGTTGTCACCTTCGCTGCAGGCACTGGCTTGCCTGCCTGCTGCAAGGCATAGGCCAGTGCGGGGCTGATGGCATGGCCCGCCAGAACGCTGCTGTCGCGTGCGGCGGCCAGCCATTGCACCAGAGGCGTGGGCTGGTGCAGGTGCTGTAGCAGGCCGGGCTGGCGCTGCCACAGCTGCAGTTGGTCGGATTCCTGCGTCAGCGCTTCGACCTCATGCCAGCGGGAAGCCACCCGTACCAGGCGCATGCCCAGTGCATCGTCGGGCGTGTCGTCGCTGGTCGGCAGCTGGTTCAGAAAGCCGAGTACATCGGCGCGGTAGCGGTCGATTGGCGGCCGGTTCTGCTTGCCCTTGATCTGGTCGATGCGCAGGCGGCCATCGTCCTGTACCCAGGCGCTGATGGTGATGCGGGGCTGCTGCAGGCCGGTGCGGTAGCTGAAGATGCGCATGCGGCCCTGCTCGCAGCTTTCGGCGTAGTGTTCACCATAGCCGCCTGTCAGCAGGCGACGGTTGGCAAACTGGCCCAGGCAATGGCGCATCATCTGGCTCTCGTAGGCCATTTCTTCGCGCAAGGCAGCGCCTGAGGGCAGCAGCTCGACAAACTCTCCATTGCTGCCTTGCCACAGCGGTGTTACCGCTTGCGGGTTGTGGCTGCGCCAACCTGCCAGTTGCCGGGTTTCGAACGCACGGTGCTCCTGCTCCCAGCGCTCCAGGGCCTGAGGGCAGTTGATGCGCATGAGTTTGCCTTCCAGCGATGTGCCCACGCGCGAATGCAGAAATTCCAGCAGCCGTGTCTCCAGCGCCAGGATGGCATCGCTCTCGGGGTTGATCCACCACAGCGCGGGTTCGGCGCCATCCCTGTGGGAGGCGGCAGCGCGTGCCACAACGGCCATGGCCCAGGCGGGAGGGCCGTTGCGGTAGCGCTGCTGCAGGTCATCGGTGGTGTAGAGGGGCTGCACGGCAGGCGGCGGGGCCAGCAGGTTGCCCACCACGTAGCGGTAGAAGTGGTTTTGCAGCCAGGTGGCAATCTCGTTGCTGTCGCCCCGTTGCTGGCTGCGTTCGGTAATGCGAATCTTGATCTCGGGCGCGTTGACCACGTTGCGCGCCAGGTACGTTGCCTGGTGGCTCATGGCGTTACCAGAACTTCCACCAGGGCTTGCTGCTGGCTGCGGCGCTGCTGCCCGTGCCTTTGCCCAGCTTGGGGGCCAGCTCGGCAATGCTGTCTTCCAGGCGCTTGCGCTCGTCGGGGTGGCTGTCTTCGGAAAAGCGCTGCGCGTCCTGGTAGATCTGCATGGCTTCCTGCCGTGTTCCAGATGTCTGCATGGCATCGCCTGCCCGGCGCAGCAGGTAGGCGTTCTTGCGCTCGCGCAGTTCGGGCAGCAGGGCCTGCAGGCGCGGCAGCACCTCGGCGCCATGGGTGTCCGAGTAGTAGTCGAGCTGGTTGAGCAGGCTGCTCAAGTAGTCGTGGCGGGACTCGCGCTGGTCGTCATCGTCCAGCGCATTCCACCATTCGTCCAGGCGCTCCAGCCAGATGCTGTTTTCCACGTTGCGGCTCTGCTGGTAGAGCGCATAGGCCACCTTGGGAAAGTAGTCGGACGGGCTGTGCCGGCTGTAGCCATTCTCCCGGCTGTAGTGCCACAGCTGCTCGCCTGCGGCGATGATCTGGGGGTAGTTGTCGGTATCGATGTAGGTGGAGAGGATGCCGTTGTAATGCTCGGCAAACGGGCTGGTGGCGATGCCCTTGGCGTGCAGGGCCAGCGCAGCGTCGTAGTTTTCGTCGTTGTAGCGGTACTTGATGGCCAGGTTGTTGCACAGCATCGAGTAGTCGTGGATGTCGCCATCCTTGTAGCTGCCCTGGCCGGTGGCAAACCAGTGCTCAAAACGCGCCTGACCGGCTTCGTAGTAGTGCTTGGTCCAGCGCAGCAGCTCGTCATAGGGCCAGTCGCCGGGCAGGGCGTCGCCGGCAATGTTCAGGGCTTCCTTCAGCGGCCAGTCGTCGTCCATGCGCACGCCCATGGCGTAGTTCCAACTGCCTGCGTCGGTGCGGATGTAGGGCGTTTTCAGCGCCGCCTGCAGGCCCATGCTGCGCGCGCGTGCGATGAACAGCCGGTACGTCAGCTCGCCATTGGCGTACTGGGGCAGCTCGCTCAGCGCTTCCAGCAACGGCAGCGCTTCGGCATGGCGGTCGGCTTCGAACAGGTGGTTGCCTTGCAGCAGGCGCCAGAGTGGATGGTTGGGCGTTTGCTGCTGCACGATGGCGCCATAGTGCGCAAAGGCCTCCTCGGGCTCCATGCCTTCGGGCAGAAACTCTGTCAGCTCGGCCTCGCTGCTGGCGGCCATCAGGGTCAGGGCCCAGTAGGGGGCGCCCGCCGATTCGCCCAGGTGGGCGAGTGCCTGTCGGCAGCCTGCTTCGCGCGATGTGCCACGGCTGTGCAGCGCGCTTTCGAACGCCATGTGCGCGGCCTCGGGCAGACGGCCCGCCTGCACCAGCCACTCGATCAAGCTGGCGCTCATGGCGTCGTCGCTGTCCTGCACCAGCGCAAAGCGGCCTTCCAGGCCTTTGGCAATGGCGGCATCGAGCTGGCCCTGGCGGTACAGACTGTGCGCATGCAGGCGCGCCAGTTGGGCCAGGGTGTCGCGTCGGGTGCCGGGTGAGGCATCGGCGGGCAGGCTCGCCAGGGTCCATTCGCTGTAGGAGGCCACGGTATCGGGCGCCAGGGAGATGATGTCATCGGCCAGGCGCAGCCAGTCGTTGGTGTCGATGTCCTGCCCGGCTCCAGGCTGCTGCAGCTTGGCGAAGGCGTAGTGGCCGAAATCGCGCGCCGATGTGGGGTTGCCTTTGGCCGCTTCGATGGCGCCCAGGCGGGTGGCAAGGACGGCGTCGTCCCAGGCGCGGTAGCTCGCGCGCTCGGCCTGCTGGCTTTTGTACTGGTGCTGTTTGCGGAAGATCTGCTCCTGCAGATCGAAAGCCTGGGCCTGCTGCGCATGGCGGGCGAGAAAGCCCCAGGCACGGTCGGGATCGCCCTGCGCGCCCCATTGGTCTACGGCCTGCATGGCATGGCGCACCACGCTGTGGTACTGCTCGCGCGGCAGTTCGCGGATGTCTTCGGCCGCATCGGCCTGCATCATGCCCATGGTGACTGCGGCGTCACGCTGGGCGGTGTGGCTCAGGTCGCCGAGCAGGCGCTCCTGGTGCTGCTGCACGGCGGCCAGGGCGCGTGCAGGCTGGCCGCTCATCGACCACAGGCGGTAGATGCGTCGCAACTGGTCGAGGTCGTCGGGCTGCATGGCCTGCTGGCCCAGGCGCTCGCTGGCAGCCGTCTGGCGCGCAGGCCATTCAAGCGGCTGGGCTTCGTCGTCATCGCTGTCGAAAATGGTTTCCACATGGTCGAGATAGGCATCGAGCGCATCGCCGTGCAATGCGGTGGAAGGATCGGCAACGGAAGCCATGGTGCAAGCTCGCTTTCTGTGGAGTGTCTCTCTGTGCGAAGCCCACATGCTACCGACCCTGGCCCGGCTTCCGGCAGGGTAACCGCCAGGCGCCTGCTGGATTTGAGGTGAAAGACGGTCGCCGCGCTTGTCTGTTGAGCGTTTGTAGCTATTAAAAGATGAGTATTCTTGTTTTCGTTATTTGTAATAAATTGTTGATTCTTCTGTGCATGAGGCGATGGTCATCGAGCCACGGAGCCACCAGCCCGCTGCAAACGCGCCCATCCGAAGCAGTGCAACAATGAAAAAGCCGCCTGTGCAGGCGGCTCGGGTCATGCTGTAGCGGAGCGCCTTACTGCGCAATCACCACTTCGCCGCGCAAGGTGTAGGCCATGGCTTCGGTGATCTTTACATCGACCATCTGGCCAATCAGGCGGTCCTGGCCGGGGAAGTTGACCACGCGGTTGCATTCGGTGCGGCCCATCAGCTCGCCGTTGTCGCGCTTGGATTTGCCTTCCACCAGGAGTCGCTGCACCGTGCCCAGGCGTTCTTCGCTGATTTCCTTGATGTTGTTGTTGATGACGGCTTGCAGCTCCTGCAGGCGGCGCAGCTTCACGTCGTAAGGCGTCTCGTCGGGCAGGTTGGCTGCAGGGGTGCCGGGGCGTGGGCTGAAGATGAAGCTGAAGCTGTTGTCAAAGCGCACATCGTGGATGAGCTTCATCATCTTCTGGAAGTCTTCCTCCGTCTCGCCGGGGAAGCCCACGATGAAGTCGCTGCTCATGGCCAGATCGGGCCGGATGGCGCGCAGCTTGCGGATGGTGCTCTTGTATTCCATAGCGGTATAGCCGCGCTTCATCGCCATCAGGATCTTGTCCGAGCCGTGCTGCACGGGCAGGTGCAGGTGGCTGACCAGCTTGGGCAGCTTGGCATAGGCTTCGATCAGGCGCGGCGTGAATTCATTGGGGTGGCTCGTGGTGTAGCGAATGCGCTCGATACCGGGAATCTCCGACACGTATTCGAGCAGCAGCGCAAAGTCGGCGATCTCGGCCGTATCGCCCATCTTGCCCAGGTAGGCGTTCACGTTCTGGCCCAGCAGCGTGATCTCCTTCACGCCCTGGTCGGCCAGGCCAGCAACCTCGACCAGTACGTCCTCGAAGGGGCGGCTGACCTCCTCGCCCCGTGTATAGGGCACCACGCAGTAGCTGCAGTACTTGGAGCAGCCTTCCATGATTGATACAAAAGCCGATGCGCCTTCAACCCGGGCGGGCGGCAGGTGGTCGAACTTCTCGATCTCGGGGAAGGAGATGTCGACCTGCGGCTTGGCCTTGGCCTGGCGGGCGTTCAAAAGCTCGGGCAGGCGGTGCAGGGTCTGCGGGCCGAACACCACGTCCACATAGGGGGCGCGCTTGATGATCTCGTTGCCTTCCTGGCTGGCCACGCAGCCGCCCACGCCAATGAGCACACCCTTTTCCTTGAGGTGCTTGACGCGGCCGAGGTCGCTGAACACCTTCTCCTGCGCCTTCTCGCGCACCGAGCAGGTGTTGAACAGGATCAGGTCGGCTTGCTCCGGGTCGTCGGTGGGTTCGTACCCCTGGGCGGCGCCCAGTACGTCGGCCATCTTGTCCGAGTCGTACTCGTTCATCTGGCAGCCAAAGGTTTTGATGAAGACTTTTTTAGACATGGTGCAAATCCATAGCGCCACGGCCTCGGCAGGCGAGGCTATGGTCAAAGCAGCCATTGGCGCTTATCCAGAAAGCGCCAGCAGCTATGAAAAGAGTAGTTTTTACTGAGGCCTGTTTACCGGAACAGGCTGCTCCAGAAGCTGTTGTCGGCCCGGTCGCGCTTGAGCTGGGCTTCTGCGCCATTCAGGATCCAGGCAGCGTGCAGGCGGCCCGAGGCTTTTTCGATCACGTAGTTCACGTTCAGCTCCTGGCCCTGCACGGTGCCGGGGCGGATCGTGGCGTTTTGCGGGTTGTAGAGCTTGAATGCCGGAGCCAGCAGGAGCTGCTTGCCATCGACCGTGGCCTGGCTGGCGCTGCTCACCACCAGGGTGCCGCGCAGGGCCTGCGGAGGAAAGGCGCGAACCTGGCCTTGCACAGGGGCGAAGGTGGCGGTCTGGGCTTGTGCGGGCACGGCGGCCAGCAATCCCAGGCCCAGGGTGAGAGCCGTTGCCATGGCGGCGGAGTGGCGGCGCAGGCGTGTCGTGTGTGGGGTTGGTGTTGTGCAGCGTTGCATGGTGTATATCCAGGGGCTGAAGGCCGCATTCTACAAAAGGGCATGGTGCCAGAGTCCGGCGCTGGGGCTTGGCGTGCGGGGCCCTTTGTTTATGGCCGGGCGCCCTTGGTGGTGGCGATCAGGCCTGCCATCACCAGGGCCATGGCCGCCAGCAGGGCAGGCGAGGGCATGCGCTGGTACATAACCAACTCCAGCGCGGCGGCGGTGACGGGCCCCAGGGTCTGGAATGCGATCACGAGCGATGCATCGAGGCGGCCCAGTGCCCACAGCAGGCAAAAATAGCCCAGCCCGCTCGACAGGCCGATGAAGACCACGTGCCCCCACTGCACCACAGAAAACACCGGCACCAGGGGCTGGCCCTGCAGCGCGCAGTACAGCGCCAGAAACAACACCGCTGCGCCCATGGCAAGGTTGCTGGTGGGAAGCGCCGGATACCGCCGCATATAGGGGCCGTACAGAATGCTGGTGGCTGCCCCCACCAGGGTGGCCGCCAGCAGGGCCGCCATGCCAGAACGATCCAGCGTGCCGGCGCTGCCAGCGTGGCGCCCCGAGCCCATCAGCAAAACCGCCACCCCGCCCACGGCCAGCAGCACGCCAGCGAGTTTACGGAGGCTGAAGGATTCGCGCCCCGCGAGGGCCGCCAGGCACAGGGTGAACAGCGGCATGGTCGCAAACACCAGCGCGCAGGTCGATGCGGGCAGGCGTGCCAGCGCGTGGTTGAGCAAGAGAATCAGCACTGCAAACTGCGCTACGCCCAGCAGGGCAACGGCCAGCGCATCGCGGGCGCGGTACCGGGGCCAGGCTGCGATCAGGGCGGGGCCCGCCAGAATCGCCAGCCCGATGGCATAGCGCAGAAAGGCCAGGCTGGCGGGCGAGGCTGCGGGCGATACCGCGCTGGTGGACACCATGGCCGCCCCCACCAGCATGCCGGTGGTGGCTGCTGCCCACAGCGCGGGCTGGCGAGACTGCATGTGCCGCCTAGGCGCCGTGCAGGCGGCGGGTGAACTGCTGCTCCACCACCTTGGAGCCCCATTGCTGGCCAGCTTCTTCATGCACCAGCGCAAAGCCAAAGGATTCGTAGAGCCTGCGCGCCGCATCCAGGCCCTGAAACGTCCACAGCTGCGTGCGCGCAAAGCCGCGCTGGTCGCAAAAGGCCATGGCCTGCGCCATCAGCTGGCGGCCCACGCCACTGCCGCGGCAGCCGTCATCAAGAATGAACCAGCGCAGGTGGGCCTGGTTGTCGCCCAGGTCCTGGCCGTCAATGGCAACGGAGCCGACGATGCGGTCGTTCTGCACGGCGGTCCAGATCTGATTGCCCGGCTCGGCCAGGCGCCCGGCGAATTCGGCAACACCGGTGGCGACCTTGCTTTCAAAGAACTGGCCAAAGCCCCAATCCCGGGCGTAGAAGGCCGCATGCATCTCCGCCACGCGGCCAATCACGCCCGGCCGGTAGCCGCTGTGCACGGTGATGGCGCCGGTACTGGTGTTGGCCGTGGGCTGGCCTGCCTTGGCACCCAGCCGGTGCGCCTGCAGTGCCCCTGCATAGGCCGACAGCCCCTGGGCAACAGCTTGCTGCTGCGATGGGTTGAGCTGGGCCATGGCAGAGCGCACCTGCATCTGGCCATAGGCGTGGATGTCTGCCACCGTGCGGCTGCCGTGTGCGGTCAGCAGCAGTTGCTTGGCACGCGCATCATCGGTACAGGGCTGCTCGTTCACTTCGCCGTTCTTTACGAGCTTGGCCACCATCCGGCTCACGCTGGATTTGTCCAGCCCCAGAAACTCCGCCAATTGCGCTGCCGTGATGCTGCCGCGCGCCTCAATCTCCAACAGGGCATGGACTGCCGATGCAGAATACTGGGTGGCCGCCAGCGTGCTGGCCATGAAGCCCAATTCCCGTACCATGCAGCGCGATGCTGCGCGGATGTCGTTGACCAAGGTCGCGTCTGCTGTCATACGGATCTCCTGTAGATGGTTGCAATATACAACTTTTAGGTTGTATGTTGCAACTTTTTTGAAGATCGATCACCGAGACAGATGGGCGAGGGCGGGTTTTTGGAGGGGCAGGGCGGAGGATGCCGCCTTGTCCACCTTTCCATTCCGTCGGTGAGTCCCGTCGCGCTGCCGTTTACGCGTCCAGACGATAGCTCGACACCGCCAGCCCGCCCATGAAAGCGTCTTCATGGTACACCCGCACCGCTTGGTCGCCCTCGGCTGCGCCCACGGCCACCATCAGCGGGAGCAGATGCTCTTCGCGCGGGTGGGCCAGCCGGGCCGCAGGGGCAGTTTCCCAGTCGATCAGGCGCTGCGAGCGCTCGGCAGGGGTGCTGTCGAGCATGGTGTCGGCCAGCCAGTCATCAAAGGCTTTTGCTGGCGCGTGCGCTTGCGGGCCAAAGGCACGCAGGTTGTGGTACGAGAGGCCGCTGGCAATGATCAGCACATCCTCATCGCGCAAGGCCGCCAGTGCGCGGCCCAGCGCCAGATGCTCGGCGGGGTCGAGCCCGCGCCGCAGCGACAGCTGCACCACCGGCACATTCGCCTCCGGGTAGATGGCGCGCATTGGCGAGAACATGCCATGGTCGTAGCCACGCTCGGCGTCTGCCTCGACCGCAATGCCCGCCTGCGCGAGCAGCCCTGCCACACGTTGCGCCAGTGCGGGTGAGCCGGGCGAGCGGTAATGGATCTGGTAGGTTTCGGGCGGAAAGCCGCCGTAGTCGTAGATCATGCCGGGCTGCGGCGTGGCCTGCACGGTGAAGGTGGGCTCTTCCCAGTGGGCCGACACCATCAGCACGGCCTTGGGCGTGCGGCCGATCTGGCGCGGCATGTCAGCCAGCGACGTGGCGAGGTTCGCATAGGCCGGAGCCATCTGCGGCATCCACGGCCAGGGGCCGCCGCCGTGCGAGATGAAGTACACGGGCAGCCGTTGGGGGTGCGCAGGGGCGGGAGAAACAGCGGGGGCAGTCACAGTGGTGGTCATGGAAAAAACTCCTTGCCATGAATGTAGAGGTGCTTATCCAGGAAACCAAGAGCCTAAAATGCATGGATCAATTTCTTGATAAGAAACTATGGACCAGCTCACCAGCATGCAAGTGTTCCGACAGGTGGTGGACAGCGGCAGTTTTGCGCTGGCCGCGCAGCGGCTCGATATCTCGGCGCCCATGGCCAGCAAGCATGTGGCTCAGCTGGAAAAGCGCCTGGGTGCACGCCTGCTCAACCGCAGCAGCCGCCACCTGAGCCTGACCGAAGCGGGCCAGCGCTGGTATGCGCAAAGCAGCCAGGCGCTGGAGATGCTCGACGCCGCAGCGCAGGAAATCGGCCAGCACCACCAGGCGCCGCGCGGCCAGCTCAAGATCAGCGCGCCGGTGTGGTGTGCCACGCCCCGCATGGCCCAGATACTGGCGAGCTACCGTGCCCGCTACCCCGAGGTGCTGGTGGACATTCACCTCGACAACCACAAGATCGATCTGGCCACCGCAGGCTACGACATGGCCCTGCGCGCCGCCACCGAGCCCGCGCCGCACCTGATTGCCCGCCCGCTGTGCGAGGTGCCTTTCTACCTGGTGGCAGCGCCTGCCTACCTGCAGCGCACGGGCCTTCCGCAGCAGCCCGCAGACCTGATGCGCCACGCCGCCGTGGTACCCAGCTATGTGGCCACGGGCCCTTTGCAACTGAGCCAGGGCGGGCGCAGCGTGCCCCTGCATCTGCCACCGGCACTGCTGTCCGATGATTCCAACCTGAGCCTGCACGCCGTGCGCGCGGGCATGGGCATCGGCTTTCTGCCCGGCTGGCTGGTGGATGCGGATGTGGCCCAGGGGCAACTGGTGCGCGTGCTGCCGCAATGGAGTGCGCTTACCGTGACCCTGTACGCGATCTACACCAGCCGCCGCTACCTGGCACCCAAGGTGCGCAGTTTCATCGACTGGCTCTCGCAGGAGCTTGCCGGTGGTGGCGAAAGTTCACCGCCCGAAAAGGGCTGATGGACTCACGCCGCCTGCAGGCTGCCCATGCGCACGCGCTGCGCCAGGCGCAGGCGGCTGATGAAGCCGATCTGGCGTAGGGCTTCGGCAAATTCTTGCTCGGTGTCGCGCTCGGTGCGTGAGGCCAACTCGGCAAAGAGGCCCATGCGTGTGTAGTGGCGCACGCAGGCAATGAATGGAAAGCCGTGGCGCGTGCGGTAGGTCTGGTTCAGTGTTGCCAGGCGCTCGCCCTGTTCCTTTTCCAGATCGCCCAGCCCGGCGCTTTGCTGCTCCAGCTGGGAGTCGCTGGTCAGCGTGCCGGAGCGTACCGCGCTGGCCGACAGCTCCGGGTGGCCGCAGAGAAAGCGCACCGCCTGCTCGCGCGGGCTGGCGTGCACGGCAGCCAGCATGGCGGCGTGCAATGCGTCAATGTCCGCAAACGGGCGCTGGCGCGCAGCAGACTCCGCAACCCAGGGGGCATATTCGAACACTTCGCCAAGCGCGGCCACGAAATCGCCGTGCGCCATGGTGTTGAGTTCGTCGAGCGAAGGGGTAGGGTGGGTGGAGGTGGTAGTCATGGAGCCAGTGTAGAAAGCGCGTTTCCCGCCTCACAGTCCTGGCTTGTTATAGCCCGTATAGCATCCGGCTACGCCCGCTCTGCCAAGGCCTGCGATGCCTGGCCCAACAGGCCGCGCAGCCAGATATGGGAGGCATCGCGGTGCCGCGACGAATGCCACAGCTGGTAGAAGCGCATGGTGCGGTTGCCCACCGGCAGCGGCAGCATGGCCAGGGGCAGGCGCCTGGCGTGGTAGGCGGCGAAGTGGCGGCTGGTGGTCAGCAGCAGGTCGGTACCCACCAGCAGATCGGGGGCCTGCGAGAAGTAGGTGCATTGCACGCGGCCGTCGCGGCTCACCCGCATGGTGCCCAGGCTCGATTCCACCACCCCGCGCTGGTCGGGCGAGTAGGGCGTGAACACCACATGCGCCGCCTGCAGGTAGCGCTCTGCCGTGAGCTCTTCCGGCGCGGCCAGCGGGTGGCTGGCATCCATGAGGCAGACCACCTCGTCCTCAATCAGCATGGAGATGTGCAGGTGCTCCGGCGGACTGGGCCAGTTGCCGATGACGATGTCCACCTCGGCATTCTGCAGGGCCTGCTCGTAGTCGAAGTTCTGCCCCAGCGGAAGTATGGCAAGCCGCGCCCCGGGCGCCTGGGCGCGCATGAGCTGGACGACGCGCGCCATGAAGGGCGGCGCCAGGTAGTCGGGCGTGGCAATGGTAAAGCGCTGCTGTGTGGTCTCGGCAGCGAACTCCTTGCCCGAGGTGAGTAGCCCATCGATCAGGCCCAGCGCAGCGCGCGCCTGCTCCACCGCCTGCAGCGCCCGCGCCGTGGGCACCATGCGGTTCTTGTCACGCACCAGCAGCGGATCGTTGAAGATGGCCCGCAGCCGCCGCAGCGCGGCACTGATGGCCGGTTGCGACTGGTTCAGCCGTATGGCGGCGCGCGACACACTCTTTTCATGGATCAATGTGCATAGCACACGCAGCAGGTAGGTATCGAATGGATCTTCGCTGCGAGACACGTGTTTTCCCTATGAATATGCGTTTTGCTATGCGGCTCATAGCAGCTGGCTAGTTTCGCATATTGCCGCAAGCCGCGACCATGCAAGCGTTCGCAAACCCCAACTACAAATTCCCGAGACAAGGACTTGCAATGAACGCTCAAAGTGTGCCCCTCAGTGGTGCGGCGTCCTCCATCGACGAGGTCGACGCCACCTATTCCAAGATCTCCTGGCGGCTGTTGCCCTTTCTGGGTGTGCTGTGGGTGCTGGCCTGGCTGGACCGCGTCAACATCGGTTTTGCCAAGCTGCAGATGCTCGATGACCTGAAGTTCAGCGAAGCCGTCTACGGCCTGGGCGCGGGCATCTTCTTCATCGGCTACTTCCTGTTCGAGGTGCCCTCCAACATGCTGCTGCAGAAGATCGGCGCCAAGAAGACGGTGATGCGCATCACCATCGGCTGGGGCATCATCTGCATTCTGCAGGCCTGGGTGACGACGCCCACGCAGTTCTACATCCTGCGCTTTCTGCTGGGCGCCTTCGAGGCAGGGTTCTACCCCGGCGTCATCCTGTACCTGACCTACTGGTATCCATCGAAGCGCCGCGCCAAGGCGTTTGGCACCTTCATGTCGGCCTCGGCCATTGCCGGTGTGCTGGGCGGCCCGCTGGCGGGCGGCATCATGACCTGGACGGCCGGTGCCCACGGCATGCACGGGTGGCAGTGGCTGTTCATCATCGAAGGCATTCCTTCGGTCCTGGCAGGTGTCGTGGCCTATTTCTACATGACCGACCGCCCCGAGCAGGCCAAGTGGCTGACCGACGCGGACCGCGCCATCGTACGCCAGCAGCTGGAGCTTGACCAGAAAGCCCAGGGCGAGCGCGACAGCGATTGGCGCACCCTGTTCGGCAACCCCATGGTGTGGCTGCTGATTGCCGTGTTCTTCTGCCTGCTGTGCGCCAATTCCACGCTGACCTTCTGGATGCCGACCGTCATTCGAGAAGCGGGCTTTACCACCCCCATGGAAGTGGGCTGGATCGCAGGCGCCGCCTATCTGCTGGGCGCTGCGGGCATGGTGCTCAATGGCCGCCATTCGGACCAGCGCGGCGAGGTGCGCTGGCATTTTGCGGGCTCGGCCCTGCTGGGCGCTGCCGGTATGCTGGCGCTCGCCATCACCATGGGCATGGCCAGCATTCCGGTGGTGCTGGCGCTCACGGCCATGGTGCTGGCCCTCATCGGCACGATGAGCGCGATTCCCGTGTTCTGGCAGATGCCCAACATGCTGCTGAGCGGAGGCGCCGCAGCCGTGGGTGTGGCGCTGATCAATTCGGTGGCCAATCTGGCAGGTTTTGGCGCACCTTACCTGATGGGCCTGATCAAGACATCCACCGGCAAGGTGGCGCCGGGCTTGTACCTGGTGGCGATTGTGGAAGCGCTCGCAGCGGTTCTTGCCATTGCCTTCATTGCCCGCATGCAGCGCCGCAAAGGCCAGGGCCGCTGAGGCCGCACCCGAGGAGACCGGTTCATGACCCAGACATTACATTCCTCCACGCCACAGTGCGCCCAGCCCCAGGGTGGCCTGCCCCAGGTTGGCCTGCCCCAGGTTGGCCTGCCCCAGGTTGGCCTGCCCCAGGCTCCGGCGCGCCGTCAGTTTGCCCTGGGTAGCCTTGCCTTGGGCGCCTCGGCCCTGGTGGCTGCGCGGGGTGCGTTGGCAGCCGATGCGCCTGCAGCGCCTGCTGCGCCCGCGCAGGGCACCGGCCCCATCGTGCTGCATGGTGCAAGCCCGCGGCTGACGGTGCACACCATCGACACCTACCACGGCATGGCCGCCACCGGCCTGCGCATCGATTTTTCGCGCTGGGATGGAGATGCTTATGTGCTGGTGCGCAGCTTCACCATCAACGCCAATGGCCGTGCTGATGAGCCGCTTTTGATCGACGACAGCTACCGCACCGGCCGCTACGAGCTGCTGCTGCATGTGGATGCGTATTTCGCAGCCAAGGGCGCCCAGTTGCCGCGGCCGCCGTTCCTCTCCAAGCTGCCGGTGCGCTTTCAGATCACCAATGCCGCAGAGCGCATCCACCTGCCGATCCAGTTCGGCCCCTGGAGCTACACCTACTCGCGCGGCAGTTGAGCCGCCGCAACGCTACTTGATCGAAAGGAACGCCATGGCAGGCATCAGCACCCATGTACTCAACCTCACCACCGGCCGCCCCATCAGCGGCATGCGGGTGGAGTTGTATGACCTTGCGCACACCCCGGCGCAGCGCCTCACCAGCACGCGAACCAACGCCGATGGCCGCACCGATGCGCCCATGATGGCAGCCGCCGCCGCGCGCACCGGTGATTTCGAGCTGCGCTTTTACGTTGGCGAGCATTTCAAGGAGCCCACGGCCCTGTCGGACGAGGTGCTGGTGCGCTTTTCCATCTTTGACGCGGCCCAGCACTACCACGTACCCATGCTGTGCTCGCCATGGTTCTTCAACACCTACCGAGGCAGCTGATCCTTGTTTTTCCATCCGAGGGAATGATTTCATGAGCAACGACCACAACAATGACACCGGCAAGTACCTGATCGAATCCATACGACTGGCCATGGGCAACGTCAAGGGCCGCAAGCAGCCGACCTGGCCCTTTGGCGCCGTGCTGGTCAAGGACGGCCGGGTGCTGGCCCGGGCCGTGAACCAGGTGGACGAGCTGTGCGACCCGTCCGCCCACGCAGAAATGCAGGCGGTGCGCATGGCTGCCAAGGCCCAGGGCAACACCGATCTATCGGGCGCGGTGGTGTACGCCAGCGGCTACCCCTGTACCATGTGCTACACGGCCATGCTGCTGGCTGGCGTGAAGACGGTGTACTACGCCTACTCCAACGAAGACGGCGAGCCCTACGACCTGTCTGCCGCGCGCGGCTACGAGCAACTGGCCAAACCAGAGGGCGAGCGCGAGATGGCGCTGGTCAGCCACCGGGTGCGCGATGAGGGCGAAGACCTGTACGACGCGTGGCAGAAGGCCGTTTCTGCCGGCTGACCCTGTTCTGCAGATTGCCAGGCTCCTGTTGCCCCGCGTGCACCGCGCGCGGGGCTTTTTTGTTGGCCCGCGCGCCGGGTCAGCCCGCGCGGCGGAAGGTCAGGTTGATCCGTTGCCCCGCCAGCAGCGGATGCGCCACGGGGCTCGCCCCGTCCTTGACCGGCATCACGCCGTGGTAGCGCATGCGGTCCTCGCCTCCCCACACCACCACGTCGCCATGCTGCAGCGGCAGCTTTTGCGTGGCATCGCCACGCTCATGGCCTCCCCACAGAAAAATGGCGGGCAGGCCCAGCGAGACAGAGACGATCGGCTCGCTGGCATCGCCTTCGTCCTGGTGCAGCGTGAGGCGCGTGCCCACCGTGTAGCGGTTGATGAGGCAGGCATTGGGCGCAAAGGAGGGTAGCGCCGCTGCGTCGGCGGCCTGCGCGGCCAGTTCGATGAAGCTCGATGGCATGGCAGGCCAGGGCTGGCCGCTCAGCGGATCGGCTTGCACATAGCGGTAGCCCTGGCGGTCGCTGTACCAGCCAAAATGGCCGCAATTGGTCATCGCCACCTGCATGTGGCGCCCGCCGGGGGTGACGAGGTGACGGAACGGCGCCAGGCTGATGATGTGCGTCAATTCATCGAGGAGGGCCTGTTGCCAGCGCAGCGCAAAACCGCGCAGCACGCAGGCCTGCTTGCCGATGGCAATGCGCTCCCACGCTGGGCTGTCAATGGTGTCGTCAGTGCTGAACAGGTCTTGCATTACTATGATTTTGATAGCGCTCTATGCCTATGGGGTGAAAGCTCTAGCGGTTTTGATCAGATCAGCTCTTTTTGCTGCGTCTGGGCGGCAAACCCCTCGGTGGCGAGCAAGGCATGCTTGCGCTCCAGCCCCCAGCGGTAGCCGGTGAGCGAGCCGTTCTTGCCAATCACCCGATGGCAGGGCACTAGTAGCGAGATTTCATTGGCGCCATTGGCCCGGCCCACGGCCCGCACCGCCTTGGGGTCACCCAGAAGCGTCGTCAGTTCGCTGTAGCTGCGGGTCTGGCCCGGCGGAATCTGGCACAGGGCCTGCCACACCTTCTGCTGGAACGCCGTGCCCCCCAGCACCAGGGGCACCTGCGCTGCCAGCGCAGGCGTCTGCAGCGCCGCTTGCACGGCCTGCGCCAGTGCGGCGAGGCCCGCGTCGTCGTGCACCAGGGCGGATTTGGGGTAGCACTGCGCCAGCTCTGCCACCAGGGGCGCTGCTTCGTCGCCAAAGTACAGCACGGCCAGGGGCGGCAGTCGCTGGCCAGGGGCGGTGGGCGCATCGCTGCGGGTAGCGATCAACACCAACCCCAGCGAACAGGGCACCACGCTGTAGTGCAACTGCGCTGGCGCGCGTGGCGGGGTAGGGAGCAGAGTGATGTGTTGCATGGCAAGCTTCCGTCAGATGGAATGCTTGCACTGTAACGCCGCAGCTTTTTCCGTGCCTCGACATTCTTGCGCTGCAATTGCTGGCGATCTGGTGGAGGCAGGCGGCGTTGCCGCGCAACACCAAAAGCAAAAGCCGCAGTGTTCTGTGCAAACACTGCGGCTTTGTTGTCTGGTGGTCGTAGTGGGACTTGAACCTACGACATCAGCATTATGAATGCTGCGCTCTAACCAACTGAGCTATACGACCAGGAGGGCGCATTGTAGGGGCAAAGTCGGCACGCTGCGGCACAATTGCGCTCTTTTTCGCCACAGGTGCAGGGTGCACGCGCACGGCAAGGTACCAGCGAACGGCATTTTTGAGGCCTGAAATGCATCTGCACAAAGAAAAACCGCAGTGCTCTTGCGAACACTGCGGTTTGTTGTCTGGTGGTCGTAGTGGGACTTGAACCTACGACATCAGCATTATGAATGCTGCGCTCTAACCAACTGAGCTATACGACCGGCAGAGCGCCATTATATATCGAAATTTCAGCCCGAAGAAATTTCGCGGCACTTTTGCAGGCAGCCGTATGGATCATCCATGCGGATTCGCATAGCCCCGGATATTCATCAATAACGACAAACCCGAGTGTGTAAAAGATCATGCGCGCATATGTAATTTTTGTTGACAATATGTAGGCTTTTCCCAATAGTGGCGCCTGCTTTATCGACCGCTGGGACGGAAATAGCCCACGGTTCCGCAAGAAACCACTCAAGGAGAAGGCGCCATGCAGACGCCAGAAAAGAACAAGGTAGCCGGGCAGCGGCAATGGTCGCGCCGCCAGTGGCTCCAGACATCCGGGGCGCTGATTGCCGGCGCGCCGTACATTGCGCGCTCGCAGTCCGCACCCATTCGCGTGGCAGCCACCTTTGCCAACAGCGGTGTGGAAAAGCCCAACGGCCAAGGTCTGTTCCAGGGGGCGCAGGCCTGCTTCAATGCCATCAACCGCGCAGGCGGCATCAATGGCCGCCAGATTGAGCTGGTGATGGCAGACGACGAGTTCAACCCCGCCAAGGCCAAGGAAAACGCGGTCAAGTTCGCCTCGGATGCAGGCGTGGTGGCATTGCTGCATCCCCAGGGCACGCGCCAGACGGCCGAGGTGATGAGCGCCGTGCGCACGGTACCCATCGTGGGGCCCAACTCAGGCACCACTGCGCTGCACAAGCGCGGGGCGAACAATGTGTTCTGGGTGCGCACCAACTACGACGTGGAGCTGGAGCGCCTGGTGCGCTTTGCCGACACCCTCAATCTCAAGCAGATCGCCTTGGTCTATCCCAATGATCCGTTTGGCCTGTCGGTGCTCGATGGCTTCAATGCGGCGCTTGCGCGGCGCAACATCAAGGCCGTGGGCATTGCCAGCACGCCCGGTACGGCCAGCCTCGAAGTCGGCCCTGCTGCCAAGGCGCTGGCTGCTGTGCCCGCGCAGGTGCTGATCATGAGTCTGGTGGGCACGCTCCCTGCCTTTCACGAGGCCTACCGCGCAGCGGGCGGCACGGCAATTTCGTTTGCACTGTCCCTGGGCGGCAGCGCTCCCAATCTGGCAGCCATGGCCAAGCAGCCCGAGCGGCCGATTTTCTCGGTGATCGTGCCGCCACCCAATGCGGAGCGGTTCGAGCTGGCACGCAGGTACCGCGCGGACATGCGCGCATCCAATTTCAGCGGCGATTCGCTGGTCAGCCTGGAGGGCTATGCCGATGCCCGGGTGCTGGCCGAAGGCATTCGCCGAGCGGGTGCAAGGATCGACCGCGACAGCGTGATGGCAGGTCTGGAAAGCATGAACGATTTCGACCTGGGCGGCCTGCGCATCCGCTACGGCAAGGACGCACGCGAGGGCAATACCTATACCGATATCGTGACAGTGGCGCAGAATGGCCAGATTCTGAGTTGAGGACTGAGTTGAGGAGAGACGGAGTGAGGAGAAGCAAAAACGCCGCGTCATGCGGCGTTTTTCTTGGGAGTCTGCAAGGATGCCCGAGCGGCTATCGGTCGGTTGTCAGGCAGCTATCCATCAACTGTGCGTGAACTTGGCGTCGCGCTTGTTCACGAAGGCATCCATGCCTTCCTTCTGGTCGTTGGTGGCAAACAGCGCGTGGAACAGGCGGCGCTCAAACATCACGCCATCGTTGAGGCTGCCTTCGAAGGCGCGGTTGACCGATTCCTTGGCGGCCATTACGGCCAGCTGCGAGAAGCCGCTGATGATGATGGCCGCGCCCAGGGCTTCTTCCATCAGCTTGTCCAGCGGCACCACGCGGCTGACCAGGCTGGCGCGCTCGGCTTCTTCGGCATTCATCATGCGGCCGGTCAGGGTCATGTCCATGGCCTTGGCCTTGCCCACGGCACGCGGCAGGCGCTGCGTGCCGCCGGCGCCGGGAATCACGCCCAGCTTGATTTCGGGCTGGCCAAAGCGAGCGTTGTCGGCTGCGATGATGAAGTCGCACATCATGGCGAGCTCGCAGCCACCGCCTAGCGCATAGCCGGACACTGCTGCAATCACCGGCTTGCGGATGGAGCGGATGGTTTCCCAGTTGCGGGTGATGTAGTCGCCGCCATAGGCGTCGGCAAAGCTGTACTTGGCCATGGCGCCGATGTCGGCACCTGCGGCAAATGCCTTTTCGCTGCCGGTGATGATCATGCAGCCAATGCGCTTGTCGGCGTCAAACTGCTTGAGCGCATCGCCCAGCTCGTTCATCAGCTGGTCGTTCAGCGCATTCAGTGCCTTGGGGCGGTTGAGCGTGATGACGCCGACCTTCTCGGCTTCGACACGCACTTCGATCATTTCATAGGCCACGGTCTGTCTCCTTGGTTGGTCTGGCACCAGCGGCCCGCTGGCACCTGCATAGTTCGTCAGGCATCCTACACCAAGCCCGCTGCTGCGGTGCAGCAGGTGGTGCAACTTGGCACATCAGGGTACCTGTTCAGTGAAAGCTGTCGCTGTCTAGCGCCCATCCAGCCAGCAGTTGACCGATTTCTCATCGGCGACAGAGAGTGTGACGGTATCTGCAGGTGTGGCGGTTTTTGTGGTGGGTTTGCGACCTTTTGTCGCTGCCTTTTCTGCCATTTTTGGAGCGGTGGCGGCAGGCAACTGCAGCGGCAGGCGCAGCAGGCGCTTGTCGCGGGCGACGAGGGCGAGCACTTGGCTGGCGTCTCCTGCGTAGAGCAGCAGGTCGTCGAGCTTGCCCAGCCGCCAGCCAGCCGCCTGGGCGGTGGCTTGCACGGGCTCGATGCCAATCCATTCGTCACCGGCCATCATGCCGGCGGCTTCGGCGGGGCTGCCGCGCAGCACGACCTTGATGCCGATGCCGGCAGCGCCTTCGCTCACGCGCAGGCCCAGCTGCTGGGCGATCTGGGGTGTGTCGCCCTTGCATTGAACGCCGTGCGCTTGCAAAAGTGTAGCAACAGGCAGGTCAAATCTGCCATGCACCCAGGCGGCGATATCGGTGGTCCAACTGCGGGCTGTCAGGGTGTGCAGCACATCCAACAGGTCCTGCTCGCGCATCGGGCCGCCCTTGCATTGCTTGTAGAGCGCGCGCATCACCTGATCGAGCGTGGTGCTGCCTTCGCGGCGCAGGCTCAAGTCGAGGCACAGCGCCACCAGCGAGCCCTTGGTGTAGTAGCTGACGGTGGCGTTGGGCGTGTTTTCGTCCTGGCGGTAGTACTTGACCCAGGCGTCGTAGCTGGCCTCGGCCACGCTTTGCACATGGCGGCCGGGGGTCTGCAGCACCTGGTTGATGGTCTTGTTCAGGAGTTTCAGGTATTCGGCATTGTCCAGCAGGCCCGCGCGGCGCAGGATCAGGTCGTCGTAGTAGCTGGTAAAGCCTTCAAAGAACCACAGCAGCTCGGTGTAGTTCTCGCGCTCGTAGTCGTAGCTGGCCAGCTCGATGGGGCGCAGGCGCTTGACGTTCCAGGTATGGAAGTATTCATGGCTGATCAGGCCGAGCAAGGTGGTGTAGCCGCTGCCGGCCTTGTTGCCATCGGACGCCTGGCCCTTGCGCGGCAGGTCGCGTCGGCCGCAGATGAGGGCTGTGGAGTTGCGGTGCTCCAGCCCGCCATAGTTGTCGTCCATCACATTGAGCATGAACACATAGCGCTCGAACGGCGGCTTGCCCTTGGGGTGCCACAGGCGGATTTCGGTCTCGCAGATCTTCTTGGTGTCGGCAATCAAGCGCTCGCCATCAAAGCTTGCCGCTGCGCCCGCCACCACAAAGCGGTGGGGCACGCCGTGGGCGGTGAACTCCGCGCTCCAGAACGCGCCCATCTCTACCGGGCAGTCCACCAACTCGTCGTAGCTGGCAGCGTGGTAGCGGCCAAATCCGTTCTTGTGGGTCTTGATGGCAGTCAGACCGGTGACCACTTGCCAGCGCGGCTGGCTGGCGGGGGCTTCGATGTGCAGCACCTGCAGCCGCTGCTCGGCACCGTGCACGCGCACAAACACGCTGGTGCCGTTGAAAAAGCCGCGGCTCGCATCCAGCCACGCGGTGCGCACCGAGCTGTCGTAGGCGCAAATCTGGTAGCTCAGGGTAAGTGGCACGCCTGCGCTGGCGTCGATTTGCCAGGTGTTCTTGTTCTGCTGCACGGCATCGACCATCTGCCCGCCCTGGCTGGCCGTCATGTCCTGCAGGTTTTTGGAGAATTCGCGCACCAGGTAGCTGCCAGGTATCCACACTGGCAGCGATACGGTCTGCTGCGGCTGGGGCTCGGGAATATTGACCACCACCTCGTACAGGTGGGCGTTCAGATCCACCGGCGTGATGGTGTACTGGATGGCATTGGCGGCTGCAACGGGAATGCTTTTTTTCATGGACTGGGCCGGATGGCTGAGAGTATTTGCGCAGTATAGGCAGGGTATGGGTGGGCCAAGGGGCGCCTGCCGCCTTCCCTTGTCGGGATGGTGCTTTTCATCTGGGGGCGGCGCGGCCATAAAAAAAGGCTATGTCTCCGTTAAGTGTTGAACTCTGCAGGCTTGCGCCCGGTCTAATTAACATCCATGTAGGACCGTTTGGAGACTTCAATGGACTCACGCACCTTCGGATGGCTGCTCACTCGATTGCAGCACCTCACGCCCGAGCAACGCATGGCGATTGAGCGCGCGCTGCATCAGCAGTGCGGCCCTGAGCAAGCGCACGAGATCATCCAGTCTCGTCTGGAGGGCGACGCCCATCAATGTCCGCACTGCGCGGGCACCGAACTGTACCGCCATAGTCAGGCGCACGGCTTGCCGCGCTACCGTTGTGTGGCTTGCGGCAAGACCTTCAATGCACTGACGGGTACGCCCTTGGCACGCTTGAGACTCAAATCCAAGTGGCTGGACTATCTGCAATGCATGCTCCAATCCCAGACCATCCGGCAGGCGGCGCGCACCACCGGTGTGCATCGCAATACCAGCTTTCGCTGGCGTCACCGCTTCCTGCAATGGCTCAAGGATGACCGCCCCGCCCACCTGAGCGGTATTACCGAGGTCGATGAGACGTATCTGCTCGAATCCCACAAGGGGAGCGCTCGTTGAGGAGAGCCGCTCGCAGGCGCGGTGGATCGGCGAGCAAGCGGGGGCTGTCCAAGGAGCACGTGTGCGTGCTGATCGCACGTGATCGCATGGGTCAAACGCTGGATTTTGTGACTGGCAATGGCTCGGTGAGCAAGGCACAGTTGCGTGAACATCTGCAGCCGGTGCTCTATGAGGACGCACTGCTGGTTAGCGACTCCAATGCGGCGTATCGCTACTTCGCGGCAGACGCCAGCATCACGCATGAAGCGGTCAACCTGTCCGCAGGGGTTCGCACCAGGGGCGCATTCCATGTGCAGAACGTCAATGCGTATCACAGCCGCCTGCGCCAATGGCTCTACAGATTCCACGGTGTGGCCACCCGTTATCTGCCCAACTACCTGGGCTGGCGCCGCGCACTGGACGCCCATCGCCTGTCAACCCCGCAAGCCATGCTCCTCGCGGCTATCGGCGTTTTTCCACACTCAACGGAGACATAGCCTAAAAAAAGGCCCCGCAGGGCCTTGTTGTCGCATGTTCTCCTGGCGGAGCACGTGCTTACTTGATGGTCTTCAAGCGTTTTTCCAGGTCTTCTGCACCAATGGCGCCGGGTACGCGCGAGCCGTCGGCAAAGAAGATCGTGGGCGTGCCGGTGATCTTGTACTTGCGGCCAAACTCCATGTTGCGCTGCAGGGCGGTCACGTCGCAGCTGGCAGCAGCAGCAGGGGCTTCGGTACCCTTGAGCATGTGGCTGGCCCATTCCTTGGCGGAGTCTTTGGCGCACCAGATGTTGCGCGACTTTTCGACCGAATCGGGGCTCAGGATCGGGTAGAGGAAGGTGTAGACCGTCACGTCCTTGACGTTCTGCAGGTCCTTTTCAAAGCGCTTGCAGTAGCCGCAGTTCGGGTCTTCGAACACCGCAATCTTGCGCGAGCCATTGCCCTTGACGGTCTTGATCGCGTCCTTCAGGTTCAGGCTGTTGAAATCCACTGCCGTGAGCTTGTTGATGCGGTCTTCGGTGAGGTTGCGGTGGGCCTGGGTGTCGATCAGCTCGCCCTGGATCAGGTAGTTGCCCTTGGCATCGCTGTAGAACACATCGGTGCCAATGCGCACTTCGTACAGGCCTTGCATGGGTGTGGCGCTGACTTCCTCAATCTTCTGCAGCTGGGGAATGCGTTCTGCCAGGGTCTTGCGGATCACGTCTTCTTGCGCGCTGGCGCTGAAACTGGCCGCCATGGCAGCACTGGCCAACACGGTAGAGAGAAATCGCATGAGAGTCTTTCTGTAAGTTCAAACAATCCAAAGGCCCTGGTGAGCGGGCCAACCCAGGTTTGTACCGCAAGGGCTCTAAAAGTTCACACCCATAGCCTGGCGGGTCACCCAGGCCTTGAGCGGGCCACTGCGCTCAAAGCCGCTCATGCCCCAGTTGCGCAGGTTGGCCAGTGGCAGTTCGGCCCGTGTAAACAATTGTTGGATACCGTCCATGGCCAGGCCAATGGGGGTGAGGCGTGCCTTGCGCTCACGTTCGTAGCGGCGCAGCAGGCGCAGATCGCCCAGGTGGCGCCAGCGGGCGTCTTCACCGGTCAGCAGCCGGGCAAGCGCTGCCACATCGGCCATGCCCAGGTTCAGGCCCTGGCCTGCCAGCGGGTGCACGGCATGGGCGCTGTCTCCGGCCAGCACCCAGCTGGCGGGCTCGCGCAGGGCGTCGCTGCCGGGCATGGGGCCGCACCATTGGCGCGCCACCGATTGCTGCAGCGGCCAGGCGGCGCGCTCGGCCACCACCGTCAGGCGCCCAAGCGCCCCCTGGCTGGCTGATTGCAGCGCATCGGCAAATTCGGCATCGGCCAGCGCCTTGAGGGCGGGTACCTGCTTTTCGGGCAGCGACCAGACCACGGCGACTTCGCTGGCGCCCACACCGCCCAGCGGCAAGAAGGCGAGAATGTCGCCTGCTGGCGAGAACCACTGGCGCGCGGCCTGGCCGTGCGGCACCTCGCACTGAACGCGGGTGGCAATGGCCGTCTGGTGGTAGGGCATGGTGGCAAATTCAACGCCAAACTCCTCGCGGGTGCGGCTGTGCCTGCCTTCGCACACCACCGTGAGGCTGGCGTTCACCGGGCTTGCCACCACTTCCACCATGGGCTGGTAGCGCACGGCGGCGGCGAGCTGGGCTTCCAGCGCGGGTACATCCACAATCCAGTTGAGGGCATCGACGCCCTGGCGCTCGGCTTCGAAATGCACTTCGCCGCCCGCGTCGCCATACACATCCATGCGGGTGACGGGGGTGGCGTAGGCGTTTTCGGGCCAGCTGCGCACCGATTGCAGCACTTCGCGCGAGAGCTGGTTGAGCGCATAGGCCCGCACATCGCCATGGCCGCTGTTGCCGGGGGAGGGGGCGGTATCGACCAGCGCCACACGCATGCGCTCGCGCGCCAGCAGCAAGGCCAGAGTGCGACCCACAATGCCGGCGCCGCGAATACAAACATCGAATTCAGAAGCCATAGGCGGACTATTGTAGTAGGCGTGGAGCGCGGGGCATTTACTCGTTACAGTGTGGTTTGCCAAGAATCAAACAAGAGTACGACCATGGTAGACACTGATTTCTTCGACGTGACCGGCCAGATTGGCCAGTTGTGGATTTTCCCGATCAAGTCCTGCGCGGGCATTGCGGTGCAAAGTGCGCGCCTGCTGCCGACCGGTCTGGAGCACGACCGTGCCTTCATGCTGGTGGATGCGCGTGGCGAATTCATCACGCAGCGCGAAATCGCCCGCATGGTGCTGGTGCAGCCTGCGATCGAAGGTGGCGTGATGACGGTGACGGCCCCCGGCATGGAGCCCTTGACTGTGGACATGGCGTTCACCGGCCCCGAGCGCAGCGTGCGCGTGTGGGACGACCACGTGCCCGCGCTGCAGGCGCCAGACGCCATCAACGCCTGGTTCAGCCAGTTTCTGCAGAAGGAATGCGCACTGGTGCGCATGGCGCCGCAGGCGCAGCGCCTGGCCAGCAAGAAGTGGACGCGCGGCGCCGATGCGCCCACGCAGTTTGCTGATGGTTATCCGATCCTCGTGGTCAGCCAGGCCTCGGTGGATGAGCTGAACGACCGGTTGACGCAGGGCGGCCACAGCGCGGTGGCGGCACACCGCTTTCGCGCCAACATCGTGGTGCAGGGCTTCCAGTCGCACGACGAAGACCGCATCGAGGCGCTGGCGGTGCACCAGGGCAATGCAGACAGCCGCCAGTGGCTGGATTTGCCGCTGGTCAAGCCCTGCGCGCGCTGCCCCATTCCCGATATCGACCCGGCCACATCGCAAAGCGGCACGAGCGTGACCGACACCCTGCAGACCTACCGCCACGACGACCGGCTCGATGGCGCCGTCACCTTTGGCATGAACGCCATCGTGCCTGCGGGCGCAGGCGGCCTGCTGCGGGTGGGCGACCGGGTCGGCGGCGCGCTGCAGTTTGATTGAGCAACGGATTTAGTGAAAAAAACAGCTGCAGCGGCCAGAGGGTGAGCGCCTGCCGCTATTGTTTTTGAATTGCTGCCGCCTGCGCTGCGGGTGGCGGTGAAGCGTCTGAATATGCCCCAGTACCGCCCGCAAAACCGCTTCGGCTTAAAATGCCGGGTTTGTCCGAAAGAATAGAGAAAGCACTGCCATGAGCCTCAAATGCGGCATCGTCGGTTTGCCAAACGTTGGCAAGTCCACCCTTTTTAATGCGTTGACCAAGGCTGGAATTGCCGCCGAGAACTATCCTTTCTGCACCATCGAACCCAATACTGGCGTGGTGGAAGTGCCCGACCCGCGCCTGGACGAGCTCTCGAAGATCGTCGAGCCCGAGCGTGTCGTTCCCGCCATCGTCGAGTTTGTGGACATTGCAGGCCTAGTGGCTGGCGCCTCCAAGGGCGAAGGCCTGGGCAACCAGTTTCTGGCCCACATCCGCGAAACCGACGCGATCGTGAACGTGGTGCGCTGCTTTGAAGACCCCAACGTGATCCACGTGGCCAACAAGGTCGACCCGATTGCCGATATCGAAGTCATCCAGACCGAGCTGTGCCTGGCAGACCTTGCCACCGTCGAAAAAGCGCTCAACCGCTACAGCAAGGCAGCCAAGTCGGGCAACGACAAGGAAGCGGCCAAGCTGGTCTCGCTGCTCACGCCCATCCAGGCTGTGCTCAACGAAGGCAAGCCTGCCCGCATCGTGCCCGTGTCCAAAGAGGACGCGCCCCTGCTCAAGCAGTTCTGCCTGATCACCGCCAAGCCTGCCATGTTTGTGGGCAACGTCAGCGAAGACGGTTTTGAGAACAACCCGCTGCTCGACAGCCTCAAAGCCTACGCCGAAGCCCAGGGCGCGCCCGTGGTGGCGATCTGCGCCAAGATCGAGGCCGAAATGTCGGAAATGAGCGACGAAGACCGCGACATGTTCCTCGAAGAAATGGGCCTGGAAGAGCCCGGCCTCAACCGCCTGATCCGCGCGGGCTTCAAGCTGCTGGGCCTGCAGACCTACTTCACCGCCGGTGTGAAGGAAGTGCGCGCCTGGACCGTGCCCGTGGGCGCCACCGCCCCGCAGGCTGCTGGCGTGATCCACGGCGACTTCGAGCGCGGCTTCATCCGTGCGCAGACCATCTCGTTTGACGACTATATCCAGTACAAGGGCGAGCAAGGCGCCAAGGAAGCGGGCAAGATGCGCGCCGAAGGCAAGGAATACATCGTCAAGGACGGCGATGTGCTGAACTTCCTGTTCAATGTTTGATTGACCCCGTTGTTGGATTGCCAGCGTGTTGCCCATGCGCTGGCAGCGCAAAAACTGCCCGAGCCCGCTGCATTGCCAGCGGGCTTTTTTGTTGCCGGATAGCGCGGCGCAATGCCGCTGCAAGCCGTTATAAGATAGCCGGTAATCGCGCGCAGCGGAGCCTGATCGCAACCTCCGCGACCTCTGCGCCATCGCGCGGTCCGAGCCATCCCAACGAATTCCTCAGAAAGTATTGCCTGGTGACCCCATCCGCCGCCGCCATGAATGCCGTTGCCCCCACTGCGCCAAGCGCTGCCGAGCGCGAGCAGCATTCGGTGCAGGCCGATCTGGTGGCAGTGCTGGTGGCGGTGACGGGCGGCGAGCCGCGCATCCTGACCACGCATGGCGGTGACGCCCTGCCTGCGGGGCCGTTCACCGCCAACCACCGCTCGCTGCAGGCCAGTCTGCGGGCCTGGGTGGAGACGCAAACCCACCACCCGCTGGGCTTTGTCGAGCAACTCTATACCTTTGCCGACCGCGACCGCTCGCAGGAGGTGGGCATGCGCGCCATCTCCATCAGCTACCTGGCGCTGACGCGCGAGCTGGATGACGCGGGGGATGCCCAGCCGGGCTGGCAGGACTGGTACCGCTATTTCCCCTGGGAGGACTGGCGCAGCGGCGCGCCCGACATTCTCAGCCAGTGCATTGCGCCCGCCTTGCGCGCATGGAGTAATGATGCTCCTGAAAATATAGCTAAAAGCGCGCGATGGGAGCGCGCCAGCGTCACTTTTGGCCTGGAGGGCAGCGATTGGAACGAAGAACTGGTGCTGCAGCGCTACGAACTGCTTTTTGAAGCTGGCCTGGTGGCCGAAGCCTGGCGCGACGGCGTGGCCGCCCCCGCAGGCCGCCAACTGCTGGGTGCCGCCATGCGCAACGACCACCGCCGCATTCTGGCCACTGGCATGGCGCGCCTGCGGGCCAAGATCAAGTACCGCCCCGTGGTTTTCGAGCTGATGGCGGACAGCTTTTCGCTGCTGCAACTGCAGCAGACCGTGGAGGCCCTGGCCGGGCGCAGCCTGCACAAGCAGAACTTTCGCCGTTTGATCGAGCAGCAGGCCCTGGTGGAAGACACCGGCCACATGAGCACGGTGGGCGCGGGCCGGCCCGCCAAACTGTTCCGCTTTCGTCGCAATGTGCTGATGGAGCGGGCCATTGCCGGAAACAAGCTGCCTCTAGCGCGCAGCTGATCACTATTTTTATTCAAAAAAGATAGCTTCTAGCGCATGCTGGTTGGCATCTGAAGCCATATTTCACTGCATTTTTTTGCACCTGCGCTGCAGGCAGGTGCTGTAGATGCGCGCCTGCAGTTGCCAAAACGGTCTTCCGCAGGGTATGGGTTCGGATGCGCCCCAAGGGACAAGCCTTGACAATATTTATGCTCATATTTAGCATAAATGAATGCGCAACGAACAAGGCTCGTTCCGTCCCTTTTTTACCCTTTAAATACTCAAAATGAGCATTAATAAGACAGCAGCACTGCCCGTACCTCCCTTGCCTGATGTGATGCTGGAGCCGATGGTGCGCATGGCCCTGCTCGAAGACCTGGGCCGCGCTGGCGATCTGACGACCGACACCATTGTGCCCGCCGACGCCAAGGACAGCCTGCGCCTCGTGGCGCGGCAGGAGGGCGTATTGGCGGGGCTGGATCTGGCGCGGCTGGCCTTTCATCTGCTCGACAGTGGCCTTGTGTTCGAGCCGCTATGCGGCGACGGCACGGTGCTGGCGCCGGGCCAGGAGATCGCCCGCATCAGCGGCAAGAGCCGCGCCATTCTGACGGCCGAGCGCACGGCGCTGAACTATCTGTGCCACCTGAGCGGCGTGGCCAGCGCTACCTATTCGATTGCCCAGGCCATTCGGCCCTACGGCACGCGGGTCACCTGCACGCGCAAGACCATGCCGGGCCTGCGCGCGCTGCAGAAATACGCGGTGCGCGTGGGTGGCGGCAGCAACCACCGCTTCGGTCTGGACGACGCCGTGCTCATCAAGGACAACCACATTGCCCTGGCAGGCGATGTGGCCACCGCCGTGGGCCGCGCGCGGGCGGGCGTGGGCCACATGGTGAAGATCGAGCTGGAAGTGGACACGCTCGCGCAGCTGGAATCCGCCCTGCAACTGAGCGTTGACGTGGTGCTGTTGGACAACATGGACCTGGAGACGCTGCGCACGGCTGTGGCCATGTGCAAAGGCAAGGCGGTGACCGAGGCCTCGGGCCGCATCACGCCCGAGACCGCGCCGCATGTGGCCGCAACCGGGGTGGACCAGATCGCCGTGGGCTGGCTGACGCACAGCGCCAAGGTGCTGGATATCGGCCTCGACGCCTGAACCTGCCGCAGCGCAGCACACCAACCTTGCAAGGAGGCGCACCATGCCCCGATTTCCCAAACGCATTTCCTGGTGGTGGGCCGCAGCCGCCACGGCGGCCTGCATGGCCGCAGGCCTGTGGCTGGGCGGCAGCACCATGGCGGCGGCCCGTTTTGACCGGCCGATCACCATCGTCGTGACCTTTCCGCCCGGTGGGGGCACCGATCTGCTGGCACGCAAGCTGGGCGCCGCCCTGCAGCAGCGCATTGGCCAGAGCGTGGTGGTGGAAAACCGGCCCGGTGCCAGCGGCAACATTGGCGCACGCCATGTGGCCGAAGCGGCGGGCGACGGCGCCACATTGTTGATGGTGAACAGCTCGTTTGCCATCAACCCGGCGGTCTACCAGCAGCTCGATTTTGACCCGCGACAAGATTTCAAGGCGGTATTCAACGTGGGCACGATTGCCTCGGTGCTGGTGGTGCCGCAGGCAAGCGCGCTGCACAGCCTGGCCGATGCGCGGGCCGCTGCGCAAGTGCAGGATCTGCCGTTTGCATCGTGCGGCAACGGCACGCCGCAGCACATGGCTGGCGAAATGCTGGCGCAGGCCGCGCAAGTGCATTTGCAGCATGTGCCCTACAAGGGCTGCGGGCCAGCCATCACGGCGATTGCGGCAGGCCAGGTGCCCCTGGGCGTGGTGACGGCCAGCAGCGCCGCGCCGCTGATCGAAGCGGGCCGCGTGCGGGCCATTGCCATCACCGCGCCTCAGCGCCTTGCGCAGTGGCCGCTGGTGCCCACGGTGGCCGAGCAAGGCGTGGCCGGGTTTGCCGTGGAGCAGTGGCACGGCCTGCTCGCGCCCGCCGCTACTGGCGATGCCCTGGTGCAGCGCATGCACGCCGTGCTCGCGCAGATTCTGGCGGAGCCCGCCATGCGGCAATCGCTGCGGGAGCAGGGCTATACGCCGGTGCAGCAAAGCGCGGCGCAGTTTGGCCAGGTCATCGCGGCCGATATCGACCGCTATGGTGCTGTGGCACGGCAGTTGGGCTTGCGGGTGGATTAGGCGGGCGTTGACGCGGAAGGCCTTTGTGGCGGGACGGTTCGGCATCGCCATTCCCCGCCCTACGCCAGGAATGTGTCATCCGTATGGCATGTGGGTGGCATCTGAGTGGAGGGGCTGGCGCTGTTGCTGTTTGGTGCCATGCGTCTGCAGACGCTGCAGAAACCTGTACGCGCTCCCTATAATCCGCGCCAAATCAATCAAGGAATCACGCGTGCGGCGCGGTGCGTGACTGGTGGGCGGACGGGCCGGGCACGCTGGCTGCAGATGCGCGAAGGAGTTTGTATGCGTTGGATCCCCTGGATGCATGGCCTGGTGGCTGCTGTGTGCGCCGCCCCGTTGATGGCCCATGCGGCCCGCCCGATGAACACGGACGATGCGCGGGTGGTGGATGACAAGTCGTGCCAGCTGGAGAGCTGGGCCAAGCGCACCGATGGCCGTACCGAGCTGTGGGCGCAGCCCGCCTGCAACTTCACAGGTAACCTGGAGGTGACGCTGGGCGGCGCGTGGACGCGCGAGGATGGTGGCACGCGGCGCAGTGCGCAATTGATCCAGGGCAAGACCCTGTTCAAACCGCTGGAAACCAATGGCTGGGGCTATGGCTTGGCCGCTGGTGTGTCGCGCGATCCGCGCCCGGGTTCGGGTGGCGGCCACGATACCTATGCCTATGTGCCTGTCAGCTTTTCGTTTGCCGACGACAAGCTGGTGCTGCACACCAATGTGGGCTGGCTGCGGGAGCAGGGCACGCACAACAACCGCCTCACCTGGGGCCTGGGCTCCGAGACGCAGCTGTCGGGCAGCAACTGGCTGGTGGCAGAGACCTACCGCCAGGGCGTGGGCAAGCCGTATTACCAGGTGGGCCTGCGCCACTGGCTGGTGCCCGACCGGGTGCAGGTGGACGCCACCTACGGCAACCGCTTTGGCGGCGAGGGCGGCCACTGGGTCTCCATCGGCCTGCGCCTGCTTTCGCCGAAGTTTCTGCCCTGATCAGCCAGTGAGCGAGCCTGCGGGCCAGAAGTGCAGGATGGTGGCGGTCATGACGAGGTAGCGCAGGAATTTGCCGATGGCCATATAGAAGACGCAGGGCCAGAACGGCAGGCGCAGCCAGCCTGCAACGGCGCAGATCGGATCGCCCACCACCGGCAGCCAGCTCAGCAGGCAGGCCTTGGCGCCAAACTTGCGCAGCCAGACGCGCGCCATGCGCTGGTGGCGGCTGCGCTGATGCGGGGCTTGGGCGGACGCGCCGTCGTCACCCACTTGCACGGGGTTGTTCGCATGGCGCAGGCTGCGCGCCTTGCGCCATGCCTTGTGTGCCAGCATGCCGGTCCACCAGCTGATGGCGCCACCCAGGGTGTTGCCCGCCGTCGCCACCAGAATGGCCTGCCAGAACAGATCGGGGTTGAGCTGCAGCAGGCCCGCCACGGCAGGCTCGGACCCCAGCGGCAGCAGCGTTGCCGATACCAGCGCCACGATAAAGACGGTGCTGAGTCCGAACTGGGGCAGGGCCAGCCATTGCAGCAGTTGATGCATCCACACTTCCATGCGCGCCAGTGTAGCCCGCAGCTCTGGCGTGAGGGCTTTTCATGCTACCGAGGTCCTGCAACGAAAAAATAACAGGACGAATACGGTGTCAACCGGGTTGATTTGGTGCTTGCTGATTTTTTGAGCAGGTACAATCGCTCTCTTCCCCAAACCATTCAAGCTACGGCGCCCCTGTTTTTGGAGCGCGCTTTTGTCTTTTCCCCATGTCCGTGCGCATCGGTTCCTATCAATTGGCCAACAACGTGTTTGTGGCACCCATGGCGGGTGTGACGGACCGGCCCTTCCGCCAGCTGTGCAAGGCGCTGGGGGCAGGCTATGCGGTCAGCGAGATGGTGACGAGCCGCAAGGACCTGTGGGACAGCTTGAAGACCAGCCGCCGCGCCAACCACGCGGGCGAGCCGGGGCCGATCTCGGTGCAGATCGCTGGCACCGATGCGCTCATGATGGCCGAGGCGGCGGTCTACAACATCGAGCGCGGCGCGCAGATCATCGACATCAACATGGGTTGCCCGGCCAAGAAGGTGTGCAACAAATGGGCGGGCTCGGCGCTGATGCAGAACGAGCCGCTGGCGGTGGAGATCGCCGCCGCGGTGGTGGAGGCGGCAGCGCCGTTCAAGGTGCCTGTCACCCTCAAGATGCGCACCGGCTGGAGCGATGAGCACAGGAACGCCATCACGCTGGCGCAGCAGTTCGAGCAGGTCGGCATCCAGATGCTGACTGTGCATGGCCGCACGCGCGAGCAGGGCTACAAAGGTTTTGCCGAGTACGACACGATCCGCGCCGTCAAGGCGGCCGTGGGCGTGCCCGTGGTGGCCAATGGCGACATCACCAGCCCCGAAAAGGCGCGCGATGTGCTCGCCTACACCGGTGCGGATGCCGTGATGGTGGGGCGGGCTGCCCAGGGGCGGCCCTGGATTTTTCGGGAAATCGTGCACTTTCTGCAGACGGGCGAGCACCTGGCACCGCCCTTGGTGGCCGAGCTGCGCAGGCACCTGCTGGCGCACCTGCAGCACCACTATGCGCTGTACGGCGAGAGCACAGGTGTGCGCTCTGCGCGCAAGCACATCGCATGGTATGTGCGCGATCTGCCCGGAGGGGACGCGTTTCGGCGCGAGATGAATCTAATAGAGAACAGCGCTGCGCAATGGCAGGCGGTGGCCGATTATCTGGATGCCCTGGGGCAGCAGATGGATCGCCTGCCTGTCAGTGCGGCAGCGCCAGTGGCCGGCGAGGGAGCCGATGCCCCAGCAACAACGAGTGATTGTGTATGAGCAAGACGACGATTGAGCAGTCCGTGCGCGAAAGCCTGCAGACGTATTTTCATGATCTGGAAGGCGAAGTGCCGGACCGCGTGTACGAGATGGTGGTGCGCATGGTGGAGCGCCCCATGCTGGAAGTGGTGATGAACCACGCAGACAACAACCAGTCGCGCGCGGCCGAATGGCTGGGCCTGAACCGCAACACCCTGCGCAAGAAGCTGGTTGAGCACAAGATGCTTTGAAATCTATCAAATTTATAGCGGCTTGCGCAATCAGTGCAAGCGCTAGAGCCTGTTTTTATCTATAGAGTGATTGCCATGAAAGCACTGATTTCCGTTTCTGACAAGACCGGCATTGTGGAGTTTGCGCAGGCGCTGCACGGCCTGGGCGTGCAACTGCTGTCCACCGGCGGCACGGCCAAGCTGCTGGCGGGTGTGGGCCTGCCGGTGACCGAGGTGGCTGAGGTGACCCAGTTCCCCGAGATGCTGGATGGCCGCGTCAAGACCCTGCACCCCAAGGTGCATGGCGGTCTGCTGGCGCGCCGCGAGTTGCCCGAGCACATGGCAGCCCTGAAGGAACATGGCATCGAGACCATCGATCTGCTGGTGGTGAACCTCTATCCGTTCGAGGCCACTGTGGCCAAGGCAGGCTGCACGCTGGCCGACGCCATCGAGAACATCGACATTGGTGGCCCGGCCATGGTGCGCTCTGCCGCCAAGAACTGGAAGGATGTGGGCGTGGTCACGGCTGCCGACCAGTACGACGCCGTGCTGGCTGAGTTGAAGGGCACGGGTAAGCTGTCCGACAAGCTGCGCTTTGCGCTGTCCGTGGCTGCCTTCAACCGCATCGCCCAGTACGATGGTGCGATCAGCGATTACTTGTCGAGCGTCAAGTTTGAAGAAGAGAAGCTGAGCGAAGCATATGTGCCCGAGCGCGCACTGTTCGCTGGCCAGAGCAATGGCCACTTCATCAAGGTGCAGGATCTGCGCTACGGCGAAAACAGCCACCAGCAGGCGGCGCTGTACCGCGACCTGTATCCCGCCCCCGGCTCGCTGGTGACCGGCGTGCAGTTGCAGGGCAAGGAGCTCTCTTACAACAACATCGCCGACGCCGATGCGGCCTGGGAATGCGTCAAGAGCTTTGACGTGCCCGCCTGCGTGATCGTCAAGCACGCCAACCCCTGCGGCGTGGCCATCGGCAAGGATGCGCACGAAGCCTATGCCAAGGCCTTCCAGACCGACCCCACCAGTGCGTTTGGCGGCATCATCGCCTTCAACCGCACTGTGGACAAGGCTGCGGCCGAAGCCGTCTCCAAGCAGTTCGTTGAAGTGCTGATGGCGCCTGACTTCAGCGCCGAGGCGCTGGAAATCTTCAAGGCCAAGGTCAATGTGCGGCTGATGAAGATCGCCTTGCCCGCCGGCGGCGAGCGCGCCTGGGACCAGGGCCGCAACGCCGTCGAATCCAAGCGCGTGGGCTCGGGCCTGCTGCTGCAGACCGCAGACAACCATGAACTGCAGCTGGCCGAGCTGAAGGTGGTGACCGTCAAACAGCCCACCCCTGAAGAGCTGAACGACCTGCTGTTCGCCTGGAAGGTGGCCAAGTACGTCAAGTCCAACGCCATCGTGTTCTGCAAGAACGGCATGACCATGGGCGTGGGCGCGGGCCAGATGTCGCGCCTGGATTCGGCACGCATCGCCTCTATCAAGGCCGATGCCGCCAAGCTGTCGCTGCAGAACACCGTGGTGGCGAGCGATGCCTTCTTCCCGTTCCGCGACGGCCTGGATGTGGTGGTGGATGCGGGCGCAACCTGTGTGGCCCAGCCCGGCGGCTCCATGCGCGACCAGGAAGTGATCGACGCCGCCAATGAGCGCGGCGTGGCCATGGTGTTCACCGGCGTGCGCCACTTCCGGCATTGATTGATCGTGCGCCGCTGGGCGGTCTTCCTGATGGAGGGCTGCCTCGTGGCGGTTCGGCGTATCAATTGAGGAAGCCATGAGCGATACACGAGAAGAGAGAGACGAACAGCCCCGCCGCTCGCGCTGGTGGGGCGTGGTGATTGTGGGTTTTGCGCTGGTGGTGGGGCTGGGGATGTTCAACATCGGGCGCCTGATCCTGCGGCCCAAGGCGGAGGTGGTGGCGGTCGAGCAAACCATTGCGGCCAGCCCTGCTCTGCAGCGGGGGCGCGATCTGGTGACGAAAAGCAGTGACTGCATGCGTTGCCACACCATGGATCTGGATGTGGTGGGCCCTGGTTTCATGACCATTGCCAAACGCTACGGCGACCGGCCCGACGGGGTTCAGTACCTGGCGGGCAAGATCCGCGAGGGCAGCGTGGGGGAGTGGGGCCGTGTGGTGATGCCCCGCCACCCGCAGATCACGCAGGAGCAGGCCGAGTTGATGGCCGGCTGGTTGATGGCGCTCAAGCCATCAGCCAAGCCGGAGGCTGGCAAGCCTTGAGACCCCCGATCCCGCCCACAGGCCCGCAAGATGCGGGCTTTTTTTCTGCGTGCCGGTCCATGCAGGCAGCAATGCCCGTACGGCATGGCTGAAAAGCCTGTACTTTTGTAAAGCAAATCTGCGATACTGCGGCGCACAAGGGGGCAACGATCGGTGCCCCCTGCAACGCAGAGAAACCGAAGGAGGACGCATGAACTTTCCCGAATACGCCGGCCACGGCGGTGGAGTGCCCGAGGCGCAGACCCGCGGCCAATTTATCAAGGCTGCCTACAGCTATCTGGCTGTTGCCGTGCTGCTGTTTGCCGTACTGTCGTTTGGCCTGTATGCGAGCGGCGCATCGTTTGCCATGCTCAAGATGCTGGGCGCCAGCAAGTGGGCCTGGCTGGGTGTGATGGGTGCATTCATGGTGGTGGGCTGGCTTGCCACCAATGCGGCTGACAATTCCGAGAGCAACAGCGTGCAGATGCTGGCGCTGGGTGGCTATGTGGTCGCAGAGTCGCTGATTTTTGCGCCGATGCTGGCCATGGCAAGCATCATCGCTCCCGGCGCCATTCAGGCAGCAGCCATCGCCACCCTGGCCTTGGTGGCGGGCCTGACCTTCACCGCTTTCACCAGCAAGACCGATTTCTCCTTCCTGGGCGGTTTTCTGAAGATTGGCGGCCTGGTGGCGATTGGCGTCATCATCGCGGGCGTGCTGTTCGGCTTCAAGCTGGGCGTGTGGTTCTCCGGCGCCATGGTCCTGTTCGCTGGCGCCTGCGTGCTGTATGACACCTCGCAGATCATCCACCACTACCCCGCAGACCGTCCTGCAGGCGCTGCATTGCACCTGTTCGCATCGGTGGCGCTGCTGTTCTGGTACGTGCTGCGCCTGATCATGTCCCTCACCGGCAACGACGACTGAGCGGCGTTTTCCCCATGAACAAAGCCCCGGCATGCCGGGGCTTTTGTTTTAAGAGCTATTGGCGCTTGCCAGAAAAGCGCCAAGGCCAGATTTTTATAGTGTCTTGAACACTTCGCGGGCGGCTTCCACCGTCGATGCGATGTCCGCATCGGTGTGCGCGCTGCTGACAAAGCCGGCTTCGTACAGCGCGGGCGCAAAGTAGTGGCCGCGCTCTAGCATGCCGTGGAAGAATTTGTTGAACAGCGGCTTGTCGCTCTTCATCACCGCGTCGTAGTTGCTGGGCAGCTCGGGCAGCAGGAAGAAGCCGAACAGGCCGCCCTGGTGGTCCACGCAGAAAGGAACGCCGGCGGCATCGGCTTCGGCCTTGATACCGGCCATCAGCTTGCCGGTCTGGGCGTGCAGGCGGTCATGAAAGCCCGGCTGGCTGATCAGCTCCAGCGTCTTGAGGCCGCAGGCCGTGGCAATTGGGTTGCCTGAGAGGGTGCCTGCCTGGTAGACCGGGCCCAGGGGCGAGAGTTTTTCCATGATTTCGCGGCGCGCGCCGAAGGCGGCCATCGGCATGCCGCCGCCGATCACCTTGCCCATGACCGTGATATCAGGCCGGAAGCCGGGGATCTGCTGCGCGTAGATGCTTTGCGCGCCGCCTAATGCCACGCGGAAGCCCGTCATCACCTCGTCGTAGATCATCAGCGCGCCGTGTGCGTCGCACAACTGGCGGATGCGCAGGGTGAATTCGGGCGTGGCGCGCACGAAATTCATGTTGCCCGCAATCGGCTCCATCATCACGCAGGCAATCTGGCCCTCATACTTGGCAAAGGCCTCTTCGAGCTGGGCGATGTCGTTGTATTCCAGTACGACGGTGTCCTGCACCACCTCGGCCGGCACACCGGCCGACGACGAGGCGCCAAAGGTGGCCAGGCCCGAGCCCGCCTTGACGAGCAGCGCATCGGCGTGGCCGTGGTAGCAGCCGTTGAACTTGATGAGCTTGTTGCGGCCGGTGTAACCCCGCGCCAGGCGGATGGCACTCATGCCGGCTTCGGTGCCGGAGCTGACCAGGCGCACCATGTCCATCGACGGAATGAGCTTGAGAATGGCCTCGGACAGCGCCACTTCGCGCTCGGTCGGGGCGCCGAAGGAGAAACCATCCAGCAGGGCGGCCTGCACGGCCTGCACTACATCGGCCTGGCCATGGCCCAGGATCATCGGCCCCCAGGAGCCGATGTAGTCCACATACTGTTTGCCGTTGGCATCCCACAGGTAGGCGCCTTGGGCGCGTGCAATGAAGGGCGGGGTACCGCCCACGGCATTGAAGGCGCGCACGGGCGAGTTGACGCCGCCGGGAATCACCTGGCGTGCGCGTTCAAACAATTGGGCGTTTTTATCGATGGTCATAGCGGGTCAGAGGAGAGTTCGCCGCTGATTGTCGGCCAACCAGCGGAGAGGGGCTGTCAAACCGGGGGTACCGCAGCGGGATGCATTGTTTTACCCCCGGCGGGGTGACGGCAACAGACGCCACCCGATGCCAACAGATGACATCAGGTGGTAACAATCAGACAATCAGGTCGCGCTGGCAGCGTCGTCCGGGTCCGCGTCTTCGTCATCATCGGCATGTACCCAGAACAGGCGATCCGGAATCGTCTTGCCCATGCCGGGGCGCAAGCCCCCTTCCAGGCATTTGTCGAGGTAGGTCATCGCTTCTGCCGTGGCGTCGCTCAATGGGACTTCGGTGGCCAGGAGGGCGGTCAGCGCGGCGCTCAGGGTGTCGCCAGCGCCCAGGTACTCGGTTTCGAACAGCTCGAATTCGCCGCTGCCGTAGATGGTGTCGGAGGAAGCCAGCACGTTTTCCACATGCTGGTCCTTGCGGGGAATGCCGGTAACCAGCACAAAGGGCACCCCGTGTTCGGCGGCGGCCCGGGCAATGTCACGCGGCGTGGGCGGGTGCTCGGAGGTGCGCTCCGGCAGCAGCCAGCGCCACAGCAAGCCATAGGCGCCCACCAGCACGGTCACCTGGGGCAGCAGCAGCTCTTCATAGGCATCCAGGTAATCCTCGATCAGCGCGCCATCCCACCAGGCCATGCTGGAGACATAGGCAACCACCGGAATATCCGGATAGTCATTGGTCACTTCTGCGCAAACCCGCACATTTCCTATCGATCCTAGAAAACCGATCTTGATGGCGCGGATGGGGATGTCCTGCAGAACCGTCTGGGCCTGATGTTGCACTGCATCATCAGGCAGCGCGTAGAAATCGAGGGTATCGAGGGTGTCGCGCACCAGGGTGCCCGTCGCCACGGTGCAGGGGTGCCCTCCCATGGAGGCTACGGCGAGGCTGTCGCCGTTGATGCCGCCAGCGCCAATCGGGTCGTTGGCGTTGACGCACAGGATGCTGACGGTGTCGATGGAGGCGGCGAGGGTGCTGTCACTGGCGCTGGATTCGGGCACAGATGTCAAAGGAGATGTCATAGGTCAATAGGGTATGGCACAGTGCCGCAAGAACCACAACCAACCGTGTTGAAAAGCTACAATCGTTGCATTCTATTTAAAGGCTATGTAAGCTTTTCAAGATTAAGAGCAGGGGCGACGGGTCCAGTGTACGCGTTGTGGTGCAAAATGCGCCAAAACGGGCGCCGTTCCGTCGAAAGAAAAATCGCATACATGCGATTCACATTTATGCGAGCCGGGTGGGAGGGGTGTTGTCAGCCTTCGCTGCCGTGTGCATTTGCATTTCACACTTTAGGTGAGGAGAGTGGCCGGTGACAGCATCCGCAGAAAATTTCAAGGTCCTGGTGGTTGACGACAGCAACACCATTCGCCGCAGTGCCGAGATATTCCTCAAGCAGGGTGGCTATGAAGTGCTGCTGGCGGAAGACGGCTTTGATGCACTCTCCAAGATCAACGATTTCAAGCCGGACATGGTGTTTTGCGACATCCTGATGCCCAAGCTGGATGGCTACCAGACCTGCGCCATCGTCAAGCGCAATGAATCCTTTGCCTCCACGCCTGTGGTCATGCTGTCGTCCAAGGACGGCGTGTTCGACAAGGCCCGGGGCCGCATGGTGGGTTGCGAAGACTATCTCACCAAACCATTTACCAAAGACCAATTGCTGGAAACCGTCGGGCGCTTCGTCGCTGTGCGGTAAGGAGGGGCTGTGCCTATTCAAAAAGTTTTAATCGTCGACGACTCCAAAACCGAGTTGATGTTCCTGAGCGACCTGTTGATGCGCCACGGCATGGTGGTGCGCACGGCCCAGAACTCGGATGAGGCGATGCAGCGCCTGGCAGAAGAGCGCCCTGACCTGATCCTGATGGATGTGGTCATGCCCGGGCAAAATGGCTTCCAGCTCACGCGCTCGATCACGCGCAACCCGGACTACGCGGACATTCCGATCATCATGTGCACCAGCAAGAACCAGGAAACCGACCGCGTCTGGGGCATGCGCCAGGGCGCACGCGGCTACGTGACCAAACCGGTGGACCCGGCCGAGCTCAAGGCCAAGATCGAGGCATTGGGTTAAGGCATGACACAACGCGAAGACCTACGGGATTTGCAGGCCCGCCTGGCAGATCGCCTGAGCCAGGCGCGTACACAGACCGCTGTGGGAGCGTCGTGGCTGGCCGTCAAGATCAGCAACAGGAATTTTCTGCTACCCCTGAGCCAGTCTGGCGAAGTGGTAGGCTGGAGCGGCGTCGAGCCGGTTCCCTACACCAAGCCCTGGATGCTGGGAGTCACCAGCATCCGGGGCATTTTATTGACCGTGGTCGACCTCGCGCGCATGCTGGGCCTGCCCGTTGCGCGCAGCGAACAGGTATTTGCAGAGGCCTCGGTCGTGGCACTCAATCCCATGATGGGGGTCAATGCGGCGCTGTTCGTGGAGGACCTGGGAGGTCTGCGGGGCATTGCCGATTTCCAGCATTCCAGCGATGCGGCTCCCGATGCGCCTGAGTTCTTTGGCGCCCTCTATACGACGACCACCGGCGAACAATGGCAGGAGTTGAATCTGCAGCTGTTGGCCAATGCCCCCGATTTTCTCGATATCACGGCATAGCGCAGAACGCCTGCCACCCTCTGACCATAACCACTCTGTATGTTTAGCAAACTATTCAAACGCAAAGAAGATGCGGCAGCGCCAGAACCCGGTGTCAGCATTTTCCCGGATGGCGACCAGGTCATGCTGTCCGAAGGCTCCACCGGTGATGCTGTTGCGGCTCCCTCTGAGTCGACATTGGCCACCAGCAATGCATACATGGAGCAATTGGTCGAGGGCAACGTGAGCGGTGATGATCCGATCACCCTGCCCGTATTGGGAACCGCTCCGGCGTCCAAGCACCAGAAAACCCTGCTGGCGATCGTGATCGGCGGCCTGGTGGTGTTCTTTGCGCTGGCAGTGTGGGCGATTCTTCAGTCGCGCACGGTGACGGGGCAGTTGTCTGCCACCGGCCAGGCGCTGACCCAGTCCCAACGTCTGGCCAAGGCCGTGGGCCAGGCGCTCAATGGCCATGAGCAATCCTTTGCCGATGTGGCCGAGAGCTCGACCGTTCTCAAACAGAACGTGCTGGGCCTGAAGTCCGGCGATGACGAACTGGGCATCAAGGCCTTGTCGGACTCGTATGCCGAAACGCTCGATCCTCTGGTGGAGGATGCCAACCGCACGGCTGCCAAGAGCGATGTGATCATCAAGCAAAAGGATGCGCTCATCTCGATGAGCAAGGCCTTGCAGGCCATCCACAGAAACACGCAGAACCTGCTGGAGTTGAGCGAAGCCGTCGTCAGCCTGAAGCTGCAACAGGGCGCGCCCACTGCAGAAATCGCTGCAGCCAGCCAGTTGACCATGCTGACCCAGCGTATTGCCAAGTCCTCCAGCGATTTCCAGTCTGGCGCCGGCGCCAGTGCGGAAGCCGTTTTCCTGCTGGGCAAGGATCTGAACACCTTCAAGGAACTGGTGGGCGGCTTGCTCAATGGCAGCAGCGAACTGCGCCTGGGTGCTGCCCGTGATGGTGCAGTGCGCGAAAAGCTGCAGGCACTCAGCGCTCAGTACGAGACAACCCTGAAAGACGGCTCGGCCGTTCTGGGCAACCTCAAGGGCATTTCGGAAGCCCGCGAGGCCGAAGTGTCGATCCAGTCGGCCAGTGAGCCGATGCGCCAGCGCCTCAATACCCTGCAGGCGGATCTGAACAGCGGCTCCAACCGGGTCTGGTTGTACCTGGTCGGCATTGTGCTGGCTGCTCTGCTGGTGGGCCTGGGAGGCTGGGGCCTCGTGCGTCTGCAGCTGATTGATTCTGCCAACCGCCGCCGCGCTGCAGAAATCCTGCAGCAGGATGCGACCCGCCAGGAGCAGGAAGCCAAGCGACTGAACGATGCCAACCAGGCGGCCATTCTGCGTCTGATGAACGAATTGCAATCGGTGGCTGAAGGTGACCTGACGCAGGAAGCTACCGTGACGGAAGACATCACGGGCGCCATCGCCGACTCCGTGAACTACACCGTGGAAGAGTTGCGCATGCTGGTGGGCAGCGTGCAGAACACGGCGACCCGGGTGGCGCACACCACCTCGACCGTGGATTCCACGTCGACCGAGCTGCTGGCCGCCTCGACCGAGCAACTGCGCGAGATTCGTGAAACCGGCAAGTCCATTCTGGACATGGCAACGCGTATTAACCAGGTGTCGTCGCAGGCGCAGGAATCGGCTGCGGTGGCGCGTCAATCGCTGTTGGCTGCTGAATCGGGTTTGAAGGCGGTGGAAAACTCCATCGGCGGCATGAACTCCATCCGTGACCAGATTCAGGACACTTCCAAGCGCATCAAGCGCCTGGGTGAGTCTTCGCAGGAAATTGGCGAAATCACGGACCTGATTTCGGACATTACCGAGCAGACCAACGTTCTGGCGCTCAATGCCGCCATTCAGGCTGCGTCGGCCGGTGAAGCGGGCCGGGGCTTCTCGGTGGTGGCCGAAGAAGTGCAGCGTCTGGCGGAGCGCTCTGCCGACGCAACGCGCCAGATCTCGGTGCTGGTGAAGGCGATTCAGACCGACACGCAGGACGCCGTGGCCGCTATGGAGCGCTCCACCCAGGGTGTGGTGGAGGGTGCACGTCTGTCTGACAGCGCGGGTACGGCACTGGCCGAGATTGACCGTGTGTCGCGCCGCCTGGCAGAGCTGATCTTGCAGATTTCCCGCTCGGCATCGGATGAAGCCGTGCAGGCCAATGAAGTGGCCGAGAATATCCAGCACATTTTTGCAGTGACGGAGCAGACCAGTGATGGCACCCGCACTACGGCGCAGCAGGTGCGCGAACTGTCGCAGATGGCTGAGGAGCTGCGTCAGTCCGTGGCGCGATTCAAGATTGCTTGACCGCGCCTGTTGTTCATTTTTGACCCGCAATCGGGGACTGTTGCATGTCTATGGCTATCGAAAATAAAGCGGAAAACGCAGTGCAAACAGAAGAGAGGGATCTTGGGCCATTGGCGTGGATCAGTGATGAGGTTCGCCGCTCGCTGGAATCCATGGTCAAGGCGCTCAATCGCTATGTTCGTGATGTAGAGGTCGCCAAGGCCTCCGATCTGGAGGCCATTGATTCCACGGGCATCCGTATTGCTCGGCAGAACCTGCACCAGGTGCAGGGCGCTCTGCAGATGGTGGGTGTGGAGCAGCCGGCGCAGCTGGTCGGTCTGATGGAGACAGCTGCCCAGCGTTTCGCGCAAAAGCCGCACCTGTGCACCGAAAAGGCGGTTGCGCTGATGGAGCGCTCTTCGTTTGCGCTGCTGGAATACCTGGGCCATGTGCTCAAGGGCCGAGCCGTGCCGTTTGTGGCACTGTTTCCTCAGTACAAGGAAATGCAGGAACTGGTGGGGCAGGACCGTGTGCACCCTGCTGACCTTTGGCATGGAGATGCGAGCCAGCAGGAGCCGCAGACCGAGGCCGTTGCGCCACTGGCCCTGGATCGCGGTGCCCGTGAGCGCCTGGATGCAGGCATGCTCCACATCATCAAATCAGCGGACACCAACGCTGCCCGCGATTTGACGGCGGTGTGCCTGGGCATTGCGCAAGGGCAGTCGAAAGCACCACTGCGTCTGTTCTGGAAGGTTGCATCGGGCTTTTTTGATGGCTTGGCACACAAGCTGCTGGTGCCTGACCTGTATGTCAAACGCTCGGCATCGCGCGTCATCATGCAGTTTGCCCTGCAGGCCAAAGGCAGTTCTGATGTAGATCAGGCCTTGCTGCATGAACTCAATTTCTTCTGCGCAGTAGCGCAAGGCGCTGATGAGTCCCAGGCCAGAATCCTGCAGGCGGTGCGCGCAGGCCTGCAAGGCGGCGACCTGCAGGGTGTCAACTACACGCAGGAACGTTTTGGGCTGTTTGACCCGGCGGTGCTGGCGCAGGCGCGCAAGCGCATCGAGTCGGCCGCCGAGCTGTGGTCTTCGCTGGCAGATGGCGACCGTTACAAGATCAAGCCCGTGGCGGATCAGTTCCACCTGATCCGTGAATCCCTGCACAAGCTGCATGTCGGCGCTGATGAACTGGGCGCGGCGCTGGGCCGCGTTGCCGAGCGCTTGCAGGCGACGAGCACGGTGCCTTCGGCGCCGCTGTCCATGGAGGTGGCAACCTCCATCCTGTACCTGCAGGCCAATCTGGAATCGCTGGACGTCAAGCCGGTGCTGATGCGCGAGCGGGCGAGCCGGCTGGCACAGCGCCTGGACCACGTGCTCTCCGGTGCGGCGCCCGAGCCGCTGGAGCCCTGGGTGGAAGAGCTGTACCGCAAGGTCAGCGACCACCAGACGATGGGCAGTGTGGTGGATGAGCTGCGCTCGACCCTGGCCGAAGTCGAAAAGCACCTTGACCAGTATTTCCGCAATCCGGAGGATGTGTCGATGCTGGGCTCGGTCACGGGCTCCATGTCGCAGATGCGTGGGGTTTTGTCGGTGCTGGGCCTCGATCAGGCCGCCGCTGCCACCCAGCATTTCCGCTCTGTGGTCGAGCAGCTGGCTGTGGGCCAGATTGCCGACGAAGACAAGCCAGCTGTTTTTGAAAAGCTGGGCAACAGCCTGGGCGCGCTAGGCTTCCTGCTCGACATGCTGGGTTACCAGCGCACCTTGGCCCGCAAGCTGTTCCTGTTTGATGCGGCAAGCGGTGAATTGCGCATCGTCATGGGTTCCCAAAAGGCCGGCCACGTCGCACAACCATCGGTGCCTGCAGTCTCCGCGGCGAGAGACGACGATTCGGTGCATTTTGCGCCGACCATTCCAGCGCCGCTGTTTGACCTGACCCCTGCACCCCCCGCTGCACCCGCCGTTCTGGCCCCGGATCTGCAGATGTTTGCACCAGCAGTACAGGCCATACCTGCTGCTCCTGTGCAGCAGGAGGAGCTGGATGACGAGCTGCTTGGCATCTTCCTGGAAGAGGCGCAGACCGTGGTGCAGACAGGCGGGCAGGCCTTGCAGGCGCTGCGCCGCGATTCCACCGATACGGAAGCGCTGACCACATTGCGCCGGGCCTTCCACACGCTCAAGGGCAGCTCCCGCATGGTGGGGCTGATGCAGTTTGGCGAAGCCGCCTGGTCCATGGAGCAGGTGCTCAACACCTGGCTGGCGGAACACAGGCCCGTGAATGGCGCGTTGCTCGCACTGAGCACCGAGGCCCTGCATGGATTTGGCCGTTGGGCGGAAGACATTGGCGCCGAGCGAAACTCTACCTGGAACCCCGACATCTTCCGCATCTCTGCCGATGCCATGCGTCTGGACGGTACCCATATTCCGTTAGTCACGCCAGCGCAAGCCGGTGATGCAACTGTGGCCGAGGCCGAGGATTCGCAGCCGCAAGAGCTTCGCTCCGACATGGCTGCTGCCGATCCGGAGCAGACCATGGTGCTGCCGCTGGAGTTGCCTGAACTGTCGCTGGACAGCGCTTTCGAAGCCAACCAGGAACTCGACGCAGAGGTAGCGGCAGAGGGCGCGAGCGAAGCTGCGCAGGATGCACAGTCAGCTTTCGATCGGGAAGCGCTGGACGCCGCCACGGCGAAGCCCCAGGAGCCCGCTTCGCCTCTGGAGTGGCCGCTGGAAGGCCTTGACTTGAATCTGGAGCCTGCAGTCGATGCACCAGACCTTGCAGTCCCCCATCATGATGTGGTGTCTGCATCGGCCCCTGAAAGTGCCGAAGAGGTCGATTTCGCTGAGTTTGCGCAGGCCATGGCAGCAGAGCAGGCACCGCCGGTGGCTGAAGCCCCGCAAGAGCCGCAGGATTTGCAGGACTCTGGCGTCGGCTTTGTGTCCATGGACGAGAGCATCGAGTTTGTCGATGCGCCGCCTGTGGTCGCTGCCCCGGAAAAGCTGCCCCTGGATCTGCCATCGCTGGAGCTGGGCAGTTTTGCCGCGCTCACGACCCCGGCGGCAGAGCCTGCCACGGCCATCGAAGAAGCGGTCGTTGCTGCAGAACCGCAGAGCAACGCAGTCGTTGAATCCAGCGAAGAAACAGTGAACGTGCTGGGTGTCAGCACGGCGCTCTTCAATGTATACCTCGCAGAAGCAGAGGAGTGGTCCCACAGCCTGGAGAAGGTGCTGTACACCTGGGCGCAGAATCCCAGCCGGCATTTCCCCGACGATGCCATCGCCTACGCCCATTCGCTGGCTGGCAGTTCGTCCACCGTGGGTTTCCATTCGCTGTCGGAGCTGGGGCGTGCGCTGGAGCATGCATTGGCGCATGTGCAAAATGCATCGCAGCCCGAAGTCGCCTGGCTCAATACCTTCCAGGCGGCAGGCTCCGAGATCCGCAAGCTGCTGCACCAGGTGGCCGCTGGTTTTGTCAAACCTGCCAACGACATCGTGCTCAAGGATCTGCATGGCATCGCCAACCAGGAGATCGATTCCGCGCTGCATCCACCCTATGAAATGCAGGACAGCCCGGCCAGCGATCTGGCCGAACTGTCAGAGGTGGAGCCCGCCGCCCATGCACCAGCGCCGCTGATCGGCGAGGTGCGGCCTGCGATGGGCCTGGTCATGGACGACTCGATGGACGTTCATGACGTCATCGATCCCGACCTGTTCCTGATATTTGAAGAAGAAGCCCAGGAGTTGCTGCCAAGGCTGGGCACGGCGCTGCGCGAGTGGTCCGCAGATCCGAACTATCTGCCTCCGCGCGGAGAGGTGCTGCGCCACCTGCACACGCTCAAGGGCAGCGCGCGCCTTGCCGGAGCCATGCGTCTGGGCGAAATGTCGCACCGCATGGAATCCGAGGTCGAAGACATCGGTACGGAGAATCTGACCACGCAGGACATTGAAGCCTTGCTGGCTCGCTACGATGGCCTGCAGCACGAATTTGTCGGTCTGCAGCAGCGCGGCAACCAGGTGCTGGCCGAAGGTACCTTGCCGCAGCATGCAGCGCCTGCCTCCGACATGAGCGCCGTGGTGGCGGAAGTCGTCGCCAGCGCGCCTGCACCGCAAGACGAAGAGTCCGAAGCTCTGGCGAGCGAGCCGTCTGCAGACGCGGGCCAGGGCGTGCACCACAAGCCGCTGGTATTGCGGATGGCCCCTGTGCGTGTGGCGGCCGGGCAGTCGGTACGCGTGCGCTCCCAGCTGCTGGACCGGCTGGTGAACGAGGCCGGTGAGGTGCTGATTGCCCGCTCCCGCCTGGACATGCGTCTGTCCAACATCCGTTCGTCGATCAAGGACATGTCGGCCAACCTGGAGCGTTTGCGCAGTCTGCTGCGTGACGTGGAAGTGCAGGCCGAGTCGCAGATGCAGTCGCGCATGGCGCAGGCCAAGGATACGGACTCGGGCTTCGATCCACTGGAGTTTGACCGCTTCACCCGCGTGCAGGAACTCACCCGCATGATGGCCGAATCGGTCAATGACGTGGGTACCGTGCAGCGCAACCTGCAGCGCACTGCCGAAGGGGCAGAAGACGATCTGATCGCCCAGGGGCGTCAGGCCCGCGAGCTGCAGCGCGATCTGCTGCGCACGCGCATGGTGGAGTTCGACTCGATTTCCGAGCGGCTGTATGCCATCGTGCGGCAGATTTCCAAGGAGCTGGGCAAGCAGGTCAAGCTGGACATTGCCGGTGGTGCGATTGAAATCGACCGCGGCGTGCTCGATCGTGTGACGCCTGCCTTCGAACACTTGCTGCGCAACAGCGTGGCCCACGGCATTGAGTCGCCCGAGCTGCGCAAGCGCCAGGGCAAGCCGGCCATCGGTACCATCACGGTTGATGTGAAGCAGGAAGGCAACGACATTGCGGTCTCCTTCAAGGACGATGGCGCAGGTCTGCAACTTGAAAAGATCCGCCAGAAGGCTGTGCAGCAGGGCCTGGTCACCGTGGAAGAAGCGGTCGATGTGCAAAAGGCGGCGCAACTGATCTTCGCGCCCGGCTTCTCCACGGCGGCATCGGTGTCCGACATTTCGGGCCGCGGCATCGGCATGGATGTGGTGCGCACCGAGATCCAGTCGCTGGGTGGCCATATCGTCACCACATCGGACCAGGGCCGTGGCACCACCTTCCAGATGGTGATGCCCTTGACCACGGCGGTGACGCAGGTGGTGATGATGCGTGCTGGCAGCATCAAGTTTGGCGTGCCGGCCAACCTGGTGGAGTATGTCCGCCGGGTATCGCAGGACACGATAGACCAGGGCCATTCCAGCGGCGTCTACCAGGACAACGCCGACGCACTGCCGTACTACTATGCCGGCGCACTGCTGCAAGGCGATCTGCGCAGCACCGAAGTGCCGGAAAAGACCAGTGCGGTGGTCATCCTGCGCTCGGCCGCCAAGCGCGTGGCGGTGCATGTGGACGAAGTGCTGGGCAACCAGGAAGTGGTGGTGAAGAACCTCGGGCCGCAACTGGCGCGTCTGCCGGGTCTCGCGGGCATGTCGGTACTGGCATCGGGCGCGATCGTGCTGATCTACAACCCCGTGGCGCTGTACACCGTGTATGGCGACCAGGTGGCAGAGCGCATCGCCAAGGCTGCAGTCCATCCTGAAGTGGCCAAGGCGCCAGTGCGGGCGCTGGCAGAGCAGGTGGTGCAGACGCCTCTGGTGCTGGTGGTGGACGACTCGATCACCGTGCGCCGCGTGACGCAGCGCCTGCTGCAGCGCGAAGGCTACCGGGTGGCTCTGGCCGCCGATGGCCTGCAGGCCCTGGATCGGCTGCGGGAAGAGCGGCCTGTCATGGTGCTGTCCGACATCGAAATGCCGCGCATGGATGGCTTCGAGTTGGTGCGCGAGATTCGCGCCGATGACGCGCTCAAGGACCTGCCCGTGGTGATGATCACATCACGCATTGCCGACAAGCACCGCGAGCACGCGGCCAGCCTGGGCGTTGACCACTACCTGGGCAAGCCCTACGCCGACGAAGTGCTGCTGTCATTGGTACGCCAGTATGTGCTCGACAGTGAAATCAAGGCCGCCGATGCTGCAGAAGGCTCAGCCCACCACGGTGGCTGACGGTGCCTTCCGAGGCTGACGCCATCCACAGGGGCCGCAGCAATGCGGCCCTTTTTTTGGGCCATCCGCTCCTGGGCGCGGTTGGGCGGGGCTTCGTCAGTGGTGGTAGCACCGTTCGGGCAGATCGGACCGGGGGCAGAGAGCTTGCCGCTTCAGGGCCGACGGCCTGCCCGTACAATGGCGGCATGAGCGCCGAGACCGAGACTTCCGAGACCCTGAACCTGACACACCATTTCCTGATTGCCATGCCTGGCATGCAGGATGAGATGTTCAACCGCAGTGTGGTCTATGTCTGCGAGCACAGCGACAAGGGGGCACTGGGCATCATCATCAACAAGCCCTCGGATATCACCATGGGAAAATTATTCGACAAGGTGGATCTGCTGCTGCGCCGTGATGATCTGCACCAGGAGCCGGTGTTCCAGGGCGGGCCGGTGCATACCGAACGCGGTTTTGTGCTGCATGACCGTATCGTGCTGGACGCCAGCGCGGGCGATGAATCGGCTTACGCTTCCACCCTGACGATCCCCGGCGGGCTGGAGATGACCACCTCGAGGGACGTACTGGAAGCCTTGTCCACGGGAGCCGGCCCCCGGCGCGTGCTCGTGTCGCTGGGCTATTCGTCATGGGGTGAGGGCCAACTGGAGTCCGAGATCACCGAGAACGCCTGGTTGACGGTGAATGCCGACACCCAGGTCATCTTCGATACACCGATTGACCAGCGCTATGACACGGCGCTGGGCCTGCTGGGCATTCAGCCCTGGGCGCTGTCGGCTGCGGCGGGGCGCGCATGAGCGACGCCGCCAGCCTGGCTGCAGCCCGGCAGATGCAGAGCTTTATCGCCTTTGACTACGGAATGAAGCGCACGGGAGCTGCTTACGGTACCCGCATGCTTGGCACGGCGCGGCCGCTGCCCACCATCCAGGCGGAAGGCAAGGCGCGTTTTACCCCCATGGAAAGCCTGATCCGCCAGTGGCAGCCCGACGCGTTGGTGGTGGGTGTGCCTTACCACCCGGATGGTGCGGCGCACGAGAACACCGTCAACGCCCTGCGTTTTGCCCGCCAGCTGCGTGGCCGCTTCGGGCTGCAGGTGTTCGAAGTGGATGAGCGCTACAGCACCACCGAGGCCCTGGCCAATGGTGCACGCGATGCCGATGCTGCCTCGGCATGCATCATTCTGGAGCAGTTCATGCGCAGCCTGGATACGGCTGCAGCACTGCCTGCATCAGATACCTCTAACGATTGACGGGACGGACAGGCATGGCAGGTTGGCGTCGCAAGGTGGTTGGGGTGGTTCGCCTGGGGCGGCTGGGTGTGCACATCGTCTCCGGGGTCTTCACCATCTGGAGTCGCTTTGACAGGCTGAGCCACGCAGAGCGCAACCGGGAGGTGGAGCGCTGGGCCGGCCAGATGTTGCGGCATGCGGGGGTGGAACTGCAGGTGCTGGGCCAGGTGCCCAGCCAGGGGCCGCTGCTGCTGGTGGCCAACCATCTGTCGTGGCTTGATATTCCGGCCATCCATGCCAGCAAGCATTGCCGTTTTGTGTCCAAGTCGGATGTCAAGGCCTGGCCTGTCATTGGCAGCCTGGCAAGTGCGGCAGGTACTCTGTTCATTGAGCGTACTTCGCGCCGCGACGCCATGCGCACCGTGACCCGCATGGAAGAGGCCATTCGCAGTGGCGACATGGTGGCGATCTTTCCCGAAGGCACCACGGGCGATGGTTCCGAGTTGCTGCCGTTTCACGCCAATCTGCTGCAGGCGGCCATTGCTGCCGAGTCAGCCGTTCAGCCCCTGGGCCTGTGCTTCTATGACAAGCGCACCGGTCAGATGAGCCGTGCGCCGAGCTATGTGGGCGACGAAAGCCTGCTGGGCTCGATCTGGCGCACCGTGACTGCGCCGCCGCTGGTGGCGCAACTGCGCTATGGCGTGCCGCAGGATGCGCAAGGCCGCAATCGCCGCGACTGGTCAGACGCCTTGCATGGCGAGGTCGACCGGCTTCGACAGGTACAGGTGCGGCGCTGATTGCTCTCTATTTTGAATGCCTGGCGCGCGCCAGCTATGCCTTGCAAGCATTTTTTCAGGTAGTTTCCAGATATCTTTCAGATACCTTCCAGGTGCTTTCTAAGTGTTGCTGGGAAAGCGCACCAGGTTGATGGGCCGTGCCTGCAAGCCAACGCGTGTGCCAATGGGGTGGTCGATCTGGCTGGACACCTGGGCATACACCTGTAGATCGTCCGTCAGCGCCAGGGTGTACAGGTACTGAGAGCCGCGAAAGGATTTGCGCAGCAATGTGCCCTGGTAGGGTGAGCTGGCATCCAGCACCACCTCGCTGGCGCGCAGCAGCACATCACAAGGTGCTTCGGGTTGCGCTGTCTGGCCAGTGGTGATGGGCCCCAGCGGCGTTTGCAGGAGCCAGCCTTGCGGCCCTTGCACCGGCGTGGCAGGTACAAACGCGCCATGGCCGATGAAGTCGGCTACAAAGCGGCTCGTGGGTTGCCGGTACAAGGTGGAGGCGCCAGCCCATTGGTGCAGGCGGCCATGCTCCATGACGCCAATCTGGTCTCCAATGGCAAAGGCTTCCAGCTGGTCGTGCGTCACGAACAGTGCGGTGGCGCCTGCAGCCTTCAGAATGTCGCGCAGCTCATACGCCAGGCGTTCACGCAGATCGACGTCCAGGTTGGAGAACGGCTCGTCGAGCAGCATCAGCTGTGGGCGCGGAGCCAGGGCGCGCGCCAGCGCCACGCGCTGCTGCTGGCCGCCCGAGAGTTCATGCGGGTAACGCATGGCACTGCCTTCGAGGCCCACCAGGCTCAGCACCTCATGCACGCGCTGCAGTTGCTCTGCCTTGGGCAGGTGGTGAATGCCAAACGCCACGTTCTTGCCCACGCTCAGGTGCGGAAAGAGGGCGTAATCCTGGAACACCATGCCGATGCGGCGCTTTTCAGGCGGCAGGCTACCCGCACTGGAGCTGACGATCGCGCCATTCAGCCGAATCTCGCCATGGCTAATGGGCTCCAGCCCTGCCACCGCTCGCAACAAGGTGGTCTTGCCGCAGCCCGAGGGCCCGATCAACACACCAATGTCGCCAGCCTGCAGCTGTAGCGACACCTGACTGACAGCGGCCTGCGCGCGGCCGGCATAACGCACATCGAGTTGAGAGACCTCTAGAAACATGGTTTGCATTGTAGGGGGCGGCCACCATGGGCGATTGCCGGCGGGTAGAATCGCCAGCTTTTATTCAGGTTGATTCGCATTTGCAAAACCTCGCCCGCATCCGCCGCCAGTGTCTGCTGCTCGTCATCGCATTTGCGCTGGTGTTGCCGGTCGTCACCGTTTTCAGTGCGTGGCTGCCCGGAATCGGCAATGACGCCGATGCCTTTGCCATCGTGCGCGAGATGTTTGCCACGGTATTGCCGGGCTATCTGCAGACCACCGTGGCCTTGGGCTTGATGGTGGCGGTGGGCGCGGCACTGGTGGGTACGGTGTGCGCGGCAGTCGTCACCCTGTTTGATTTTCGGGGCCGCAAGACCTTTGAATGGCTGCTGCTGCTGCCGCTGGCCATGCCGGCGTACGTTACCGCCTACGCCTATACCGACTTTTTGCAGTTCAGTGGCCCGTTGCAAAGTGGCCTGCGCAGCAGTTTTGGGCTGGAAGGGCGCCTTCTGCCTGAAATTCGTTCGCTGGGCGGTGCGGTGCTGGTGTTCGTGGTGGCGCTCTACCCCTATGTGTATCTGCTAGCGCGCACTGCATTGTCCGAGCGCGCCGCGCACCTGATGGAGGCGGCGCGCCTGCTGGGCGCCCCCATGGGCAGGCGCATCCGCACCGTGGCCTTGCCGATGGCGCGGCCTGCAGTGGTGGCGGGGGTTGCTCTGGTGGTGATGGAAACACTGGCCGATTTTGGCGTGGTCAGCTATTTCGGTATCCAAACCTTTACCACGGGCATCTACAAGGCCTGGCTGTCGATGGAAAACCGCACAGCTGCCGCGCAACTGGCCACCATGCTGCTGGTGCTCGTGCTGGTGGTGCTGCAGCTGGAGTTGCGCGCCCAGCGCCGCATGCGCTTTGTGACAAGCGGTGTGGGGCGGGCATCGTCAGCAGAGGCGCAGCCCCAGAAGCTGACGGGCATGCGCAGTGCGCTTGCATGGCTGGTGTGCGGGCTGCCGGTACTCCTGGGTTTTGTGGCGCCGGTGTTGTTCATGCTGCGGCCACTGGCGGCCGACTGGTCAGTCATCCCATTTGGCCGCTTCCTGCAATGGGCGGGCAACAGCATTCGCTTTGGTGCCATCACCGCCGTGCTGGCCGTGGCGATTGCGTTGCTGGCGGCATTTTCGGCGCGGCGCAGCCGCGATTGGTTCACGCGCGGACTGGTTGCACTCATCAGCCTGGGCTACGCTGTGCCGGGCGCCGTCATCGTGGTGGGTTTGCTGCTGCCCGTTGGATGGGTGCAGCAATGGGCGCCGCAGTGGGGCTTTCCAGCCTGGATCACGGCCACCGCCGCGGGCATCGTCTGGGCCTACCTGGTGCGATTCACGGCGATAGCACTGCAGTCGCTGCAAAGCGGTTACACCCGCATCCCCAACAGTCTGGACGAATCGGCGCGCATGCTGGGAACCAGCAGCCTGAGCCTGCTCACAAGGGTGCACTGGCCGCTGCTGCGCCGCTCGGCCTTCACGGCTGCGCTTCTGGTGTTTGTCGATGTGATGAAGGAGCTGCCCGCCACCATGGTGCTGCGGCCCTTCAACAGCGACACCCTGGCAGTGGTGGCCTACCAGCTGGCACGCGATGAGCGGCTGGGCGAGGCGGCCCTGCCGTCGCTCGCACTGGTCCTGGTGGGGCTGGTGCCGGTGGTTCTGCTGATCCGCACGATCCGTACCGAAAAAAGAGGATGAAACTTGATATACATCAAGTGATGCTCATAAAAAATCTCCATTTGTTTGTTTTGTAACTATTTACTTTTTAAAAGAGTATCAAGATACTCTTTTTGTTGTTTCTGCTTTCTATAATCCGGGGAAATTCAGCGGCTGGTGCTCGGCGGGCGGTACCGGTTTTCATGCTCTGTGCCCGGTGGACCAAGAAAGCGCCGCCCTGCGGCATAGCACGCGTGTCTGAACAAATACCTGTTCTGGAAACAGACAACTGGGGCGTGGCCTATGGAGACAAGGTCATCCTCTCGGCGTTGAACCTGCAGATGGCGCCACGCACGATCACGGCATTGATGGGGCCCGTGGGCGGCGGCAAATCGAGCCTGTTGCGCAGCCTGGCCGGGGTGAACGACGACAATCCGCGTTTTCGCCAGTGGGGTGGTGTGCGCTATGCGGGCCAGCCCCTCACGGAAGCGCATCGCCCGCGCATGGTACGCCAGCACGCACGGCTGATGCTGGCGAGCGTGCAGGATTCACTCACCGAGTTCCGGCGCGCAGGCGCGCAATCCATGCAGGAGCGCCGCCAGTGGTGCAATGATTTTCTGGATGGGATGGGGTTTTCGGAGTTGAAAACCCAATTGGCCACTCCCGCCGTGGAACTGCCTGCCGTACAGCAGCGTGCCATCGCCATTTTGCGCGAGGTGGCCGCAGACCCTGATTTGCTGATGGTGGATGAGCCCACAGCCGATCTGGACGAGTACGACGCCTACCTGCTGCTGGAACTGCTCAAACGCATAGGGCAGGAGCGGGCCGTCTTGTTCGTCACCCACAACCAGCGCCACGCCGCAGCCGTGGCGGACCGGGTGCTGCTGCTGGCTGGCGGAACGGTGCAGGAGTCGAATGCGGCCGAGGCTTTTTTTGCCGCACCGTATTCGCCAGCGGGCCAGCAGTTTGTGCGTAGCGGCAGCTGCTCGGTGCTGGTGCCGGAGATCACGGTGGAGCAGGCGATGCAGGCGGAAGCGGTGCAGACGCCCCCTGTGCCAGCAGCTGCAACGGCGGAGCAGGCTGCGCGCCTGAGCCAGCGCGCTGTACTGCCCGACCTGGCATTGGCCAACCCGGTTTTGGCTGCGGAAACCTTTGTACCGGTGTCGCGCGGCCCGCGCGGATTTGCCTGGCTGGTGCCCGGCAAGCTGGCGGGCACACCGTTGCCGGGCGTTGTCAATGCCATCGACATCGACCTGCAGGCGCTCAAGCGCTGTGGCGTGACCGTGTTGGTTTCGTTGACCGAAAAGGATGTGGACCAGGCCGCGCTCGCACGCAATGGGCTGCGAAACATCCATCTGCCCGTGTATGACCGCGAGCCGCCCACGGTTGCGCAACTGCAGATGCTGATGCTCAAGATGAAGCGCCTGCTGCTGGGCGGCGATGTGCTGGCGGTGCACTGCCTGGCGGGCCTGGGCCGCACGGGCACGGTGCTGGCGGCCTGGCTGGTGTTTGAAGGCATCACTGCAGAAGAGTCGTTGCGCCGCGTGCGCGCCGTTGAATCGCAGTTCGTGCAGTCGGAGCTGCAGGAGAACATTCTGTTCGCCTACGAAGCCATGCTGCTGGAAAAAATGGGTTAACGCATAGAGGCGAGGGTGCAGCGCTGGCAGGGGCTGGCGGCATGCACGCGCCGTGTTTTACGAGAAGGAAAGCTATATGTCGATGGATGCAGTTCTACAGAAGGTCGCATCGTTTGTACCGGAGTGCCTGGCCGCGGGCTATGTGGACGTGGCCAGTGGCATGCTGCTGGCAATCCGCACCGTGGATTCGCACCCGCGTGAGGTCATTGATCTGGTTGCGGCTGCAACGGCAGACCTGTTCAATGGCCCCAACGTCTCGATGATCGAGCGCATGTTCAAGAAGTCGCGCGGTCTGCCCGATGACGGCCACCATTACTTCCAGGAAATCATCGTCAACAGCGACAACCTGCTGCACATCTTCATCCGGGGCAAGACCAACGAAGAGTATGTGGCCGTCTTTGTGTGCCGCCGCACGGCCAACCTGGGCATGGCACTCACCAAGGCGCGCATCATCATGCCGGAGCTGGAAGCCTCCCTGTAATAAGATGGGGCCATGTCCCCAACTACCACCACCATCTATCACAATGCGCGCTGCAGCAATTCGCGCGGCGCGCTCGCCCTTCTGCAAGAACGCGGCATCACGCCGCAGGTGGTGGATTACCTCCAGCAGCCTCTGGATGCACAGCAATTGGCGCAATTGATTGCGCAACTGGGCGTGCCCGTGCGCGATGTCATGCGCAGCAAAGAGGCCGTCTACCAGGAGCTGGGCCTGGACGATCCCACGTGGAGTGATGCGCAGCTCATCGACCACATCGCGGCGCACCCGATCTTGCTCAACCGCCCCATCGTGGTGACTGGCAAGGGCGCCCGCCTGTGCCGTCCACCGGAGCTGGTGCTGGAACTGCTATAGCAATAGGGTTTGTAGAAACAGAAAGACCGCTTTGAAGCGGTCTTTTTTTGCGTCGATCAATCTTGGCGTCTGCGCATGCGTAGGAATCCGAACATGGCAATGAGCGACGAAAGACCTATCACCCCCCATTCGCCAAGGGTTGGCACATTGGCCGGGGCTGCAGGGGTTGGTGGTATTGGCGGTGTCGGCTTATCGACGACCGGGCCCGATGCTGCAGTACATACCTCCACACCGGGTGACGCTCCGGTTTGGGCCGCGGGCGTGACGCAGTAATAGATATACATATTCAAATCCGCCCCCGAAAGCGTATAGGGCACGCTGGCCGAGGCTCCACCGGTGGTTCCACTTGCAACCGTCGTGCCTTCGCTGGAGCTTGCGATGCTGGCATTGGGACTGCTGACGAACTTATACGTTGTGCCAGCTGGGTTCTCCGCATCGGATTCGTTGTCCGCATAGGCATATGAGCCCGTTACGACGGATCCCACCTGCATGGTGCCAGCGATGGCTGGAACGGCGGTTGGCACAACATTGGGTGGTGAGCCCAGGAAGTAATTGACACTGCCACCGGTGCCAGCAGGGCGGGTGCCTGATATATCGATACGGCAAACATTATTCGCCTTGATCGAAATGCCACTTACCGTATTGGGATCATTGGCCACGACCGCCGATGCTGTCCAATACCGATTGGGTGCACTTCCTTGCACGGAGTGGCTGGGTGTATTGATGGTGGATATTTTCAGAAAATCAAAATCACCCGCATCCACCTGGCTGCCGGCACAGTCATAGAAGTGATATTCTGCTGTTTCAGTATTGTCAAAATCCTGAAAGAAGAATGTTGTGCCTGGTGCAAATGGCTTGGTAGTGCTGAACTGTCCAATACCTCTGTTCAGAAAACCCTGACCAGGATTGGGTGTGGGAGCAGCGCCAAATAAGCCTGGCGGGAGATTGGTGCCGAAAACATTACGATTGGTGGTAAAAACCCCCGCAGTGATTTTTGCTGCATCCTGTTCTGGAACCGTCCATGTCAAGGGGTTGCCAGCCAGAGTTCCTACATTTTGCCCGCCACCAGCCGGTAAAGCGTAGGTTCCTCTGTTTCCTGCGCCGTCATAATAGTACTGGGTTTGGGCAGGCGGCTGAAAATCGCTAAAACTCCAATTGGCGAAATAATTGGAATTGGCAGCTACCGTAATTTCAGCACTATGTGCGTGAAATGTTGCGAAAAAAATGGCGCCAATTGCGAAGTTATTATATTTTCTCATTATGAATATCCCTCACCTCAAATGATTGATGAGGTATTATATAGAATCATTAGACATTTGAATTCATCTTGACTTTTGTTTGCAATCAATAGATTTTTTATTATCTCTATCTTTTTTGCTGCAGCCGTTCCCGGGACTGGTACAACATTTTTCACTCCCTGCGCAGCCCTTGAAGAGTCTCTGATACTGCTCGCGGGTGATCGGGTCACGATCCCGCAGCAAGGTTCTCTTTTCGCAGCATTGCGTCTGAACAGGAAAGCCCGCTTCAGGGGAGCTTCCGCCTACATTCCAGACAACCCCTGATCAGTCCAGTCTGTTGATTTAGCGAAATTTATTGCTGTTCCCGCGTAAACCCTACCAAATGTATTTAGATGTGAGTATATGCTTCTGCGCCGGCAATCGATTTTGATGTACCGGCTGCTTTCCCTCGTAAAGGTGCAATGATGGCTAGTAGTTCTTCCTGGCGCGGGCGTGCCTGCTTTGTCTTGGGTGCGTTGGTCGCCATGCTTGGTACCTCGTCTGCCAAGGCCGACATATTGATCGGGCAGACCACGGCCGTCACCGGGCCCGTGGCGGCCAGCGTGGGCGAGACACTGCAAGGCGTGAACCTGTACCTGAACAGCGTCAATGAAAAAGGTGGCGTGAATGGCGAAAAGATCAAATTGATCACGCTGGACGACAAGTTTGAGCCAAAGCTGGCAGGAGAGAATGCCCAGCGGCTGATTGAGCGCGACAACGTGGTTGCGCTATTCATGAGCCGTGCCACGCCCCACACGCAGACTATCCTGCTCCACCTGGCAAAGCATGGTGTTGCCCTGGTGGCCCCATCCACGGGGGCAATGGTGTTTCATCAGCCTGTGAATCCATTGGTATTCAATGTACGGTCCAGTTACCAGGCAGAGACAAAAAAGGCGGTAGAGGCACTCCATACGATGGGCTACCTGCGCGTTGCCATGGTGCATGTGGACGACAGCTTTGGTGAAGACTGTCTTGCGGGAGCGATGCAGGGGTTCAAAAAGACCAACTGGGAACCGGCAATCGTCATCAAGGCCGACCGCAACACGCCAGATTACGAAGCCATCGTCCCGCAACTCGTGAAGGCAAACATTCAAGCCGTCATCTGGATTGGCTCCAGTGTGGCCGTGAGTGATGGCGTCAAGGCGCTGCGCAAGACGGACGCTGCCAAGCACATGCAGGTGGTGACGGTGTCCAACAACGCGTCGTCAGGCTTCATCAAGCAGTTGGGCGACGCAAGGCGCGGAGTGATCGTGACGCAGGTTTTTCCCAGTGAACGGGCCATGGGCTATGCAATCAACCGAGAGGCTGCCGCACTGGCCAAAGCCAATGGAGATGTTGCGCTCTCGCCTTCGGTGATGGAGGGCTTTGCATCGGCAAAAGTGCTTGTGGAAGGCCTGCGCCGTGCGGGCCCCAAGCCTACGCGCGAAAAACTGGTTGCTGCACTTGCCGGCATGGAATACTTCGATCTGGGGGGCCTCGAAGTTGGCTACGGCCCGAATGACCGCACTGGCCTGAGTTTTGTGGATCTGTCCATCATTGATGCCAGCGGGCAGTTCATGAGGTAGGCTTGGGTACCGCTGCCACGGCCTTCTTGCATTGTTTTCTTGCATTGTTGTTTCGCAGTAAGAACGCCTGGTTGGGGCCGCCGGGACGACTCTCATTGGGCATTTGATGCGACCATTTTTCTGCACTTTCGCGGTTTTTTATTTTTTTAGCCTGCTTGGCGCAGAGCAGGCATATGCGGCTGCATTGGATAAAAATGCAGATTCTTCTGCGCACGATGCGCAAACACTGCGCACTTTCGACTGGGTGTTGCTGGAAGCGTACGATGCCGAGGGCGAGGACCAGTCCAATCTGCAGGCTGCAGGATATGGAAGCCCAAAGTTCAGTTTTTCGAGCGAGGGGTCGCTGGTAGTAGATCAAGGGTGCACTTCCATTGGAGGAGACTACCAAATCACCAAGCACAACCAGCTTAGCTATAGAGGCTACTCCATCGCCGGTTCCCTTTGCGTGGTTGAGCAAAGGTGGCAAAACGATCGATTGGCCAAATCTCTTTCGCAGTTAAGCAGTTTTCAAATTACACCGAACAAAAATAAGTTCAAAGCGCGGCTTCTACTGCATTTCAAAGATGGTAGCCACTGGGTGCTGGCGCCCACTAACAAGCTATTAATAATCAATTGACAAAGAAAAGTCGTGAGATTCTTTTTGCAGGTGCAAACGTTTCTTGGATGGCCGCAACCGATCAAGGTTTCCGGAAAGTCTTCACGGTCCTCTGTCGAAAAAGCAGGGAGGGATCAGAATGCCACAGGGTTGAGGCGGTTTCACCTTTCCCATGGGCACCAGTAAAAAAGCCACCCCAAGGGTGGCTCATTTCATTGCGGATTCACTGTCTATACATACCGCATCCATGCCCCTGGCATGTTTCCGGAGAGCCTGAAAAAACATAGGCCAATTGATTTCGTTGCGAAATCCTGGTCCCCCCGACAGGAATCGAACCTGATTCCAGCCTATTTAGACCGAATTCCACTGATGATCCATACAGTTTTCACTGTAGGACAACCGTTAAATCCCGCCTAATTCGGCCTTCATGTCCCCGCTTTCCGCTGAAATGTAACCGTCCAATTTGCGGCGCTCTGCACCCTTGTCGGCATGGTCGATCCAGCGGCTGTATACACGGTAGAACATTTCAACCGAGTGCCCCATTTGCCGGGCTGCCCATGCGGGTTTGATGCCAGCCATCAGGCAGATGGTCGCAAAGGTGTGGCGCGTCTGCCTGGCGTCACGCTGGCGCATGCTGGACAAGCGCATGGCGGGTTTCCACCATCGATCCAGCGGGGCATCGGTCGATGTGAATGGCTGCCCGTCATCCCCCACAAACACCACACCTCCGGCCAACTGGGTTAGCTTGCGCTGGCGCTCCAGCACGCGCAGGGCACGGCTTGTCAGCTCGATCTCTCGGGCGGCTGATGTTTTGGTGCCCTTCACCTTTCCCCTGGTGAGTGCCGCATCCACCAGCACCGAGCCCGCGCGCAGGTCAACATTGGCCCATTTCAGGGCCAGCATTTCAGATGGGCGCATGCCGCTGAAAAAGGCGAACTCGTAATAGTCCCGGCCCCGGTCGCTGGCGAACTTGGTGAGCAGGTGTTCGACCTCCTCCAGTGTGAAAGGGTCAGGCCCAGGCTTTTGGTGCTTGCGCATGACAACCTGCAGGTGCAGCGGCTCAGCGATGAACTTGGCATTGTGGCCATACTCAAGCGCCATGCTGAGAACGCTGGCCACGTTGTTGAAGGTCTTCGGGTGCTGAGGCATCGAGGCCAGCAGCAGCTTCAATTCACGGAATGTGAAGGCGTCCGCAGTGGTCTTACGCACGGTGTCGAAGTGATAGCTGTCGATGGTCTGCTGATAGTGGTGGGCGGTGCTGTGCTGCACCTCGGGGCGCTTGACCTTGAGCCACTCATTGAAAACATCACCCAGGGTAGGAGACTCGGACGGCTCGGGCGCGGTCTTCACGACCCGGGGGCTATCCGGGAAGTAGTCGGCCAGCACGAATGTGCCGCGCTCGATCTTGCCCAGGATCTCCAAGCGCAGCCGCTCGGCATAGCGCACGTTTGCAGGCGTAGGCGACAGGGTGAGCGGCTCTTTGCCGTACCCATGGGCGCGCAGATCGATCTGTATGGCGTTTTTGCGGATGATTACGCCGGGCATGATTGATCCGCCTTCTTCCTGCCGCGCGTGCTGGGCGGGCTTGAATCGCTATCAATGAACTCATCGAGCGCGGTGCTGTCGATCATCTTGCGGCCCTCGAACCACTTCCAGACAACACCCTCCGGCCAGCGGCCTGATTTCCCGGTGCGCTCATCAAAGAATGTCACTGCCAAGCCCGTCAGCTCGGATGCTTTTTTCAGTGTCACCCAACGGCTTTGCATGTTTTTTGTTCCTTCCGTAGCTGGTTGACCTTGCGCAGCGCCTGCTTGGCGGTGGTGAGGTGCTGGCGCTGCACCTCATGCTGCGCTTGGTCCTGGTCATCTTTGAACCCGTCGCGCTTCCATTCGCGCAATACAACCTCCATCCAGTTGACGGCATGCCAAAGGGCGACTGTCTCAACCTTGGCCAACTTGGTCGGGCCTGCAGCTTTCTGGTCGGCCTGCGGCTTTGTGGTTGTCTTGCTGGTCATCCTTCGCCCTCCAGTTGTGGTGCTCGAATCCGAGCTGCACAGACAGACAGCAGGTGTGCTGCTGCTCGGTTCGATGAGCATGTGTCGCTGTCACCCTCCTCAATTGCGGCTTCTGCCTCCTGGGCCAGTCTGCGAGATTTCTCGTCATTGATTCGTGCGCATTCCTCGCGCACCTGGGCCTCGATGGTGCGGGCAAACGCCACTACCTCTACCGCCATGCCGGGATGCGTGCGCTCCATGCCAGCGGCTCGGGCGTGGGTTAGGATTTCGTCGCGGGTCATCTTTTCGCCTTCTTCTTCTGCTCGGCCTGGCTGGCCAGCGTGGAGGGGGACGCCGCGAGCTGGGCCCGGCGCTCCGCAATCTCCTTGAGAATGTCGAACGCGGAGCCGGTGCGCTGCGGCGGCTTGGGTGGTGGTGGGGCGTAGTGCCTGGTCATCTTGGCCACAGCGCTTTCATACTGTCGGCTCGGGCCTCTTCCACAGCATTTGCGATGTTCATAGCAAGCCGCAGGGCTGCAGAGATAACTTTGAAAACCGGGACGCTTGACGGCTCTGGCAATCGCTCAATGACAGCGACAACAGAAACTATGTCGGCCTGAACGATGCCTAACAAACTCACAGCTTCGGATGGATCGTTCTTGATCAAACCAATCTCGGACTCGCATTTCTCATAAAGCCAATCCGTGAGGTGATGCAAGCCAAACACATAGTCCTCACCTGAATCGGAGGCTACAAGATGCATCGTTATGGATGCTGATTCAACCAGCGATAGGATCTCAGCGCCAGCCTTTCTCGCCATGGCGGTTTTTGGTGCTCCAGCAGGGGAGCGCTTGCGTCTAGCTGGCTTGGTAGTAGGCGCATGATTGCCTTGCTCTGGGGCCGTCACATTGCTGTCGAGGCTTGGGGTGACGGTGGCTGCTGGCGCCAATGCGCGCGTCTCTCCCTTAGCCGCGCGGCGCGGCTTTTCAATAACTGCTTCCATGATTTACCTCCGCAGCTTGCTAAGCGGCTTGTAGACTTCCCGGACCATGCCGAAAACTTCGATGTTGGCGAGCATTTCAGGGGTGACAATCCGCCATGTCTGCCCCTCCCCGTGAATGGTCGGGTCAGCAATCCACAGCTCCCCATCGAGGCGGAACTGAAAGCGGCGCACGCCGTACCAGCTGTAATCGTCGGTGTGGCGGAAGGCAATCAGGTATTCAGCATCGCCCTTGATGCTGCGGCGATCAAAATCCACCTCAATCACATCATGTGCAGCGATCCAGTCCCCGAAGAGGCTGGAATGGGTCTGCAGCAGATGCAGGCCCCGGCACTGCCCGAGCTGGCCACGGCTACCCATGGGTTGCACTGCCGTTGCTTGGATGGATGGGCCCGGTGCTGTATTGCGCCTGGCTGGCGCTTTGCACTCTACGACCGCGCTCATGGCTGTTCACCTGCTTTGCGCTCGGCTGCTGCCTTGCGAATGGCCTGCTTGCGGGGCTTGTACTCCGCCAAGTAGTGATCCAGCGATTCTTTGCCGCGCTTGGTCAGTCGGTCATATACCTGGTGCTGGCGCAGCGTAGAAGCCTTTACGGACACCTGGCGCCCGGTTTCGTCTTGGACGGTGTACTCGTCCTCATCGTCGGCAAAGGCAGTGCCGATGTGGTCGACACGCCCAATCAGGGTGTCCAGCAGAGCGGGATTCAGGGCCTGGCCAAAAGGCGGGCCAGAGAGCACATGAACCCGTGCAATGAATGCCTCTGGATGCTCAGGCTTGAGTCGGTCCAGCACTTCTGCGGCCTCTGCCAAGGACTCATGACGAATCGACAGGCGGGCGCCTTTGTTCGTCCACACCTCATAGCGATATTGCGACCCATCACCAACGGCAAGGTGGAGCCAGTCTTTCAAGAGGCGATCTGCCTGGGAAAACTCCGCCTCACTGCTGTTGTGGCGCCCTTGGTCTTTGAGGCGATCAACTGCCCACTGCGGCAGTGGCTCCAGCGGCTGAGGGTGGACATGCTCACGATGCTCATGGGAGCTGAGAACGCTATCAATGATCGACCACCAGTGAATGCCGATTTCATGGGCTCGAATCCGCAGGTCCTGGGCGTCGATGGGTTCGGGCAGTGCTGGCGCTGGAGCAGCGCAGCGCATGAGAGGCTGGGGGCGCGGGTTGCGGCCTTGTTTCGGGTTCGCGCGGGCTTGCTTTGTGGTTTCGGGCGAACGCGGGATAATGCTGGTCATGATCTGAACTCCGAGGTATGGTTTTTTGATCTAGAAACCCCTGGGCGCTCTCACCTGCTCAGGGGTTTCGTCTTTGGGTCTAGGCGGCTTTCTTGGCTCCCATGGGGATGATTTCTTGCAAAACGGATTCGTGATAGCTGTGGACGTTGCCAAAGCGCGGGTCTTTCACGTCTCCGATCACAAGGCCTTTCTGGCGCGACAATGAGGCGCAGCGCTTACCCAGGGTTGCCGCTGTGCGTGTGTCAACACTCATGCCAATCAAATTGGCATAGCCCATAACAGTGAAATGCTTGTTCTCGGGCTGTGTGCGCGCTTCGATCACTGCGACGTTTTCAGCGATCTTGGCCAACTCTTCAGCCTGGCGCTTTTGCTCCTGTTCGACCGCATCAACACGGGTCAGAGCAAAGATCACCGCGGCGATCTGTGGGTCCTTGACCGAGGGGATTCCTTTGGCCTTCTTTTCGCAATCGAGGAAGTAGTCCCGCACTTCCGAGCCGCGCTGTGTGCCGCTCATCATTGCGATGTGCTTGCCCGCGTCGATGGAAAAGTGGTACTCCGAGCGCCATTTGGTGCCACTTGGGAGCTGCTCCCCCTCTTGGGTGAGCAGGTAGTCGCGGTTTTCAACCAAGCGGGCCCGCTTTATCTGCGCTTTGGCCCAGGTGGTGTAGTCCTTCGTGACGCCAAGTTCATCGCGCAACTCGCGGCCAGAGCAGGTTTTGATGAGTTCGCCTTCAATCTGGCGCTCACTGATTGGAAGATTCACCTTCATTGCTGGTTTCCTTTCTGCGCGACCTGGCGCTGATCATGGATGCGGCTTTGCTGGAGGCGAAACAGCACCTCCTTATTGACTGACCTGCAGGATTGCGCTGCCATTTGGCGGAGGTACGCCTCCAACTCATCGTCAGGCCTTACCTGTATGGGTGGCTTCTGTTTGGGTTTCGACATAGAATCATCATTGGTAGTGATTGATACTGAACAGTCTTGAGTAGTAGTTTAAATACTATCCGCTACTTGTCAATACTGTTAATGACTATTTTTAGAGTTATGAATGAAGATTTCCAACATCGCCTTGTAAAGGCACGATCCGGACACGGCTGGAGTCAGGCGGAGCTGGCCGAAGTGAGCGGTATCGCGCCAGCTCAAATCTCTCGCTACGAGCAGGGAAAGAGCAAGCCGCGCACCGAGGTAATTGCAAAATTGGCCAAGGCGTTGGCAGTGGGCTTTGACTGGCTTGCCTATGGAAAGGGTGAAATTGAGGCGGGGTTTGATGTTCCAGAATACCCATCGGGTCGGAAATTCTTCAGCTCCATAGACCTAGATGAAGCGCTATACAGTCGGCTGAAGCTCATTGCTGAAAGTCGAGGCATTACAGTTGAGATGGCATTGCACACATTGCTCTCTGAAGCACTTGATGACATGGGCAAAGGGGAGTAAACAAATCTCCGGGTGCATGGGATCGCCAAACGCTACCCCATCACACCGCTCTCCCTGCTAAGCGCTCCATCAGAGGGGCCTCGCGGTACTCGCCAAAAGCACCGTCAAAGAACTCATTGGAAATGTCATGGATCGCCTTGCCCAATTTTTCGTTGGTCTGCATGGCGTTCATGAATGCCATCGTGTGACACCATTTCAACGGGCGGATCTCAATCTCATCGTCCAGAGTGGCGGAGTTTTCGAGGTCTAGGATGCAGATCAGATGGTGTGATTTCTCACCATACTTGCGTACCTCCTCTGAATTCCGGTCTGCCTTGCTGGTGTTGATCGCTTCAAAGATCAACTCTCGCGGCGCCTTCTTGTCCAGCTCATGACAGAGGTGCATGAGGTATTGGCCAATTTCAATCTCATGAAACCGGCAGTTGAGTCCGTTTTCTTCCAGCGCTGAAATGAGATGCCCTGACAAAGCCCAGTCTTCCGAATCTTGAGCAGCAGCCGCTTGCTTGTCTCGGTACTGCTGGGTCAGTGCTTCAGCTTTCTTGCGCGTCAAGATGGTCTGACGGGCCAGCAGGCGAAGGCACACCAACTGCTTGATAAGGTCAGTGGCCGATTCTTGGCCTGTGATTTCAAGTGCTTTCACAGCTGGACGCCTTTCGAGATGGCCCGGTGCAGTCGATTCATGGCGTTTCGTTCCTTGCTCTTGGCGGCCTGTTCCAGCTGGTACTCAGGATCGGTTGCAATCATCATCCTGTTCCATTCGTCGCTGTCACGGTCAAAATGATGAAAGGTGCCCGTGTTGTGGGCCCAGCGGCGATAGGCATCCTTGAGGCTATCGCTAGCAGCCTTCCGGTTCTTGGTGCAAACATGCAGCTCGACGGCCATCAGGCCGATTTCTTTGAGGGTCTTGAGTTGTGCCATGTGTGGACTCCATTCCTAGGCGTGGTTTAAATTCGATCTACAGGCGCTGACGCGCAGCGCGCTCAACTTCTTCGCGGCGATCCAGTCGGGCGCGGCGCTCAGCCCATTCGTTGCGTGTGTTGCGCCATACGAGGCTGCAGGCCCAGCGCGCGGCGGTGGACCACTTGGCACCAGCCCAGCGGCGCATCTTGAAGAGGCGGTATGCAAGGGAAAGTTGTTCAGCCATTGAGGGCCTCCGTTCATCTCAGTGGGTTGATCAATGACCGCATGGCAGGCCTTCGCATGGTGCTGGTTCGCGTTCTACGGGAGCGCCGCAGCTTCCGCAGCGCTTGGGAGGGGTAGGGGTAGGTTCAGGCATGGCTTTGTTTCTGCTTTTGGACAATAAAAAAGCCACCCTTAGGTGGCCTGCAATGCGTGACTAACGCGGTGCGCTAGTCAGACGCTATGCATCTCGGTTGATTTTTTGATCTTGCTCATGATCCTTGTTCTCTTGATCACTGAGAAGAGTATCTTCCTGGTCGAGAGGGTCGGGCAGAGGGCCTGCCCAAGGAAAAGTCCAGTTTTTGAGGCTGGCCCAAAAAGAACCTCCCGTTAAAAGTGGAAATACAAACATATTCATCTCCTAAAACAACTAGCTCGTTGCTTTGTTTGCAGCGGCCTGCTGCAAGAGGCGCACAATTTTTGTGTGGTAGATGCTTTTTGGCAAATCTTGCGTTGGCTCAGCCACTGTGCGAAATGGCTGATGAAAGATGTAGTCGTCATCAGAGACGTTACGGCTGTCCACATCTTCCTTGGGGATCGCGTTTCTTTCGCGAATGTTGAAGATGGTTTTGTCTGTGAAAGACATATAGACCTCCGGTCTAGTGTGACGGGTCGGGATGACCCGTCGGTTCACAGCGTGACCCGCATCTGTGAACATTTGCCTTCTTTGTACAAAGTCTTGCTCAAATTTCAGGAAGGCAGAGATGCCTATCACACGGCTTGGGTTTTGCCCTTGATTTCGCTGAAGGGCGGGCGCCGATTTCTCGGATACTGAAACCGCCTCAATGGCGCTCTCTGCATCTGTTCACTGTTCGGTTTTCCGTTTTTTGTTTCGCGCCCGATCATCCTTTGGCTGCTGTTTTTGAGGACTCTTAACTTCAGCAAAGAGAGGTTCCATTTTGTCGATGGGCGTCGTGAAGATTTCGCGCATGTCGCGCCAGAACTCCATCTGTCGTTTGTAAGCAAGAAGCGAGAACATATAGACCTCCGGTCTATTGCGGCAGATCAAGATGGATCGCCTAGTTCCACAGTACTCCTTTTAATGACCTTAAACGGCACACTTGAGCTGTTTTCGAATGTATCTGATCAGCGGCCGCAAGAGAGCCAGCCAAGTTCGGAGGAGGGGGCGCTTGGATCTGTGGGGCCGATACAAGTATGAACGTCTAGACAAACTGGTGTTTGTCGCGCCTACCTTGCGCCCATAAGAACTATCGAAAGTGTTTCAACTTCAGGCTTGAGTTAACACACGGCTCGAGACTGAGAGTCTTCTTAAATTCGTAACAAGGGCTAGCGTTAGTCCTTGCAGGCTGGTTATGCGCAGGAACTGGTGTAGCCTACCTAGGACTGCATCAAATAAGGAGCGAGGATGGACACCGGTCAAATTTTGCTGGCGGCCTTCTTCGGTTGGCTGATCTATGAGGCCATAAGGAGATTTTTGCGAAGGACGCCAGCAAAGAGCTCCACAAAAAATAAGCTTGTGGTGCAAGCTAGGAATTTGAAGAATCTGAACACCAGGAAACATTGGCCAAGTGGCATAGCGGTCGCAGTGGTTGGAGAGGGAAGCTACACGGCCAATATTTTTCGAGTTGCCCAGAATTCATTTGGTGAACAAGCAGATCGAAATTGCATTGCGTTTCTTGTTCCTGAGGAAGGGAACAAACATGACAAAAATGCAGTGATGGTAGCCATTGAGGGTGAGCACGTTGGCTACCTGTCGCGTGATGACGCAGTAGATTTTCGGCTTGCTTTGAAAAATGCTGCCCTGGGGATTTCAGTGACTTCGTGCTATGCACATATAGGGTGGGGCGGAGTAGGGGCAGAAGGAAAGAGGCTTAACTACTCAATATCACTCGATGTTGATTGGTTTGAAGCCTAAGCCCTCTGGCTTGGGTTTCCCGCCCGGATGCGTGCTGAGTTCAAGGGACGCCCTGAGTAAGGCGCTTGGGGGTTAGAGTTTTTGCTTGGCCTTGCGCCGGACTTCTTCGTCAGTGTCCAGTCGCTGCGGTTTTCCTGCTTGCTTCCGCTGCTCTTGCTTGGGAGTGAGTGCGTCGAAAGCTGCCAGCACCATGTCTTTGTACTTGGTGCGCTCGGCCTGTTTGCGCAAATCATTGAGCTTGACGATGCTCATGCGACCACCAAGTGAGATGGTCGCCATCCGTTGCGCTGCTTCCAAGCTTCCGAAGCACTTGCCGCTTTCCCCATCGAGAGCACTGCATCAGGGCTGACCTTATGGCGCTTGCCCCTGTACATCTGGCGCAACAGCTTCGACGCGCAGATGCAGCCGACATTGAACTCTTCAGCTTCCTCATTGCGGACGATGACAGCGCGGATCAGATTCGTTTTGCCGCAGCAGTCGCACACCGGGTAGTCGCTCGAACCGGCAACGGTGAATGTATGACCTTGCATGATCACTCCTTGTAAAAAACAAAAGGCGCCTCGTTTGAAGCGCCTTGTGTTTTCCCTCTGATGTCGCCCAGAGGGCGCACTGATTGCTCTACGAACTGTTAAGCGTGACGATGGTTTTCTGTGCTTGGCCTCTGTAAGACAATTCATTGCCAACATAAGCTGGCCTGCCAATCCATGTCAGATGTGTATCTGGCTTCCCATCTGGGTAGGAGATGTGTTCTTTGTCATATCGCGCCTGTGCCTCTTCTTTGCTCAGGGCGTTAGGGTGCTGTGGCTTGGAAGTGTGCCCCATGGCTTTCTGCTCCTTAAATCAAGGGTGGAAGGATATTTGACACAAGGTCCGTTGCCTCAAAGTCCTACGCAGTATGCGCCACTCGTCATGATTGAAGGGAAAGACCCTGCTGGGCTTACGTTTGCAAACCAAAACGCCCTCGTGGGAAAGCGCTTTGGTTTCGCCCCTGCCTTGTCGCCAAGGGCTTGCCACGATTCCAAGTGGCATGACCGTCTTTGTTCTCGGGCGTCTTCCCCTCACCAAATTCAACCTTGCAGGGTTACGGCTGGGCACCGCACAGAGCTGCGGCCATGCCCGCAGATGCATTGAGCCGGACGAATGCCCCACAGGTAGGGCAAGCAACATCGGCAGGGCAGACTTTTAAAGACCTTGAGGAGTGCTGGCGCGATCACTGGCATCCATCGCCTGGTGCAACTACCTGCTGCTGGAAAGAGCCAGAACATCTGGGTTTCCTGCATCACCGGCTCTGCTAGAGCCTTGAACCACTTTCGGCACGCCTTCCTTCCAGTAGAGTGATCGCGGTTGTTGCTGCGACGGGTGTAATGTACAGCATTGCTGTATTAAATCAAGCGATACACGATTCTTGACTAAAAAATACAGCATTGCTTGATTTTGTGAAAAAAGAAAAGCCGCCTGGGTTGGCGGCTGTTTTGAAGGCTGGAGTGATGCTTATGCCGGGACAAATGCGTCTGGTGGAACGCTTCCTGCAACACGGTGAATGCTCTCAATCTCATCCTTGGAGATGGTCATGGGCGCATATCCGTTGTTGATGCTCAGTAGCTGAATCTCCTCATCGCGTATCCAGTTCAATTGTTTGAGGAGCTTGCGACCATCAGCGAGCTTCACCACAACGTCTCGACCAGGATACGCCTCAATTCCTGGCGTAACCACAATGAACTCACCGGCTCGGTAACGTGGGTGCATGGAGTCGCCTTTCACACGTACAGCATAGGCCGTTTGGTCTTTGACCCAGTATTCAACAAACCCCTCCCCATGGCCAACAGGGTACTGCAGCTCTTCTAGGAATCCGTCCGGTCCGGCCTTTACATGCCCAACAACAGGGATCAGGCGTGATGGGGCCAGCGCTGGCGCCAAGGCAACATTGGTTGTCTCAACTGGTGATTCTGTAGAACGTCCTGTCAGCAGGTCCACGCCGAAGATGGAAGCCAGCACTGGTATCCACTTCTTATCCATGCGGCCGGTAGAAAACCAGCCCTGAACAGTCTGTGGCGAACATGTCTGCAGAGATATTTCCTCGCAGAGTTCTGCTAAGTGCTTTTTGGTCTTCTTCCCGCTGGTGGGGCTCCATGCTGCAAAAGCAATAGCAAGCCTTGTCCGCACCAATTCAGAGGTGGATTTGTCGGATGGTGGTGAATCAAGCATCACTGTATTCTCGTTTGCATAGCGTCGATCAGCCAATGCTTGATTTAATACAGCAATGCTGTATCATAAGCGCATCATGGCGAAAGCACCTAACCCTCATTTTCTAAAAGCCATTGCTGTTTTTGGCAGCGAGGCCGCTCTGGCGCGGGCAATCGATAAGCCTGCGCAGTTCATCAACCAGATCAAAAAGGGAGAGCGCCCCATGCCTGATTCCTGGGCTCCTTTGATTGAACTGGCCACTGCAGAGAAGGGCAACAAGATTCTTTGTGAAGACCTTGCGCCTAGTTTTCCCTGGCACGGCGTGCGCCAGCAGCCCGCTCACGCCTAGCGACTTGCCTTCACAAGTTGAACCTCACTAGCCCGGCAGCGTATGTCGATCTCCCCACCTATCCAGCGCAGCTCAAGCGTCGAAGTGCGCAGCGAGCGATTTGTCTTGCCTGCTTCGTCGATGTTGATGCTCAAGGCTGATCGCGTGCTGGTGTGGAACGGAGTGCCAAGCAGTTGCTGGCGGCGGGCGGTAGAGGTGGTTTGCGTTTTCATGGAGAGCAGTTTGCCAACGAAGGCTCTGCGCTTCCATACCTATAACAACTTTGGAGCAATGTTGTGTTGATTTCCACGCAGAAATGACCCAGTAGCCCCCGGGAGGGGATGCGGATAAAAACTTGGACTGGTTTACGCCGCAAGTCCAAGGCTCGCCCGGTATTCAACAGGGCTGAGAGAGCCAAGGGATATCTTGATCCGCTTCTCGTTGTACCAGCGGATGTACGAGTCGACCACCTCAATGAACTGCTCGATGGTCGTGCCCTTCCAGTCCCGAGGATAGAACAACTCGTTCTTGAGGCGGCCGAAGAAGCCTTCGCAAGCCGCGTTGTCAGGAGAGCAGGCCTTGCGAGACATCGAGCGGGTGAGGTTCGCCTCGCTCATCCTAGAGAGCCAGCCTGGCCAACGGTAGTGGCCACCACGATCAGAGTGGACCACTGGACGATCGCTTGTGTCTGCCACTGTCTCAATAGCTGCATCCAGCATTGAGTTGACCAGCTCTGCGTCCGGGCTCGTTCCAATGGTCCAGCTCACCACCATGCCGTCGAAGCAATCGATGATGGGTGACAGGTACACCTTGCCTGCTGGGATCTGGAATTCTGTAATGTCCGTGAGCCACTTTTCATTTGGGGTGGCCGCCTGGAAGTCACGGTTGATGATGTTATCTGGTGCCGGGCTGATCTCGCCGAGGTAGGACGCGAACCTGCGCCGCTTGGGCTTTGCGACGACCAGATTCTCTTGCTTCATCAGCCGCTGCACCACTTTCTCGGAGATCGGGCCTTGCTCTCTGGCCAGAGAGGCTTGCAGCCTGCGGTAGCCGTAGCAGCGGTGGTTGGACTCAAAGATCTCGGTAAGGGACTGGCGCACCACAAGGTACTTGTCGCCGACCACTGTGCGGGACCGATGGTAGAAGTACGAGCTGCGTGCAAGACCCAACTGTGCGAGGAGCTCTGGCAGGCGGTAGTGCTCCTTGAGGGCGTCAATCAGCAGTGTCTTCTCCCGGTTGGACAGGAGCTGCAGATCGACGCCCAGACCTTTTTTTAACAGTTCATTGGCCTTGTTCAAGAGGTCCTGCTCAAGGCGCAGTTGCCTGACTTCGCGGCGCAGTATCTCAACCTGGCGCTCGAGTTCTTCGCGCTCTCGCTCCTGCGGTGATTGATCGGTGTGTTTCATTGATGCGGGTGCCTCACGTCCCAGCAGCTGGTTCTTCCAGTTGTACAACGTTGGCCGGCATACGCCGAACTTATCAGCCACTGTTTGCGCACTTTGCTGCCGAGTGCAAAGCTCCATGACTCCCGCTTGCTTCAAGCTCTCGGGATACCTTCGTTGACCCACACTGCTAACCAGAGCCCTTCTGGCCTCAGGGAATGCCTCACGCACCCATTTGGTAAGCGTTCCACGACCGGGGTAGCCCAGCGCCCTCATGGTGGCCGCGATGCATCGGTCATGGGTGAGGTAGTGCTCGATGGCTGCGGCCTTCTGCGCCTGCGAGAACTTCGGTTCACGGCCTGCGTAGCCAGCGGACAAGTCGAGCTTGAGTTGGTACTCGTTGTACCAACCCTTCAAAGAATTCTTCGTCGGATAGCCCAGCTGCCGGATGGTGGGCCTGACGCGCTTGCCCAGCTTGATGTAGAGCTCAACGGCTCGGATTCGATCTTCGTAGGAATACATGAACTACCTCCTGGTAGTCCAAGTTTTCGTCCGCATCCCCGGTGGGTCAGGTTTGCGTGGAAATCAACACCCTTGGCTCGTCCTGCAACTGTGCAGCACAACAACAGCGTATGGCTGCTTATGCGCGATGTGTCCAACGTCGCAGCAGAAGTTCCGGGAGTGAGCACGGCTTGGGTCAACCAGACTGCCCGAGTTAGCTCCGTCAACGGTCGCACTGGGGATGTTGTCGGACTCGTAGAGGCATCAGGCCCTACCTACACCAAGGCTACGCCAATGTCCGCGGCTCCCATTGGGTGGGCGACATTTGCTGATGCAACTGGAGCGGGTACAGACTGGCCGACTACGCTTGCAAGTTCATGCTGGAACGTGTTCACATACGGCACATCAATCCGCAAGACGCAGCGCGCCTCACAGGTTTTGGCAGGTGGTCAGCAGGGATGGGTGTTTGAGCGTCAACTGCAAGATTCCACTTGGAGCCCATGGCAGCGTTTGTTCAGTGATCGGGCTTTGATCGAGTTTCATGCGCTGTTTGAGGCGCGCTCTGCTACAACCAATATCAGCTTTAGCAACGGATCGATCCAGACGATCACTCTGTATCAGAACACCAGCATAGTGATGCCAGCGCCGAGAGATATTGGCGATCAGCTCACATTGCGGATTATTCCCACTGGTGCGTTCAGTGCAAGCTTCTCTGGCACCCCAATTCGTCTGCCGATTGGCGCTTCGTTGCCGACAGTTGGGCCGTTCCAGCGTCTGACCCTGACATTTGTCCCGAGATATGACGGAGCTGTGTGGGACGCATTCATTGGCGGGGTACATGAATCATGATGGCAAGAAACCTCATGATGAGCAGCGGCAGTGTGGGGATAACCATTGCGGCGACAGTGCGCAGTCCCGACATTGCGGCTCTGGCCCGTGCGCGTGGCTGGAATGGTTATGGCCTGATAACTTGCACGATCAATGCCGGGGTGGACGTAGCCAATTTGAGCATTTCCGGCATTCCACATGATTGCCTGACGATCATCAACAAGGGCCGGATCGGCGGGGTCATCAACAGCGGAACTGGACTCTACACCCGTACCCGCATCCGCATCGACAACAGTTCTGGCACGATCTTCGGCGGCGGAGGCAAAGGCGGTACGGGTGGTGGAGCAAGTGTCTGGCTGACATACGACCCAATTAACTATAAAGCGGATGCCTTCGGGGGCAGTGGTGGTAATGGTCAGGGCTTTTCTACGTCTGGGTCTGTCACGCTAGTTGGCGCAACTGGCGGCGCGGCTGGTACGACTGGCTATACAGAACGATCAGGATCGGGGACTGCTACCGCTTACGGCGGCACCGGAGGCACTGGCGGGGCAGTCGGCCAGGCAGGTGGCCCAGGAAGTTCGGGGTCGTACACCGGCACTGGTGGCTATGGAGGTAACTACCTCGCTGGCGGCGCTGGCATAGCGGCTGGAGCCTATGTTGACGGCAATAGCTATGTGACTTGGGTAGCAAACGGCACGCGCCAAGGCAGTGCAATCAATTAAGGATCAATATGTTCTACAACACTGAAACTGGCGACTTTGGCCTGACCGAGGGGGATGTGCGCTCATATTTTGCGCAGTCAGAGTTCCTTATTGTCTGGCCTGAGCCCTTTGCGCCGCATGAACCATTTGTCGCTGTCATCGCCACAGAGAAGCCAGCGCACAGCCCGGCGACTCACAAAGCAGTCGAGATTGCGCCTAAGGACACGTCAGACGGCTGGTTGCAGCAATGGAAAGTGGTCAAGCTCAGCAAGGCGGAGTTGGATCAGATCGAGGCCGAGCGTCTGGCAGCTGAGCAGGCAGCAAAGGATGCGGCGCGGATCACGGTCACCAAGCGGCAGGCCCTATTAGCGTTGTTCGACTTGAAGGGCATCAAAGGCGATCAGATCGACGCAATGATTGGAGCCATTCCTGACGAGGACGCGCGCTACCGGGCAAAAGTGGATTGGGATGGATCAGCGGCCATCGAATCGGATAGCCCAACCATGCTGATGCTCGCTGCTGGGCTGGGGCTCAGTGAAGCCGATCTAGAGCTTCTCTTTGGTTACGCCCAGGCGCTCTGACCTGCAACACACAACACACCCCCGCTTCGGCGGGTTTTTTCATTTCTGGAGGGTCAAAGAATGAACTCTACCGAGGCGAGGGACATTTTGATGGGACTGGCTGGACAAGTACCTGGGCAGGCGGTGTTTATGTTGACTGGCCAATGGATCATCATGGCGCTAACTATCGTGTTGCTTCTGGTGCAGATCGGCTACTACGCGCGCAAGTGGATGCGGGAAGAAACGGAGCTGGGCCGCAAGCTCTGCCGGATGCTGTGCCGTTGGCGCTGGGGCAAGTGGTTTTGCCAGTTTGGAGGCTGCGATGAGCAAAATTCCTGAACCGCTGCGCAATGGCCTCCTGGCGCTGATGCTGCTGGGTGTCGGCGGGGGCGGTGGCTATGTGCTGGGCGAGCGCGAAGAGGCTGCAGCAATCGCACAAGCTGCGCGCAATGAGTACATCCAGGCAGTGGCCGTAGACCCTGGCAACAGCGATGCTGTGAAGGTGGCCATGGTCATGGGCAGCTACTACGAGAGCAGCTACCGCCACATTGGCACGCCCTACGTGGACAAGGTGGGCAAAGGCCAGCCGCTGACCGTGTGCAACGGCATCACCGGGCCGGAGGTGGTTGCAGGGCGGTATTACTCGCCCGGAGACTGCTACCGGCTTGAAAAGGCCCGTTACCTCAAATCCGAAGCCGCTGCAAAGCGGCTTTTCCAATTATGGGGCGGCTACACAGTCTGGCAGCAGGCAGTCTTCATCGACTTCATCCATAACAAGGGCGAGGCAGCGCTGGCCGGATCTTCGCTACTGCGCAAGGCCAATGCCGGTGATGTGGTGGCCGCATGCCGGGAGAACACCCGCTGGAATGTGGGCACGGTCAATGGGGTGAAAACCGTTCTGCCTGGGCTCAAGACCCGAGGCGACGCGAACGGCGAGATCTGCGAGGAGGGTCTGTAATGCTCCTGTTCTTCGCATTCATAGCCTGTCTTGCTGGCGCGCCCGGGTGGGGTGCGTTCTGGCTTTTCTTCCATTTCATCATGAGCTGAGCCATGCCACTACAGATTCAACTAGCGATAGCGGCCCTGGTGGCCGCTTTGTCATTTGGCGGAGGCTGGGTAGTCAACGGCTGGCGCGGCGCATCCAACGTGGCCGAGTGCAAGACCGAGCAGGCCCAGGAAGTGGCAGCCCGCGCCGAAGCCGTCCGCACCGACGAAGCCAAAACCGCCCAACTGGAGAGCAAACATGCACAAGACACGATCTACAACGCTGACCGCCTGGCAGCACTCAAGACTGGCATTGCTGTTGATGTGCGCTCTGAGCTTGAGCGCGCTCACCGGCTGCAGCTCAGCGCCGACAGCAGAGCCGCCACTTATCGCGCGCAAGCCAAAGCCGACTCCACTGCCCGCAGCGCTCTTGCAGATAAGGCCTCAGCCCTCGACCGCCAGCTTGCAGAAGGCGTCGGAGTGGTCGCGGAACTCGGAGGCGCTCTTAAGCAGCGAGACGCCGAAGTAGCAGCGCTGTGCGACCAGGTGAACATTGAGCGCGGGTTGAGCGGTGATGCGGATGATCAGGCGTGCAGAGGACAATAAAAAACCGCCCGGAGGCGGTATAAGGAGTGTGTTGGAGCGCGTTTAAGCAAGCTTGAATGCCAAGGAAGGAGAGACTTGCTGACCTTGCTCCTGATCCTGCTTCTCCTTGTCTGAGGGCGGTTTTTTGTCCTGCTCCTGCGGGGATGGGATGCCAGTCATCTTGAACATCATCTTGGTTTTGTCCCAAAAAGATGCAGGAGGGTAGGCTGAGAATTTGAACATGTAGACCTCCGGTCTATTGCGGCGAATCGAGATGGATTGCCTAGGCCCACAGTACTCTCTTTAATCCCCTAAATCCTGATTACACAAAGACTTACGTCTGGAGGCTATTTCTCAGCCAGGCGATCCAGTCTTCGTCGCATGCCTTCTCGGTAGAGTTGCCCCCCGATCTCCGTAAGCACATTCATTGCATGCTCGGAGAGGGCGCCTTCCTCATTGCCCATGAGGCTGGCCAGTAATACCAGGGGTTCATCTGGATCACTAGGTGCGCCTTCCGCGTCGAGGTGCTCGGCCCGAGCACGGAACAGTTTGATGTAGGGGTCTAGTTGCTCGATCATGTCGTCCTCCTGCGGAAATGCTACATCACAGGCAAAAAAATGCCACCTTGAGGGCAGCAAAGTTCGCGGGATAAAAAGCCGACCTTGAGGGAGCAAGGATCTCGTGCAAGTTATGAGAGAGGGAGGGAGGAGAGCACGAACTCGGCGTAAAGCACTGACGTAATAGTAGCGTGAAGCTATGTGTCTGGGGTTTGCGTTTGTCACCTCTGTGCCACCGCTAGGCGAAAAAAAAGCCCGCATGATGCGGGCTGTAGCGTGGACTTCGCCAAATTGCTTCTCCATCTCACCTCTCGAAGCAATGTAATCATAAATCAAATATATCAACAATCAATCCTTGATTGTTGATATATTGTAAGTTGTGTGTAAGGCAGTCCTAGGCCTCATCAAGACGAAGGCGAAAAAAAGCCCGCGTGCAGCGGGCTAAGCACTTACAGCATGGTGCCTCCGCTCCCAGAGGCAAGGCGATGGTAGGGCAAGGCTGGGGAGGGCGCTTTGCTCTGGGTCAAGGTCGGCAATACTCAGGCCGAATGCTCTGGAGTAGTGGGTGCAAGGAGGCGAAAACGCTGGAAGCGAACACCATCGAACTCAACCTCGCCATCGGGCTGAAATCCCAGTCTTCCTACCCCTTTGATTCTTGTTCTTGAGTGCGGCAGAAGAATGGTTATGGACCCCAACCTCATGGTTGTGAATGCGCGTTTGACGATCTCCTCGTAGATAACTTTGCCGCTTCCCCAGAAGTGCGGGTGAAGTACAAGTGCGAGATCAGCATCGCCTTCCTCGTATTGCAATCCGCCCCAGCCTGCAAACTGATGATCAATGAAAAATGCCCAAGGGCCATAGCCGTGATTGTCCCACTGAGCATCCTTCTGTTTCACCCATACCTTCGCCTTCACTTCATCAAAATCTGGGCTGCCAAGAGGCATTTGGCGCAACACGTCAGGGTGGTTGTTGAGCGAGATGATGTCTTGCAGACTGACTTCGGTGAGTCGCTTGAACTCTAGGTCCATTGTTCTAAATTGAGTGATTGTTTTGCTTAAGGCGGTAGGCTATCAGACGAATAGCGGTCGGTGTGTGGCGCCATATCCCAATGAAGGGGCAAAAAGACCTCGCATCTCAGCGGCTATCGCAGCATAGCGAGCCCGCACTCAAAGCCACCCCAGCCTAAGCGTGCAGAACAGCCCAACCCAGAGCATCACAAAGGCAACGAACACAGCCTTGATGTAGCTGGGCCAGCTCAAGAACACCTGCCAGAAGTTTTTGTTCTTCCATGTCATGTTCGGTCGTTGGTTCGCTTCTAGGGCTTGTGCTGAGCAGAGGGGGCCGATTGAGCGGCGAGGACAGTAACCAAGCCTGCATGGGCAAATAGCCGATAGGAATTCCAGTCTATCGCAGCTCAATGCTCCTGGTCTGGTGCCCACCAAGGAATAGCCTCGAATCCCTGTTCAACTTCACCAGTCGCAACCGGTTCAAGAATGAGTTCCGCAGCTGGGTCTACGCCGTCTTCGTAGCTTAGAGCGAATTGCCGCAGGGTAACTTGATAAACGCCAGATGGGATGGGCAGAGCTAGATGGGTGTTAGCTGCTGGCGGCTCTTCAGCGAACTGTGCTGCCATAGTTAGCTGCGTGTAGTCCGTTAATTGAGCTCCAGCCTGGCCAACCTTGATGAGAGAGGATGCCTCTCTCAAGGCGGTCGAATCAGAACGGGTTGTCGAAATGCGCAGAGGTTCATTGGCTAGATCAGGGCCTGGATGAACAATGAAGAGAGAGCCAATGTTCAAATTCTTTAGCAAACACGGAATCAATTGATCCAATGTCCAGTCTTCGCCAATGAATCCGCGATAAGAATCAGGGGATACCAGTGCGACGAATCCATCTTCATCTATCTCTGCCCATAGTTCGAAGTTCAAATCAGCCATTGAAACCCTCTTTTCGGTAAGTGGCAATGACGCTTTATACCTCGCACAAAGAAATATGCCTCCCCGGCGCCACTACGGCACTGGGGAGGCTCTTTTTTCGTTTGTGCAGTCAGATTGCTGGAATCACTGCAATGGACAGCTCGGAATCCATGGCATGGAAAGCGGCGGCCAAGGTGTCAATCTTGGTCGCGTGGTGCAGATCGAGGATGCGCGTCACCTCCTGGGGCTTGATCCCCATGGCGCGCGCAATGTCGGCTGGCCGTGCATTCTTCTGGATCCGCAGATTGAGCAGTTGCACCTTTGCCCATACCGAAAGGGGGAGGGCAACAAGCTCCTCCCCGGCTTCGGGTGCAGATGGATCGGGTACGGCTCGCCCGTCCTCGAAATAGAAGTCCATGGCGGTCAGCAATGCATCTGCTGCCATCTCGCGCGCCTCTTCAAGAGTCTGGCCCTCGGTGATTGCTTCGGGAATGTCCCGGAATGTCACGGTATAGCCACCCTCTGGCGCTTCAGTAAAAAGTGCTGGGTATTTCATTCTGTCTCTCGGTAGGTGGTCGCAAAGCTCAGGAATTCAGGCTAGGCCCTTTCGGGCCTGCCTCCTATTCGTTGATTCCTAACTGCTTCAGGATTGCTTTTCTGGTGCCTTCCATCAGCTCTCTGCTTGGGTGTCTTGGCATCACTGTTTGCTTGCCGTTGAGGTAGACCTTTGTGTGTCTGGCTCCCTCTTGGAACGTAGCGCCTAGCGATGCTAGATACCGTCTGAATTCGCTTTGCTTCACGACCACCTTTCCGTTGTTTCGATGGAATGAAGTATAAACATTAATGCGTAAACATGCAAGCAAAAATGCTTACTTTCTCAAATTATTTATACTGTTCTTTTATCCAGTGATTCGGGGTGTGCCTATGCAGATAGATCAGATCGCCATTGCTGTGCTCGGGGCTGCTGCTGCCTGGCTGTCTCAGGCGCGCTCGGAGGCGTTCAGGCGGTGGGCCTGCATCTTCGGCATGCTTGGGCAGCCGTTCTGGTTCTATGCCTCATGGAAGGCTGAGCAGTGGGGCATATTCGCCGTGAGCGTGCTCTACGCCCTGGCCTGGATGAAAGGGCTCTGGATTCATTGGTTGCAGCCTGGGCGCGATGGCTTGAGCAGTGATGATGTGCGGACTATCGAGCTGACGCCAGACACAAGGCGGTGAAATTTCCAGCGAAAAATATTCTAGAAATTATTCCGGCTGGAAGGGGGTAGCGTTTGGCGATCCCCCTGCAGCTTGCGAAATTTCGCAATTTGGAAACTTTCCCTGTCGAGCCCTAGTCGACACCTCATGTTGATTTTTCGGGCCTATGAGCGAGGCGTGTCGCCCAGTTGCGCCTTGAGCGCTGCAATCTCGTTGTCTTTGACCTGGAGCGCGCCTGCCACCAACCCCAGGAATGAATCGAATAGCTCGCGCTCGGCTTGATTCATAGTCTCCATGAGCATGGCAGCTCCATGTTTGAGGCTGTCGGCCAGTTCAATTTCGTTGGTGTTCATGCATCAATTCTCCAGAAAAAAGCCACCTCAAGGGTGGCTAATTTCGTTGCGGATTCACTGTGTATGTATACAGCATCCATGTCCCCGGCATGTCCCCGGAGGGCCTGGAAAAAGACAGGCCAATTGATTTCATTAAGAAAAATTGGCCCCCCCGACAGGAATCGAACCTGTATCTAGCGCTTAGGAGGCACTCGTTCTATCCATTGAACTACAGGGAGGGTGACCAAGCAGCTATTGTAGGTGGTGTTCGGCAGGTGCCGGGCAAACTCCGTTGTGTGTTGTGGCTGTCCTAGTCAAAACGCAGCGTGTAGATCAGGTCCAGCGCGCTGGTCACGCCTGCCGATCCGCGTAGTTGCAGGTTGCGGGTGAAATCGTAGAAGATGTAGAGCGCGCCCAGGGTGCCGCCCAGACCGGCTTCGTAGGTCACATACAAGTCCTTGGAGAGGCGCTTGCCCAGCGACAGGCCGGCAGAGCCGTTGTCGCCCCCCAGGCCGATTTCATCCAGGCCCAGGCCCTTGGCGATGTTGCCAGTCAGGCTCTCACCTGATCCGCCACCCAGCAGGGCGAGGGCGGCCTGTTGCATCATGGCGCTGCTGGCGCCGCCGCCGGCGGGGTCGCGGCCCATGACCACCCATGATATTTTCTCGGCATCGGGCATTTCCGGGTCGGAGTACAGGCGCACGCGCGGAGCCATGGCTGAGCCGCTGACCTGCACGCCGGCCTTGACCGAGATGTTGGGGCGCAGCGCCAGAATTTCGAGCGATGGGTTGTTGTAGGGGCCGTTGAACCGGATCTGGCCGGTTTCCACATTCAGCACCTGCCCCCAGGCACGGTATCGGCCTTCCTCTGTGGTGATGACGCCGGTGATGCGGGGCATGCCGATGCCGTTGCCGCCTGCGTTCTGCACATTGAGCGTGCCGCGCAGGCGCGTGGTGATGCCATAGCCTTGCAGCGCAAAATCGTTGCCCAGATCCAGCTTCACATCCAGCAGCATGGGCTTGGCGGGGGTGATGCCGCCGGCGGGTTCGTTGGCCTTGCCTTCGGCGGCTTGGGCCGCCTCCTGTTTGGCCTTTTCGGCAGCGGCGGCACGGCTCGCCTTGGTATGCACCACCACATCGCTGCCCAGGGTGGGCGAGGATTCGTTGGCCAGCATGATGCTGGCGCGGTCCACGCGCAGGTCGCCGGTGATGCGCATCTGGCCTTGTTGCAGCTGGCTGCGCACATCGCCTGAGATGCTGACCTGCCGGTCGGCGCGCACCAGTACCTGCAGGGCCTTGGCCTGGGTTCGGATGTCCATGGTGATGTCGGGCTTGCCGCCATCTTCGGGCATGCTCCAGCGGATCGTGCCTGTTGCATCCAGGGTGCCGCCGTCGACGGGGGCTTCAGTCAGGTTGCCGCTGTAGCCGATGATGCGGGCGCGGCTGCCTTCACCGCCGTCAAAGTGCAGGCGCTGCAGTGCCAGTTCATTGCCATTGAGCTGGGCACGCAGGGTGCCGTTGCGCAGATCCACGCCATCGAGCTGCGACTGGATATGCATTTTGTCGGCCGACAGGCTCCCACTCCAGCGCGGATCGCGCAGGTTGCCGGCCAGCTGCACGTCTGCGCCCAGGCTGCCCGCCACGCGCCATCCAGGCGGGGCGAAGCTGGCCCAGATGCCCAGGTCAGGCATCTGGGCCTTGATGGTGCCGCTGAGCGGGGCGTCGGGCGCGACGGTTGCAGCCAGATAGTCTTTGCCTTCGAACTGCAGCGCGGTCTGCAGATCGGCATTGAGCTCGCCCGCGTTGGCAGAATCCCAGCGCACATTGGCGCGTACCTGGCGGTCCTGCACGGTCAGGGCAACGGTTGCGGTACGGATGCCGGCGGTGATGGTTTCCTTTTGTTCGGCAAACGCCTTGGCAAGGCTGCCCTGTTTGCCGCTGGAGTGGAAGGTGACGCTCTTGGGTCGGCTGCCCTGCACATGCAGGCGCAAGTCGCCGCTCGCCCGTTCCACTTCCAGCCTGGCGTTGAGGCCGTTGGTGGTGCTGATGTCCCACCGGCCTTGCACGACGAGGTCCGAATCGAGCGGGCTGGTGCCCTGGTTCTGGTTGGCGTCAGGCTTTTGGAAGGCGCGCGCCCAGCGCAGTGGCAGGCCTTGCACGCTGCCGGTGCTTTGCAATTGCACGGATTTGTCCGCGCCCTGGCTGAACTGAAGCGGGTTCCACTGCAGCACGACGGTGCCAGCCTGCGGGCCAGTGAGGTGCAGCTGTCCTGTTCCGGTACTGGCGGTCAGTGCTTGTTTGCCTTGGGGCAATTGCAGCTTGAAATCGAGCGGCTGCTGCAGCGCCAACTGCCATGGCTCCTTGTTGGGCGGGAGCGTGGCGCGGGCCTGCAGCTGGCTCAGGCTGCCCGTCCACTGCTGCTGTGCATTGCTGCTGGCCGCCAGCTTGATCTGGCCACCAAACTGCTGCTCGCCATGGCGCGCTTCGGTTTGCAGATCGGCCTGCACCTTGGCGAGGTTGCCGGTCAGCGTCAGCTGGGTGTTGCGTAGTTGCCAGCTGTCCTCGGCATTGTTGCTGGTGCGCACGGTGAGCTGCGGGGTGTTGACGGTTGCCTCCAGCGCAAATGGTTGTGCGCCTTTGGTTGCCATGCCTTCGGGAAGTTTGGCGAGGAGGCCGGCCTGCTGCAGTTGGCGCAATGCATCGCCATAGCCACCGCTGTAATGCAGCTTGGCCTCCAGGCTGCCTTGTGCGCTGAAGTCTGCAGGCAGCGCCTCGGCAACGCCGGGCACCTTGCGCAGCCATTGCATCAACTGTTCTGCACTGGCCAGCTTCAGGCTCGCTTCGCCCTTGCCCTGGGTCGGCGTGGCCTGGGCCTGGATGTCCAGGTTGGCGCCGGGCACCTGTGCGCTTACGCGGCCTGCACCGCTTCTCTTTTCGATATTGGCAACCAGCTGCTCGGCACTGAGGTGCGCGCCCAGCGCGTCGATCTGCGCACTCTGCAGTTGCAGCTCGGGCGCTTTCCAGCGGCCTTTGGCGATGATGCGGTCGATGGGCAGGCGGGCCGTGGTTTTTGGATTCTTGGTGCTTCGTGCTTCTGGCGCACGGTTGGAGCGTATGTCGCTGTCAAAAACAATAGCGTCGTCCTGCGACTGGGCGGTCAGCTTGCCGGAGAGCGGTGCGCTGTCCACGCGGGTGTCGATAAGCGCCGGGTTCAGCGCCTGCAGCTCGGCTTGCAGCGCAGCATGGTGGTCTGTCAGCCGGTAGTGGCCTGCGGTTTGCAGGCGGCCGTCGCCCAGTTGCACGGTGGTGCCATCCAGCACATCGATACGCTGGCCATCAAACAAGGCCTGGGCTTGCAGGTGTTGAATGGGCAGGCGCTGCGTGTCCAGCGGGCCGGGCAGGGCATTGTCGATATCGACGGCGATGTCGAGGGGCACAGGCAGCAGGGCAGGTGCAACGGCATCTGCTGGCGGGGCGGCCAGGGCGGGCGCAGGGCTGTCTGCCTGTGCCTTGGCCAGTGCATCGGCCTGGGCTTCGGTCACCGCGATTTTGCCGTTGAGCAGGGTGGTGGGCAGGCCAGGCATAAACGCTGCCAGGTTGATGCTTTGTACGGTGGCCTGCGTGGGGCCCACCGGCCAGGGTTTCCAGGGGTAGATGGTGGCATCCACATCGGCCTGCATGGGGGGGGCTTTGGCCAGGGCCTGCGCGGTCTGGTCCTGGCCATGGCGCGGCGTATTGCCTGCGGCTTTGGCTGGGGCGTTCTTCGGCGCGGCAGTTGTACTGTCTGTCGGCGATGGCGGCGCAATCTGGGGCTTGAGCTGGGCCACCACACGCAGGCTGGCGTCGGCACCTGCCAGGTTGCCGGTGACGTTAGCAGTGGCATCGGCCAACATGGCTGGCAGCTGTGCGGTAGCCGGTTGGTCTACATGGGCGCGCAGCTCGCCATCGAGTTCCATCGGCGCCAGTGCACCCAGGGTAAGCTGGGCCTGGTAGCTGCCGTTGAAGGCCTGCACGCTGGTGACCTGCAGACGGTGCTCGTCGCTCTGATACAGGTAGTGGCCCTGCAGTCCGGCGATGGTGATGGGCTGGGCGGCCGCCCAGACGATTTGATCCACGGAGAAGGGAATATCGAGCACACGCAGCGGCAGCGGCAACTGCTCCAGCGGTTGGGTAGGCTCCTTGGGTTGCTCGATGCCGGATGGCGTGATGGTGAGCTGGGCAATGTGGATCGGTGCCAGGCGCACTTCACGATCCCAGATATTGTCGAGGGTCCAGCCAATGGTGGCGTCGCTCATGTCGACGCTGATGGAGGGGTTGCTCCACTGCAGATTGCCGATGCTGCCGCCTTGTCGCAGGCTGCCGCGCACATCGGTGGCCTGCAGCTTCTGGTCTGCTGGCAGGAAGCGCTGCGCGATGGCGATGACGCGTGCGAGTGAGTCATCCTGCCCGCTCCACCACCAGGCACCGCCCAGCAATGCAGCGATTGCGACGAAGATCAATACAAAAAACCATAGCAGCCAGCGCACAATGCGTCTGCCCCAGCTTGCTTTCTTACGAAGAGGCGGATGCGTTGGTTGGCTGCCCTGCGGCGTGGAGAGAGAGGTATCTGCCATGGTCAAAAGCTGTATCCCAGGCGCAAATGCAGGCGAAAGCGCTGGTCTTTCAGTCCGTAGGCCACATCGGCCTGCAGTGCGCCCACCGGGCTGCGCCAGCGCAGGCCCGTACCAATGCCCCAGTAGGGGGTCATGTCGCCGACCTTGTCGGCTACCGAGCCCACATCGGCAAACACGGCCGATTCCCAGTCGCTGACTTCGCCATTGCGCACCAGAGGGCGCTGGTATTCAACGCTGCCCACGTACATGTAGCGGCCGCCGTAGACCTTGTCGCCGGCAACGCTGGCGCCAATCTGCTTGTAGCCATAGCCACGCACAGTGGTGTCGCCACCGGTGATGAAAAGCTGCGTGGCAGGAATGACTGCAGAATCCTTGGCCAGAATTGCGCCCCCTTCGGCCCGCAGGGCGAGACGCGCTCCGCGCGAGCTGCCATTGGGCGCGGTCACCGTACCGGCCGGTACAAATCCTTGCCAGCGCAGCAGGGCGCGCATGAATGGGTCCCGCTGAGGCGTGAGGGTGAAGCCTGCGCCCAGTTCTGCCGCAATGCCGTAGCCCCGCGTGGGATTGGTGTTGTTGTTGAAGTAGCGGCCTGTCCAGCCGTAATTGGCGCTGATGGCGCTACTGGATGGAATCTTTTCCAGGCCCTGTACGGAAGACGAGAAGTCGTACTGCAGGAATGCGCTGCGGTCGATGTGGTCGGTGCTTTTCTTGTGACCACCGCGAATCTGGGCCGAGTTGATGGTGAAGTCGCCGTTGATTTCGCGCTTGACTTCGCCGCCTGCAAAGTCCGCCCAGCCGTCTTCGCCGGGCAGGTCGGTCCACTCCGTGCTGATCAGTTTCTTGTCGCGCTCGAACGAGAGCTTGCTCACCGCGCGCCAGCCCAGCAGGGGCATCTTGTTGTGGATATGGTCGAGGCTCAGGCGCGGGCCGGTATCGGTGGACATACCGATACCGAAGACCACCTTTTGCAATTTGGCCTCGCGCACCTGGGCAATCACGGGCGCCGCCTCGGGTGTCTGGGTGTTGGTGTCCAGCGTCAGAAAGACAGAATCGTAGTAGCCGCTTGCGGCCAGCCGCGTCTGCGCATCGAGCATGGCGGTTTCGCTGTAGTCGCGGCCGGTAGGCAAGCGCGCAATGCGGGCAGTACCGACCGGGTCGTAACGCTCGGCGCCTTCAATCGACAGGGGGCCAAACTTGTACAGCGGCCCGCTGTCGTAGTGCACCGACAGCCGGGCCTGGTTGGTGTCGCCGTCAATATCGGCCTTGCTGGACTCGATCTTTGCGGTGGGGTAGCGGCGGCGCTGCAGAGTGCGAAGGCCTTCGGACTTTGCACTGTCCCAGCCTTTCTGGGTGAACCCGGTGCCGGGCGGCAGGTCCCAGTTGCGCAGCAGTCGCTCGCGCCGGCTGGCGAAGTTCTTCTCCTCCGTCACGGCGCCGGTGTAGTCCAGTGCCACATCGGCCACCTTGGTCTGTACGCCGGGAGTGACTGAGATGATGATCTGCGGGCGGGCTTCGCTGTCTGCCGCAGATATTCCGCTGCCCGCAGGCGCTGCACCTGTATCGAATACATCAATTTGTATCTCGGGGCTGAAATAGCCCAGCGTGCCCAGCAGCTCGCGCACGTTCTCGTCCGCACTGCCCAAAAGCCGCGTCAACTCGGTCAGCTGCAGGCCAGGAAAGCTGCGGTAGCGCTTGAGGTCGATGTATTGCTCCAGGTACTTTCTGACATCATCGGGCGCTTTCACGGTCAGGTCGAACGCGGGCTGGTCATTGTCGGCATCGTGGCCGTCGGAATTTCCGTCTGCCGCGGTTTCGGTGCCCTTGGCACTGCTCTGTGCATCCTCGCCATTGGCGCGCGGTGTGCTGCTGCAGCCAGTCAGCAAGGCGGAAAAAACAATAAAAAACGCCGGCAGGACCGGCGTCGTCAGGCGATATCGCATGGTCACTTTGACAGCAACCGCATTGTGTCCTCCAGGCCTTTCAATGACAGGGGAAACATACGGTCGCCTACGAGTTGTTGTATCAGGCTGATGCTCTGGCGGTATTGCCAGACACCTTGCGGTTCGGGGTTGATCCAAGCGTGCTTGGGAAAAGCGTTGGTCAGGCGCTTGATCCATTCGGCACCCGGTTCTTCATTGTTATATTCAACCGAGCCGCCCGGTTGTAGGATTTCGTAAGGACTCATTGTGGCATCCCCCACAAAGATCAGTTTGTAATCCTTGTTATATTTTCTGATGATGTCCCAGGTCGGAAATTTTTCGGCATAGCGGCGCTTGTTGTTTTTCCACATGTAGTCGTAGACGCAATTGTGGAAGTAATAGAACTCCAGGTGCTTGAACTCGCTCTTGACGGCGGAAAACAGCTCCTCGACGCGCTGGATGTGGTCGTCCATCGTGCCGCCCACATCCATCAGCAGCAGCACTTTCACATTGTTGTGCCGCTCGGGGATCATCTTGATGTCCAGATAGCCCGCGTTGGCGGCGGTGGCCCGGATGGTGTTGGGCAGATCGAGTTCGAGTTCGTTGCCGTCGCGGGCGAACTTGCGCAGGCGGCGCAGCGCCACCTTGATGTTGCGCGTGCCCAGCTCCTGCGTGTCGTCGTAGTCGCGGTAGGCACGCTGCTCCCACACCTTGACCGCGCTTCGGCTTTTACCGGGGCCGCCAATGCGGATGCCTGCGGGGTTGTAGCCGCCGTGGCCAAACGGGCTGGTGCCGCCGGTACCGATCCACTTGCTGCCGCCTTCGTGGCGCTCCTTCTGCTCTTCGAGGCGCTTTTTCAAGGTTTCCATCAACTCATCCCAGCCCATGGCCTCGATCGCCGCCTTTTCCTCGGGGCTCAGTTCCCGCTCCAGCACCTGTTTGAGCCAGTCTTCCGGCAGTTCCTTCTTCCAGTCGGTGAGCAGCTCCATGCCTTTGAAATAGGCGGAGAAAGCCTGGTCGAACTTGTCGAACAGCTTTTCATCCTTGACCAGGCAGGTGCGGGCCAGAAAGTAGAAATCGTCCAGGCTCCAGGCATCTTCCGATCGTGGACCGGCCAGGCCTTTGTCCAGTGCCTCCAGCAGGGTGAGCAGTTCCTTGACCGAAACTGGCAGCTTGGCCGCGCGCAAGGTGTAGAAAAAGTCGATCAGCATGGAGTTGTAAACAATTGGTAACAGAAGCGAGCTAGTCTTTCCAGTCTAACGGGACTTGGGGGAGCATGCTGCCATGGTGATGATCAAAACGGACAAGGCCAGGCAGGCGTTGCGCAACCGTGCCAGCCTGTCGGTGCAGGAGCGGCAGATCCTTATCTTGTGCGATGGCATCCGCTCCCGTCAAGAGATTGCGGGTTGGCTCGGTGACACCGCCCTGGCATTGATGGACAGCCTGCTGGCCCAGGGGTATCTGGTGCAGCGTCCGGTGGAAGGGCAGGCCTGGACGACTCGCGACTCCCATGACGCGTTGCGCCAGGCATCGCTGGCGCCTTTCCCGGCAGCAGAGCAGCGCGAATCCACGCTGCTGCCAGCGGGCATCGACCTGCAGCCCTCGCGCCCGGCGCCTTTGGCACCTGCGTTGGCGCCTGCACGGGAGGCGCTGTCGTCTTCCGCTGCCAAACGCTCTCTGGCCGCATGCAAGATGTATGCATCCGGCATCCTGCAGATGCAGCGCGGCGGCGATGCCCAGCACATGTTGGCGCAGCTCAATGCCAGCCAGAACGAGAGCGATCTGGTGGTCAATCTGCTCAAGGTGCTTCAATTTCTGAAGCAAAAGACCAACGCCAGTTATGCGGACAACGTGAAAAAGCACATGAGCAATATTCTGCCCGAGCAGCACCTGCCTGCGCTGCAGGAAAGCCTGCTGAGTAGGCTGTGAACGGCGCTCACCGGGGCTCAGGCGCAGATGGAGGCCGTGCTAGCATGAACCATCTGTATTGGCGTGTCCGTCGAATCTCATGCACAGCAATCTGCTTCCCCAACTGTGGACAGGCTCTGTTTTCATCTTGCATCTGCTGGTCGCGGCCCGCGCGCTGACGCGGGCCAACCGTTCGCCTGCCTCGCGTGCCGCATGGGTGGCAGTCATCATGCTGGTGCCGCTGGTGGGTATAGCGGCCTATCTGTTGCTGGGCGAGACCAGCATCGGGCGCTCGCGCGCGCGGCGGCTGCGCCGGGTGCAGACCACTTTGCAGCGGCCGGTGCAGACGCCTGCGCAGGTGTCGGGGGCGGCAGCATCCCTGGTGGCATTGGCGCATTCCATCACCGGCTTTGATGCAGTTGCGGGCAACCGCGTCGTGCTGCTGGGCGACGCGACGGCGGTACCGGCCCAGCCCATGGTCAATTCCAAGGCGGCCATCCACCATCTGATCGACGACATCGCGCAGGCGCATCAGCAGGTACACATCGCCTTCTACATCTGGCTGGCCGACGATACCGGCCAGCGCCTGGCGCAGGCGGTGGCGGCTGCTGCACGCCGTGGCGTGCGGTGCCGGGTGATGGTGGATGCGCTTGGTTCGCGCGCCTTTCATGATGGCGCCCTGTGGCGGGAGCTGGCGCAGGCTGGCGTGCAATTGCTGGCTACGCTGGATGATGTGAGCCGCCTGCGCCACATGGCGCTCAGCCGCGTGGATTTGCGCGACCACCGCAAGCTGGTGGTGATCGACAACCGCATCGCCTATTGCGGCAGCCAGAATTGCGCGGACCCCGAGTTCCGCATAAAAGCAAGGTACGCGCCCTGGATCGATGTGCTGCTGCGCTGTGAGGGGCCGGTGGTACGGCAGATGCAGACGCTGTTCTTGAGCGGCTGGATTCCGGAGACCAACGAAGCCGGGCTGGACGACCTGCCCAATGCGCCGGTGGCCGCGGCGGATGCCGCGCCGGGCAACTGCGTGGCGCAGGCGGTGGAAACAGGCCCCACGGCGCGGCACAACGGCATGTCCGATCTGTTTGTGGCCAGCATGTACGCAGCGCGCCACGAACTGCTGATCACCACGCCATACTTTGTACCGGACGAGGCCTTGTTGCGCGCCCTGTGCGCCGCGCCCCGGCGTGGGGTGGCCACCACCCTGATCGTGCCCGCACGCAATGATTCATGGCTGGTGGCGCAGGCCTGCCGCAGCTGCTATGCCGACCTGCTGAGCAACGGGGTGGCGCTCTACGAGTATCCGCTGGGTGTGCTGCACGCGAAGACCTTGACCCTGGACGGCGAGATCAGCCTGGTGGGGTCGGCCAACATGGACCGCCGCAGCCTGGAGCTGAACTACGAGAACAACCTGTTGATCAGCGACTGCGAGGTGACGGGCAGCATACGCGCGCGGCAACTGGGCTACCTGTCCGTGTCAAAGCCCGTGGATGTGGCAACGGTGCGCGCCTGGCCATTTCATACCCGGCTGGTACACAACGTGGTGGGCATGATGGCGCCGGTGCTGTAGTTTCGCAGCCATTGCGTCTGGCGCCCATCAGGCGCCAGGCCACTTGACGAACATCAGCGTGGCTTGTTCAGCAGGTACAGCAGCTGCGCCTTGGCTTCGGGCCACTCGCCAGCGAGCATGCTGTACATCACGGTGTCGCGCACGGTGCCATCGCGGCGGGGCGCGTGGTGGCGGATCACGCCGTCCTTCCTGGCTCCCAGGCGCTCAATCGCCCGCTGGCTGGCAAAGTTGAAGTTATCGGTTCGCCAGCCCACCACGGCAGCGCCCAGGGTTTCGAATGCATGCGTCAGCAAGGTCAGCTTGCAGGTGGTGTTGACATGGCTGCGCTGCACGCTCTGCGCATACCAGGTGTAGCCAATTTCCACGCGCTTCAAGGCGGGCACGATGTCGTGGTAGCTGGTGCTGCCCAGCACCTTGCCCGTGGCTTCATCGATGACGGCAAATGGCATGCGGTTGCCCGCTGCGCGCATGTTCATGGCCTGCTCGATGTAGAGCCTGGTGTTTTCCGGCTCGGGAACGGAGGTGACGCGGATCTTCCAGAGTTCGCCATCCTGCGCAGCGGCACGCAGGCCGTCTTCATGCGCAAAGTCCAGGGGCGTGAGCAGCACGCCGTTGCGGCGCAGATCGATGGGTTCCACAAAAGCCATGGTGTTCCTGAATGTGATGAATTGGATAGCGGATTGTGCTTAACCGAGGGGCATTTCAGCGTGTTTCTATCTGGACTTTCGCCAGAGCCTGGCCAGTTGAAGGCCCGCCCCGCCGCCCAGGCCCACCAGCGCAATCGCGGCAATGCTGCCCGCGCTGTAGCCTTCTTCAAACAGCGGCCAGCCCAGCAGGTGCGAAATGCCCCAGCCTGCCAGCGCACCGGCCAGAAAGCCGATGGCGTCTGTCAATCCTTCGGCCAACAGTTGCTGCGGTGTGGCCATGCGCTGGCTAGCGGTTGCGCTGGCTCATGAAGACCAGCTTCTCAAAGAGGCTCACGTCCTGCTCGTTCTTCAAAAGCGCGCCTACCAGGGGTGGCACGGCAATCTTCTGGTCGGCGGTCTGCAGCACCTCGGGCGGAATGTCTTCGGCAACCAGCAGCTTGAGCCAGTCGATGAGCTCGCTGGTCGATGGTTTTTTCTTGAGGCCTGGCAGGTTGCGGATTTCGAAGAACACCTTCATGGCCGCCGACAGTAGCTCCTGCTTGAGCGTCGGGAAATGCACCTCGACGATCTGCTTCATCGTCTCCGCGTCTGGGAACTTGATGTAGTGAAAGAAGCAGCGGCGCAGGAAGGCATCGGGCAGCTCCTTCTCGTTGTTGGAGGTGATGAACACCAGCGGGCGGTGCTTGGCGCGGATCATCTCGTGCGTCTCGTAGCAATAGAACTCCATGCGGTCGAGTTCGCGCAGCAGATCATTGGGGAATTCGATGTCGGCCTTGTCGATTTCATCGATCAGCAGGGCCACGGGCCGGTCTGCGGTGAAGGCCTGCCACAGCACGCCCTTGACGATGTAGTTGTGGATGTCATGCACACGGGCCGCACCTTCCACATCGGCAAGCTGGCTGTCCCGCAGACGACTGACCGCATCGTACTCATACAAGCCTTGTTGCGCCTTGGTGGTGGACTTGATGTGCCACTGCAGCAGCGGCATGTCTAGCGCCTGCGACACTTCTTCCGCCAGCATGGTTTTCCCTGTGCCGGGTTCCCCCTTGACGAGAAGCGGTCTTTGAAGGGTAATTGCCGCATTGACCGCGAGCATCAGGTCATTGGTCGCAACGTAGTTCTGTGTGCCTTGGAATTTCATGAAAGAGAATGCAGAATCGAGGTGACAGGGTCTGTTTCAGCGTTGACTATAAACTTAGACACCGCCTAGACGCGGTAGCTTTTCCACACGATTGTGCGCGCAAAATGAATAAAACATTGACCACGGTATTTGCATTGGCTGTCGCGTCTGTGACGGGTTGGGCGGCGGCCCAGGAGGTGAAGGGTGATGCCAAGGCAGCCGAAGGAAAAATTGCCATGTGCATTGGCTGCCACGGTATCGTGGGCTACAAGGCCAGTTTTCCTGAGGTGTACCAGGTACCGAAGATCTCGGGGCAGAACGGCAAGTACATCGAGGCAGCGTTGCATGCATACAAAAAAGGCGACCGCAAACACCCCACCATGCGCGCCATTGCCGACTCGCTGACCGACCAGGACATTGCTGATCTGGCCGCGTATTACGAAAAGCACACCACCGGTGATGTGACGGTAGCTGAAAAGCCTTCGAGAGAGCCGAGCACCAAGACCGCTGAGCTGCTGAAGAAAGGCACCTGCGCATCGTGCCATGGCGACAATTTCTCCAAGGCCATCGATCCCACCTATCCCAAGCTGGCTGGCCAGAATGCCGACTATCTGTATGCAGCCCTCAAGTCCTACACCGTGGAGAAGAACGGATACATCGGCCGTTCGAACCCGGTGATGGGGGCCATGGCCAAGCAGTTCAACCATGCGGAGATGAAAGAGCTGGCAGACTACATCGGCAGCCTGCAGGGCGGCTTGCAGACCGTGCCGGAATCGCGCTTCCGCAGCAAATAAGGCAGCAATGGCGGGCAACGCAGCAGTTGCTACAGCAAAAACGCCCGGCAATGCCGGGCGTTCTGCTTTGTTAGGGGGAGAGAGCGGCGCTCAGTCCTTGGTGGCGTTGCGCTGCACGGCTGCCACGTAGGCGTCTCCATCAGGGGGGCGGCCCGAGCGCTGGCTCTCCCACAGCATGGTGCCCAGGCACTCCATCGCAACATGATGTGCATCATGCAGCGAGCCCAGGCGCTTGGCGAGCAACTCCACCGCCTGGCGGATGCCACGTGGCTGGTCGATGCTGCATTGCTCGCTGATCGACAGGTGCATGGACAGATGCAGAAACGGGTTGGTCTTGTCGGGTGTCAGGTCGTAGTTGCGGGCGATGGCCGCATCCACGTCGCTCAGGTCTTCGCGGTATTCGGGGTGCTCGGCAATCCACAGGCCTGCCAGGGTTTCGATGGCTTCCATGGGCTGGCCGGCTTGCTGCTTGGCATGTGCAGCGCAGAAAAAACGCCGCACATCGGCTTGGGAGGGGTTGAACATAGGGCGCAAAGCGTAGCACGCAGCCGGTGGGCTGCGCGTGCCTACGGTCAAATGTGGGATTGCGGGTCGTCCGGCTGGTGGGGGTAGGGGCTGCTGGGGGCCTGCTCGGCTTCCTGCGCCTGCGTCTGGCGCTCCTGGCGCTCTCGCATCATCTGCTCGACCAGCTGATCGCGGCCCTGGCGGCCCACGGCCAGCATGGTTTCGCGGTCGTTGCGGTGTTCGTACATCTTGTTGGTCAACTCGATGTTGTGGGCACGGAACACCGTGACCACATATTGCGCGTCCTCAGGGGTGTAGCCCATCAGCTCCAGCGTTTTCTCGGCCGTCTGCAGGCTGGAATCGAACAGTTCACGGTCCACATACTGCACGCCCATGTCACGCAGGGCAAACCAGTGCGCCACATCCTTGGCCCGCGTCACGATCTTGAGGTGCGGAAAATGCTGCTGCACCAGCTTGACGATCTGGTTGGTCTGGCTCTCGTCGTCGACCGCGATCACCATGACCTCGGCTTTCTCTGCCCCGGCGATGCGCAGCAGATCCTGTCGGGTGGCATCGCCATAGAACACACGGTAGCCGAAGTTCTGCGCGACCTGGAGCATCTCGACGCTGTGGTCCAGAATGACGGCCTTGATGCCCTGGCTTAGCAGCACACGGGTCACGATCTGGCCATAGCGTCCAAATCCTGCGATCAACACGGATGCTTCCTGCTGCTCGTGCAGCTCTTCCGGCGCATCTTCGCCGGTGGCGAGGTTGGCAAACCGTGGCATGAGCCAGCGGTCCATGGCGGCCACCATCAGTGGCGTAGCCACCATGGAGATGGCCACTGCGCCGATCAGCAGCGAAGAGTGCTGCGGACTCACAATACCCTGCGCCTGCGCGGCACTGAACACCACGAACGCAAACTCTCCGCCTTGCGCCAGCAGCAGCGTGAACAGCGGGCGCTCCTGCAGCGGCATGCGCAGCACGGTGGCGAGGCTGTAGATAACGACGGATTTGATGAGCAGAAAAATCACCACCAGCGCCAGCATGGCCAGGGGAGACGACAGGATCACCGAAAAATCGATGCTCATGCCCACGGCGATGAAGAACAATCCGAGCAGCAGGCCCTTGAAAGGCTCGATGTCGGTCTCCAGTTCGGCGCGGAATTCGCTGTCGGCCAGCAGCACGCCAGCCAGAAAGGCACCGAGAGCCATGGACAGGCCGATCTGCAGCATCAGGTAGGCAATGCCCACCACCAGCAGCAGGGCGGTGGCGGTAGAGATTTCGCGGGAATCACTTTGCGCAATCCAACGCAGCACGGGGCGCAGCAGGTAGCGCCCTCCCACGATGACGGCGGCAATGATGGCAAGGGTTCTGCCAATTTCCAGCAGCATGTTGCCGTCGTTCTGCGCGGCCTGCTGGCCCACGGCCAGCAGGGGCACGAGCGCCAGGATCGGGATGGCCGCCACGTCCTGGAACAGCAGGATGGCAAAGCTCGTCTTGCCGCTGTTGGTAGACATGAGGTTACGCTCTGCAATGCTTTGCAACGCAATTGCGGTGGAAGACAGTGCCAGGCCCAGGGCTGCAATCAGGGCCATATGCCAGTCAAACCCGAGCAGCCAGCCTGCGGCAAACAGACCTGCGGTGCACAGCAGCATTTGCGCGCTGCCCACGCCGAAAATGGGGCGGCGCATGCTCCACAGGCGGCTGGGCTGCAGCTCCAGCCCGATCAGGAACAGCATCAGCACTACGCCGAACTCGGAAAAATGCAGGATGTCCTGCACATTGCTGACCAGCTTGAGGCCGCTGGGGCCGATGATCATGCCGGCCACCAGGTAGCCGATGATGGTGCCAAGGCCGAGGGCGCGCGAAATCGGCACGGCGATGACAGCGGCTGCCAGGTACAAAAAGGTGTAGGTCAGCCAGAGAGGGGCGTGCGCTTCCATGCGTGCAAAAAATGGTGTTGTTGTAGGTACTTTGGGGACGAGGTTACGTTTTTTTTGTGATTTGTGGGAATTTATTGCAATTTTTTGCGTTCTGCGTATGCCCAGCAAGCGCAGGCTGCTATGAAAAATATGTGACAGTCCCCCACGGGCGGTGCTGGCAATGGAGAGCAGCCTGGCGCGATAATGGCGGCTTTGCCCGTTGTGCCGGGCCTACAAACTGCGGCCTGCCAGGCGCCAATGCGCACATGGCAGGGCGATGTGATGCATGGGCGTTGGCATGGTGAGGCCGTTTCTGGATCGATCATGGAATTTCACACCTGGCTGGCCTATCTGGTGGCGGCCATCATCATTGCTGTATCTCCGGGCTCGGGCGCGGTGCTGTCGATGAGCCACGGCCTTTCCTACGGCGTGCGCAAGACCAGCGCCACCATTTTTGGGCTGCAGCTGGGCTTGCTGCTCATCCTGCTGATTGCGGGTGCGGGTGTGGGCTCGCTGCTGATCGCGTCCGAGACCGCGTTCAACATCGTCAAGATCGTGGGCGCCTGCTACCTGATCTACATCGGTTTTCAGCAGTGGCGCTCGACTGGAGGCCTGGTGAGCGACACGGCCACGCAGCAGCCCGAAGGCAGCTGGAAAAAGCGTACCTTGAGTGGTTTTCTGACCAATGCCACCAATCCCAAGGGCATCATCTTCATGGTGGCGGTGCTGCCGCAGTTCATGACGGCTGCTCGTCCGTTGTGGCTGCAACTGTTGATTCTGTCCGTCACGACCTTGGCAGTGGACACCATCGTGATGCACGGCTATGCCGCAAGCGCCAGTGTGCTGCGCCGCCTGCTGCGTGACAGCAAGGCCATGCGTATCCAGAACAAGGTGTTTGGTGGCCTGCTGATGCTGGTCGGCATGGGCTTGTTCTTCGTCAAGCGCTCACAAAACGCCTGAGCCCCGGCGGCACATCTATTTGCTATTTAAATGAGAGCTATTGGCGCGCATCTGTTGTGCGCCAATGGCCATTTTTCTCAAATCTTGGTTATTGGGCGATACCACCGTCAGGCATGGCAAAGCCGTTCTGGCGCCAGGCTTCAAAGACGGTCACTGCCACGGCGTTGGACAGATTGAGGCTGCGCTGGCCTGCCACCATGGGCAGGCGCACACGCTGGGTGAGGGGAAAGCTCTCGCGCAAGGCAGGGGGCAGGCCACGGGTTTCGCAGCCAAATACCAGCCAATCGCCCGGGTGAAATTGAATGTCAAACGCAGGGCTGCTGCCATGCGTGGTCATGGCGAACATGCGGTCTGCCGCTGGCTGCATGGTGTCGACAAAGGCCTGCCAGCTGGCATGGCGCTGCGTGGCGGCGTACTCGTGGTAATCGAGGCCTGCGCGGCGCATGTAGCGGTCTTCCATGGAAAACCCCAGCGGCTCAATCAGGTGCAGGCGGCTGCCGGTATTGGCGCACAGGCGGATCACATTGCCGGTATTGGGGGGGATTTCTGGCTCGACCAGGACGACGTTGAACATGGGATGCAGTGATGGGAAGATGCGCGCGGCACGGGCCGCCAAGGCGTGCCAGTGTAGTGATGCATCAAAGCGCCTGCATGGCGCTGCGTTTTATTCCGGCGACGGAGTTCTTGCAAAAACCATAGCATCTACCGCAGATGCACCGTGCGCCAGCAGCATGTTTGCCACTGCAGCCAATGTGGCGCCCGTGGTCATTACATCGTCTACCAACAACACCTGCCTGCCGCAAATCGCTGCTGCATGGCGCGGTTCGACGGCAAAAGCGTGGCGCAGATTGCGCAAGCGCGCAGCGCGGCCCAACTGCGCCTGCGCCGGGGTATCGGCCAGGCGCAATAGCCAGCCAGAATGAAGCACGGCGTTGCCCGGTGCCTGGCGCTGCAGGGCGCGGGCCAGTTGCAGGGCCTGGTTGTAGCCCCGCTCGCGCAGCCGCGCGGCCGAGAGCGGTACCGCAAGCACGAGATCTGCCTGTTGCAGCCATTGCCGCGCGTGCGGCGCCTGCAGCATCAACTGCGCCATGGGCCTTGCCCATGCCAGATGCTGGTGATATTTGAACTGCTGCACCATGCCGCTCCAAGGCGGGCTATAGTCCACCGCTGCATGGCAGTGCCTCAGCGGCAGCGGGTCGAGCAGGCAAGCCGGGCAGACCCGGCTGGTGCCGGGCAAAGGCAGCGCGCAGCGGTCGCAGCGCCCTGTGGCAGAAGGCGCGCAGATGGCTGCGCAGTCACTGCACAGCTGCGGGCTGGGCCAGCGCTGGCACACCAGGCAGGTGCCGGGCAGGTGCTCACCCAGGCAGTTTGCAAACCGGATTGGCCACTGTTGCCACCATTGCCAATGGTGCCAACGTGGAGCCGAAACACCGCTTTCGCTGCTGACTATTGCCATGCCGTTTCTTTCAGAAGACATTTAACCCACGCCCTTACTGCGTAGCGGGCTTCCCCATGGCCGAATTTTCCACTCCCCCGACGATTGACCCGATAGCCGCCACGCGCTGGCAGAGGCAGGCGCCTGCGCACAGCCCCTGGCTGCATGATGAAGTAGGGCGGCGCATGGAGGAGCGTCTGGCGTGGATTATGCAAAAGCCCGCTGCCTGGTGCAGCTGGCAGCCGCTGTACGGTGGCCTGGCAGCGCATCAGCGTGTGGCCGAGCGTTATCCACAGTCGGCGCTGAGCGTTGTCGAAACCCAGCCTGGACACGAAGCCGTGCTGCGCGAACACCTCTCCAACCCCTGGTGGAGCATGAGCCGGTGGCGCCAGCCCAGGCTGCACTGGGGCCAGCCGGAAGCGGGCAGCGTGAACATGCTCTGGGCCAACATGGCCCTGCACAACCATCCCAATCCACAGCAACTGCTGCAGACCTGGCACCAGTTGCTGGCTGTGGATGGGTTTGTGATGTTTTCCTGCCTGGGGCCGGACACATTGGCAGAAGTTCGGGCCGTCTATGCACAGCAGGGCTGGCCGGCTGCGAGCCACGAGTTCACTGATATGCATGACTGGGGCGACATGCTTGTGCAGGCTGGTTTTGCCGAGCCGGTGATGGACATGGAGCGCATCACACTGTCGTATTCCAGTGCGCAGAAATTGCGCGCGGAACTGCGCGAGCTGGGGCGAAACCTGCACCCCCGCCGCTTTGGCGCCCTGCGGGGGCGCAGCTGGCTTGAACAGCTCGACCTATCGCTTGCGCGACAGCTGGCCCGCGCCGATGAGGAAGGGCGGCTGGTTGTCACCTTCGAGATCATCTACGGCCACGCCTTCAAGCCGACTCCGCGCATCAAGCTGCAGGGCGAGAGTGTCATCAGCGTGCAAGACATGCAGCAGATGCTGCGTCAGGGGCGCATGCAGGGGTAAGTGACCGCTGCCGCGCAAGGCGCTGCCGATATGGGCAACCGGTGATACACCGCCAAGGGCTCGGGCCACGCCGGAGACAAGCCCGGTACCAGGGCTTGGCGTGGAACGCCAATTGCGACGGCTGTCTAGTGCCTGAAGGGCTTCTGTTGTGAAAGCCCTATGATCCCGGGATTGCATGGGTTGCAATATTGCGCAGTTCACGCCATGCTCGGTTTGATGACAAAGTGGCATGAGTGCAACCGCAGGTGCGCTCGGCCAAAGGTGCACCACGCGGCTCCATGTTTCCCCCACATGGTGCCTTGCACTTCATAACGATGAGACGTTGAGAAGTAAGTGACAACTATGAAAAGTGTTTCTCAAAAACTGGCTTCTTTGCTGTTGGTGGCTGGCGTAGGTTTGGCAACTGCAGCGCACGCAGTGCAGAGCCTGCCGGGCGGCCCTGCAGTCGGGCAGATGAACCTGCCTCCCCCGGTTACCAAGATTGCCGAAGAACAGCACACCCTGCACTGGATGATGCTGTGGATCTGCACCATCATCTTCGTTGGTGTGTTTGCGGTGATGTTCTATTCGATCTGGAAGCACCGCAAATCCAAAGGGGCCAAGGCCGCGGATTTCCATGAATCGGTCACAGTGGAAGTTGCCTGGACGGTTCTGCCTTTTGTCATCGTCATCCTGATGGCCTTGCCTGCCACCAAGGTGCTGGTGGCGCAAAAAGACACCACCAATGCGGACCTGACTGTCAAGGTGACCGGCTACCAGTGGAAATGGGGCTATGACTACCTGACGGGCGAAGGTGAAGGCCTGAGCTTTGTCTCCACCCTGGACAGCAGCCAGCGCGCCATGTCCAACAGTGGCGATGTCTCCAAGGCGCCCAATGACTATCTGCTGCGCGTCGACAACCCGCTGGTGGTGCCCGTCAACAAAAAGGTGCGCGTCATCACCACGGCTGCGGACGTGATCCACTCCTTCATGGTGCCTGCCTTTGGCATCAAGCAGGATGCGATCCCCGGCTTCGTGCGCGATACCTGGTTCCGTGCCGAGAAAACGGGCGATTACTACGGCCAGTGCGCAGAGCTGTGCGGCAAGGAGCATGCCTACATGCCTATCCACGTGAAGGTGCTGTCGGCTGATGACTATTCCGCATGGGTGGCAGACCAGAAGAAGAAGCTGGCTGCCAAGGCGGACGATCCGAACAAGGTCTGGGTGCTGGCCGATCTGGTGGCCCGTGGCGAAAAGGTCTATGCGGCCAATTGCGCGGCCTGCCACCAGGCCAATGGCAAGGGCGCAGGCCCTATCAAGGCACTTGACGGCAGCCCCGTGGTGCTGGGCCCCACGGCAGACATGATGCACGCCGTGCTGGAAGGCCGCGCCAATGGCGCCATGCCCGCCTGGAAGCAGTTGAGCGATACCGATCTGGCCGCTGTGGTGACCTTTGCCAAGAACCACTGGAGCAACAAGACCGGCACCATGGTGCAACCCGCCGAGTTCGTGGCTGCACGCGGTGGCAAGTTCCCTGAGGGCGGGGGCTCCGCAGCGCCTGCTGCTGGTACTGCAGCCCCCGCACCCGCTGCGCCGGTTGCCGATGCACAAGCGGCCCCTGCTGCTGCCGCACCGGCTGCAGAAGCGGGTCCATTCCAGGTGTTTTTCGGCAGCGGCAAGAGCGATCTGGACAGTGACGCACAGGCCACCGTCAAGAAGGCGGCGGGCGCCCTGGCCGCTCAGGCTGGCAAGGTGGTACTGTCCGGTTATGTCGATTCCACCGGCAATGCCGATCAGAACGCCGAACTCGCCAAGCTGCGCGCCCAGGCAGTGGCCAAGATGCTGACAGACAACGGCGTAGCCGATGGGCGCATCGAGATGCGCAAGCCAGAAACCATTACTGCAGGACAGGGCGCTGACAGCCAGGCGCGCCGCGTAGACATTGTTGCTGCGCCATAAAGCCCCACCAGTCCAGCACACGAAGAGCTATCGGAGTCAAGAACTATGAGCGCCGTTCTCCCTACAGACCACAGCCACACTGGCCACGGCCATGATGCGCATGGCCACGATGACCACCACCATGGCGCGCCCACCGGTTGGCGCCGCTGGGTGTTTGCCACCAATCACAAGGATATCGGCACGCTGTACCTGCTGTTCTCGTTCACCATGCTGATGGTGGGCGGCGTGCTGGCGCTGCTGATCCGCGCCGAGCTGTTCCAGCCCGGCCTGCAGCTGGTCAACCCTGAGCTGTTCAACCAGCTCACCACCATGCATGGCCTGATCATGGTGTTTGGCGCCATCATGCCGGCCTTTGTGGGCTTTGCGAACTGGATGATTCCGTTGCAGATCGGTGCATCCGACATGGCCTTTGCGCGCATGAACAACTTCAGCTTCTGGCTGATGATTCCTGCAGGCCTGATGCTGGTGGGCTCGTTCTTCATGCCTGGCGGCGCGCCCGCTGCGGGCTGGACCCTGTACGCACCGCTCACGCTGCAGATGGGTCCGTCCATGGACACCAGCATCTTCGCCATGCACGTGATGGGTGCTTCGTCGATCATGGGGTCGATCAACATCATCGTCACCATCCTGAACATGCGCGCCCCCGGCATGACGCTGATGAAGATGCCCATGTTCTGCTGGACCTGGCTGATCACCGCATACCTGCTGATTGCCGTGATGCCCGTGCTGGCCGGCGCCATCACCATGACCCTGACCGACCGTCACTTTGGCACGAGCTTTTTCAACCCTGCGGGCGGCGGCGACCCGGTCATGTACCAACACATCTTCTGGTTCTTCGGCCACCCCGAGGTCTACATCATGATTTTGCCGGCCTTCGGCATCGTGAGCCAGATCGTTCCGGCCTTCAGCCGCAAGAAGCTGTTTGGCTATGCATCGATGGTGTATGCCGTGGCGGCCATTGCCATTCTGTCCTTCATCGTGTGGGCGCACCACATGTTCACCACCGGCATGCCGGTGACTGGCCAGCTGTTCTTCATGTACGCGACCATGCTGATCTCGGTGCCGACGGCTGTGAAGATCTTCAACTGGGTGGCCACGATGTGGCGCGGCTCGATGACCTTCGAGACACCGATGCTGTTTGCCGTGGGCTTCATCTTCGTGTTCACGATGGGCGGCTTCACCGGCCTGATTCTGTCGATGGCCCCCATCGACATCCAGTTGCAGGATACCTATTACGTGGTGGCGCATTTCCACTACGTGCTGGTGGCTGGCTCGCTGTTTTCGATGTTTGCCGGTTATTACTACTGGGCGCCCAAGTGGACTGGCGTGATGTATTCCGAAGCGCGCGGTCGCATCCACTTCTGGGGCTCGCTCATCACCTTCAACATCACCTTCTTCCCCATGCACTTCCTGGGTCTGGCCGGCATGCCGCGTCGCTATGCCGACTACCCCATGCAGTTCGCCGATTTCAACATGATCGCGTCGATCGGTGCATTCGGCTTCGGCCTGATGCAGGTGTACTTCTTTGTGTTCGTGGTGTGGCCCGGCATGCGTCGCCGTGGCGAAAAGGCCCCGCAAAAGCCATGGGAAGGCGCTGAAGGTCTGGAGTGGGAAGTGCCCTCGCCAGCACCATTCCATACTTTCGAGAACCCTCCCAAGCTGGACGCCACGGCCACCAAGGTCATTGGCTGATTGGATCTGTAGATGACAACGCCTGAACAACGCAAGGCAAACACCCGGCTGGCGCTGATTCTGGCGTCGGTGGCGCTGGTCTTCTTCATCGGGTTTCTGGTGAAGATGACGGTGCTGTAAGCAGTACGGCGAGCAAACAGGAGCAAGCAAGAGTGCGACACGCAGACAACGTCAAGATGGTGGGCAAGCTGGCCGTCGTAGCCTTGGGTATGTTTGCCTTTGGCTATGCGCTGATCCCGCTGTACAAGCGCATCTGCGAAGTCACCGGAATCAACATTCTGGCCTTGACCGAGCGCGATGTGCCGGGCAACGGCACCGCGGGGAAAAACGTCAAGCTCAATACCCAGGTGGACGAGAGTCGCACCATCACGGTGGAGTTCGATGCCAATGCGCGTGGCCCCTGGAGCTTCAAGCCCGCTGTGGCGTCGATGAAGGTGCACCCAGGAGAGTTGAGCACGGTGATGTACGAGTTTCGCAACGAGCAGAACCACCGCATGGCGGCGCAGGCGATTCCCAGCTATGCGCCCAAGCAGGCCGCTCCCTACTTCAACAAGCTGGAGTGCTTCTGCTTCAACCAGTACACGCTGGACCCGGGTGAGAGAAAGGAGTGGCCGGTGGCTTTCGTCATCGATCCCAAACTCTCCAAGGATGTGACGACGATCACCTTGTCCTATACCTTCTTTGAAGTGGGCGGCAAGACACCGGGTGCTCCGGTGGTCGTACCCACGGCGGCCGCTGCGGCAGCGGAACCAGGGTCATCGTGATGCCAGCACCCAGCCCGACACCGCAACCCGGACAGCGCAAAGGCAGCGTGTGGCGCACGGTGCAGGCGGTGCTGTGGTCTTTGCTGGGCGTTCGCAAGGGATCGGAGTGGCAGCAGGATGGCGCGCAGATCACGCCGCTGCAAGTCATCGCCGTAGGTCTGGTGGCCCTGGCTTTGTTTGTGCTGGGCCTGATGGCCCTGGTGCATTGGTTGGTTTGAGTAGAGTGTTTCAGTAGCAAGAAAACGAGATATCAGGAGCTGAGATGAGTGCGACACCCCATGGCGCTACGCCGTACTACTTCGTTCCCGCAGAATCGCGGCATCCGGTGATGGCGGCCATCGGCCTGGGCCTGATGATCGTCGGGGCAGGCAATTGGGTCAACGGCCATGACTGGGCCAAGTACGTGCTGCTCCTGGGCACGGTCTGGTGGCTGTTTGTGCTGTACCAGTGGTTTGGCGATGCCATCCATGAGAGCCAGGCAGGCAAGTATAGCCACCGCATCGACATGTCCTACCGCTGGAGCATGAGCTGGTTCATCTTCTCCGAAGTCATGTTCTTTGGCGCATTCTTCACGGCACTGTGGTGGGCGCGCGCGCATTCGGTGCCTACGCTGGGCAGCCTGGACAACGCCTTGCTGTGGCCTGATTTCAAGGCGGCTTGGCCCAGCGTGTCGCCTGGTGCGACCGCGTCACCCGCAGGCACAGTCGATCCGTTCCAGACGGTGGGGCCTTTCTGGCTGCCTACGATCAATACAGCGTTGCTGCTGACTTCGGGCGTCACCCTCACCATTGCCCACCATGCGCTGCGGGACGACCACCGTGCCAAGTGCATCAAGTTCATGTGGATGACGGTGCTGCTGGGCGTGATCTTCCTGTTCGTGCAGGGCTACGAGTACCACCACCTCTACACCGAGCTGAATCTCAAGCTCAATTCGGGCGTGTACGGCTCCACCTTCTACATGCTTACGGGCTTTCATGGTTTGCACGTGTTTGTCGGCATGTTGATGCTGCTGGTCATCACCTTGCGGCTGCAAAAAGGCCATTTCACCACCAAGAAGCACTTTGGCTTTGAAGGGGCTGCCTGGTATTGGCACTTTGTGGACGTGGTCTGGCTGGGCCTGTACATACTGGTGTATTGGATGTAAGTTGCATCCAGCTCAGCAAAAAAGCGCCTCACGGCGCTTTTTTGCTGTTGGGTCGGTGGTGGTTCAGGAGCCCGCAGGAATTCCATGGGGCTGGATATAGCCCAGCTTCCAGGCAATCAGAATGCACAGGAACACCAGCACCGAGATCCCGATCCGTACCGTGAGCGCCCAGGCCATGCGCTTGTTGCCGGCGCCATCCTCCCGACTGCCGCGCATCATGAAGATGAGGGCAGATGCCAGGCTGGCAATGATGACGACAAAGGCGAGTGCGATGATGATCTTCATGGAAAACTCCGGGTGTTGTCGCGCAATGCGCTTTTGTTTTGATAGCAAAAGCGCATATCCCTCGGGCGCCAATAAGCAGTCAGGCATCCATTCTTGCGCAGATGCAGCACCTGCGCCATCCGCTATCACCCGTGCTACCGATTCGGTGCGTGGGGCAGGGTATAACCATGGGAATGAAAGCCAGTCGCACGTTTTTGTCTCGGAATTTGCAGGAAGCGTTTGCATGAACAGCGCATTGCGGGGTGCCGCCAGCCATGGCTGATGTAGCGGATTCCACTGTTGCCAGCGGCGCCCGCAAGGTGCGCCTGCGTTTTGCCATCATCACCATGGCGGCAGTGATCGCCATGCTGGTGACGGCATCGCTCGGACGCTGGCAACTGCGCCGCGCTGCAGAGAAGGAAGCCTACCAGACGCACTTTGATGCGCGTGTTGCCATGCCTGCGCTGGATGGTCACAGCCTGCTGGTGCCACTGGCGCTTTCTGCGCAAGAAGAATTGCTGCACCGACAGGTGGTTTTACAAGGCGAATGGCTGCCACAGCATACGGTCTATCTGGACAATCGCCAGATGCAGGGCAGGCCTGGTTTCTATGTGCTGACACCGCTGCGCCTGGCAGGGCCAACTGGACCTGTTGGGTCGAACCTGCCGCAGACCGTACTGGTGCAGCGCGGCTGGGTGCCCCGTAATTTTGAGAACAGAGCTGCGTTGCCAACGGTACAGACGCCTTCCGGCCGTGTGCAGGTGCAGGGGCGCATTGCCAGCCAGCCTGCGCGCCTGTTGGAGTTGCAGACGCCAGCCAATGCCTCAGGGGTATCCCAGATCCGTCAGAATCTCGACACTGCGAGTTTCTCCCGAGAGATCGGCGTGCCCCTGGCCGCATTGACGGTGGTGGAAACCGGCGCTGCCTCCGATGGCCTTGCACGCGACTGGCCTGTGGTAGGCAGCGGCGTGGAAAAGCATTATGGTTATGCGTTTCAATGGTTTGGCCTGTGTAGCCTGATTGCCATCCTTTATGTCTGGTTCCAAATTGTCCAAAGTGTCCGCAGGCGCCGCCGCCACCCAAGCCCCGCCACCGGCGGATGAGGAATTGCTGGGCCTGACCGTGCACAGCTTGCCCGCCGCCCAGGCGGGCGATGCCATCGATGCCGCAGAGCGCTCGCGCAGTGGCCGCATCAAGATGTTCCTGGTGCTGCTGGTGTGCGCAGCGCCGGTGATCGCTTCGTACTTCACCTACTATGTGATCCGCCCCGAAGGCCGCCGTAATTTTGGTGAGTTGGTTGTCCAGCAGCCCACCCTTCCTGCCATGCAGGTGCAGACGCTGGATGGCAAGGCGTTCGATCTGCAGAGTCTCAAGGGGCAATGGCTGCTGGTGAGCGCATCGCCCGCCGCCTGCGACGACATCTGTCAGAACAATCTTTACCTTCAGCGCCAGTTGCGCGAGAGCATGGGGCGAGAGAAGGAGCGGGTGGACTGGGTATGGTTGATCACCGATGGTGGCACACCAGCCGAAACCATGCTCCCAGCGCTTTCACAGGCCACCGTGCTGCGCATGCCGCAGGCGGCGGTGGCGCAATGGCTGGCACCGGCTGCTGGTGCACAACTGGCAGATCACTTATACGTGGTGGACCCGCTGGGCCACTGGATGATGCGCTTTCCCGCCAGATTGGGCCAGGGTGGTGCAGCCAAGGCCCGCAAGGATCTGGAAAGACTGCTGCGCGCCTCCTCCAGCTGGGACAAGGAGGGGCGTTAGCGTGCCCATGGCCCCTTCTCTTGCTGATTGGCCTCCGGGCCAGGCGGGTTGCTGGCCTGCGCTCCAACCCGCTGCGGCTGTTTTCCGTTCGATGCATGAAGTGCATCCCTGAGTTTTTGAGAGTATGACTTCGCAGGATCTGTACGATTTCGCACCGCTGGCGCGGGTATTGCTTACGGGCGCCATCATTGCGCTGGGGCCTGTTGCCTGGATCTGGTGGCGGCACCGGGGCGCAACGCCGCTCAAGCGCCTGCAGGTGCTGGCGGTGCTCACCCTGTTCCTGTCTTTTGATCTGGTGATGTTTGGCGCCTTCACGCGCCTGACTGATTCGGGTCTGGGTTGCCCCGATTGGCCGGGTTGCTACGGCAATGCCAGCCCGATTGGCGCGCACGCCGAAATATCGGCAGCGCAGCAGGCCATGCCCACTGGCCCGGTCACGCACGGCAAGGCCTGGGTGGAGATGATTCACCGCTATCTGGCGACAGCGGTCGGGGGTCTCATCATCGTGCTCACTGCCAGCGCATGGGTGCGCCGCAGGCGCCAGGAGCACGAACCCATCAGCCCCTGGTGGCCCACGGCAACCCTGGTGTGGGTGCTGATACAGGGGGCGTTTGGCGCGTTGACGGTGACGATGAAGCTCTTTCCGGCCATCGTCACCTTGCATCTGCTGGGTGGCACGGTGCTGTTGATGCTATTAACCGTGCAGGCAACGCGCCAGACGCAATTTGCCGATAATCTCGGGTTAGTCCCAGTGCCGCAGGTGCTGCGCTGGGTGATCGCGGCTGCCGCAGCGCTGGTGTTCGTGCAGGTCACCTTGGGTGGCTGGGTGAGCACCAATTACGCGGTGCTGGCCTGCACCACCTTTCCGCAGTGCAATGGTGCCTGGTGGCCAGCGATGAATTTCGATGGCTTCCAGATCTGGCGCCCTCTGGGCTTCTTGGCCGATGGCTCGCACATCAGCTATGAAGCGCTGGTTGCCATCCACTATGTGCACCGGCTGTTTGCCTACCTGGTGATTGCGGCGCTGCTCTGGCTGGGCTGGCGTTTGCACACCGTGCCGCAACTGGCCTCGCAGCGGCGGTGGCTGATCGGGTTGACCGTGTTGCAGTTTGCCACCGGGCTGTCGAATGTGGTGCTGGACTGGCCCATCGTGGCCGCCGTGTTGCACACCGGCGGCGCTGCGGCCATCATGGTGGTGCTGACCTGGATGTGGTGCAGCACGCACCGTGAAATCCGCCGTGGCGAAGCTGCGGCCTGAATTGCTGTATGGAACAAAGACTGAGTGCTCCGATGACCGAACTTGCCGCTGCCCCGATGCCGAACCGCTTTGCGCAGTTCTATGCATTGACCAAACCCAAGGTAGTGCAGTTGATCGTGTTTTGCGCATTGATCGGCATGGTGCTGGCAGTGCCGGGTCTGCCTTCGGCGTCCGAGCTGTCGCTGATGGCGATTGCCTGCGCCGGTATCTGGCTGGTGGCCGGCGCTGCTGCGGCCTTCAACTGCCTGGTGGAGCAGAGCATCGACGCGCGCATGAAGCGTACGGCCTGGCGCCCCACGGCGCGTGGTGAACTCTCCAACAGCCAGACCTTGCTGTTTTCTGCGGCCCTGTGCGCGGCGGGTTCGGCCATTCTGTATTTCTGGGTCAATGCGTTGACCATGTGGCTCACCTTTGCCACCTTCGTGGGATACGCCATCATCTACACGGTGATTCTCAAGCCCCTGACGCCACAGAACATCGTGATTGGCGGTGCATCCGGTGCAATGCCGCCTGTGTTGGGCTGGGCTGCGATGACCGGCGATGTCGCGCCGCAGTCGCTGCTGCTGTTTCTCATCATCTTCCTGTGGACACCCCCACACTTCTGGGCCCTGGCACTGTACCGGGTGGAGGATTACCGCAAATCGGGCCTGCCCATGCTGCCCGTGACGCACGGGAACTATTACACCCGTGTGCAGGTCGTGCTCTATACGGTGGTGTTGTTCGCAGCGAGCCTTTTGCCTTTCATCATTCAGATGAGCTCGTGGATCTATCTGGTGGCTGCCGTGGTACTGGGTGCAGGCTTCTTTGGCTACGCTGTCGCGTTGTGGCGCAGCTATTCCGACGCTCTGGCCCGCAAGACCTTCCGCTTTTCGCTGGTCTACCTGAGCGTGCTGTTTGCCGCCTTGCTGGTCGACCACTATGTAACCTGGTGATATGTGATGAAAAAGCGTGATGCTCTTCGATGGATGGCTGCTGGCGCCCTGGTGGCGGGCGCTGCAGGTACCCTGACTGCATGCAAACAAAGCCAGCCCAAGGCCAGCTTCAATGCGATCGACCTGACAGGCAGCAAGGAATACGCACAGGATTTTGCGATGCCCGACCAGAATGGCCAGCGCCGCACCATGGCCGATTTCCAGGGCAAGGTGACCTTGTTGTTCTTTGGCTATACGCAGTGCCCGGACGTGTGTCCCACGACCTTGAGCGATCTGGCGGCTGTCAAGCAAAAGCTGGGCGCCAAGGGCGACAAGCTGCAAGTGGTCTTTGTCTCGGTGGATCCGGCCCGCGATACGCCTGAAATGCTCAAGTCCTACATTGCCAACTTTGACCCGAGCTTTCTGGCGCTGCGTGGCAGCGACGAGGAACTGGCGAAGATGGCCAAGGACTTCAAGATCTACTACAAGAAGGTGGATGGCCAGACACCGGCCAGCTACACCATGGACCACACCGCTGGTGATTACATCTTCGATCCGCAAGGGCGTCTACGCCTCTACAGCCGGTATGGCACACCGGTGGACACCTTGGCCAAGGATATCGAACTCCTGATCGACGGCGCCTGATTCCTTCAGCGCGCCAGGTTCGACAGGCCGCCAAGGACAGAGAGACAGTGCTACATCGACCAGATGCGGGGCGTTGTGCCGGGCAGACTCCACAGCTCGCTGCGCCAATGCGCCCACACGGTCTTCCACACCTGCATGAGCGGCTCCACCACAGGCGCGAGGCCGCGCAGCACCAGCATATGCGCGTTGGGCGCGGTAACGCCGCAGACGGTGCTTTGGGGCGCTGCCTGCAGCAGCCCGTGTGTGCTCTCCAGCAGCGCTTCGCGCTGGGGGCGGGCAAGCGGTGTGCCGCTTGCAAAAATCAGGCTGCCCATGCAGCGTTGTCCAGACAAACCCAGAGCTCCGTCGAGCAACAGATGGTCTTGCGCACTGATGAGGCCGCGCTCCAGAAAGAGGCAGGGCCATTCCATATGCTGGGTGAAGCGCCCGCATGCAAAAGGCTGGTTCGCCATGGGCAGGCCCAATGCCGTCACATCCCAGGTCAGCAGTTGGGCGCCTTCGGCAAGCTCGAACTGCAGGTGGTTGGCGGCATCGCAGGCGTTGTAGGCAATGGCTTCCAGCGGCAGCCATTCCAGCCTTGCCCCAGCCTCTAGCACGAGCCGGGTGCGCTGCAGCGCGGACTGGCCATTGCTTTTGTAGAAACGTGTGGCGCCTGGGGTGGTCACCAGGGCATGCGCGCCTTCCCGCACCTGTACGTTGATATCAAGCACATCGCCACCAACCAGTCCTCCAGGAGGATGTACCAGCACGTTGTGGCAGATGCTGGCGCCTTCGGGGTAGAGGCTCTTGAGAATGCGCAGCGGGCCGTCGTGCGTGAAGTGCAGGGCGGTCTTGTCTTGCTGCTTGCGGTAATCAAGCGCCAATTGCGCATGCCAGGCCATGGGTCAGATTGCCACCAGTTTCCGGATGTCCTTTTGCTGCATTTCATTGCCGGGACCTGCGGCAATCACTTCGCCGCGTTCCATCACCACATAGTGATCGGCAAGTTCTTCGGCAAAGTCATAGTACTGCTCGCACAGCAGAATGGCCATATCGCCGCGGTCGGCCAGCATGCGGATCACGCGGCCGATGTCCTTGATGATGCTGGGCTGTATGCCCTCGGTAGGCTCATCGAGAATCAGTATCTGGGGCTGTGGCGCCAGCGCGCGTGCGATGGCAAGCTGCTGCTGCTGGCCGCCCGAGAGATCGCCGCCGCGCCGGTGCAGCATCTGCTTCAATACCGGGAAAAGCTCGTACAGCTCGCCCGGTATACGGGTACGCGCAGGGCAGTATGACAATCCCATGCGCAGATTGTCTTCTACCGACAGGCGCGAAAAAATCTCGCGCCCTTGCGGCACATAGCCGATGCCGCTGCGCGCACGCTCGTAGGGCGTCTTGCGCGCAATGTCCCGACCCTGCCATTCAATGAGGCCGCTCTTGATCGGCACCAGACCCATCAGGCTCTTGAGCAGCGTGGTCTTGCCAACGCCGTTGCGGCCCAGCAGGACCGTGATCTTGCCGATCTCGGCTTTCACGCTGACATTGCGCAGAATGTGCGAGCCGCCGTAGTACTGGTGCAGGTTGTGAACTTCAAGCATTTTTTGCGTCCTGCGCCCGGCTATCCAATGCGGGCAGCGACTGTTTTACAGAAATCAGCGGCCAAGGTACACCTCGATCACGCGCTCGTCGGCCTGCACCTGGGCGAGGGTGCCTTCGGCCAGCACAGCGCCATCACAAAGCACCGTGACTTTCTCGCTGATGGTGCCGATGAAGCCCATGTCGTGCTCCACCACCATCAGTGAATGCCTGCCTTTGAGGGTGAGAAACAGCTCCGCCGTGCGCGCTGTTTCCTCGTCCGTCATACCGGCAACGGGTTCGTCCAACAGCAGCAACTGGGGCTCTTGCACCAGCAGCATGCCAATTTCCAGCCACTGCTTCTGGCCATGGCTCAAAAGGCCTGCCTGCCGGTTCACGCTGCCTGCCAGATGAATGGTGTGCAGTACTTCGGCAATGCGGTCCTTCTGGGCGCCATGGAGGGCAAAGCGCATGGATGCCGCAACACCTTTGTGTGTCTTGAGTGCCAGCTCCAGGTTCTCGAACACGGAGAGCTGCTCGAACACCGTGGGCTTCTGGAACTTGCGGCCAATCCCCATGGCGGCAATTTCGGGCTCGTTGTAGCGCAGCAGATCGATGGTAGAGCCGAAGAACACGGTGCCGCTGTCAGGCCGGGTCTTGCCAGTGATGATGTCCATCATGGTGGTCTTGCCTGCGCCATTGGGGCCGATGATGCAGCGCAGCTCGCCAGGGGCAATGTCGAGGTTCAATCCATTGATGGCCTTGAAACCATCAAAGCTCACATGCACATCTTCCAGGTAGAGGATGCGGCCGTGGGTGGTATCCACCTCACCAGCGACCACGGGCCGCGCCATGCTGGCGCTGCGCCCGCCTGATTCGGTGCGGCCTTCGCTGGGGTGTTCTCTGCGGTACTGCTGCAGGCGCTCGCTGCCCGATTGCATCAGGTCGGGGGTCATGCCTGTACTCCTTGCTGCGAGGCAGATGGCTGCGCCAGTGCGCGGCGCTTGTCCTGCCATTCGCGGATCTGCGCGGGCAGGCGGATCAGGCCGCCCGGCATGAGCAGCGTCACCACGATGAACAATGCGCCCAGCACATACAACCAGTATTCGGGAGCCGCGACGGTGAGCCAGCTCTTGCCACCGTTGACGGCGAAAGCACCAATGATGGGGCCTGCCAGACTTGCGCGGCCACCCACAGCCGTCCACACAGCCATTTCGATCGAGTTGCCCACGCTCATCTCGCTGGGGTTGATGATGCCAACCTGGGGCACATACAGCGCACCGGCCAGGCCGCACATCATGGCCGAGATGATCCAGATCGACAGCTTGTAGGGCAAGGGGTTGTAGCCGCAGAACATGGTGCGCGATTCGGCATCACGCACGGCCTGCAGCACGCGGCCGTATTTGCTGCGAATCAGCCAGCGCGAGAAGAGAATGCAGCCCAGCAACGCCAGCCCCGACAGCGCAAACAGCAGCACATGCATGGCTTGCGTGTTCAGCGAATAGCCCAGCAGGGTCTTGAAGCCCGTGAAGCCGTTGTTGCCGCCAAAGCCAGTCTCGTTGCGAAAGAACAGCAGCATGGCCGCATAGGTAAGCGCCTGGGTGATGATGGAAAAATACACGCCCTTGATGCGCGAGCGGAAGGCGAAATAGCCGAATACGCCACCGATCACGCCCGGAACCAGAACCACCATCAGCACGGTGGCCACAAAGCTGCCCGACAGCGCCCAGTGCCAGGGCAGTTCCTTCCAATCCAGAAAACCCATGAACGCCGGCAGCGCATCGGGGCCTGCGGCTTCGCGCATGAGGTACATGCCCATCACATAGCCACCCAATGCAAAGAACAGGCCATGGCCCAGGCTCAGGATGCCGGTGTAGCCCCAGATCAGGTCGATGGCCAGGGCCACGATGGCATAGCACATGAATTTTCCCATCAGGCCCACCAGATAGTCGGACAGATGCAGCGCACTGCCCTCGGGCACCAGCAGGTTGAGGGCGGGCGCCACGGCGCATACCGCGATGAGTGCAGCCAGAAAGATGGCCCAGCCCCGAGTGCCGAGCAGAGGCTCGGGCCTGGGTAGTTGCATGGATGTTGGCAGATCGGTTGTCATAGGTATGGTCAGGCTTCGGCGCTTCGGCCCTTGAGGGCAAAGATGCCTTGCGGGCGCTTCTGGATGAACACGACGATGAACAGCAGCACGGCAATCTTGGCGAGTACTGCACCGGCCCAGCCTTCGAGCAGCTTGGACAGCACGCCCAGCCCCAGCGCAGCGTATACCGTGCCCGCCAACTGGCCCACACCGCCCAGTACCACGACCAGGAAGGAGTCGACGATGTAGTTCTGGCCCAGGTCGGGGCCCACATTGCCGATCTGGCTCAAGGCGCAGCCGGCGAGACCGGCAATGCCGGAGCCCAGTGCGAATGCATAGGTGTCGGTGCGGGCAGTGTTCACGCCGACGCACGAGGCCATGGCGCGGTTCTGCGTGACGCCGCGTACGAAAAGGCCCAGCCGCGTTCGGGCGATCATGAAGGCCACGGCGCCCAGCACTGCAAAGGCAAACAAGATGATGGCAATGCGGTTGAACGGCAGCGTGAGATTGGGCAACAGTGAAACGCCACCGCTCATCCAGGCGGGGTTTTCGACCCCTACGTTCTGCGCTCCGAACAGGCTGCGTACCGTCTGCTGCAATACCAGGCTGATGCCGAAGGTGGCCAGTAGCGTCTCCAGCGGACGGCCATAGAGAAAACGGATCACGCCACGCTCCAGCACAGCGCCTACCAGCGCGGCGACGATGAAGGACACTGGCATGGCCACGACCAGATACCAGCCGAAGGCGGACTCAGGCATCCAGCGCTGGAACAACACCTGTACCAGGTACGTGGCATAGGCACCGATCATGATCAGCTCGCCATGCGCCATGTTGATCACGCCCATGAGCCCGTAGGTGATGGCCAGGCCCAGCGCTGCCAGCAGCAGCACGGAGCCCAGGCTCAGGCCGCTGAAGATGGCGCCCAGCCGTTCGCCCCAGGCCAGCGATTCGGCAATGGATGACAGCGCAGAGCGGATTGCCTTCTGCACCGCTGGATCGCTCTCGTCGGCCAGCCTTTGGTTCAGCAGCAGCTGTGTCTCTGGGGTGTGGATCTGCGCCAGTTGTTGTACAGCCTGCAGACGCTCGGCAGAATCCTCGCTGCCCAGCAGGCTGGCAGCCTTGGCGCGCTCCAGCATGGCTTTGACCTGTGCATCCTGTTCACCTGCCAGCACCTTGTCGATCAGCGGCAGGCGAGCGGCATCGGGTTCTGCCGCCAGCTTTTGCGCCGCTGCACGGCGGGCCTGCACATCGGCGCTGTTCAGCGCCAGTGCAGCCTGAGCGGATTCGATCACGCCGCGCAGGTAGTTGTTGTTGACGATCTCCTCGGCATCAGCGGGCGGTGTGGTGACTGCACCGGTGGTGGGATCGATGGCACGCTCGCCCTGGATGACAAAGACCTTGCCACCGGCTGTGCGTACAGCGTCATCGGCAAGCGCCTGCAGATAGGCGGCCAGCCTGCCGCCGTCGTCAGGCTCCAGCACGGCGGCGTTGATGGCCGCAGCGCGCGCATCATTGTCTTCGGCAGCCGCCATGGCAAAGGTCTGTTCGGCGGTCAGCGCGTGGCAGGATAGGGACAGCAGCAAGCCCAAGGCTGCGGCCATGGCTTTGTGCAGGATGTTCATGGTTGAATCAACCTTCAGCGCTTATCCATTAAGCGCCATTAGCTATTGTTTTGATACTTGATATTGCCCGGTCGGCATTGCGCAGACCGGGCAGCATGCAATCAGGAACTGCTCTTGCCGTCCGGCTCGTCCTTCTTCTTGTCATTGCCTTCGATATAGGGGCTCCAGGGCTGTGCCTTGATTGGGCCCTTGGTTTTCCAGACCACATTGAACTGGCCATCGGCCTTGATCTCACCCACCATCACGGGCTTGTGCAGGTGGTGGTTCTTCTCGTCCATCTTCACGGTGAAGCCGTCTGGTGCAGCGAAGGTCTGGCCAGCCATGGCAGCGATGACCTTGTCGGTATCCGTGCTCTTGGCTTTTTCGACGGCCTGCTTCCACATGTGGATGCCGATCCAGGTGGCTTCCATCGGGTCGTTGGTCAGCGGTTTGTCCTTGTGGCCCGCAATGTTCTTGGCCTTGGCGTAATCGCTCCACTGTTTGATGAAAGCGGTGTTGGTGGGGTTCTTCACGCTCATGAAGTAGTTCCACGCTGCCAGGTGCCCCACCAGTGGCTTGGTGTCCACGCCGCGCAGCTCTTCCTCGCCCACGCTGAAGGCCACCACGGGCACATCCTTGGCTTTGAGGCCTGCATTGCCCAGCTCCTTGTAGAAGGGCACGTTGGAGTCGCCATTGATGGTGGAGATCACAGCGGTCTTGCCGCCGGTGGAGAATTTCTTCACATCTGCGACGATGGTCTGGTAGTCGCTGTGGCCAAAGGGGGTGTAGGTTTCCATGATATCGGAATCCTTCACGCCCTTGGATTTGAGGAAGGCGCGCAGGATCTTGTTGGTGGTGCGGGGGTAGACATAATCAGTGCCCAGCAGCACGAAACGCTTGGCACCACCGCCTTCCTTGCTCATCAGATACTCGACCGCAGGAATTGCCTGCTGGTTGGGGGCAGCGCCGGTGTAGAAGACATTCTTGGACAGCTCTTCGCCTTCGTACTGCACAGGGTAGAACAGCAGGCCATTGTTCTGCTCGAACACGGGCAGCACCGATTTGCGCGATACGCTGGTCCAGCAGCCGAAGACCACGGCTACCTTGTCCTGCGTGATCAACTGCTTGGCTTTTTCAGCGAACAGCGGCCAGTTGGAGGCAGGGTCCACCACCACGGGCTCCAGCTTCTTGCCCAGCACACCGCCCTTGGCGTTGATGTCGTCGATGGCCATCAGCACCGTATCCTTGAGCACGGTCTCCGAAATGGCCATGGTGCCTGACAGGCTGTGCAGCACGCCGACCTTGATGGTGTCCTGTGCTTGCGCAGGAGACGAGAAGAAGTAAGCCAGGGAGACCGAGGCTGCCAGTACGTTCAGGGTTCCACGACGATTCATTGCACCACTCCAACAAAAGGGTTCGGTCACGATTGACCGTGCGTGCTGCAGTGCAATAGGCGTGCCAGTTTTGAAATCTACTCGCAGGATGGCTGCTCGGTTCGCATTCGCTGCGGTGAGATGGGGCGCGGCTTCGCACTGCTGTAGTGCGCGTGCACCAATTGGGGGTCGTGCGGGGATCTCTTGCTGGTTTTGGTGCGCCACAATCCCCCGGAACGCCTGTCTCTGGTGCCTGTGCTCCAAGGGTGTGCACGGTTGGCCCGAATATTGCACTGTGTCATTCCATATGTTTGGCACCGGCGCGCGATGGCGTGTACCGGCAAATACTTCAGGATACGGAATCAAGCCTCCATGGAACTCACTCCACGCGAAAAAGACAAGCTGCTGATCTTTACGGCGGCTCTGCTGGCCGAGCGTCGCATGGCCCGGGGCCTCAAACTCAACTACCCGGAAGCGGTGGCGCTCATCAGTGCCTTTGTGATGGAAGGTGCGCGGGATGGCAAGACCGTAGCCCAGTTGATGAGCGAAGGCCGCACGGTACTGACGCGCGCGGATGTGATGGAAGGGATTGCCGAGATGATCCCGGACATCCAGATCGAAGCCACCTTTCCCGATGGAACCAAGCTCGTCACCGTGCACGAACCCATCATCTGAAATCCCTCGAGTCACCTAGCCATCCAATCCAAATCGTTATGAAAAAAGTAACTTCCATCACCCTTGCGGCACTGCCCATGCTGCCTGCCATTGCACTGGCACATGGCGGAGATCACTCGCACACACATGGCCTGGCGGACAGCTTTGTGCAGGGCCTGGTGCACCCGTTCACTGGTATTGACCATCTGGCAGCCATGCTGGCCGTGGGCGTTTGGAGTGTGTTGGCCTTTCCTCGGCTCCAGGCGGCCTGGCGTGTACCGGTCGCTTTTGTTGCCATGCTGGTGGCAGGTGCAGTTGCGGGTTTTGCCGGGCTGCGGGTGCCGGGGGTGGAGCCCATGATTGCTGCCTCGGTATTGGCGCTGGGCCTGCTGGTGGCGGTGCAAAGCAAGATGCCTTGGGTTGCGGCGGCGGCGCTGGCAGGAGGCTTTGCATTCTTTCATGGTGCAGCGCATGGGTATGAGCTGGCAGGCGATGGCGGCCTTGCGGCCCTGGGTGCGCTGGCAGGCATGGCGTTGGGGTCGGCCATTCTGCACATCACAGGCATGGGGTTGGGCCATGGGTTGATGCAGCGCCACCAATGGCTGGCTCGGCTGGGTGGCGTGGGTACTGCGCTGCTCGGCGCTTTCCTGCTGATTCGTTTGGCCTGACAGGAGACGCCATGATTCCCGGTGAACTCTTGATCGACGAGGGTGCGCACGCCCTCAACAGTGGCCGCCGCACCGTGACGCTGGTGGTGCACAACGCCAGCGACCGGCCCATCCAGGTAGGCTCCCATTACCATTTTGCCGAAACAAATGCGGGTCTGGCATTCGACCGCGCTGTAGCGCGCGGCATGCGGCTGAACATTGCCAGCGGCATGGCGGTGCGCTTTGAGCCGGGGCAACAGCGCACGGTTGAACTGGTGGATATTGGTGGCAGCCGAGAGGTGTATGGCTTTCGCGGCCTGGTGCAAGGAGTGCTCTGATGGCTACGATGGAAAAGCGCGCCTACGCTGAAACCTATGGCCCCACGGTCGGTGACCGCGTGCGCCTTGCCGATACCGATCTGGTGATTGAAGTGGAGCAGGACTTCACGCTGCGCGCGGGCGGTTATGGCGAGGAAGTGAAGTTCGGCGGCGGCAAGACCATTCGTGATGGCATGGCACAGAGCCAGCGCAGCCGCGCGCAAGGCGCCATGGACACGGTGCTCACCAATGCCTTGATCATCGACCACTGGGGTATCGTCAAAGCCGACATCGGCCTCAAAGATGGACGCATTGCCGCCATTGGCAAGGCCGGAAACCCCGATACGCAACCGGGTGTGGACATCATCATCGGCCCGGGCACCGAGATCATCAGTTGCGAAGGCAGCATTGTCACGGCTGGCGGCATTGACACCCACATCCATTTCATCGCTCCGCAGCAGATCGAGGAGGCCCTGACCAGTGGCGTCACCACCATGATTGGAGGGGGAACAGGCCCTGCCACAGGTACCTTTGCCACCACCTGCACCCCCGGCCCCTGGAACATGGAGCGCATGCTGCAGGCGGCTGATGCCTTTCCCATGAACCTGGGCTTTCTGGGCAAAGGCAACGCGAGCCTGCCGCAGGGGCTGCATGAACAGATTGCTGCAGGCGCCATCGGTCTGAAGCTGCACGAGGACTGGGGCAGTACGCCCGCAGCCATCGACAACTGCCTCACCGTGGCCGAAGACACCGACACGCAGGTCGCCATCCATACCGATACCCTCAACGAAAGCGGCTTCGTGGAAGACACGGTGGCCGCTTTCAGGGGCCGTACCATCCACACTTTCCACACCGAGGGCGCGGGTGGCGGCCACGCACCCGATATCCTCAAGGTGGTGGGCGAGGCCAATGTGCTGCCCAGTTCCACCAACCCTACGCGCCCCTACACAGTGAATACGCTGGACGAGCATGTGGACATGCTCATGGTCTGCCACCACCTGGATGCGGGCATTGCCGAAGATCTGGCTTTTGCCGAAAGCCGCATCCGCAAGGAGACCATCGCGGCGGAAGACATCCTGCACGACATTGGCGCCATCAGCATGTTCAGCTCTGACAGCCAGGCCATGGGTCGCGTGGGCGAGGTGATCTTGCGCACCTGGCAGACCGCGCACAAGATGAAGCTGCAGCGCGGTGCCCTCGCGGGGGACGGCACGCGCAACGACAATTTCCGCATCAAGCGCTATATCGCCAAGTACACCATCAATCCTGCGATTGCCCATGGCATCAGCCACGAAGTAGGCAGCCTGGAAGTGGACAAGTGGGCCGATATCGTGATCTGGAAGCCAGCCTTCTTCGGCGTCAAGCCCACGTGCATTCTCAAAGGCGGCTTCATTGCCATGGCCGCCATGGGTGACCCCAACGCCTCCATCCCCACGCCGCAGCCCGTGCACTACCGGCCCATGTTCGGCAGCTTTGGCGGCGCGATTGCAAGGACATCGCTTACCTTTGTTTCGCAAGCCGGGCTGGCCGCCGATATTGGCCAGCGCTTTGGCCTGCACAAGACGCTGTCTGCCGTCAAAGGCATACGCGGTGTGAAAAAGAGCGATATGGTGCATAACGATCTGGCACCGCACATGGAGGTCGATGCCCAGACCTACGCGGTGCGGGCCAACGGCCAGTTGCTGACCTGTGAGCCTGCGGCCTGCCTTCCGATGGCGCAGCGGTACTTTTTATTCTGAGTACGTGAATGATGCAGCTTTATTTCGTTCTGGATCCCGCGACCGATCCACTGGTCATCTGCTTTTTGCAAGAGCATCTCGACGACATGCGCAAGGTATCGCCACCTGAAAGCGTACATGCACTGGATGTGGAGAAACTGCGCCAGCCGGATATTCGGTTCTGGACTGCATGGATGCAGCAGCCGGAAGGCCCGGCGCTGGTAGGCACCTGCGCGCTCAAGCAACTGGACGCCGCCCATGTCGAGCTCAAGACCATGCGGGTGCAGGGCGCATACCGCGGCAGTGATGCAGCACAACGTATTCTTGCGCATGTCTTGGATGAGGCACGCGCCAGTGGCGTGGAACGCATCAGCCTGGAAACCGGTACTGAGCCGTTTTTCACGCCAGCGCGCAGGTTTTATGCACGCAACGGCTTTGAGCTGTGCGAACCGTTTGGGAGCTACCAGCTCGATCCCCATAGTTGCTTCATGACGCGAGCCATCCGATGAGGCAAGGCATGCTGCAGGTATCCAAATGCATTGTGTCGGGCAACGGGCTGGCGGCGGTGTTGCTCAAGCGCGCGGCCACGGTGGAGCTTGACTGGGATGTGCGCCAGAAATCACGTTTTTCTGCGGTTGATAGCCAGGGGCGCGAGCTGGGCGTTTTCTTGCCGCGCGGACAGGCGGTGCGCGGCGGCGATGTGCTCGTGACTGAAGATGGATCGTTGATCCGGGTGCTGGCTGCACCGCAGAAGGTGCTGCGCATCACGGCCTGCGTTGTGCACGGAACTCCCTTTGATCTGATGCGCGCCGCGTACCACCTGGGCAACCGCCATGTGCCGATCGAGCTGCAACCCGATCACCTCAAGATCGAGCCCGACCATGTGCTGGCCGACATGCTGCGCAGCATGCACATGGAGGTGGCGCAGGCCGACCTGCCTTTTGAGCCCGAAGGGGGCGCTTATGGCGGGCATGTCACCCATGACGGGCACAGCCACCATCACGCTCACCACCATGGCAACGATCACGGGCACAACCACTGAAGTGCAGCCTGCACTGCTGGCACACAGCTTTCTGCAGCTGATGTGGCTGGCATCGCCGGCGCTGCCGATTGGCGGATTTTCGTACTCCGAGGGCCTGGAGGCTGCCATCAACGCGTCGCTGGTCACAACGGAAAGCGAAGCGGGCGACTGGCTGGCGCAGCAGCTGCACCTGAGCCAGTCGCGCGGCGAGATGGCCGTGATCGCCCAGGCTGCAAGCGCCTGGCAAGCCACAGACCTGCCGCGCATTGCCGAACTGAACCAATGGGTGCGCACCACGCGCGAGAGCAGCGAGTTGCGGCTGCAGACCGAGCAAATGGGGCGCTCCTTGGTGGAGTGGCTCCGGAACCGCCATGCCGGTCAGGTATCGATTCTGGACACAGTCACCTGGCTGGCCGCGCAGGATGCGAGCTACCCAATTGCCTTTTCGTTTGCCGCGCATTGCGCGGGCGCATCGGCCCATGATGCGTTGCTGGCCTACGCCTTTGGCTGGGCAGAGAACCTGGTGCAGGCAGCGGTCAAAGCGGTGCCTTTGGGCCAGAGTGCAGGGCAGCGCATTCTCGCGCGGCTTGCGCAGGAAATTCCGCAGGCCGTTGCCTGTGCACTGGCGCTGCCAGACGACGCACGGCAGGCGTTTTCACCCATGCTGGCGATTCTCTCTGCCCAGCATGAACACCAGTATTCAAGGCTCTTCAGATCATGAACACATCCGCATTGCACCATATTCCCCATCGCAGCAAGAAGCTGCCGCCGCTGCGTGTCGGCATTGGTGGGCCCGTGGGTTCAGGCAAGACCACGATCCTTGAAATGCTCTGCAAGGCTATGCGTGACAGGTGGGATCTGATTGCGATCACCAACGACATCTACACCAAGGAAGACCAGCGCCTGCTGACCATCAGCGGCGCGCTGCCCGCTGAACGCATCATGGGGGTAGAGACCGGAGGTTGTCCGCACACCGCCATCCGCGAGGATGCGTCGATCAATCTGGAAGCCATCGACCGGATGCTCAAGGATTTTCCCGATGCCGACATCGTCTTCATCGAATCGGGTGGAGACAACCTGGCTGCCACCTTCAGCCCTGAGCTGAGTGACCTGACGATCTATGTGATCGATGTGGCTGCAGGCGAGAAGATTCCGCGCAAGGGCGGCCCCGGTATCACCAAGAGCGATCTGTTCGTCATCAACAAGACCGACCTTGCGCCGCATGTGGGCGCGAATCTGGACATCATGCGCAGTGACACCGTGAAGCAGCGCACAACCGCCAAAGGACTCAAGCCGTTTGTCATGACCAATCTTAAAACGCTGGAAGGGCTGGATGAGGTGGTGGCTTTCATCGAGAAGCAGGGGCTGCTGGCGGTCTGACCGATCCTTGTTCCAGGTTTTTGTCAAGACCTCTGCGTATTGAGCGCAAAGCTGTTGCCGGGATAGGTGCGCCCCTGGCTCCGGTACCAGGCGAGCCAGTCGCGCACGGCCAGTATTGGTTTGCCAGATACGGTAGGTGGCAGGGCTTCATAGACCAGTACATTCAGGGTGCGCTGGCTGCCATCCGCGCAATGCACCACCAGGCGCTGCACCTGCTTGGTGTACTCGCCCACATCCTCGGGCCAGATGCCTTCGATGCGGTCCATGGCCTGTTCCAATGCCTCGTCGATGGGGTAGACCTCGGCCAACACCTGCTGGGTGCCCTGCAACTGTAGGCCGGGATACCAGTCCAGGTCATACAAGGTGCCGGTGAGTGTGGTGTGGCCCAAGCAAATGATATCGGGGTCCAGGCGCGCAATGTCGTTGATGCCGCCAGCGCGCAGGGTGCCGTACACGGCCACATGGCGGGCGCCACAGGTGGCCCAGTGAGCGGGGGGCGAGAAGGGCTTCGGCATGGAGATCACAGATGCGTGAGTGGGTTTGTCATGGCTAGGGCTTCAAGCAAAAACCCTGCCATTCAGAACAGATTCAATCACGGTGCTCCATTACGCGCTCGGCAGCTTGCTTCACCTTGGCCATCTCACGGCTGGGCAGGGGCGTCTCTCCGGTCGCCATGCGCATCAGCAGGCAGTGCAGCATTTCGGTGGAGAGGCCATGCAATACCAGCCGATGGCCCGCACGCAAGGTGGAAAGCGGTACCAGCGGGTGCTTGTTGTTCAGCATGACCAGATGCTCGGGCGAAGACAGGATCTTGGCGGCATAGATGGCCACGGTTTCGTCCAGCTGTAACGAGTTGCTGGCGCGCCAGAAATCGTTGTCGGTCAGCAGCAGCTGGTACACAGGGGTGTAGACCTCGATGGCGCTTTGCAGGTCGAGGATGTTGAAGGTACCGTGCGGCATGTCTTCCAGCCGCAGTGGTGGCTCGCGCAGCATCGCAAAATCGGGCTCGGGCACGGGCCCGATGTGCTGGCCGTGGGCACGCAATGTCTTGTTCAGACGAATGACAAAGTTGAAAAGGTTCAGGTCGTGCTTGAGGAACAACTCGTCCTTGATGTCGTCGATCGATTCCGGCTCCAACGGGTTGGTCGCCACCTTGGTGGGCGCGTTGCCGCCGATGAAGGCGAGGATCTGTGAGCCCAGATGGAAGTGCCGCATGATGAGCCAGTTGGCCTCGGGCGAGACAAAGCGGTTCATGCTGAAAGCGAGGGTGCGGTGCAGCAGCCTGGAATGCGCCCAGGTCTTGGGCAGCAGCACTTTGAGGATCTGGATCAAGATGATGCTGGTACGCGCCAGTGGCCGCAGAAACGGCAGCAGAAACTGGCGTGAGCGGCTGCTGGAATCCTTGAGCCATGCGGCCTTCACATGGTCTGGCACCGGCGTGCTGTCGTCCAGGTACAGGGCCAGCCATGGGCTGGGATCGCGTTCGTCGTGTGGAATGTCGCGGAAATCGGTCATAGCGGGTCCGTGGCCGCCCGGTTTGGGGCAGCGTCTTCCAGAATATGCGCAAACTGCATCAGGTACAGCTGGGCCGTGTGGCGTGCCGTAGCGGCAATGGCGCGCGGGGCATCGCCCGTGGTGTCCAGCGCCACCACCATCTGCACGGCCGTCAGCCAGCGCTCCAGGTGGTTTTCGTCATTGGCGCCGTGGTATTCCAGAAAGCGGAAGCACTCCGGCCCGAGGTCGAGACTTTGGCGCAGCAGCGGCAGCAAGCTGGGCACGATGCGCTGGCCTGTGCCTTCGATGATGTAGATGGCCCCCAGCAAGCCAATCGGATTGGTGGTGGCTGCCAGGCTGTGCAGGTAGCTGTTGAGCGCCTGGCCGCCCGGGTTGCGCTGCAACTGGTCGATGTTGGTGATGGTGCCGCCCGCATTCAGATAGTCCTGGTGCAGGATCTTGAAGTCGTTCTGTTCTTCGCCCGCATGCACGCCCATCAGTGCGGCAAGCATTGCGTAGTCGCCGGTGAGCGAGGCTGCGCCCTCGCGCATCCACAGGCTGCCTTCACGCACCTGCGGAATCCACTGGCGCATCCAGCAGAGGTAGTCGTCCGTCTCCATGTGGCCGCTGCGAATGCGCCGCACCAGTGGCGTGCGCCAGACCTGCGAGCGGTAGTCGTGCCAGATGCTGGCCAGCTCGGTGAGCAGCGGCGCCAGGGCCTGCGGCGCGCTGGCAGGGTCGTGGGGTGGTGCGATCAGCGCAGAGTCAACGGCAGAGGCGATGGCATCTGGCGCAGATGCAATTTTTTGAACGGAACTGCTGGATGGCGCTTGACTGGATTGCGCAGCATGCTCCAATTCCAATAGCATGTAGCCTGCAGTGAAACGGCCCGATTCGGGCACAAAGCACAGCATGGTGTCGCCGGCTTTGAGCTGGTCGTGGTGGGTCTGCAGGTACTCGGCCAGCATCACGAAGATGGAAGCTGCACCGGTGTTGCCGCGCCAGGCCAGGTTGCTCCACCAGCGCTCACGCGGGATGGACAGCTGTGCCTTGTTCAGCAGCTCATCGACCACGGGAATGAATTTTTCCGACGAGTAGTGGCACAGGAAATGATCAATGCCACGCTCTGGTAGCCAGCCCTGGTGGGCAATGCGGGCGTACTCGTGGATACAGACGTCAAACAGGTGCGGCAGCAGGCGAATGTCCTGCCGCAGCGCCAGCGCGCCTGCGGCCTCGGCGTCCGTCCATGATGGGAAATCGAGATGGCTGCGCGCGCGGTCGTGCGTCAGCCCCAGCTGCATGCACACCGGGTAGTCGCCAGCAAAGCTGCGTTGGTGCGTCCAGTGCAGTTTCAAGCACAGATCGGGCCGCTGCGGAATGGGCGCTGCGCGGCCCAGCAGCACGGCACCGGCACCGTCGCTCAGCATCCAACGCAGAAAGTGGGCGTCGAAATCCGTGTCATAGCCCTGCGCGGCGTAGCGCGAGCGCTTGAAGAGACGCGAAGGCATCTCGCTGGCCACGGCCATGGCATGGGCGTGTTGGCCGTGCTCCACAGCCAGGGCGGCTCCCTGCAGTGCGCCCACACTGGCCGCGCATACGCCGTGTACGCTGAGCAACTCCATCGGGGGGGCTGCCATCTCGCCCTGAATCATGCTGGCAAAGCCGGGCATCAGTGCATCGCCACCAGAGGAGCCGCTGGCCAGAAAACCGATGTCTTCCAGGCTGCGTCCTGCTTGCTGGAGCGCAGACTCAATGGCGGCCTTGGCCATTTGCGCATTGCTGAACACGGTGCTGCCGTCGGGTGCAATGGCGTAGTAACGCTTCTGAATGCCGTTTTCAGCCAGAATGCGGCGTTTGATGCGTTCCGACAGCCGGTTGAGGGGCGCCACATAGGCGTCCATGCCGTCGTTGGTAACGGGCTCCCCGGGCATGAAGAGACCGGCAGACTGGACATAGACCTGTGAATAGGAAACTGGCATAGACGACTACTTTTTCTCCATCGGTGGCATCAACGACCGGCTACGTGCCGGCCGCCATACAAGCCCACCCACAAACACCCGCGCCATATAGGGCAGCAGGCCGCCTTCATTCAGCGCTGGATCAACCCGGTTGCGGTAGATGCGGTCATGCAGCCCCGTCAGTTCCGACCAATGGGCGTGCGGGCATTCATGGTGAGCCGTATGCAGGCCAATGTTAAACAGCAAAGGATTGACCAGGCCTTCGAAATTGCGCGCGTAGTTCAGCATGCTCCCTTCGGTATCACGCTGCGCCCGGCTGAGACGCCTGCCGTCGGCATGGGCGTGCTGCAGATAATTGGTGGCCAGCAGCCAGTGCAGGCCATGCAGTTGCGGAATGATGACCAGGATCAGCGCCTTTTTCCAGTCGATGAGCAGCAGCGCCGCCCAACTGCCAAGCCACAGCGCATATTGACCCATGCAATAGCGAAAGGCACCGGGCCAGTGGCGCCGTAAGTTGCCCAGCCACCGGATGAACAGCGGATACAGCACCCAGGCCGCTTGCGCCGGGTGGGCCAGGTAGCCCCACAGGTGGTTGGTATCCCCGCCAAAACGGTAGGTGCGGGCAATGTCGCGCTCACTGTGCCGGTAACGGTGGTGGTTACCCACATGGGCCGGCCAGAACACAAACGTGGGGTGACCCTGCAGCAGGGTGAGCCAGTAGTCGGTAGCGCGATTGGCCCAGCGGCTGTGTCTGCCGCGCCACATGCGCAGATGCGTGTGGTTGTGGTGGATCACGCCCACGCCCAGGGTCAGGAACAGCTCCACGGCATAGAGCCACCAGACCCAGCCGTGCTGCCACTGCCACAGCACGATCAGCGGCAGGGTGGCAAGGTAAAGCAGCGATTGCCAATCGCGCCAATGGCGCAGGCGCAGAGGGGGGGACGGGGGCGGAATGCTGGCGCTGGGCGGCATGCAGAGTCGTCAGGGCGCAGATTGCGTGGAGCGCGCCGGTGCCGGACGCACAGGCAGCGGATCGGCTTCGCTGCGCATCCAGCGGTCCATGAACGCAAAGGCAAAGCCGTAATTGCCTGCAGGGCGCGCATGGTGGAGATGGTGACGGCGACTGGCGGCGAGCGGGTGGCGCGGGCCGACGGAGGGGAAGAATTCGTAGTTGGAGTGGCCAATGGCATTCAGCACCAGACTGAAGACGGGCACCGACGCCAGAGACCAGAAGGCAAAGTCATGCACCACCATGGGCAGCAGAATCACATTGCCCATCATCATGGCCTCCACCGGATGGAAGCTGTAGGTGGACCACGGCGTGACCACCACGGAGCGATGGTGATCGCCATGAAAGCGCTTGAGCCAGCGCGTGTGCAGCAGCCGGTGGTTGATCCAGAAGTGCACATCGTTCCAGATCAGCAGCACCCAGATCTCGATGGCGATCTGCCAGGCCGATGGGTTGACGGCAAAGCGTGCCCAGCCCAGCTGTACGAAGCCCCAGGGCACGATCATGCCCAGGCCGAAGATGAGGATTGAATGGAAGGACTGGCGCCACTCGCGCTGCAGCTGGTCGGGTTTGAGCGGCCGCGTATCCAGCACCTTGCCGATGCCAAGTCTTTGCAGAAAGCGGGTGAGGGCGGTCATGCCGAAGCCGCCTGCCAGGTACAGAACCGTGAAAAACAGCAAGCCCCAAGCCATCACCTGCCAGGCGCTGAGGTTGGTAAAGACTTGGGCTGCGGTCATGGGCGTTTATTGTGCGCGGATGTTCTGTTCCTTGATGATAGTGCCAAGGGCCTTCACATCGGCATCAATGCGGTTGGTAAGCCCTTCGGGCGAGCTGCCCACGGCCTGCCAGCCCTGCGCGGCGAGCCTGGCGCGCATCTCAGGGCTTCGCACGATCTCCCCCACTGCAGCAGCCAACTTTTCGACATGGGCTTTGGCCATGGATTTGGGCGCAGCAACGGCGTTCCAGATTTCCAGGTCGTAATTGTTCACGCCCAGCTCCTTGAGGCTGGGCAGGCCTGGGGCGAGCGGGCTGCGGGCGGCAGAGGTCACGCCAATGCCGCGTAGCTTGCCTGCCTGGATCTGCGCCATGGCCAGCGCCGGGGGCAGCATGGACAGCTGCAGGTCGCCGCCCTGGATGCCGTTGAACACCTGAGGGTAGCCTGCGTACGGAATGTGCTCGGGCTTGAGCTTGGAACGGCTCTTGAGCAATTCCATACCCAGATGGCCGACGGTGCCCACGCCGGGTGAGCCATAGCTCCACTTGCTGCCAGCCTTGGCTGCGGCGTCAAAGAACGCCTTGCCTTCGGGGGCTGAAGCGGGCGCCACCAGCACCAGCGGCGCCACGCCGATCAGGCTGACCGGCTGCAGGTCGGTCAGCGGGTTGTAGCGCACGGCCGGGTTCAACAGCTTGGCAATGGTCATGTTGCCGTTGATCATCACGCTGAAGGTGTGGTCGTCGGCCTTGGCCACGTATTCGCCGGCAATGTTGCCGCCAGCGCCCACCTTGTTTTCCACGATGATGGTCTGGCCCAGGGCTTTTTCCAGCGGCTCGGCCAGGGCACGTGCCGTCAGGTCAGGTGACGATCCTGCGGGAAAGCCTACGATCAGGTGCAGGGGCTTGCTGGGCCAGTTGTCAGCAGCAAAGGCGCTGGTAGCCATGCAGGTGGCAGCCAGGGCTGCGGTCAGCATGCTGCGGCGGGGCAAGGTGAAAGTCATCGAAAACTCCATAGGTAAACCGGCTTGCTGAGGTGGAGGTTTATGCGCTTATACGTCCGCCGAATCCGCAGCAGGCCACAAAAAAGCGCACAGGCCTGGCAGCCTGTGCGCTTTCGATTATCGCCAATTGCGGCACATTTGTGCGCCGCCGCTTTGAGGCTTACGCGTACTCGGCCAGAGCCTTGCGCATTTTCTTCATCGCAGCCGATTCGATCTGGCGGATGCGCTCGGCGCTTACGCCATAGACGGCAGCGAGGTCGTGCAGCGTCATGCCGCCCGAGCCGTCGTCGTTTACCTTGAGCCAGCGCTCTTCCACAATGTGGCGGCTGCGCTCGTCCAGGGTGGCCAATGCCTCCTGGATGCCATCGGTGGCCAGGTAATCGCGCTGGCGCGATTCGAGCATGGCGGTGGGCTCATGCGAAGCGTCGGCCAGGTAGGCAATGGGGCCAAAGGCCTGCTCGCCATCGTCCGAAGGACTGGGGTCCAGCAGCACGTCGCCGCCCGACAGGCGGGTTTCCATCTCGATCACGTCTTCACGCTTGACGTTGAGCTGCTCGGCCATCTGGTCGATCTCGCACTCGGACAGGGTTTCGCGGTGCATGACACCGTCTTCCATGCCGGCGTCGGCTTTGAATCCTTGCTTCATCGAGCGCAGGTTGAAGAACAGCTTGCGCTGGCTCTTGGTGGTGGCCACCTTGACCATGCGCCAGTTCTTCAGGATGTACTCGTGGATCTCTGCCTTGATCCAGTGCATGGCGTAGCTCACCAGGCGCACGCCCTGGTCGGGGTCGAAGCGCTTGACGGCTTTCATGAGGCCCACGTTGCCTTCCTGGATCAGGTCGCCATGTGGCAGGCCGTAACCCATGTACTGGCGGGCAATGGATACGACGAGGCGCAGGTGCGAGAGCACCAGACGGCCAGCGGCATCCACATCGCCAGTGGCTTTGAGCTTTTTGGCGTAATTGAGTTCTTCCTCTGCAGTCAGCATGGGAATGCGGTTGGCTGCAGAGATGTATGCGTCCAGATTACCCAGGGGAGGTACCAACGACCATGGGTTTGCAGGAGCCAATGCGGTAGAGGTGATGGCGGCTCCAGTATGAGTTGTCACGCTAGAAGTCCTTTCGTCTATGCGATGCATAGTAACACCGGTGAGATTCCCTGAATTTGGTGGGAGTTCCCGCCGCAAGGATGGATTTCGCCATCCTTTGATATGGATGAAAGATCAGTTTTACGCTTGCCCATCAAGCGTAGAAAGCTATGGTTTCGGGAGTGCTTTATAGTTCTTTACCAGGCGCCGTTGCCATGTGTTGTCCTATGGCTGGCCTGGCCTGGCCTGTCGGTCATGGCTTACACGGGCGACGCGAAGCCTGGCCGATGGAGGGTAAGCGATGTATTTTCATGGCGGGTTGGAGCCGGTTCGTGGCCTGAAAGTTCCGGGTCGGACTACAAAATAACTGGAAATTTTTCCAGTAGCCTCCAATAAACCGAATATAGGGGAAAAGGGCAGTTGGTGCTTATGGGTTAAGCGTAAATAGCTCTTTTATTGATAGCAATTGGGTGCCAACCGCTTCCTGTACTATGCCTGCCATGCAGATTTCCAACCCCCACCCCTCCACCATTGCCTGGCTGTGTACGACCGTGGATAGCGAAGCCGCCGCCCAGCGACTGGCCGCCGCAGGTGTGCATGCCCGACTGGCGGCGTGCGCCCAGGTGGAGGCGATCCAGTCGTACTACTGGTGGAACGGTGAGTTGCAGAACAGTGCCGAATGGCGCATCACCTGGAAAACCACGCTGGCGCAGCAGCTGGCGCTGCAAAAATTGCTCAAGCCTCTGCATCCTTACCAGTTGCCCCAGTGGCTGTGGGGCGACAGCCAGGCAAGTCCCGGCTATGCAGCCTGGGTCGCCGCAGAGGTGACGGCGCCGGTGCAGGCGTGAAGGCTCACACCTCCACCACCTGCACGCCCTGTGCACGCAGGGCAGCCAAGGCCGCCGCATTGGGTGCCGATGCATTGGTCACCAGGGTTTGACTTTCGGGCGTGGCGGCCACGGCATAGCGCCCACGCACGCCGATCTTGCTGTCGTCGGCCAGCACGCAGAAGGCGGATGACTGGGCCACCATGGCAGTGGCAAGGCTGGCTTCGTGTTCGTTGGCAAAGGTCACACCGTCCTGCGCACTGATGCCGACCGGCGAGACCATGGCCACATCCGCCCGGTAGCGGCGTATTTCGTTGAGGGTGACTTCGCCATAGGTGCTGGGGATTTCCGGGTTGGTGTCGCCCCCCAGCAGAATCACCCGTCTGCCCTTGCCGTACCCGCCATTGGGCAGCGAAGGCGCCAGCTTGAGTGCCACAGTGATCGAATTGGTGACGACTACCAAGTGAGAGAGCAGGCTCAGTTCTTCGGCAAGGATGGCCGTGGTGGTGCCGGCGTCGATGAACACCATCTGCCCCGGCTGCAGACGCTTGACGGCTGCCTTGGCAATGGCGCGTTTCTCGGCCACGCGCATGGCCTGGCGCTGCACAAAGGGCGGCTCCTGCTGGGTGACCCCGGCCACGCCACCATGCACGCGCCGCACCAGACCCATGGATTCGAGGGCCAGCAGATCCTGCCGAACGGTTTCACGCGATACCTGCATGTCCTGAATCAAGTGTTCGGTACTCAGCCGACCTGCAGCGCTCAGCAGCGATTGGATTCTGGTAAATCTGTCTTCTTGCAGCATGGGAGACGACCCTCAGAGGTGGCAACTGGCGCCGATTCTGCGCCCGGGTGATTGTAAAAAAAAGTGGCCCATCAGGGCCACGGTAGCACGGATAGAAAGGCAGAGGCAGCCAGCGCAGTGCGCTGGCTGTGCATGCCGGTCAGCGTTTGCGGCGCTGGCGCCAGCCTGCGGCCCCTGCCAGCAGGGCAGATGCGAGCAGCAGGGCCACAGGGTGGCCTACCGGCACAGGGGTGGGCTGGCCTGTTCCGGGGTTGGGATCAGGATCGACGGCTGCAGGTGTGGCTACCAGCACCGGATCAAGAATCGCGCCGTTGGTCTTGCCATCCTCATCCAGCGCGCCACCGTCGGTGATGGTGTAGCTCACGGCATTGCCGGAGATGCTCGCCTGGCCCGTGATATCGGTGGCCACAGGCTTGCCGTCTGCGCCTGTGCTCACCTTCATCACGCGGCTGTCGGCAGGCAGGTCTTTGGGCAGGGTGAGCTTGATCTGGGCACTGAAGCCCTGCTGGTTGCAGTCAGCGATGGCAAAGGACACCAGGCCGGAGGCCGCCTGCAGGTTGCGCGGCAGCAGGCCTGCGGGCACGGCGGCGGTGCTGGATTGGGTGCTCTGGCAAGTGGCGGAAGCCTGTACCTGCAAACCAACGGCGGGCTGGCCGCCTGCGGAGCCGGGGAGTTGTACGTTGATCAGGTCCTTGACCGGTGGCTCGGGCTCTGGTGCCGGGTTGCCAAGCTCGAAGGATCCGGCAGCGCTCCAGTCCGACCAGTTCAGGTGCTCGTCGCGTACGCGAACGCGCCAGTACCAGCGCTCGTCGGTGCCCAGCTTCAGCACTTCGGGTGCCTTGCCGCCAAAGGGGTCGAAGGCCGAACCTTTGCTGCCATCGCCTTGCAACAGGCGTGCAAAGCACTGTCGACCGCCCTGGCGATCCGGCCCGATATCGCCGTTGTCGTCCCATTTGTAGGCACAGCTCCAGCGGTCAAGCAGGCTGTTGCCGCCGGCAACCACGGCGGTCATGACCTTGGCGCGCGAGGTGGCAGCGCCCACGTTCGGGTACACGCGCTTGGGGTTGGCCAGCAACTGGCCCAGGGCCAGGGTCGAGATGTCCGCGCCGTTCTGGGTGTTGGTGCGCACACCGTTGATATAGCTCCAGTTTTCGCGGCGCGTGTCGTTGCCCCACACGTCGTACACCGGCTGCGCCTTGCCAAACTGTGAGTCTTTGGACAACTGCCATTGGGCTTCGTACACACCGGAAACGCCGGCGGTGTTGTAGGACAGCTGGACCGATGCCGGATCGACCTTGCCCAGCTTGGCCTGCGCCAGTTGCGGCGCCACAGCCCACTTTTCGCTGGTGATGGAGATGGCGTCGTCGGGGGTGGTGCTGGTGGTCGACGCACCCAGGTCATAGCGCTTCCACGCCAGTGCGGGCGCCGCACCGCCAAAGCGCGCTTCAAGCGTGCCGTAGCCGAAGGTGAGCTTGGTGTTGGCGATGACATCGAGGTCGCTGTCGTCTTCCTGCCTGGCGCTTTCCAGGTTGCCACTGCCTGACGCGACGTTCAGCCACAGGTGGCGACTGTCCATCGAGTTGCCGCGTTCATAGAAATGCACATGGCCGTTGAGGTTGACGGTGATGGCGCCGGTGCTGCGGCCATAGTCTTCCATCTGCGAGATGAAATCGCAGGCCGCCATGACCTCGCCCTGGCGCCATTTCTCGCTCAGGCAAGGGTGGTGGTTGAGCAGCACCATGTAGGGCTTCCTGTCCTGGCGGGTCTTCTGCATCAGGCCGGTGAACCAATCCAGGTGCTCGCGCATGTAGTCGGCGCGGAACAGGCCGCGGCCGTTGTCGTAGCTGTTCCAGCCGCCGGTGTTGTGCATGGCCGACGCCGGGTTGAAGTCGCTGCCCACGATGCGCATGCCCAGATAGTCGAGCGAATACCAGTGCAGCGGGTGCCTGGTCGATCCATTGGTCGGCATGCGGTTGAAGTACTTGCGGTAGGTCTTTGCCCAGTTCTTCTCGGCGCCTTCGCTGGCCTGCTCGTTGGCAAAATACTCGTGGTTGCCGGGGGCGGGAATCAGCGGTACGTAGGCGGAGATGGCGCTGAGCGGGCCGAAGAACTGGCTGGCCCATTGGCTGCGGGTTCCGCCCGAGTTGACCAGATCGCCCGGCACCATGAAGCCGGCCACGGTCTGTGCGCACTGCGCGGCAACGCCTGTGCAATCGTTGTTGATCACGCTCTGGGTGATGTTCTTGAAGCGGTTGGCCAGGCCGTCCTGGGTGTCGGAGACGACGGCAAACTTGGCGCTGGTGACGCCATCGCCTTCCTTGGGCCAGGTCTTGAACTGGAACGGCCCTGCCAATTTGGGCGCTGCGCTGGTGCCGGTCACCACGGCGTATTCATACAGCGTGTTCGACTGCAGCCCCTGCAGATCGGCAAAAAAGATGCTGTTGTCGGCAAAATCTCCTACCGGATTGATGGCGGGCACCAATGTGTACGGGCCCGTGCTGCCGGCCTTGCGCAGCCAGACGGTGGGGGCGGGTTCGGTGGTTTCCAACATCACCGCCATGCGGTCGGGGCCCGGGTTCTGCAGGGTGGGGCCGACGCTCAGCGTGGGCCTGGCTGCTGTATCGGGCAGCTTGGCAGGGTCGAAAGGCGCGGGGGGCGCGCTGGTGTCTTCGTCCAGCAGCACATCGTCCACGGCCCAGTACCAGTTGTTGGCGGTGCTGCGGTAGTTCCAGCTGATCTTTGCGGTAGTGGCATCGGCAGGCACGGTCAGCGTTTTTTGAAAGGCCTGGTTCAGCGTATCGGCGGTCAGGGCAAAAGTCTGGGCGATGCCCTTGTCGAAGCTGACGACCACGTCGGCGGTCTGCGGCGCCTGGCCCTGGCGGTAGTGGGTGTTGAAGCTCAGCTGGTACTTCTTGCCAGCAGCCACGTTGACGGCAGGGGTCTCCAGCGTTGCGCTGTAGACCTTGGCTGCCCGCAAGCCGTCTGACTCGATCAGCGCAATGCCGTTCGATCCCAGGGCGAAATCACCACGTTTGGTGGTGGCGTTGGTGGTTTTCTGGGCGACCCAGGTGCTCTTGTTCAGAAATTTCCAGCCCAGCCAGGTGGCAGAGCCCGTGGTCACCTCCACCGGGCCTTCCGATCCATCGCTGTAGTAGGTGCGCGCCGTCCAGCCTGCGGGTGGGGTGGAACCGACCGTATTGTCGACGGCCGCCGCGTCGAAGTTCTGGGACAGCGTGGGTGCTGCCTGTGCGCCGCCCAGGCTGGCAATGGCCCAGAGCCCGCCGGTACACAGTAATTGCCATCTTGATTTCATGCATCCTCCTGCCCGCAGGCATTGTTTTGGGAACCAATTGGCTTTTGCCAAGAAAGTACAAAAAATAGCAAATTTGCATGAAATTACAATGACAAGGTGCCACGGAAATGCGCTTGCATGGAGCAATGGTGAGCGCCTGCTTTCAGTGCCCTCTGCGATTGGGGCGGCTGCGCTTGGTTCGCGTGTCGGCACGGCTTTGCATGCGGCAACGAAAAAGCCCCGCAGTGCGGGGCTTGGATGTTCGGTGTCTGCCGTGTATTCAGGTCAGCAGGGCCTGGGCAAATTCCTTGGCGCTGAAGGTTTCCAGGTCTTCGACCTTTTCGCCCACGCCGATGAAGTACACGGGAATGGGGCGTTCCTGCGCAATGGCGGCCAGCACGCCGCCCTTGGCGGTGCCGTCGAGCTTGGTCACGATCAGGCCCGTCAGTTGCAGGGCGTCGTCAAACGCCCGCACCTGGTTGAGCGCGTTCTGGCCGGTATTGCCGTCGATCACCAGCAGCACCTCGTGCGGCGCCGTGCCATCGGCCTTGCTCACCACGCGCTTGATCTTCTTGAGCTCTTCCATCAGGTGCAGTTGTGTGGGCAGGCGGCCTGCGGTGTCGACCAGCACCACATCCTTGTTGCGCGCCTTGCCGGCGGTCACTGCGTCAAAGCTGACGGCTGCCGGGTCGCCGCCTTCCTGGCTGATGATTTCGACCGTGTTACGCGTGGCCCAGACGCCCAACTGCTCGCGCGCGGCGGCGCGGAAGGTGTCGGCCGCCGCCAGCAGCACGCTCTGCCCTGCATCGGCCAGGTGCTTGGTCAGCTTGCCGATGGATGTGGTCTTGCCCGCGCCATTGACGCCTGCGACCATGATGACCGTGGGGCTGTGCTCGCCAATGACCAACGGCTTTTCCAGCGGTGCCAGAAGATCGGCCAGTGCATCAGCCAGCAGCCCCTTGACGGCTGCGGGATCGGTGGTCTTGCTGTCCTTGACGCGCTGTTTCAGATCGTCCAGCAGGTGTTGCGTGGCCTTGACGCCGGTATCGGCCATCAGCAAGGCCTCTTCCAGCTCCTCGTACAGCTGCTCGTCGATCTTGGTGCCGGTAAAGACGGTGGCAATGCTCGAACCCGTCTTGCGCAGGCCGCTTTTGAGCCGGTTCATCCAGCTGCCACGGTCGCTCGCAGGTTCGGGTGCTATAGTGATAGGAGCTATTGGCGCTTGCTGGACGGGCGCTGATGGCGTATTTTGCTCTAAGACCGTAGGTGCCTCGGCCTTGCCGCCCATGCCCAGGGCATTGCGCAGCCAGCCGGGCTTGGCTGGTTCTGCCGCAGGGGGAGATACTGGCAGGGGCGCAGGTGCGGGCGTGGGTGCCGGGGTGGGCTCGGCAACGGGCGCTGCATCAGCTGTGGCAGGTGCTGCGTCGGCAGCAGGAGATTTTTTCTTGAAAAAACTGAACATTGTTGGCTACGTAGAATCAGCCTATTCTATGAAACGTTCCTTCACTTTGCTGGCCGTGATGGCCTCCTTGGGCAGCGGGGCATCGCTCGCGCTGGCCACGTCGCCGCCTCCGGTGCCCGTGATCACCCAGAACGCCGCCGGTGCGCAGCAGTTCACCCTCTCCAACGGCATGACGCTGATCGTGCAGCCGGACAAGCGCGCGCCGACGGCCGTGCACATGGTCTGGGTGCGTGTGGGCAGCATGGACGAGGTCGATGGCCGCTCGGGTCTCGCCCACGTGCTGGAGCACATGATGTTCAAGGGCACGCCCACGGTGCCGCCGGGAGATTTCTCGCGCAAGGTGGCGGCGCTGGGCGGGCAGGAAAATGCCTTCACCAACCGCGACTACACCGGTTACTACCAGCAGATTCCGGCTGGCAAGCTCGAAGACGTGATGCGCCTCGAATCCGACCGGTTTGCCCATAACCAGTGGCCCGACAGCGAATTCAAGAAAGAGATCGAAGTCATCAAGGAAGAGCGCCGCATGCGCACCGATGACAACCCGCGCTCCAGCCTGATGGAGCAGCTCAACGCCGCCACCTGGCAGGCATCGCCCTACCACCGCCCCGTGGTGGGCTGGATGGGTGACCTCGATTCGATGCAACCCGATGACGCCCGTGATTTCCACAAGGCCTGGTATGTGCCGGAGAACGCGGCGGTTGTGATCGCAGGCGATGTGGATGTCGAAAAAGTGCGCCAGCTGGCCGAAAAATACTACGGCAGCATCCCCAAGCAGGCCCTGCCAGAGCGCAAGCCCCGCCCCGAGCCACTGCAAAAAGGCATGCGCCGGGTCGATTTCAAGGCGCCCGCCGAGCAGGCCTATGTGCTGATGAGCTTCAAGGTGCCCGATCTGCGCAATATCGTGGCGCCCCAGGCAAGCGACAAGGATGCGATGGCGCTGCTGATGCTGTCGTCGGTGCTGAGTGGCTACGACGGCGCGCGTCTCGACCGCCGCCTGACGCAAGGCCCGGCGCGTGTGGCGGATGCCGCCTTCAGCGGCGCGAGCGTGGTGGCGCGCGGGCCGTCCACCTTCATGCTGGGTGGTGTGCCATCGCAGGGCAAGACTGCCAAGGAGGTGGAAGATGCGCTGCGCGCCGAAGTGGCGCGCGTGGCCAAGGAAGGCGTAAGCGAGGCCGAGCTGGCGCGCGTGCGCACGCAATGGCAGGCATCGACCGTGTATGAGCGCGACTCCGTGTTCGGCCAGGCCAATGACCTGGGCTCGAACTGGGTCCTGGGCCTGCCGCTCGACACCAATGACCGCCTACTCGCCCTGCTCAAGACGGTGACCCCCGCGCAGGTCAAGGATGTGGCGGCGCGTTACTTTGGCGACGACCAGATGACCGTGGCCACCTTGCTGCCCCAGCCCTTGACCGATGCCGACCGCGCTGCCCAGAAGCGCAGCGCCGGGCAAGGCAAGGATGGTGCGGTGCACTGACCGGGAACGATGGAACATGGCTTGCGCAAGCCGCGATCGGACAGCATGCTTCTCCAAAGGAGCAGCCTCGCAGATCGCAGTTGGTGCAGTTACTACTGAATTGATAGCGTATGGCGTGCACCAGTTGTGCGCCTCAGGCTCAAAGCAATGATATTTTGCCGTGCATGCCCTGGCAGCACGGCTCTGGCAGGTGAGAAACCCATGCACAAAGCTTTTTACAAAACTCTGATCGGCGGCGCCGTTGCGCTGCTGGCTTCGCACTCCGCCTGGGCACTGCTGCCCATCGAGCACTGGACGCAGGACAGCGGTGCCCAGGTCTGGCTGGTGAACAGCCCGACGATCCCGATGGTGGATGTGCAGATCAATTTTGACGCGGGCAGCCGCCGCGACCCAGCCGCCCAGGCAGGCCTGGCCAGTGCAGCCGCCATGATGGTAGCCAAGGGCGTGAAGGCTGATGGTGCCCAGCCCGCGCTGGACGAAAATGCCGTCGGTGAAGCATGGGCAGACCTGGGCGCCACCTTCGAAGCTGCGGCCAGCAACGATGCGCTGAGTTTTTCGCTGCGCTCGCTGACGGATACCAGCCTGCTGGGCAAGGCGGCAGACATGGCGGCACGCCAGATGGCCCAGCCCAGCTATGACGAGACCGTCTGGCAACGCGAACGCGAACGCTGGAATGCATCGATCAAGGAAGGCAACACGCGCCCGCCCGTGGTGGCGGCACGCGCCTTTGGCAAGGCCGTGTTTGGCTCGCACCCCTACGGCCAGCGCGCAACGGAAGCAACCCTCACCCAGATCGACCCTACTGCCATGCGCCAGTACCTGGCACGCTCGGTGGATGCCTGCCGCGCCAAGGTGACCCTGGTGGGTGCGCTTGACAAGGCGCAGGCCGATGCGCTCGTCAAGCGCCTGCTGGCCAAGATGCCTGCAACGCCTCGGGCGCAGTGCGCGCCGCCTCCTGTGGTTCCCGCTGTGCAGCCCCTGGCCAAGGCGGAGGAAATCCAGATTGCATTCGATTCAGCCCAGGCGCAGGTGCTGATCGGGCAGCCCGGCATCCGCCGTGCGGACCCCGATTTTCTGGCCGTGATGCTGGGCAACCAGATTCTGGGCGGCGGCGGTTTTGCATCGCGCCTGATGGAAGAGGTGCGCGAAAAGCGTGGCCTGGTCTATGGCGTGTATTCCACCTTCAACCCGGGGCTGGATGCTGGCGCCTTCCAGATCGGCCTGCAAACCCGGCCCGACCAGGCTGCCCAGGCGCTGGAGGTAACGCGCGAAGTGCTGGCCACCTACATTGCCGAGGGGCCGACCGACAAGGAACTGCGCGACGCCAAGGACAACCTCATCGGCGGCTTTGCGCTGCGCGTGGACAGCAATGCCAAGCTGCTGGGCAACGTCACCAACATTGCTTGGAACGGACTGCCACTCGATTACCTGGACCACTGGACCGACCGTGTCGAGGCCCTGAGCAAGGATGATGTGCGCAAGGCCATGGCTCGCATGGTGCAACCGGACAAGGAAGTGACCGTGGTGCTCGGAGCCAAAGCCGGTACCAAGACAGAAGCCAAGGCAGAAGCAGCTGCCGCAGGCGTGCAGCCAGGAGCCAAGCAGTAATGGGACGCAGCACCATCAAGGACGAGCGCAGCCTGCGTGCGCTGCAGGCGTTGGCCAGCCAACCTGCCGCCGCCACTGCAGCGCCTGGCAGCAAAGCCTCGGGCGCAAGCCGCTCGGCGCGCGTGGCTGCGTCGGCAGCGGGCGAGATACGCATCATCGGCGGCCAGTGGCGCCGCACCAAGCTGGCCGTGCTGACCAAGCCCGATCTGCGGCCTACGCCTGATCGCGTGCGCGAGACGCTCTTCAACTGGCTGGGGCAGGATCTGGCGGGCTGGCGCTGCCTGGACGCCTTTGCCGGTACCGGCGCGCTGGGGCTGGAGGCCGCATCGCGCGGCGCGGTACAGGTGCGCATGGTCGAATCCGATCTGCAGCTGGCTGCGCAGCTCAAGCAACTGGTGCAGAAGCTGGGCGCTACGACGGTCGAGGTGTCGCGTGGAGATGCGCTGGCGGCCTTGCAATCGGGCAGCGGCCGCTGGGATGTGATCTTTCTCGATCCGCCGTTCTCCGGCGCCTTGTTCGAGCCCGCGCTCAAAGCCGCGCACCAGGCGCTGGCCGAGGAAGGTTTTGTCTACCTGGAGGCCCCCGAAGCCTGGAGCGACGAGCGCCTGGCACCGCTGGGGTTCATGCTGCAGCGCAGTATGAAGGCGGGTGCAGTGCATGCTCACTTGCTGCGAAAGCGCATGCTGTAGCCTGACTGATGGGCATTCGCCTGCGTGACAGCTTTGCCGCGCAGAACTTGAGCGAACGCCAAAATCGTTTATGCTGCGCTGCAATGCACCGGGTGGCCCGGTGCCGCTTTGCAGTGACAGCAGGAGACAAGCATGACCCTGGCCATCTACCCCGGCACTTTTGATCCCATGACCCTGGGCCACGAAGATGTGGTGCGCCGCGCCTACCAGTTGTTTGGCAACGTGATCGTGGCGGTGGCCGAAGGCCACCACAAGAAAACCATGTTCTCCCTCAAGGAGCGGTTGGAGATGGCGCGCGAGGCGGTCAAGCACTATCCCAGCGTGCAGGTAGCCAGTTATTCGGGCCTGCTGCGCGACTTTGTGGTGGCCAACGGCGGCAATGCCATCGTGCGCGGCCTGCGCGCCGTGACGGACTTCGACTACGAGTTCCAGCTGGCAGGCATGAACCGCTCGCTGATGCCCGATGTGGAGGCGGTGTTTCTGACGCCAAGCACGCGCTACCAGTTCATCAGCAGCACCTTTGTGCGGGAGATTGCGATGCTCAGCGGTGAAGTGGATAAATTCGTCTCGCCTTATGTGGCCGAGCAACTGCTGCGCAAGGTGGCGCAGCGCAAGGCAGAAGAGCAGGAGCCGCGCTGATTTTTTGCGGTTGATTCCGTCGCTCTTGCCGCTTTCTGGCAGCGACGCGGCGCCAGTATCTATTGCGTTTTTCCCACCCCGTAGTGCTGTGCGAGCCACTGCGTGATGCTGGCGCCCACGGCCTGCGGATGCTCCATGGTCAGCATGTGGCCGCAGCGGCCGACCCACTGCAGCTGGGCGTGCGGCACCAGGTCGGCAATTTCCTGCGCGCATTCGGGGGGCGTCAACTGGTCGCTGTCGCCACACAATAGCAGCACGGGGCAGGCGCATTGGGGCAGATGCAGGCGTGCATCGGGGCGCTCGGTGATGGCGCGGTTCTGGCGGGCCAACTGCGCACCGCCTGCGCCAAGCACCATGTCCAGATAGGCGCGTACCAGGGCTGGATCGGCTGCGCTGTCGGCATGGAATGCCATGGCAACGTTGGCGCGAATGAGGTCTTCAAAATCTCCAGCCTCGAACATTTCGATGGCGCTTTCGCGCAGCGCACGCATTTCGGCGCTTTCGGGCCGGGCATTGGTGCCGCACAGCACCAGTCCTGCAATGCGGTCTGGCGCTTGCCGCAATGCTTCCATGGCAATGATGCCGCCCATTGACGCACCACACAGCACCAGCTGCCCCGGATTGCCTGCCAGCAGGCGGGCGGCCATGGCTTCGATGCTGCGCTCCGCCGGGTCCATATGGGGCAAGCTGATGGTGACCTGTATGCCACGCGGCAGATGTGCCGCTACCGGCAGCCACAGCCGCTCATCGCAGCCCAGGCCCGGAACCAGAACGAGGCTGGGTTGGTTCATGGCGCCTGCAGCGGAGGGGAGATGGGTGACAGCACGCCTGCTCCTGAGGCGTGGAGCGGGTGCGGGCGGCGCACCAGTTCATGTACGTAGCGTAGCTTGAGCAGCGCCCCTCCGGAGAGGGCGAAAGGGTATGCATCAAGCTGGCCCAGGCTGCGGTTGAGGCTGTTGAGCAGCAGGGTCACCGGCACCCACTGGGCCACCATGGTTTCAAACGAGGGCGGGGGTTGCGAAAACGGGTCTTCCACCTGTACGGCAGGAGGGGCAGCGGTTTCAGGCACGCACAGCTGCGTGCTGTAGCTGGCTGCGGTCTCCAGCAGATCAACCAGATGCAGATAGTGCGCCCAGGATTCTGCCCAATCTTCCCACGGGTGGGCGCTGGCATAGGCGCTGGCGAAATGCGGGCTCCACTGCGCATAGCTGGGTGGGTTGGCGTAGTAGTTTTGCAGCGCTTGATGGTAGTCCTGCCGTTCGTCGCCAAACAACTGGCGAAAGCTCTCCAGCTCGCCCCCATCGCGCACCAGCTTGTCCCAGAAGAAGTGCCCGGATTCATGCCGCAGGTGACCGAGCAGGGTGCGGTAGGGTTCGTGCAAGGCCACCCTGCGGCGCACACGTTCGTCATCATCCGCTTCAGCGATATTGATCGTGATCAAGCCACTGGCATGGCCGGTGATGACGGGCGACCCAGGCACATCGGCCAGAAACTGGTAATGCGGCGACCAGCCAGGCTCCTGCGGATGCAGGCCCAGCCGTGCCAGCGTGTAGTACAACTGGCGCTTGGCAGCTTCCAGTTTGCGCCAGCGCAGGGTATTGCCATCCACCGACAGATCGGGCAGCACCAGCGTCTGCCGGCAGGCACTGCACAGGGCGTGCGGATCTTCGGCCGGAATCGCGAAGTTGCAGGCCTGGTACTGCAGACGGTTGGCGCACATGCGGTAGTGCTGGGTCTTCTCGGGCACTCCAGGCTGGGCCGTGGCTGGGGCGGCCAGGTTGCGATAGCGCTGGTAAGGGCCGGTCGTGGCATCTGCTGCTGAATCCACCTGCAAGGCTGCGACGGTATTGCTGTCGGGCAGATAGGCCAGTACTGCGCCGCAATGCACGCATTGCTCGCTTTCAAAAAAAACAAGGTGACCGCATTGGTCGCAATGAAACATGCGCATGGATCAAGCTTAACCGAGATGGCCCATGACACCAAGGGAATGCGGGGGTGAGGTGTGGCACGGAGCTGCACCCAGGCGGCAATAAAAAAACAGGCCCGAGGGCCTGTTTCTTGAAGGTGATGACCGCTTATTGCTTGACGATCAGGCTGTTGCGCACTTCGGTCACGCCCTTGACGGAGCGGGCCAGTTCGCCTGCGCGATCCTTTTCAGCTTGCGACTTGGCAAAGCCGGACAGTTGCACGATGCCGCCGTCGATGGTCTTGACGTTGATGCTGGAGGCCGAGGTGCCTGCATCATTGGCCAGCTTGGCCTTCACGGCGGTGGTTACGGCCGATCCGTCGATGTACTCACCCACGGTTTCCTGCTTGCGGGCTACGGAGCAGCCAGTAGCCATGACCACGGTTGCACCAGCCAGAGCGGCGATAGCGATAGCACGGGACAGATTCATACGATTTCCTCGGTTAGATAGGTGCTTTGACAATCAATCGGCATGTGCACCCTTTGTAATTCAGTGCCGACAGATAACTTGACAGGCGCGGAGCAGGGCTCAGTCGCGGCGGCGGGTTGCCATGATGACCAGGGTTGCCAGCGCAGCGCCTGCAGCCATGGCGATGGCCATCGACTTGCCGGGCTGATCCGAGACATACTCATTGGCGCGCTCTTGCGCACGGTAGAACTGTTCGCGGGCACGGTGGGAGGTGTCGGCAGCATGGCGAATGCCACGTTCGGCGAAATGCTGGGCGCGGGACGCAATGTTGTCGATGGAGTGGCGCTTTTCATTGCCGAACTCATCAATGGCGCGCTCTGCCTTGTGTGCAGCCGAATGAACCGCCTTGCGGGTGGAGTGCACTGCGCTTTCTGCACCGTCCAACACGTCATTGGCAACGTCGTGTGCTTTGTCTACGGCTTCCTGTGCAATTTTCTCAGTACTCATGTGAGCCCCTTTCTTTGTATTCAATGGTGATGGTGCAGTGTAGGTTGACCTGCGGCAGCATCTCAAATGTATCCGGAGGTGAGCCGGGCTTCAAGCGCTGCCGCTGCTTACTTCTTTAACAAGCCTGCCAGGAACGAAATCACGGCCAATACGATGAAGACGAAGAACAGGATCTTCGCGATACCCACGGCACCAGCGGCGATGCCACCAAAGCCGAACACGGCAGCAATCAGTGCAATCACCAGAAATACAACAGCGTAATGCAGCATTGTCTTCTCCTTTTTCTCTGCGCTATTTCTACAAAAGAGCGATGGATTGATTGTGCAAAGGTGTTGTGATGGCCTGTGCCGGTCAGGGCGGGGTTAGGGTGTAGGAGGAATCTTGCAGTTTTGCAGCATGCCGTATGCGCCCGCCTGTGCTTTGGCTTGGGAATGGAGCAAGAACGCGCCTTGCAAGAAGCCCCGTGGCCTTTTCATCAAAGCCTATGACACGCTGATCTGGTTGGTTTTTTCCCGGTGGCCGCCTGGCTGCGGCAGCACGGCTTCCACCAAAGTCCCTCGCTGCGGGGCTGATCGGATGTTGAGCCTGCCGCCCAGCGCCTCGACCCGGTGCCGCATGCCCGCCAGACCGTGCGATGACGGATTGACGGACAGAGGATCAAAACCCACGCCGTTGTCCTGCACCTGAATGGCAATGTGAGAGGGGTGGTTCTGCAGATGTACCTGCACCTGCGTGGCCTTGGCGTATTTGCCGATATTGGTGAGCGATTCCTGCACCAGGCGGTAGATGGTCAGCTGCGTGGTCTCCGGAACATGGACGGTCTCCAGATCCAGATCCACGGCGATGTTGGAACTGTCCGAGAACTCCTTGCCCAGAATCTCCAGAGAAGGCGTCAGGCCCAGGTTCGAGAGTGAGGAGGGGCGCAGGTTTTCGATGATGCGGCGCTTGAGGGCGATGCCGCTGTTGAGCGTCTCGATCAGATGCTGGATGCGTTCCTGCACATCCGGCATCGACATGTCGATCTTGGACTTGAGCCGCGCGACATCGAGCTTGGCTGCGGTGAGCAGGGCCCCGAGTTCGTCGTGCAGCTCACGCGCCAGGTGGGCGCGCTCGTCCTCACGCACCTGCTGCAGGTGCGTGGCCAGTTCGGTCAGCGAGGCGGTGCGCTGACGCACCTGTTTTTCCAGTTGATCGCGCTCGTCCTGCAACAGCTTCTGCTCGCGCAGCATCAGGTCGGTCAGGCGGTTGGATTGGCGCAGATACAGGTAGAACGCAATCAGGCCAATGACGCTGACCACGGCAATGCCGATGCGCGACAGCGCCAGAGACCGGACGATCTCCGCTTCATTGTGGGCACGTCGTTCATTGCTGTGGGTCACCAGTTCAGCCCCCAGGCTGCGCACCCTGTCCATCGACGCCTTGCCATCGGGGCTGTTGATGAGGTGGCGCCAGGCGCTGTCAAAGCCTCCCTTGCGCAATTGCACGCTCAGATCCATTTCGTTGATGCGCTTGGCCACTTCTCGGCCCAGCAGCGACGAGATCTGCAGGTCTTCTGGAAACAGGCTGTAAATGGCGCGCAGTTCGTCGACGGCGTTGTCCACATTGGTGGACGCCTGCTGGTAGGTGTCGAGGTAGCGCTCTTCGCCGGTCAGCAGATAGCCGCGCACACTGGTTTCGGCATCGGCCATCTGCTGCATCAGCTTGTCCAGCGTGGTACGAGTCTGGAAGGTGATGCTGAGGTTCTGCAGCGAGTCGTTGGAGCGGTAGTAGCCGACTTCGTTAATGCCGATCAGAACCAGCGCGGCCAGGAAGGCCGCAGGCAGGCTGATGGCCCATTTGCGCAAGTGCGACCAACGCATGAGCATCCTTTTCTTTCTAGTTTGGGTATATGCTATTCATAATAGAGCAATTGCTCTGCTGTGTACGCATGGCAGCGATTCGTAATACCTGTTGCCGTGCGCAATACAAGGAGGCTTATGATCAAAGTTGGAATCGTGGACGACCACGCCATTGTCCGTTCAGGCCTGAAGCAGTTTCTGGCTGAGCATGTGGACCTGCGTGTGGTGGGCGAGGCCGCCAATGGCCGTGAAGCCATTGACCTGGTCCGCAATGAAGAAATCGACGTGCTGATCATGGACCTGTCGATGCCCGGGCAAAGCGGTATTGATGCCCTGGCCATGCTGCGTGCCAAGGCGCCAGACATGGGCATCCTGATCCTGAGCGGTTATCCGGAAGAGCACTATGCGATCAATCTGATCCGGCAGGGCGCAAGCGGCTATCTGAACAAGGAATGCGATCCCGCCGAGATCGTCGAAGCCCTGCGCACCATCTCTCTGGGCAAGCGCTATCTGACCCCCACGGTGGCGGATCTGCTGGCGCAGCAACTGCACCGCAAGGACGATGTGCCGCCGCATGAACAATTGTCGGAGCGCGAGTTCCAGGTGTTCCTGAAGCTGGCGCGGGGCGAGACGGCAGGCAATATTGCCGATCAGCTCTCGCTGAGTGTCAAGACCGTGAGCACCTACCGCACGCGCCTGATGGAAAAGATGGGCTTGTCGTCCAACAGCGACCTGACCTATTACGCGCTCAAGAATGGCCTGATCGACTGAGCGCGAAAGTCTTGAATCAAAAAATGCGGCAATTGCCGCATTTTTTGATGAGGAAAGGTTGTTGTCAGCGGATGTTGGACGAGCGCTCCATGCAGTAATCGATCAGCGCATCAATGTCCTGTGATTTGTCGAACACACGGTTGGCACCCAACTGCGTGCAGCGCTCGCGCATATTGGGTGTCGCGTAGTTGCTCAGAACCACCAGGTGTTTTGCTGGCTCGCGCTTGCGCAACTTCTCCAGCACGCCCAGGCCACTGCCTTCCTGCAGGAAGATGTCGACGATGGCCAGGTCCCAATCGGCAGTATTGTCCTGCAGCCAGGATGTAGCAGCGGACTCGGTACTGGCATGGCCTACCGTTTCCACATCCGCCAGATCTTCCAGGGTGGCGATCAGGTTTTCGCGGATCGTCTTGTTGTCTTCTACTAAATAGGTTCTCAATCGGCGTGGCATTGTTCTGGGACACAGGTTTGTGACGTGCTGTAACAATGATACCAAGGCCAGCGGCTCATGCCATCGGTGTGCAGGGCAGGTGCGAGTAGGACAACTTCGACAAAAGCCGGTTTGGCGTGGACTTTGACACGGTCTGGCGGCTTGCCGCGCGGTCTTTGCGCGTGTTTACCCTGCATCCGTATGCTGTGCCTTGCATACGGGGCATTGCGGGTTGGCGCGGACATGCATGGTGTTCCATTCCATGTGCCGAGCGTCCAGCATCATCAGCCGGCCGTCGAGTGTGGTGCCTATGTCCGCAATCAGCTTGAGCGCTTCGGCAGCCTGCATTGTGCCGATGATGCCCACCAGCGGCGAGAACACGCCCATGGTGGAGCAGCTGATTTCCTCGAACTGCTCATCGGGCGAGAAGATGCACGCATAGCAGGCCGCGTGGGCATGGCGGCGGTCAAATACGCTGATCTGGCCGTCAAAACGGATGGCGGCGCCGCTCACCAGGGGCTTGCCATGCGCCACGCAGGCCTGGTTGATGGCCTGGCGCGTACGGTAGTTGTCCGTGCAGTCCAGCACGACGGTGGCGTTGCCGATATGGTGTCCCAGCGTCTGCGCATCCACGCGCTCGGCCACCGTATGCACGGTGATGCCAGGATTGATTTCCGCCAGGGCCACAGCGCATGACGAGACCTTGGGCTGGCCGATGCGTGCGGTGGTGTGGGCGATCTGGCGCTGCAGGTTGGTCAGGTCCACGCTGTCGTCGTCGATCAGGGTGATGGTGCCCACGCCAGCGGATGCCAGGTAGAGCGCTGCGGGGCTTCCCAGGCCGCCCGCACCCACGATCACGGCGTGGGCGGCCAGAAATCTCTCCTGCCCTTCGATGCCGATGTCATCCAGCATGATGTGGCGGGAATAGCGCAGCAGTTGGTCGTCGTTCATAAGTGGCTATTGTCGGTAAAAACAAAGGCCGGAGCAGGGTATCTGCTTCCGGCCTCGATGGACCTTCAGGTTTTGCTGTCCCGGATTTACTCCTTGGGCTTGCCGTCTTCCTTCTTGGCGTCGGGCTTGTCCGATTCGCTCTTGTCGCCGTCCTTCTTCTCTTCGGGGCGCTCGGTCTTGGTCTTGCTCACCTGCACGGGTTCGCCCTTCAGCTTGTGCAGGGCCTGCTGCAGCTGGAAGTCCTTGTCCGAGCCAAACTCCGGTGGGCGGCGCTCGGATGCGGGCTTCTTGCTTTCTTCGTCCAGGCGCTTCAAGGCTTCCTCGCGCGCCTTTTCACGGGCCGCATCCTTTGTCTCGGGGCCCTGGCCACTGGCCAGATGCTTGTCCAGATCGGCTTCGCGTGTGCGCAGTGCTGCAAACAGGTCGCCTTCTGCGGTTTCGTCCACCATGATGTCGGGCACGATGCCCTTGGCCTGGATGGACTTGCCGCTTGGCGTGTAGTAGCGCGCCGTGGTCAGCTTGATGCCGGTATCGGGGCCGAGCGGACGCACGGTCTGCACCGAACCCTTGCCAAAGGTCTGCGCACCCATGATGGCGGCACGCTTGTGGTCCTGCAGCGCGCCGGAGACGATCTCGGACGCAGAGGCAGAGCCTTCGTTGACCAGTACCACCAGCGGAATCTTCTTGATGGCGGGCGGCAGCGACTTGATCGGATCACTGCCACGGCGGGCATAGAACTCGGGCGATGCGCGGAAGGTGGCCTTGCTTTCGGCCAGTTGGCCGTTGGTCGAGACCACCGTGACATCGGGCGGCAGGAAGGCAGCCGAAATGGCCACCGCTGCATCGAGCAGGCCGCCCGGGTCGTTGCGCAGATCCAGAACCAGGCCCTTCATGTTCGGGTCCTGCTTGAACAGCTCGTCCACCTTGCGCACGAAGTCGTCCACCGTGCGTTCCTGGAACTGCGACACGCGCACCCAGCCATAACCCGGCTCGACCATCTTGGCCTTCACGGACTGGGTCTTGATTTCGGCACGGGTGATGGTGACGGGGAAGCTGCGGCTTTCATCCTTGCGCAGGATGGTCAAGGTCACCTTGGTGTTCGGTTCGCCGCGCATCTTCTTGACGGCTTCATTCAACGACAGGCCCTTGACGGCGGTGTCGTCAATCTTGGTGATCAGGTCGTTGGTCTTGATGCCGGCCTTGTCGGCAGGCGAGCCTTCGATTGGCGAGACGATGCGGATCAACCCGTCTTCCTGGGTGATCTCGATGCCCACGCCGACGAATTTGCCGCTCGTGCCTTCCTGGAATTCCTTGAACGACTTCTTGTCGAAGTACTGGGAATGCGGATCGAGGCCAGAAACCATGCCGGAGATGGCATCGGTGATCAGCTTTTTGTCGTCAGCCGGCTCGACGTAATCGGTCTTGATGAGGCCAAACACGGCAGACAGCTGCTGGATTTCCTCCAGCGGCATCGGGGACATCACGCCCCGCGCCACGGTCTGCAACGAGACGGTTGTGAGCGCGCCGGCGACCACGCCCAGTGAAACCCAGCCGGCAATCTTCAATTTTTGGCCCATATGCTCAAAACTTTCTATAGCGCGCCAATATACACCGAAGCGCTTAGGCGGGGCTTAGCCCTGCGGGCTTTCGCAGTGGTGTGACAAGTCTTTACTTTCCACATGACACGCGGCGACCTGATCGGCTTGCGGCAGGAATTCAGTGAAATATGGGTTTATCCATTACAAGACGGACGCCATATGCTATCAAAAATGAAAGAGGCCGTCTTCCTGGAAGAAGACAGCCTGCCGATGGGGGAAAGAGCGAATGTCGCGGGTCGTGTCGCGGACGCTGTTTATGCCTTGCCCTGCGATGCCACGGCAGCAGCGGCCTTGGCAGCGGCTTCGGCATCGCCCAGGTAATAGTGGCGGATGGGCTGGAGGTTCTCATCCAGCTCGTACACCAGTGGAATACCATTGGGAATGTTCAGGCCCACGATGTCGTTGTCGGAGACGCCGTCGAGGTACTTGATCAGCGCACGGATCGAGTTGCCGTGCGCGGCGATCACCACGCGCTGGCCGCTCTTGATGGTGGGGGCAATCGTCTCGTTCCAGAACGGCACCACGCGCTCGACCGTGTCCTTGAGGCATTCGGTCAGCGGCACATGGCTTTCGGCGCCGGCATAGCGGCGGTCGCTCTTTTCGCTGCGCGGGTCACCAGCTTCCAGCGCGGGTGGTGGGGTGTCGTAGCTGCGGCGCCAGACCAGTACCTGCTCGTCGCCAAACTTCTTGGCCGTTTCGGCCTTGTTCAGGCCTTGCAGGGCGCCATAGTGGCGTTCGTTGAGCTGCCAGCATTTCTGCACGGGCAGCCAGGTGCGATCCATTTCGTCCAGGGTGTGCCACAGGGTGCGGATGGCGCGCTTGAGCACGCTGGTATAGCAGATGTCGAAGTCATAGCCGTCGGCCTTCAGCAGCTGGCCAGCTTGCTTGGCCTGGGCAACGCCGGTGTCGGTCAGGTCCACATCGGTCCAGCCGGTAAAGCGGTTTTCCAGGTTCCAGGTCGATTCGCCGTGGCGGATCAGTACGAGCTTGTACATGGTGTCCTCATGCAATGATAAAAACTAGGGTTGCGCCCGCCATAAAAGGATCTGCTGCTATGCTTTTGATTGTCTTATCGGCACAGCCAGCAAGCGGGGCACACAAACATTGGGGCCGATTGTAGGGCGCAAGCGAATGCCCGCAGTGCGCAGTCTGTCAGTGCGGCACGCCGGACAAAAGGCTATTGCCTCCCACTGGCATGGCAGCGCTTTTAAAATGGTCGGCTGTTCTCAATTCAAGAAGACAAGGGTTTGGTGTGAACTTTATTCTCGACAACTGGTATCTGATCGTGCTGGCGCTGGGTTCTGGGGCGTTGCTGGCGATGCCTGCCATGAAAAGCGTGGGCGGCGGAACGCTGGCGCCCAGCAATGCAGTGCAACTGATCAACCGTGAAAAAGCCGTGGTGGTAGATGTCTCCGAGCCCGATGAGTACGCGGCGGGCCATGTGACCGGCTCCAAGAACATTCCGTTCGCGCAACTGGATGAGCGCCTGCCCGCCACCGTCAAGAACAAGGCTCTGCCATTGATTCTGGTGTGCGCACAGGGCAAGCGCGCGCAAGGTGCCGTGGCCGCCGCAACCAAGCTGGGTTACACCAATGTGCAGGCCCTGGCCGGTGGCATGAAGGCCTGGCGCGCTGCGGACCTGCCCGTGGAAAAGGCCTGAAACCCGGGCACGATCCGGGGCAGGCCAGGGCTCTTCCTGGCGGCTTCGGGCTTGTTTTTCGGGCTGCAGACCCCATCTGCCACGTATTGAGGGTGCTGGCCGGTCTGGCTCAGCACCTTTGTTTTTATCTGCGTGCAGCATCTGCTGCGGCGCGCCAAGCGCAAGGACTTTCCCATGCAAGCCGTCAAGATGTATACCACCGCCGTCTGCCCCTATTGCATTCGTGCCAAGCAGGTGCTCAAGTCCAAGGGCGTGGAGAACATTGAAGAAATCCGCATCGACACCGATCCCGCGCAGCGCGAGGTGATGATGCAGGTCACGGGCCGTCGCACAGTGCCGCAGATCTTCATTGGCGACACCCATGTGGGCGGATGTGATGACCTGATTGCGCTGGACCAGCGGGGCGGGCTGATGCCGCTGCTGGGCGCCTGAGCGGGCCTACCTTCAACCGCCCGGAAACACAAGCCTGGGCATTTTTCTCACGGCAGCCAGCCATTGCATAATGGCAGGCTGCATGCGAGAGGGGCGCACACCGTGCGGTGCTCGTACAGCATTGCACGTTCACCCGATTCACTTTTTCAAGCGAAAGACAGACCACCATGGCGGATCAAGAAAATCCAGTGTTCCAGATTCAACGCGTGTACCTGAAGGACGCATCGCTGGAGCAACCCAATTCTCCAGGCATCCTGCTGGAACAAACCCAGCCAAGCGTGGACATCCAGCTGGGCGTGGAGGCCACTCCTGTGGCTGAAGGCATCTTCGAAGTGGCCGTGACTGCCACCGTGCAGACCAAGATCGAAGACAAGACCGTGTTCCTGGTGGAAGCCAAGCAAGCCGGTATCTTTGAAATCCGTGGCATCCCCGAAGAGCAGATGGGCGCCGTGATCGGCGTGGCCTGCCCACAAATCGTCTACCCCTACCTGCGTGGCAATGTGGCAGACATCGTGACCCGCGCTGGCTTCCCGCCCGTGCACCTGGCAGAAATCAACTTCCAGGCCATGTACGAGCAGCAGCAGGCCCAGGCCGCTGGCGCTGGCGACGCAACCGTTCAGTAATTGACCCCAATGGAGCAGGTCTGCACAGCAGCCTGCGTCACGAAAAGGCCTTGCCACCCCCGGGTGCAAGGCCTTTGCCATATCTGCCTGTGGTAAAAATGATCAATCTCCCTTGATCGGTATCAGTAGTTTGCTATGAAAATTCTAGTTATCGGCGCTGGCGCCTGGGGTACGGCCCTGGCCATGAATGCGGCCGCTCGCCACACGGTGCACTTGTGGGCACGCGATGCTGCGCAGGCCGCCCAGATGCAGGCGGCTGGAGAGAATACCCGCTATCTGCCCGGCATCCCCTTTCCGGCAGGTCTGCAGGTAGCCAGCGGCGATGTGCAGCCGCTGGTGGCTTGCGCCGATCTGATCGTGCTGGGAACCCCCATGGCCGCGTTGCGAAGTGGCCTCGCCATGCTGCACGACAGTCTGCAGGGCCGCCAGGTGCCGGTGGCATGGCTCAGCAAGGGCTTTGAAGCCGTGCCGGAGGGCGCGCCAGCAGGCAGCCACGGTCTGCTGGGCAACGAGGTCTGCGCCCAGGTGGCAGCGCAACTGCACGCCGGCGTATTGAGCGGCCCCAGTTTTGCGCAGGAGGTGGCGCGCCACCAGCCAACCGCCCTGGTGGCCGCCAGCAGGCATGCGGATGTGCGCGAGGCCCTGGTGGCGGCCTTTCATGGCAACAACCTGCGGGTCTACGCCAATGACGACATCACAGGTGTGGAAGTGGGGGGCGCTGTGAAGAACGTGCTGGCCATTGCCACCGGCCTGTGCGACGGGCTGAACCTGGGCCTCAATGCGCGCGCGGCGCTGGTGACACGCGGCCTGGCTGAAATGACACGCCTGGGCGTGGCTCTGGGCGCACAACAAGACACCTTCATGGGCCTGTCGGGGCTGGGGGATCTGGTGCTGACGGCGACAGGCGATCTGTCGCGCAACCGCAAGATAGGCTTGCTGCTCGCACAGGGCAAAAGCCTGCACGATGCAGTGCAGTCGCTCGGCCATGTGGCTGAAGGCGTGTACAGCGCGCGCACCGTGCTGCAGCGCGCGCAGAAGCTGGGCGTGGAAATGCCCATCACCGAAACCACCGTGGCGTTGCTGGACGGCAGCATGCCGGTGCGCGATGTGGTGCAGGCACTGATGGGGCGTGAGCCGCGCGCTGAATAGCTTTTTTACTATCAAAAGAAGAGCTGCTGGCGCACACGGAATGGTCGCTTACGGCTTTTTTCATGCAAACTTCCAAGGCTGGAGGCAGTCTCGCCATGGCCTGTGTCGGTGCGTAGGCTGCATGCGCATTATTGGAATGAAAAATGGAACAATAAATTCTGATTTGGCATATTTATCCGAAATGGTCTCGTGCATACACTGAATACATCGATCAACGAGAAACATACACGGTGATACCACCGCCCCGTTGAGCGAACCGGCCTGCCGCAGGGGCCCGCCGGAACCTCTCAAAGGAATCAAGATGAAGAACGCACGTAACTTTTCGATGGCCGCAATGGCTGCTGCCCTGGTGATGGGCGCTGGCGTGGCACAGGCCAACCCATTCGAAGGCGATCAGGCCATTGCACCCAAAGCCGTGGCCAGCACACTGAGCCGCGCCCAGGTGCAGGCAGAACTGGTTGCCGCGCAGCGCGACGGCTCCATGCCTCTGGTGGGCGACCGCATCAATACATACAGAGGTGAGCGCCAGACCTCGGCCCTGAGCCGCGCCGAAGTGCAGGCCCAGGCCCACCAGGCCTTGATCGCTGGCAAGCTGCCCCAGGGCAATGGCTCCTTCGGCGAGTAAGCTGCACCGCCGGGCCCATGCCCGGCCTCAACAAAAAACGCCCACCATGCAAATGGTGGGCGTTTTGCTATGCAAACAGGAGTTGCTGCGCGCTTGTAGCCTGCGCTGGCAGCCAGTTCTTCGTTAATCCATCATTATCATTGCCGGGCCAGAAAGCCGATCAGCTCTGGCAGCATGGCGTCGCCGTGCTGGGCTTCCACCTGGCCTTTGAGGGTGGCAGACGCGGCGTCGGCCACCTTGCTGGCGGCCCGGGCGTCGTGCGCCATCGTGGCGTAGTAGCTCAGGTCCTTGGCGGCGTTGGAGATGGAGAAGGCAATGCCCGAGGGGTCGTCTGCGAGGATGAAGGACTTGAGGCGCTCGAGCGCCACACCCGCACCGCCGCCGCCTGCAAGCACATCGCAGAAGGCCTGCATGTCCATGCCCTCCTTGCGGGCGCAGGCGGTGGCTTCGGCTAGCAAGGTCATCTGGCCGACCGAGACAAAGTTGTGCAGCAGCTTCATGCGATGGCCATCGCCCAATGCGCCCACATGGGTGACTTTTTCGGTGAAGGTTGCGAGCACTGGCTGCACCTTGGCCAGCACGGCAGCGTCTCCGCCCACCAGCAGGTTCAGGGTGCCGTCATGCGCGGCCTTGGAGGTCTTGGTCATCGGCGCGTCGATGAACTGGCCACCTGCAGCATGTACGGCCTGCGCCATGCGCACCGTGGAGGCAGGAACGGCGGTGGAGCAATCCACCACCACGGCTGCAGGTCGGATGGCCGACAGCACGCCATTGTCTCCCGTGAGCACGGCTTCCACCTGGGGCGATCCGGTCACGCACAGAATGATCACATCGCACTGGCGCGCCAATTCTGCAGGTGTCTGGCAGGTGGTAGCGCCCAACTGCAACAGTTCGGTCAGCGGCTGGTTGCCAGGGTGCTCCAGCACCACCAGCGGAAAGCCTTTGGCCGCCACATTGCGGGCAATGCCGTGGCCCATCAGGCCCACGCCGATCAGGCCGACCGTCGGTGTTGTTGCTTGCGAAGCCATGCCAATCTCCAAGTTTGTTCAATGCCGCACAGCGTAGCGCATTGCCTGTGCAAGGGTGCCGTGGCGGGTAGGGCACCAGTCAAATAGGTGACGGGTCGCGCTACGCAATGGCGGCCGCCATCCGCAGAATGCAGTGGTGATGGCGTCGATTTGCAGCTTTGGTATGCAAATTGACGGCGTCCCGTGACCGAAAGACACACCAAGGAGATAAAAACATGGCCTTTTCCAAACGCGCGCTCGCTGTTGCTGCCTGCGCCTTGCTTGCCACTGGTGCCCAGGCCCAGGTTGGCGCCAAAACGCCCGAGCAAAAGCGCTTCTACACCATCTACAAGGAACTGGTGGAGATCAACACTACCAACTCGGTGGGCAACAACACCGAAGCGGCGCAGGCCATGCAAAAGCGTCTGGCGGAAGACGGCATTGCCGCAGCGGACATGCAGATCTTCGAGCCCTTCCCCAAGAAGGGCAATCTGGTCGTCAAGTACAAGGGCAGCGGCCAGGGCAAGCCGCTCCTCCTGATGGCGCACATCGATGTGGTGGAGGCCAAGCGCGAAGACTGGAAGAGCGACCCGTTCAAGCTCAAGGAAGACGATGGCTACTTCACCGCGCGTGGCTCTTCGGACGACAAGGCCATGGCTGCTGCCTTCGTCTCGATCCTGGGCCAGCTCAAGCGCGAAGGCTTTACCCCGAGCCGCGACATCGTGCTGACCCTGACTGCCGATGAAGAGCAGGGCGACGTGCCCAGCAATGGTGCTTTCTGGCTCGTCAACAACCAGCGCCCATTGATCGATGCCGAATACGGTATCAACGAAGGCGCTGGCGGTCAGCTGGAAAATGGCAAGCCCGTGCTCAACCGTATCCAGGTGGCCGAAAAAATGTACGCCACCTACCAGCTTGAAGCCACCGACAAGGGCGGCCACAGCTCGGTACCCACCGCCACCAACCCCGTGTATGCCTTGAGCGCTTCGCTGACCGCGCTGGGCAACTACCATTTCCCGGTCAAGCTCTCGGAGGTGACCAAGACCTATTTTGCGCGCAGCGCTGGCTTTGCCCAGGGCCAGCAGGCCGACGACATGAAGGCCGTCGCGGGCGGCAGCCCTTCGGCAGAGGCCGTGCAGCGCCTGTCGGCATCGCCGCTCTACAACGCCACCATGCGCACCACCTGCGTAGCCACCGAGGTGAACGGCGGCCATGCGGCCAACGCCTTGCCGCAGGCCGCGCGCGCCACCATCAACTGCCGCATCCTGCCGCACGATGATCCGGCAGAAGTCGAGGCACAGCTGCGCAAGCTGGCCGAGAACGATCGTGTCAAGCTCAAGGTCATCAACCAGCCGCTGCGCAGCCCGGCCTCCCCCATGCGCCCCGATGTGATGAAGACCGTGGAGGGCCTGACCGAGAAAATGTGGCCGGGCGTGCCTGTGGTGCCGGTGATGAGCACGGGAGCCACCGACAGCCGCTTCATGCGCAATGCAGGCATTCCGATGTATGGCGTCTCGGGCATCTTCACCGAGCCGAGCGACGCGCGCGCCCATGGCCTGGACGAGCGCGTGGCGATTCCGCGCCTGTACGACGGGCGCGAGTTCCTCTACCAGCTGGTCAAGGAGCTGTCGAAATAAGGGTTTTGCCTGCCGGCCTTTCCAGTGGCCCTATCATCTGCACATCGGCCTGTGGCAGGCCGGTGCCTCTGTGCAGCATGCGCAGAGCCGCTGCTGATGGAAAGGAAATTTCTGGCAATGAAGCGTAAATACCATTGGGGCTGGGATATTGCCCTCAGTCTGGTGCTTGTGGCGCTGCTGTTTGCTGGTGTGCCTGGCGTCCTTCTGGGCATCCTGGGCCTGGGTGTGGTGACATTCCAGTTGCTCGCAGCCATCCTGACAGGCAAACAAAGCAACGACGGCATGCGCTGACAGCCTGACAGCCACAGACCGGCGCTCTCCAACAAAAACAGCACCTTTGCGGTGCTGTTTTGCTTTGTTTTTAATAGCTGCTGGCGCTTTTGAAGTCTGCGCCAGAGCCGGTTTTAAAGGCCCAGCTCCAAGGCCAGCAATTCATCCACCGTCTGGCGGCGGCGGATCAGGCGGGCGTTGCCGCCATCGACCAGCACCTCGGCCGCCAGCGGGCGGGTGTTGTAGTTGCTGGACATGGAGGCGCCGTACGCGCCGGTGTCGTGGATGACGAGCAGGTCGCCCACTTGTGCATCGCCCAGCGAGCGCGGCAGCACCACGCCGCCGTCGCCTTGGGTGAATACGTCGCCCGATTCGCACAGCGGGCCCGCCACCACGGCGTCGCGCGCGCCACTGCCTGTGTTGGGCAGCACGCCCACGCCACGGCGCTGGATGTGCATGCCGTGGTAGCTGCCATACATGCTGGGGCGCATCAGTTCGTTGAAGCCGGTGTCGACCAGCACGAAGTGGTTGCTGCCCGCATTCTTGGTGGCGCGCACCGTGCCCAGCAGCACCCCCGCTTCGGCCACCAGAAAGCGGCCGGGCTCCAGCTCCAGCCCCAGGTGGTGGCCAACAATGGCCTCGGCCTGTTTGCGCGCGGCATCCCACAGGCCAAAGTAGTGATCGGTGTCGATGGTGGCATCGCCTTCGCGGTAGGGAATGGACAGACCTCCCCCTGCCGAGATGGCTTGCAGGTCGTGGCCCGCAGCCTTGGTGCGTTCCACCAGCTGCACCATGGCGCCGCACACTTCCTGCAGGTGGCCGTAGTCCACGCCTGAGCCGATGTGCATGTGCAGGCCCGCAAGCCGGAGGCCGCGCTCGGCAATCACGGCCAGCGCCATGGTCAGGTCGGTGTGCCAGATACCGTGCTTGCTGTGTTCGCCGCCGGTGTTGGTCTTGTTGCTGTGCCCATGGCCAAAGCCGGGGTTGATGCGCAGCCACACCACGTGGCCTGGCGAAGCCTGGCCCAGCTGGTGCAGCATGTCGATGGAGCCCGCGTTGACAGGCACCTGGTGCTGCACCACGGTGGCCAGCGTGGCTTCGTCCATCACGTCGGCGGTGAAGACGATTTCGGCAGGCTCACCAAAACCGGGCTGAAAGCCCGCCGCGATGGCGCGCAGCACCTCGCCGCGCGAGACGGCATCCACTTTCACGCCTTGCTGGCGCATCAACTGCAGGATGTGGATGTTGGAGCAGGCCTTTTGCGCAAAGCGCACCGTGTCAAACGCCTGGAGCTGGGCAATGCGGTGGCGGATGGTGGCGGCGTCATACACCCACAGCGGCGTGCCGAATTCATCGGCCAGTTGCCACAGCAGATCGGGGGCGAAAGGATTGCTCATGATGTTGTTTGCTATAGAAATAAGAGCTTTAAGCGATTGCAAGGTAAGCGCTGGAAGCCGGAATTCTTGAATATCTGAAGCACCAACGGACTCTGCCATGGCGCCAGAAAACTGCAGTGTGCCTGCACTTATTCATTCAGTCGAATACTTGTTTTTGAATGAGTCATTCATAATAGATATGGATTCAATCCCACTGACATGATCATGCCTCGCCATTTCCAGGCCGACTCCACTGCCGAGCCCTCCATCGACACCGCCAACTCCACGCCCGAGGTGCCACGTATCCAGCATCGCCACATCGAGGTGTTCCGCGCCATCATGCTGGCCGGGGGGGTAACGGGTGCTGCAGGCCTGCTCTTCACATCGCAACCCACGGTGAGCCGTGAGCTGGCGCGGCTGGAGCAATTGCTGGGCTACGCGCTGTTCGAGCGTGTGCATGGGCGCCTGCGGCCCACGGCGCGCGCGCTGGCGCTGTGGGACGAGGTACAGCGCTCATGGCAGGGGCTGGACCGGGTGATCGAGCGCGCCGCTGCGCTGGGCAGGCCGCAGGGCGCGCGCATCAGCGTGCTCAGCATGCCTGCACTCAGCCACGCCCTGCTGCCCCTGGCATTGGCCCGCATGCAGGCTGCGCATGGGCCAGTAGCCGTCAGCGTGGCGACCCAGGAGGCGCCGCTCCTGCAGGAGTGGATGGCCGCGCAGCGCTACGACCTGGGCTTGACCGAGCAGGGCGAGGTGCCGCCCGGTGTGCGCGTGGTGGCGCTGCCTGCGGTCGATGAGGTGGCCGTGCTGCCAGCAGGGCACGCGCTGGCCCGCAAGACACGGCTGCAGCCGGTGGATTTTGCGGACCAGCCTTTTGTCAGCCTGGCCGAAGGCGATCCCTACCGTATGCAGATCGACCGGGTATTTGCCGAGGCAGGTGTGGCGCGCCAGATGCTGCTGGAGGCGCACAGCGCCATTGCGGTCTGCGCCATGGTGCAGCAGGGGTTGGGCGTGGCCGTCGTCAATCCGCTCACGGCGCGGGCCTGCGCCGGGGCTGGCATGGTGATTCGGCCGCTGACGTTTTCGATTCCGTTCGAACTGCAGGCCTTGCTGCCGCTGCACCGCGCCGCCGTGCAGGAAGTGGAATGGCTGGTGGAGGCGCTCAGGCAGTCGATGGCGCCAGAGCCTGCCTGAACGGCTGCTGCACACCTACAATCTGCGCATTTGCCCGTCGGAGATATCCATGCGCTTTCGCTCCTCTTTTCTGGCCCCGGTGGTGACTGCGGCCTTGCTGGCCGGTTGCGCCAGCACAGACCGTCCCTCCCAGGCCGCCAGCGCCACCAGCGCCGCCCCGCAGGTCCAGCCTGTGCAGGTCAAGGTGTTTGTAGCCGCCATGTTCGAGATCGGCCAGAACACGGGCGACCGGGCGGGCGAGTTCCAGCACTGGTACGAGCGCTACTTTCGCAGTGCCAAGCCCATCACTGTTCCTGGTGCGCTGAACCCGGTGTACTGCAATGCCGATGGCGTGTGCGGCAGCGTGCTGGGTATGGGTAAGGTCAACTCGTCGGCATCGATGCAGGCGATCGTGCTCAATCCGCAGTTCAATTTTGACAAGGCCTACTACGTCATCAGCGGCGTGGCGGGCACGCCCCCGTCGCGCGGCACGATTGGCGATGTGACCTGGGGCAGCTGGCTGGTCGACTACGACCTGGGCCACCGCTGGGCCCCCGAAGAAGGCCAGCCCGGTGCCCCCGTCTTCGTGCCGCGCAAGGGCTACGAAGACTACCGCCGCTTTGCGCTGAACCCGGCCCTGGTGCAGGCAGCATACGCAATGACACGCGCCGTGCCGCTGCAGGACAGTGAATCGGCCCAGCGCTACCGCATGCGCTACCCGGATGCTGCCGCGCGCAAGGCGCCCAGCGTGCATGTCGGCACGCACATCACGGGCGACACCTTCTTCCATGGGCCGGGCCTGTCGAAAGAAGCCCAGTACATCGCCAAGCTGTACGGCGCAGACGACTACGTCGCCACCGAGATGGAGGCAGCGGCAATTGCGCTGGTGCTGAAGCGCACGCATGGCACCGACCGCATCCTGAGCCTGCGCGGTTCGGTCAATTTCGATCAGGGCAACCCCAAGGAAACCACGCAGGCACACCTGGACCCCAAGCCGGGTGAAACCGCTGGCGGTTTTGCCGAGACTGTGGCCAATGTGGCGGTAGTAGGCGGCACCTTTGTCGATACCGTGGTGAAAAACTGGCCGCAGTGGCAAAACGGCGTGCCAGCGCAACGCTGATCCGGCAGCGCAGCCCATAAGCACACGCCAGAAGCGTAAAGAGCCGCAGATACTGCGGCTCTTTTGCTGATGGTCAGCCCGTTGGGGGCAGGCAGTACTGCCAGTCCTTACTGCCAGGGTTGGGTCAGGATGTAGGTCAGACTCTTGATGCCGTCGAAATAGTTGCCCAGGCGCATGTTCTCGTTCTTGCTGTGCTGGTTGTTGTCGGCGTTGACCATGGGAACAATCACGAAGGGTACTTTCAACGCCTGCACCGCAGCGCCCGTGGGTACGGTACCGCCCATCATGCGGATCTGCACAGGCGTTTCACCCCAAGCCTGCTGCATGCCCTGGCGCAGCCAGTTGCCGATGGGCGCGCCCAGATCGGTGCGCACGGCGGTAGACGATGCGGATACGCCACCCATCTTCAGGCTGGCCAGCTTGGGGTATTGCGCGCGCTGCGCTGCGGTTGGCTCGCCATCCACCAGTTGAAAGCCCTGCGCTTCGATGTGGGCCTTGAGCAACTGCTGCAGGCGCTCGGGAGGTGTTTCGGGCACGGTGCGCAGGTCGAGTTCTGCAACGGCCTGTGCCGGCACCACGGTACGGGCCTTGGCGCCCACGTCGGCAATCTGCAGGCCGCGCACATTGAGCGAGGGGTACTGCATGGCCTCCTGGTAGTTGGCGCCTACCTTTTCCGCCTGCGCAATGCCCAGGCGCTTGCGCAGGGCGGCTTCGTCGTCGGGCACCGCCTTCATTACCGCCTGGGTCTGCGCATCCAGCGTGATACCGTCGTAGTAGCCCTTGACCAGTACGCGACCATCAGGTGCCTTCATCGAGGTGAGCAGCTGTGCCATCGTGAACGCGGGGTTGGCGGCGTAGTTGCCATAGTGGCCGCTGTGCAGGTCCTGGCTGGGGCCGTAGACCGTGAGCGTGGCCTGCGCAATGCCGCGATTGCCAAACACCAGGGTCGGGCGATTGCTGGCGTGCATGGGGCCGTCGAGCACCAGCAGGGCATCGGCCTGCAGATCGGCCAGATGTTCCTGGATGACTTGGCCCAGTGTGGGCGAGCCCTTTTCTTCTTCCGAATCGAGAAGGATCTTGATATTGGTGGCGGGAGGCAGGCCCTGCTGCTTCAGGGCATCGAGTGCGGCCATCAGCATGATGATGGGAGCCTTGTCGTCTGACGAAGACCTGCCGAATACGCGCCACTCGGGGTTGGGCTGCGCGCCATACAGCTGGTCGAGTGCGATCTCCTTCCAGGCACCATCGGCCTGGCGCTCCTTGAGCACGGGCTTCCAGGGGCTCTCCTGCTGCCATTCGGCGGGGGTGACGGCCTGGCCATCCATGTGGGCATAGAAAAGCACGGTCTTGGTGGCGCCCGGCACCGGCGGCAGCGTGGCCAGCACCATGGGCTTGCCCTGGTTGGGCAGCAGCTTGGCGGTCATGCCGCGCTTTTCCAGCGCTGCCTTGAACCAGTCCGCGTTTTTCTGGATATCGGCGGGCACGTTGGAATCATTGGGCAGCGCCAACACATCGATCCATTCGCGCAGGCTGGCTTGGCTGGCCTGTTGTATGGCTGATACAGATGGGGCGGCTGCCTGGGCCAGGCCTGCGGCGCACAGGGCGGCTGTGGCCAGCGAGAGGGTGGAAAACTGCATGCAAAAGCTCCGAAAACAGGGGGGGAAACAGGGGGCTATGCGGCGCAGTATCCCTGAGTGCTTGCTTGCATACGCGCTGTGCTTGTCGCGTGGGAGGCAGGTCGCGCCAGTCAGCGTGGGGCCCGCAACCGCTGGTGTTGCGCAATCAGCCCGGCAAAGGATTGCTGCAGTGCCTGGAGCTGCCACGCCTGCGCAGGCCAGCCCTCCAGTGCTTGCAGGGCATGTGTTGCGGCCTCCATGGTGGACAGCTGTCCCTCCCGCTGCGCCTTGCGGATGGTGTAGGCGGCCGGCCCCGTATCGGTCAGCGTCAGGCGCGGCAGCTGTGCCAGCAGTGGGTTGGCATACAGCATCTTGCGGCTTTTCCGCCACGTACCGTCGATGACGACCAGGCGCAATGGCATGGCCCGCGCTTGTGCGTCTTCGGGGGAGAAGCTGGCAACGGGCTCGCCGGGCGTCTGCGGATAGAGCAATACCGCCTGGCGCGGCGCATCGCTGGCGTCCCAGGGCTGGTGCAGCCAGCGCTGCAGCTCGGTCTCGTCAAACCTTTCCGCCACCACCAACTGGCTGGCGGGAAGGCTCAGGTGCAAGAGGCGCGCCGTACCTTTGGCTTCATGCACTTCCAACGGGTGTTGCAGGATCAGCACTTGCGTATCTGTAGGCACCGATGGGGCCAGCGCGCAGATGCAGGCACTCCGGGGGCGCAGGCATCGGGGGCAAACGGCACGGCGGGTGGACACGCGGATGAGGGGGGTGAGAGCAGAAGGAGCGCTATTGTGACGCAAGCGCGTGTGGGCAGCGCTGTGCATAGACCATGAACACGCTCTAGGTGTATGGTCCCAGATTTTAATGGTGCAATCTTCTCTCATGAATGGAAGGAAGCACTATGGGCCAGGTTCTGCACGGCAGCGCCACAACGACGGAGGCGATCCGTCGAGCGATACAACATAGTCAAGAGAGCCTGAGAGCGCTTTCTGCACGCTATGGCATCAATCAGAAGACGGTGGCGAAGTGGAAGAATCGGCCTTCGGTCACCGATCTGCCGACAGGGCCCAGGCAGCCGCGCTCCACCGTTTTGTCCGTTGAGGATGAGGCAGCGATCGTCGCCTTTCGCAGGCATACCATGCTGCCGCTGGATGACTGTCTCTACGCGCTGCAGCCGACTATCCCGCATCTGACGCGCTCGTCTCTGCACCGCTGCTTGCAGCGGCACGGTATCTCGCGGCTGCCCGAGGTGCAGGGCGATAAGCCAGCCAAGAAGCGGTTCAAGAGCTACCCCATTGGCTACTTCCATGTCGACATCGCCGAAGTGCAGACAGTCGAGGGCAAGCTCTATCTCTTCGTGGCCATCGACAGGACGTCCAAGTTCGCACTCACCGAACTCCATCCCTCGGCTGACAAGATGACTGCGGCGCAGTTCTTGCGCAATGTGATCGCAGCGGTGCCGTACACCCTCCATACGGTGCTCACCGATAACGGCATTCAGTTTGCCAACCGCAGTTCAGACCGGTACGCCTTCCAGCACATCTTTGGTCGAGTCTGCGAGGAACACGGTATCGAACATCGCCTCACAAAGGTCAAGCATCCGTGGACCAATGGGCAGGTCGAGCGAATGAACCGGACCATCAAGGAAGCCACCGTCAAGCGCTTCCACTATGACGATCACGCGCAGTTGCGGCAGCACCTCGCCAACTTCATCGATGCATACAACTTCGGCCGCAGGCTCAAGACCCTCAAAGGCCTGACACCCTACGAATTCATCTGCAAACAGTGGACATCCGAACCTGAACGGTTCAAGATAGATCCGATCCATCAAATGCCGGGACTGAACATCTAGGGACATGGCTGCGCCGCTATGCTGGCGCCACCATGGAACAGAGCCTTTCGTTTTTTGCCCAGATCGATATGGGCCAGCCCCTGCATGGCGATGCAGAGCGTCTGCAGGCAGCCTTTCGCACACCTTTGCAGGTGCTGAGCGCGCACGACGCGGATTCGCTGCGCGCCGTATTGCATGCAGTGGAACAGGCCGCGCTGGCGGGCTGCTGGTGTGTTGGCGGCTTGCGCTATGAGGCGGCCGGCGCCCTCGATCCCCACCTGCCCACTCAAGCCCCGGCTGGGTCCGGGCCCCTGGCCTGGTTTGCCGTTTGCGATGCGGCCAGCGTGCAGACGGCGCAGGAGCCCCATAGTTCGGCAGCTATGCCGCCGCTGTCGCCGTTGCATTGGCACAACCCGCTGGCGCGCGATGCGTTTGGTGCGCGCATCGCCGATATCCACCGCGACATTGCAGATGGGCGCTACTACCAGATCAACTACACGCAGCAGCTGCAAGGCCACAGCGACGCAGCTTGCGATGGCGCTGCGCTGTTTGCCGCCTTGCAGCGCGCCCAGCCAGGCGGCTATGCCCTGCATATCGACATGGGCGGCGAGCAGGTGCTGTCGGTATCGCCCGAATTGTTCTTTGACTGGCACCGGCCTGCAGGCGGTGCGAGCGATATCCTGACCCGGCCGATGAAGGGTACGGCCCCGCGCGGCCCGACGCCGCAGCAGGATGCGGCGCAGTCTGAGGCGCTGCGCAGCTCCGTCAAGGAGCGGGCCGAGAATGTGATGATTGTTGACCTGTTGCGCAACGACCTGGGGCGCTTGGCCGAAGTGGGCTCTGTGCGGGTGCCGCAGCTGTTTGCGCTGCAGGCCCTGCCCACGGTGTGGCAGATGACATCGGATGTGCGGGCGCGCCTGCCAGAGGGAACGCGCCTGCTCGATGTGTTCACGGCGCTCTTTCCCTGTGGCTCGGTCACCGGCGCGCCCAAGCGGGCGGCGATGCAGGCGATTGCCGATATGGAGAGTGGGCCGCGCGGATGGTACTGCGGCGCGCTGGGCGTGGTGCGCCCCGATGGCGCAGGCGGAATCCGCGCGACGTTCAATGTACCGATTCGCACGGTGGTGCTCGATGGCGGGCAGCTGCAATGCGGCATTGGCAGCGCCATCACGGCAGACGCCACTGCCGAGGGCGAATGGCGGGAATGGCGGCACAAACGGGCTTTTCTGGAGCGGGCCAGCATGGCATTTGATCTGATTGAGACCCTGGCGCTGGAAGCGGGCGAACTGCGCCACCAGGAGCGCCACCTGCAGCGCATGGCAGGCGCTGCCGCGCATTTTGGTTGCCCATGGACGCTGGCAGAGGCGCAGACCACGTTGCAAGCTGTGGCGCAAGCGCATCCGCAAGGGCTGTGGCGGGTGCGCCTGCTGCTGGGCGCGCAGGGCATTTTCACCTGCGAAGCCTTTGCCTGCCCGCCACCCGCCGCGCAGGTGCAACTGCAGTGGGCGGGTGCTCCTCTGGCTGAGGCGCACAGTGAATGGGTGCGCTTCAAGACCAGCCGCCGTGCGCACTACGAACGCTGGGCTCCGCAGGACAGCGCGGTGTTTGATACCGTGCTGTGGAACGAGGCGGGCGAGGTCACCGAAACCACGCGTGGCAACATCGCTGCACAGATCGATGGGCGCTGGATCACGCCGCCGCTGCACTGTGGCCTGCTGCCGGGGGTGGGGCGGGCCGTGGCGCTGGAGGCGGGCCGCGTGGAGGAGGGCGTGATCCGCCTTGCGGATGTGCCGCGTGTACAGGCCTGGGCGTTCATCAACAGCCTGCGGGGCTGGATACCGGCGCAGGTGAAGGGCGAGGTACCTGGAGCGCCTGTTCTGTAACGGGTCGCAAAAAAGGCCGCTTGTGCGGCCTTGGCAGGTGTGCGCAGAGGCCTGCTTACAGCGTGCCTTTGTAATAGGCGGCACGGTCCATGTCGACAATGTCCACGCTCAATTGCACCAGCATGCCCTCAGGGTGGGGCGTGAGCTTGCGCAGCACGGCGGCAATGCGCTCGGACAGGTCGCGCTTCACTTCGGGCGTGCGACCTGCCAGCAGGCGCAGTTCGGCATGCACAAAACCACGCAGGGCGGTCGGGTCGTTGCCGATGACGAAGTGCTCGGTACGGATGGTGCGGCTTTTCAGATCCTGCTCGTACTGCACCTGGCCGGTGGCGATGATGGTGGCATTGAGCGCGTCGAGCGCATGCGCCTCGGGAAAGCCTTCCAGATTGCTGCTGTACTCAACGATCAGATGGGGCATGGTGGTATCTCCGTAATGTACTTAAAAAGTATAGCGGTCAGCGCTTTTGTAATGGGCGCTACAGGGTGTTTTTATACAAAAACGCGCATGGCTCACACAGGCGTGTACGACAGGCGCACATAGATGGGCGCAAAGGCCTCCGCTTGCGTGATCTCGATCAATGTCTCTTTGGCCAGCTCCAGCAGCGCGATGAAGGTCACCACCAGCACGGTACTGCCCTTTTCGGGTTCGAAGATGTCTTCAAATTCGACAAAGCGGCGGCCTTGCAGGCGTTTGAGAATGGCGCTCATGTATTCGCGCACCGACAGCTCTTCGCGTGTGATCTTGTGGCTTTGCACCAGCTTGGCGCGCTTGAGGATGTCGCGCCACGCCGCCTGCAGTTCGTCGATCTGTACATCGGGAAAGCGCGGCTGCAGGGCCTGCTCAATGAACACCTGCGCCTTGATGAAATCGCGCCCGTACTGCGGGGCAGCGCCCAGGCCCTGGGCGGCCAGTTTCATCTGCTCGTATTCCAGCAGGCGCCGCACCAGCTCGGCACGGGGGTCTTCCGCTTCGTCGCTGCCTTCCTGCTTCTTGGGCGGCAGCAACATGCGCGATTTGATCTCAATCAACATCGCGGCCATCAACAGGTATTCGGCTGCCAGCTCCAGGTTGCGGCTGCGGATTTCGTCCACATAGCTCAGGTACTGGCGCGTGACACCCACCATCGGAATGTCAAGAATGTTGAAATTCTGCTTGCGAATCAGGTACAGCAGCAGGTCGAGCGGGCCTTCAAAGGCCTCCAGAAAGACCTCCAGCGCGTCGGGCGGAATGTACAGATCGGTGGGCAGCGCAAACAACGGCTCACCGTACAGGCGTGCCAGGGCAACCTGATCCACCACCTCGGGCATGGCACTGGCAGAGGCCGCGGCGGTGGCCGAATCAGCAGTGTCCAGATCGCCGGAAGTTGACATGCGAGATGTTGTTTGCTATCGAAACGGGAGCTGATTGCAGTTGCCAGTCTTGCGCTGGCTGCTGTCTGGCATGCAATGCTGCAGCCGACAGCCTGCGCTGATCAGTCGTGATTGGTCTGGTAGACGTAGGGCTTCTGGGCCACGCGGCTGGCCTTGAAATCGGCCTGCTCTTCGCGGTCGAGGTCCTTGTCCCACAACAGCGAACGGCCTTCGCGTTGGCCGGCTTCCAGGTAAGGCTTTTGCTCTTTGAGCGTGTTGATGAACTGGGTGACTTCGGATTGGTAGTCGGGGCGGCGGAAGAATGACATGGCTTATATTTACCTCTTTCCCTCGATTCTACCGAACCTGACCATGTCCCTCGTCACCAAGCTTGCAATGGCCGCTGCTGCGGTGGCCGCTACCGTGTTTTTGGTGGGCTGTGACCAACAGCGCATCAAGGAACTGGAGGAGTTCGTCTCGACCGAACAGGATGTGCGCGAAAAATTCGGGCCGCCCAACCAGATCTGGGACGAAGCCGACGGCTCGCACACGCTCGAGTACACCCGCCAGCCCATGGGCGCGCAGAACTACATGATCACCATCGGCAAGGATGGCAAGATGACTGCGCTGCGCCAGGTGCTGGCGCCGGACTATTTTGCCAAAGTGCGCCCCGGCATGGACCAGCAGGAAATCCGTCGCCTGCTGGGCCAGCCCGCCAAGCGCGCCAGCTATCCGCTCAAGAACGAGGCCGAGTGGGACTGGAACTGGATCGATCCGCCCAATACCAAGATGCTGTTCACCGTGGTGTTTGATGCGCAGGGCAGGGTAGTGCGCAGCGGCAGCACGGTGGTGCTGCAGGATCGTTGAGTTTTCGCTCCCCACTGGGACAGACCAGGTGGGGATAACCTGACGCCTTTGCCAGTGCGCTGCTTCAGGTCGCCGCGGCAGCGGCCGTGGCGCTTGCCACATCGGGTTGCAGATCGGCCTGCAACCGCTCGTACAGGCCGGTGCGCCGGGCGATATCGAGCGGTTGGCCGACCAGGCCCGAGACGATGAGCCGTACCTGCCGCGTCTCGCAGGTCTTGCTGAGCGCCTCCAGCGCCTCGGCGCCGGTCGAGTCCACGTAGATCACGTTCTTCAGGTCCAACACCAATGCTCGCGTGGGCAGCTGGTCTTCGAGCGACTCGATCAGCTTGGTGGCGCCAAAGAAAATGGCGCCATGGAGCCGCCAGACCTGAACCTGTTCATCGAGCCCCGCCAGCAAAGGCTGCTCGGCAGCCGTCAGACGCTCGGCACGCGAGAGGCTGGAGATACGGTAGACGAAGGTGATGCAGGCCGCGAAGATGCCGAACTCCACGGCAACCGTCAGGTCGAACACCACGGTCAGCAGGAAGACCGACACCAGCGTGATGCGATAAGGCAGGCGATAGGTCTTGAGCCGCGCGAACTCGCGCCATTCGCCCATGTTCCAGGCCACGAACATCAGGATGGCGGCCAGCGTGGCCAACGGAATGGATGCGGCCAGCGGTGCTGCCACCAGGATTACCAACAGCAGAACCAGCGCATGCACCATGCCGGAGACGGGGCTGGTGGCGCCGCTTTTCACATTGGTCACCGTTCGCGCAATGGTGCCGGTGGCGGGCATGCCGCCGAAGAAGGGCGTGATGAAATTGGCAATGCCCTGGGCCATCAACTCCTGGTTGGGGTCGTGTCGGTCGCCGATCATGCCGTCGGCCACACGGGCGCACAGCAGCGACTCGATGGCACCCAGCAGGGCCAGCGTGATGGTGGGCATCAGCAGAAAGCGTGCCGATTCCCAGCTGAAGGCAGGCAGGGTGAATGCGGGCAGCGCCGCCGGTATGCCGCCAAAACGGCTGCCGATGGTTTCCACCGGCAATCCAAAGCCAGCCACCACGCCCGTGGCGAGCACCAACGCAACAATGGAGCCGGGCACCCGGGCAAGCCGTGCGGCCCATCGCTGCACCACAGCATTCCTGCCTGCCGCCGCTGGCAGCCAACGCTGCCAGCCCACGACCACGGCGAGCGACACCACGGCCACACTGGTCGCCCACGGGTTGATGGTGGACAGATGGTTGCCCAGCGCTCCCAGGATGCCGAAGAAATCTCCTGGCATCTTGGGAATGGAAAGACCGAGGAAATCCTTGACCTGCGACAGTGCAATCAGCACCGCAATGCCGTTGGTGAAGCCGATGATGACGGCCACCGGGATGAAACGCACCAGGGTTCCCAGCCGCAGCAACCCCATCACGAACAGCAGCACGCCAGACAGTGCGGTGGCAATGATCAGATTGGCCACACCGTACTGTTGCACGATGCCATAGACGATGACGATGAAGGCGCCCGCGGGCCCGCCGATCTGCACCCGGCTGCCGCCAAGCAGCGCAATCAGGAAGCCCGCAATGATGGCGGTAAAGAGGCCCGCTTCGGGTTTGAGGCCCGAGGCGATGGCAAAGGCCATGGCCAGTGGCAGGGCCACTACGGCGACGGTGAGACCGGCGCCCAGGTCCTGCAGGAAACGGGCGCGGTCATAGCCGCGCAATGCCGCATGGAGGCGCGGCCTGAATGAAAAGGGAACGTGCAATCTGAACTCCGGAGAAGTGGAACTGAAACGCAGGGGTTCAGAACTTCGCCGGAGGGCCGCAATGGTGCAGCCGGGTGATGAAACGCCTGCGGCGCGACAGCGGCAGGATCGGTGCGTGAGACATGGCTGAATCAGTGTACACCGCTGGACGGATCGAAGCATTTCGCAGATCGATAGCCGAAATTCGCGTTTGTGCGGAGGCCCTGGCCTTCGTAGCATGACGGCTTTCGTAGGAGGATCTGCCTTTCATGCTGCAACGCCGCCATTTGCTGACGGGCGCCCTGGCCGCGCTGCCCGCCCTGCGCATCGTGCACGCTGCCGAGACCGGGTGGCCGCGCAAGCCGATCCGGCTGGTCGTGACATTTCCGCCCGGCGGCGCCAGCGACATCGCCGCGCGTCTGCTGGCGCCTCTGTTGTCGGCCCAGCTCGGCCAGCCGGTGGTCATCGACAACCGGCCCGGTGCGGGCTCCACGCTCGGCGCACAGGCCGTGGCGCGCAGTGCGCCTGATGGCTATACGCTGCTGTTGTCCAATTCGGCGGCGCTGTCGATTTCGCCACACCTGCTGGCGCGGTCCCCTTACGATGCCGCGCGCAGCTTCACGCATCTGGGCTACATCGGCTCGGTGCCCACGGCATTGGTGGTTCGGCAGGAGCTACCGGTGCACAGCTTTGCCGAGTTGGTGCAATGGTTGCGCAGCCAGCCGCAGGCCGTGCCCTATGGCAGTGGCGGGGCGGCATCGGTGGGGCATCTGGTGGGGGCGGAGCTCGCACGCTTGCAGGGTTTGCAATTGGCGCATGTGCCCTACCGGGGCGCAGGGCCCATGCGCTCGGACCTGCTGGCGGGCCACATTCCGTTGGCCATTGATGCATTGCCGCAGAACCTGCCGCTCGCCCGCGAGGGTCGCGTGCGGCTGCTGGCGGTAACGACGGTGCAGCGCGTGCCGCAGGCAAGCGAAGTGCCCACGGTGGCTGAGTTGGGCTTGCCGCAGTTGGTGGCCGACAACTATGTGGGGCTGTCGGCACCGGCAGGCCTGTCCGAGCCGGTGGCGCAGCGCCTGGGGGCAGCGCTGCAGCGGGCGCTGGCCGATACCGCCGTGCGCCAGAGCCTCGCCGCTCAGGGTTTTGTACAACCGCCGCTGGACGCACAGGCGTTTGCCCGCCTTGTGCAGGATCAATCACAGGCCTGGGGCAGTGTGGCCCGGGCGACGGGAGCGACGTTATGAACTTTCTGGCTCGCCGCCCCCGCGTGGCCGTTGCCTTGTTCGGCCCGCAGGGGCAAGGCAGTTTCAACGAAGCCGGTTTGCAAGGTGTGCAGCGCGCCCTGGCTGCCGGCCACGATGTCACGCCTTTCTGGATTGCGCCGCGCGACGAAGCTGCGCGTACGGCGGCGGTGGAGCAGCTGTGCGAGCAAGGGTTCGATCTGATCGTGGCCCATGGCGGACAGGGTGATGCGCCGGTGTCACACACGCTGCAACGCTGGCCAAGCCAGCGTTTTGCCATCACCCAGGGCAGCCTGCAGGCGCCGCAGGTGGCGCGCTACGAGGTGCAGCAGGAGCAGTCGGCGTTTCTGGCGGGCGTGCTGGCGGCGCTGTACAGCCGCTCTGGCGTGGCCGCGCATTTCTCGGGCGAGCGCGTGCGCCCCGGCCTCCAGGGCCGTGCAGCCTATGCACATGGCCTGCGCGTCGTAGGCTGGCAGGGGCGGCTGTTGACGCAGTTCTGCGGCCACCAGCACCAGCCGCAACTGGCCGAGCTGTGTATCCACACCATGGCAGATGCGGGTGCTGATGTGCTGTTTGCCATGATTGACGGCGGTCGCAGCGGCGCAACGGCAGCCTGCCGTGCGCGCGGTGTGGCGCAGATCGGCAATGTGCTCGATTGGGTGGCGCGCGACCCGCAGGTGTTCGTGGCCTCGGCGGTGGCCGATTCGGGCGAGGCCATTTTTCGTGCGGTGGCCGACTTTGCGCGCGGCGAGTTGGCGCTGGGCAGGCGTCGGCGTTTTGGTCTGGAAGAGCCCGCCCTGGTGCGCCTGCAACTGCGCGGTGACCTGGCCGCGTCGGTGCGCGTACAGATCGAGACCTGGAGCCACCGGCTGTGCACCGGAGAGGTAGTGCCGGACAACGAGTACGCCGGAGAGGAATGGCCGGTTCCGCAGGAGGCAGTTCCTTACGGCAATGCCTCTTCGGGTGAGCGCGAATTGCTCGCGCCGGGGCCGGGCTGGTAAGGGTGGTTGGGGTCGCTTTCGCGGTATTTGATGGAGATGCCGCTGTTGTCCGGCTTGTCATCGGTCATTGCGCCATAGGCGGCGCCTACGCCCTTGCCAGCCAGCTTGGCCGTGCCGATTGCCACATCCGCTGCCACGCCTACTGCAGCGGCTCCCACCGCCACTACCGTACAGCCAGACAATGCCGTGCACAGAAGAAGAGCCCCCAGGCATGTCCGCCGCGCAGCGCCGCAGGCTCTCCGACAGCTGCTTTCTGCGTTGGGGCGAGGCGGCATTGAAAAAGCCTCTGCAGCCGCATGGCGCAGAGGCTTGGCCGGTGAACGGTGCTGCGTCATCAATGGATGCGCATGCCGGGTGTGGCGCCAGGGAATGGCTCTAGCACATAGATGCCGGGGTTGGCCTTTTCATCTGCATGGCTGGCCGCCAGCACCATGCCTTCGGACAGGCCGAACTTCATCTTGCGCGGCGCGAGGTTGGCAACCATCACCGTCAGCTTGCCGACCAGTTGTTCGGGCTGGTACATGCTGCTGATGCCGCTGAACACATTGCGCGTCCTGGGCTGGCCGTTTTCGTCCTTTTCGCCCACATCCAGCGTCAGTTGCAGCAGCTTGGTCGAGCCTTCCACTGTCTTGCATTCCAGAATCCTGGCAATGCGCAGGTCAATCTTGGCAAAGTCGTCGATGCCGATGGTTTCGGCCAGCGGCTCTCCACCGGGGGCGTTGGGGTCGATCACGGCTTCGGCCTTTTTCTCGGCCTTCTTGGCTTTGGCTGGGGCCTCGGCAACCGGAGCGGCCTGACCGGCTGGTGCCTCAAACAGTGCTTCGAGCTGCTTGGGGTCGACGCGCTGCATCAGGTGCTTGTACTCGCCAATCTGGTGGCCCTGGCCAAGCGGCTTGGCCACATCGGCAAAGGTCTCGGGTGGCACGATGAGGAAGTTGGCCACTTCGGCAGCCACGCCGGGCAGGATGGGCTTGAGGTAGATGGTCAGAATGCGGAAGGCCTCGATACAGGTCGTGCACACATCGTGCAGGCGAGCCTCCATGCCTTCCTTCTTGGCCAGCTCCCAGGGCTTGTTGGCATCGACATAGCTGTTGACCTTGTCGCACAGCAGCATGATTTCACGCGCGGCGCGGGCGGTATCCCGGGCTTCGTAGGCCGCCACGATGGCGTCTTTTTGTTCCCGCAGAGCCGCGAGCAGGGCCACGCCGTCTTCGCTGACGGTGCCCAGCTTGCCTTCGAAGCGCTTGGTCAGGAAGCCTGCAGCGCGGCTGGCAATGTTCACGTACTTGCCGATCAGGTCGGAGTTGACGCGCAGCATGAAGTCTTCGGGGTTGAAGTCGATGTCTTCATTGCGACCATTGAGCTTGGCGCCCAGGTAGTAGCGCAGCCACTCGGGGTTCATCTGCAGGCTCAAATACTTGAGTGGATCGAGGCCGGTGCCCCGGCTCTTGCTCATCTTCTCGCCGTTGTTGACGGTCATGAATCCGTGCACGCAGATCCTGGTCGGCGTCTTGCGGCCGCTGAACTTGAGCATGGCGGGCCAGAACAGCGTGTGGAAGGTGATGATGTCCTTGCCAATGAAGTGGTACTGCTCCAGATCAGGGTCAGCCATGTAGGCGTCGTAGTCTTCGCCCCGCTGGTTCAGAAGGTTCTTGAGCGAGGCGAGGTAGCCCACGGGCGCGTCCAACCACACATAGAAGTACTTGCCGGGTGCATCGGGAATCTCGATGCCGAAGTAAGGTGCATCGCGGCTGATGTCCCAGTCGTCCAGGCCTTCGCTGGTCGTGCCGTCCGGATTGGTGCGCACGCCGAACCATTCCTTGATCTTGGCGGCCACCTCGGGCTGCACATGCTGGCCGTCCTGCGTCCATTCGGTCAGGAACGCAACGGCGCGCGGGTCGGAGAGCTTGAAGAAGAAATGCTCAGAGCTCTTCATTACGGGCTTGGCGCCCGAGAGTGCGGAGTAGGGGTTGATCAGGTCGGTGGGCGCATAGACCGAGCTGCAGACCTCGCAGTTGTCGCCGTACTGGTCCTTGGCATGGCAGCGCGGGCACTCGCCCTTGATGAAGCGGTCGGGCAGGAACATGTTCTTCTCGGGGTCGAAGAACTGCTCGATGGTGCGCGTCTCGATGAACCCGGCCTTCTTCAGGTCGAGGTAGATCTGCTTGGACAGCTCGTGGTTTTCGGGGCTGTCGGTGTTGCTCCAGTTGTCGAAGGCGATGTGAAAACCGTCGAGATACTGCTTGCGGCCGGCGGCGATGTCGGCCACGAACTGCTGGGGCGTCTTGCCCGCCTTTTCAGCGGCAATCATGATGGGAGCGCCATGGGCGTCATCGGCCCCGACAAAGTTGACCGCATTGCCCTGCATTCGTTGCGCACGCACCCAGGTGTCGGCCTGGATGTACTCCATGATGTGGCCGATGTGGAAGTTGCCGTTGGCGTACGGCAGGGCGGTGGTGACGAAGAGCTTTCGTTGAGACATAGGGTTGCGGAACTTTCTGATCACTGAGAGGCACGCGGCGAAGGCCGGGCACCGGTTCTGGCCATGTGAACGGCGAACAAGCGCCGCCTGCGCCCGACGGCGCACCAGAACCGAGGGATTTTAGGCGTTTGTGGTGCCGGGGGGGATTCCTGCGGTTAAGAAAGGCGACTAGCCCTGCAAAACCGCAGCCAGCTGTGCCTGGGCACGGGCGCCCAACCAGTCGATTTCACCCACGTGCCAGAGGCGGATCTGGCCTTGGGCATCGAGCACGAAGCTGGTCGGCAGGGCAATGCCGCCCCAGGCGGGCAACTGCGTCTGGCTGCGGTCGAGCAGCACATCGCCATGAAAAGGCACGGTTTGTAGAAACTGCAGCACGCGCGCAGGCATTTCGCCGTGGTTGACGGCCAGCACGCGCAGCCCTTGGGGGCGGTACTTTTCCAGCAAACGGTTGAACTGCGCCATCTCCAGGCGGCAGGGCGCGCAGTAGCTGGCCCAGAAGTTCAGGATGAGCGGCGCTCCTGCATAGCTGGCCAGGCTGCGCAACTGGCCGTCCAGGGCCAGCGCCTTCAGCTCCGGCCTGGCCTTGCCAGGGGGCCAGGGGGTCAATTGGCCTACTGCACGCGGGTCCAGATCCTGCGCCGCCTGCACCTGGCGGCCCACCAGTGTGGCCGAGAGCCAGGCAGCAGCGCCGCCCAGTTGCTGCAGGCAGCGGCGGCGGTGCAGCAGGGCGGGAGCCATGGCCTCAGGCCAGTTTGGCGGAGGTGATGCGGTAGGCGAAATGCGCGGGGTCCAGGCTGTCCAGGCGCCCCTGGGCCGTTTCACCCTGCGGGTACATGAAGAAATCCACGGTCTTGCCAGCGCCGGGCAGGCGCACATCGGCTGCCGTGTTGTAGGCCATCCAGTTGCCTTCCCAGCCGCCAAACAGCATGGCGCGGGCGGCGCGTACCTTGGGGGCATCCTTCGGCAGGCCACCGGGCTGTTCTTCCAGTGCAACCTTGGCCACATCGGCAGGGTCAACAGGAATCCATCCATAGCCATCGGCGTAGAACTCGGCGCGGCAGTGCTGGGCCTTGGAGATGTCGCCGCTCTTGCCCAGGCTCTTGAAGCCGTGCACCGAGTCGTCGACGCGCACGCCATACACATCACGGGCAGGCACGCCACTGGCGCGCGAGAGGGCCGTGAACAGGCCGTTGAGGTCGGCGCACTTGCCCGACAGATTGCCGCTGGTCAAGGTGTAGCGCACATCACCGGTACCACAGCCGGCCACCGAGCCGTCGCGGGTGCAGTTGGCCACCATCCAGTCATAAATAGCGCGGGCCTTGCCAATGGCATCCTGCGGCTTGCCTGCTTCGGCCTGGATTTTGTCGGCTGTCTCTTTCACGATGCCATCCAGTGGTGCCAGCGATGTGGGCTGCAGGTAGGGGCGCAGTTGTGCTGTAGGCAGCTTGCGGGCGGTACCGGCAGCGCCCAGGTCGGTGGCACGGTCCAGCACGGCGATGCGGCTCTTGACTTCTACCGTGTGGGCGCTGCTGGCGTCTGCCCACTGCACGGCAATCATGCGGACATCGGTGCCGGGCACGGCAAACAGCTCGGCCTTGGTAGCACCGGGGGCGCTGAAGGACACATCCAGGGTGCGCTGGTAGCCCGGCAGTTCGGCGGCGGGTACCGGAATCCAGACCTTGGACTGCGCGGTTTTTTCACTCAGGTCGACCAAGGTGGTGACTTCGAACTGGCGCCAGTTGGCCGCCGCAGCGGGAATGGCTGCAAAGACGGAGCCGAAGCTGCCTGCAGATGCAGCGATGCTGGAGAGTTGGAGAAAGTGGCGACGTTGCATGATAACCCCTTGCAAAAATAGGTGGGCTTGCAAGGCTGCAACGTAGCTGGCGGCGCAATCACGCGCACGAACGGCGCACGCTATGCGCAGAGGATTCACAGACGGCACCGCAGGACCTGCAAGAGACGGCTTATCGTAACAGGTCTGCCTGGCTGCCACCTGGTTGTGAGTGGTTCCTCAGCGCCGGCTGGGCCAGTCGAAAAAGGCGCGCACCTCCTCCTGGCGCGCCATGGTGTCGGCGCGCCCCAGCGCGATCAGCGCGCGTGTGTAGCCGGGCTCGAACAGCAAATAGCTGGCCAGTGCTGCGCTGCCGATGCTGTGGTTGTGTACGGAGACGCCCATGGCCCCCAAGAGCGCGCGTACCGGGGTAGGAAGCTCTTGCAGGTGGGCCAGCGCGATGGCGTCCAGCGACTGCGAAGGCGTGAAGACCAGCAGATCCACGGGCCGCAATGCGCTGCGTGCCTGCTCCAGTGGCGGAATCAGGCTGAGGGTGTGGTTGATGCGCTGGGCCCGCTCCACGTCCAGTGAAAGGGCATCCAGAAAGATGGTGGACAGGGCGTGGCCTGCCACCTGTGCCAGGCTGGGAAAGGGCGGGTGCTCGCCTTGTGGCAGGTTCACCACTTCGTGCGAACGGCCTACGCCCACCACCACGATGCGTTGGGCGCCAAGGTGTACCGCAGGCGCCAGTGGGGCAGTCTGGCGCATGGCGCCGTCGCCCAGGTAGTTGTATTGGCCGCGCACGTCCAGCTCGGTGGGCGGAAAGATGAATGGAATGGATGACGATGCCATCAGGTGCTGGTGTGTGATGCGGTCCTGGATGGCGCGGCGCTGCAGGCGCGACCAGCCGGGCACATGCGGGCCGGTCTCGTAGAAGGTGATGTGCTCTCCCGTGGTGTAGCTGGAGGCGGTGATGGCAAGGGCCGCCAACTGACCGTTGTGCAGCAGGTGTGGGATTTTTTCGAGCGGCAGCTCGGCCTGCAGCAATTGCAGCAGCGGCGTGTTGTCCAGCAGCGAGCGCGGCTTGCTGTGGTGCCAGCGGGTCAGCGCCCACCCCAGGGTCAGCAGGCTGAGCCAGCGCGCGCCGCTGCGCGCAACACCAAAGGCATCGGCGCGGTAGACCTGGCTGGTCGAGAAATTGCGCCATACGCGCGAGAGGCGCTGCACGGCCCGGTCGAAGTGGTCGGCGCCGCAGGCGAGGCCTGCGGCATTGATGGCCCCGGCAGATGTGCCCACCGCAATCGGGAAGGGGGTGGGCGCATGGTCCTCCCCGGCGTTTTGCCGCAGGCGCGACAAGGCCTGGAGCACTCCCACCTGATAAGCGGCTCGGGCGCCGCCGCCAGACAGGACAATCGCGGTGAGGGCGTCATGCGGACTGTGGTGCAATGCGGTCGACATGGCGCCACGATAGCCGAAGTGCGAGAGCGGTGCTGGCAAGCACTGTCTTTTAGGTGCACCGGCTGATACAACTGCGGTCCTGGAGTAAAAAAACGCCTCTGGTTGAGGCGTTTTGAAGTGCATGCAATGGCTAGGGTCGGGACGCTTTATGCAAAAGTGCCGCAAGATCGTTGTTCTGTAGCACGGTAATTTTTTGATCACGCGCAAACAAGCGTGCGTTTTCACTCAAATTGCCCTGCAGCAAAACGTATGCGCAGGAGGCATCTGCCTTTTGGGCGGCATCGTGCAGGGCGCGCAGGGGCTCGATGCCGTGCACACCGGCTTTGCTGCGTTTGGTTTGTACCAGGGTCAGTTGGCCATTGCGAGCGAGCTGAATGTCGGCATCGGCCTGCTGGCGCGTGGTGACGGTATAGCCTTCCGCCTGCCAGGCGCGCGTGAGCCAGGCCTGAAGGTCACGAGCAGGCAGGCTGGCGGCCTGGGCCAGCAGGGCCTCTGTAGCTGCGCTGCTGGGGGCGTTCCACTGCCGTTTGGCAGCCATGGCGCCGATCACGAAGAATGGCAGGCTGCCGGCAGCGCCTACAAATCGGATGTCCTTGGGCAGCAGCGCCAGGCACAGCAACACGATGATGGCCCCCACCACCACACTGATCCACCACGACGAACGCAGCAAAATCGCAAATACGGAGTTTTCGGCCATCTTCAGTTTCACGGGTGCAGCTCTTTCCATTCACAGACAGTGGTTTTCCGCACGGGCGGGCGAGGCTGTGATTGTCGCTGCTTAGCTATACTGATTGCTGTTTCAGGAATAGAAATTACGATGGCAGTTACACAACAGGCGCTGCTGGCCGCTTTGGCCAGTGTGCAGGATCCGCAAACAGGCAAGGATTTGGTGGCCACGCGCGCTGTGCGCAATGTGCAGATTGAGGGCGGCGATGTGGCTTTTGATGTGGAATTGGGCTATCCCGCGCAAACCCTGTTTGCCGGTCTGCGCACCCGGCTGATTGCCGCTGCCCGGTCCGTGGAAGGTGTCGAGAACGTCTCCGTCTCGATCTCCAGCAAGGTGGTGGCGCATGCTGCGCAGCGTGGCGTGCCGCTGCTGCCCGGGGTCAAAAACATCATCGCAGTCGCATCGGGCAAGGGTGGCGTGGGCAAAAGCACCACCACCGCCAACCTGGCGTTGGCGCTCGCAGCCGAAGGCGCGCGGGTGGGCGTTCTCGATGCCGACATCTACGGCCCCAGCCAGACAATGATGCTGGGCGTATCGGGCAAGCCCGAGAGCACCGATGGCAAGACCATGGAGCCCAAGCTGAACCACGGCGTGCAGGTCATGTCGATCGGCCTGCTGGTGGACCAGGACCAGGCCATGATCTGGCGCGGCCCAATGGCTGTGCAGGCGCTGGAGCAGATGCTGCGCCAGACCAACTGGAACGATCTGGACTATCTGCTGATCGATCTGCCACCCGGTACCGGCGATATCCAGCTGACCCTGAGCCAGCGTGTGCCGGTGACGGGCGCCGTCATCGTCACCACGCCGCAGGACATTGCCTTGCTCGATGCGAAGAAGGGCATCAAGATGTTCGAGAAGGTGGGCGTGCCCATTCTCGGCGTGATCGAGAACATGGCCATGCATGTCTGCAGCCATTGCGGCCATGTGGAACATATTTTTGGCGCCGATGGCGGCAAAAATATGGCGGCAGACTTCCAGCTCGATTACCTGGGCGCACTGCCGCTGTCGCTGCAGATCCGCGAGCAGGCTGACAGCGGAACGCCGACCGTGGTGGCGGCGCCCACCAGTGAGGCAGCCGGCATCTACCGCCAGGTGGCACGCAGCATTGCCGTCAAGATTGCGCAACAGGCCAAGGACTTTTCCAGCAAGTTCCCCACCATCACCGTCAGCAGCAATACCTGATGAACCTTCTGGCGGCCATGCGCTATCTGGCTGCGCTCAACGCGCATGGCCATTTTGCGCGGGCGGCCGAGGCCTGCCACATCACGCAGCCCGCGCTGTCCAACGCGCTGCGTGCGCTGGAGCAGGAGTTTGGTGTGGCGATCGTCCGCCGTGGTCGTGTCTTTGCCGGGCTGACGCCCCAAGGCGAGCAGGTGTTGCAGACCGGGCTCGATATGCTACAAAAAGAAGAGCTGCTGCGGCAGTCCTTGAGTGCGCAGGCGGGGCACTTGCAAGGCCTCCTGCGCATGGCAGCGGTACCCACTGCAATGCCCATGCTGGTGCGCTTTGCCACCATGCTGCGCAGCCAGCACCCGGGCGTGTTGCCGGTGCTGCATTCGATGAGTTCGCCAGATATCGAGCGAGGGCTGGAAGCGCTGAGCCTGGATCTGGCGCTGGGCTACAGCGACCGCATCAGCAGCCCGCGTACCCAGTGCCTGCCGCAATACCAGGAGCACTATTACCTGCTGCGCAGGCTGGATGGCGATCAGGTTGGCCTGCACTGGGATGAGTCCATGCCCTGGGCGCAGGCAGGCCAGCAGGCGCTGTGCCTGTTGACCCCCGACATGCATAACCGGCAGATCGTGCAGCGCGCATTTGCCACCGTGGGTGTGCAGCCGCACCCGGTACTGGAGACCAATTCTGTGCAGGCGCTGCTGCAGGCGGTGCTGGAAGGCGGGCTGGCCAGCATTGTGCCGGGAGCCGTACTGGCCACGGTGCGCCACATGCCTGGTGTGCATGCTGCACCGCTGGTAGAGCCCGTGGTGCACAGCGAGGTCGCTTTCATCTACCAGCAGGCCCAGGTGGCGATGCCTGCTTTGCAGGCCGCGCTGGCGCTGATGGCACTGCCAGCCTGGCACACGCTGTGCCAGCACCATGCGGGCGCATTGCAACATTCTTGAGGAAATCGGCCGCAGGTGCTTATCCATAAAGCGCTGGTAGCTCACATTTTTATATTGAATGTCGGCATTGCAATAAAAAATTTGACCGTGGTCAAGCCTGCGGCTGAAATGCGAGCATTCATTTGCCGATCTCGTTCGGCGGGATGTCTGCCATGCATGAACAGAAAATTGCCTTCTACCCGGGCCCCGCAGGGGGGTGGGGCGCTCTCAACAGCGTAAAAAATGCGCTGCTGCACCAGAACATTGCGCTCAAGGGAGCCAAGACCCTGCTGTCTGCCAACCAGCCCGACGGTTTTGACTGCCCGGGTTGTGCATGGCCCGACCGCAACCATGCATCGACATTCGAGTTCTGCGAGAACGGCGTCAAGGCCGTGGCGGCAGAAGCCACCGCCCGCCGTGCAGGCCCCGAGCTTTTTGACCGGTATACCGTGCAGGAACTGGCCGCGCACAGCGATTACTGGCTCGAAGACCAGGGCCGCCTCACGCATCCGATGGTGTATGACGCGGCAAGCGACAAATACCGGCCGATTGCCTGGGACGATGCCTTTGCCATTATTGCCCGGCACCTGAACGCGCTGCCGGATCCGAACCAGGCGATCTTCTACACATCGGGCCGGGCCAGCAACGAGGCGGCGTTTCTGTACCAGTTGTTTGTGCGCCAATACGGCACCAACAACTTTCCTGATTGCTCCAACATGTGCCATGAGCCCAGCGGCACGGCGATGCGCGAGCAGATCGGGGTTGGCAAGGGAACGGTTGAGCTGGCTGATTTTGAGAAAGCGGACGCCATCTTCATCTTTGGCCAGAACCCTGGCACCAACCACCCGCGCATGCTGGGCGAGTTGCGCGCGGCGCACAAGCGCGGTGCACGCATCGTCAGCTTCAACCCGCTGCGTGAGCGCGGGCTGGAGCGTTTTGCCGATCCACAGGACAAGCTGGAGATGGCAACACTGGGCTCCACGCCCATCAGCACGCATTATTTTCAGCTGCGCATCGGTGGCGATCTGGCGGCGGTCACCGGCATGGTCAAGCATGTGCTGGAGCAAGAGGCGACTGCGCGCGCAAGTGGCCGAGATGGTGTGCTGGACCATGCCTTCATTGCCGAACACACCACGGGCCTGGAAGCGCTGGCCGGCAGTGTGCAGGGCGCAAGCTGGGCAGAGCTGGAAGCGATGGCGGGCCTGACCGAAGCGCAGATGCGCGCTGCTGCAGACGTGTACCTTGGGGCGCCTGGCGTCATTGCCTGCTGGGGCATGGGCATTACCCAGCACGCGCATTCGGTGGCCACCATCCAGATGATCACCAACCTGCTGCTGTTGCGCGGCCACATCGGCCGGCCTGGCGCGGGGCCCTGTCCCGTGCGGGGCCACAGCAATGTGCAGGGCGACCGAACCATGGGCATCTGGGAAAAGCCGTCTGCCGATCTGCTGAACCGGCTGCACGATGTCTACGGGTTCGAGCCGCCGCGTGCGCACGGCGTCGATGCGGTGGAAGCCATTTCCCATATGCGAGATGGCAAAGGCAAGGTGTTTTTTGCGCTGGGTGGTAACTTTGCGGCCGCGACGCCCGACACGGTTGCCACCTGGCAGGCGCTGCAGCGCTGCGATCTGACGGTGCATGTCACCACCAAGCTCAACCGCAGCCATGTGGTGCACGGGAGAGCGGCGCTGATCCTGCCATGCCTAGGGCGCACCGAAATCGATCTGCAAAACGGCGAGGCGCAGGGCGTGACGGTGGAAGACTCGATGAGCATGGTGCACATCTCGAAGGGCATCAACCCGCCAGCGTCCGAACACCTGCTTTCCGAGCCTGCGATCATCGCCCGCCTGGCACATGCCACCCTGGGCGCGCGCAGCCACGTGGACTGGCTGGCGCTGGCGCAGGATTACTCCCTGATCCGCGACGAGATCGAAAAGGCTTTTCCGGATTTTGCCGGCTTCAACCAGCGCGTGGCGGTGCCCGGAGGTTTCCGCCTGCGCAATACGGCCAGCGAGCGGGTATGGGCCACAGCCTCGGGCAAGGCGGCCTTCCAGGCGCATGCCTTGCCCCGCAATACCCCGCTGCAGCGTGCCCGCGAGCGCTCACCGGGGCAGCGCGTTTTCACCTTGCAGAGCACGCGCTCGCACGACCAGTACAACACCACGGTCTATGGCATGGATGACCGCTACCGTGGCGTGTTCGGCCAGCGCCGCGTGCTGTTCATCCATGCAGAAGACATCCGCGAGCTGGGCATGCGTGACGGCGACTGGGTCAATATCCGCACCGTGTGGGACGACGGCGTGGAGCGCCGGGCCGACGGGTTCAGGCTGGTGGCCTACGATACGCCGCGCGGCAACCTGGCGGCCTACTACCCGGAGACGAATCCGCTGGTGCCCTTGACGGCGGTGGCAGAGCGTGCGGGCACGCCCACTTCCAAGTCGATTCCAGTGGTTCTGGAGCGCGCCGCGATTGCCCATGACGCAGCCTGACGCCTTGCCCCTGGCCGCCCACATCCTGTTGGCCTTGGCCGAGTTGCAGGATGCTCCCGGGGCAGAGGTCTCGCTGCCGCGTCTTGCCAAGCATCTGGGGGTCAGTGCCAGTGTGCTGATGCGGGAGTTGAGCCTGATGGGCGACGTGGCCCTGGGCGCGAATGCCAGTGCCGGGCCGGGTTGGGTGAAGGTGCGGCAGGCCGACAGCCGTTGGCTGGTGAGCCTGGCGCTTTCGGGCAGTGCGCTGGCAGAAGGGTTGCAGCAGGCGGGATAGTCAGGGCCTGTTCAAGGCCAGACGAACGTTGCTGGTCAGTGTGAACGCACTGAATTTTTCATCAAGCAGCCATTGCCTGCCGGGCATCAGCAGAAAGTCTTCGCAGTTGGGCGCATTGCAGCGCTGGCTGTCCACCAGTTCCAGCACCACGGCGTCTTCCGTAGCCTTGTCGGTGGAGCGGCCATTGACCCGTACCGCAGCCACACGACCTTGCTCATCCCATTCCGAGATGGCCCCGCGCAGCAGCACGCGCGACCAGTCGCCACGCGTGCGTCTGGCCGGTTGCACCACGGCTTCAGTGGCAGTGCGAGCGGCCGCCATGCGCACAGCCACCAGAATGATCTGCTTGTCGAAGCGGAAAGGGTTCTTTTCCAAGGCTTCCAGCGACACCAGCTGGCTTGCGCCGGTCTTCCTGGCGAAAGTCTGGATACGGTCTCGATTGGCCTGCAGGTCTTTGGCTTCCTGCTGGTCCTGCTGCAGACGGGCCTGTTGTTGCGAGGCTTCATTGCGATAGCTGGACCATTCGGGAGGCTGCTTGCGCAATTGCTTCGTGGCTTGAACCACGCCGCTGGGAATATTGCCATTGGAATCCGGCGACCAGTCGCTGCCCCGCTGCAGGCTGACACGCAGAAAGCCACCCTTGATGCTGCCTGCAGCGCCATCCGGACACAAGGATTGCCAGTGTGCATAGGCCCGATCCAGCCAGTCCTTGGCGAGCGCATCGTCTGCCAGATTGCCGTTGGCCGATACCTGCAGCCCCAGAGGCAGGCAGGCCGGTGCAGGCAGCTTGCCGTCCACGCGGCTTTCCACCCACAAGCGGCCGGGCTGTGCACCTTTGGGCGCGGGCAGGGGGCCCATGTCGAGCAATACACGGGTGTTGTCCACGCGGCGGGCGCCAACGGTGTTTTTGTTCTCCAGAAACACGCCCTGGTTGAACCGGCCCCTCCAGGTGGTGGGCGGCGCATCAGGCGCGTGGCGAAGCTGCCAACTGGCGGTGCCCTGGCCTTCGGCAACGCCTCCCTTGCAACCGCCTTCGTAATGGTAGAGGTAGTCGCTGGTGCGCATGATGCCCGCAACCACGACTTCGCAACTGCCGCTGCTGACACCTTCGGGCGCGGCGTGCGCAGATGGCACTGCACAGGCGGCGGCCAGACACAGGGCCTTCCATTGTGGCGCGCAAAGCTGACCAAGTCTGGCGGTGCGGGCGGTTCTCATACGTGTTCCTTGCGTGATTGATGGGCCGGGGGCATGCCGTATCCCTTCGCTTCGGTCGATAGGGGCAAGGTAAGCCGGCTCGCACTGTGTGCGTTTTGCAGTTTTTCCAGCATGGAGCGGGCCAGATCCTTGCGCTTGTATGCTTGAGAGACAGGCTGTGTCCATTGCGAAAGCAGTGTATTCGTGGCATGAAAATCGAGACGGCAAGCGTGCCGCATATCGTAACTGGCTCGCGTCCCGGCTCCAAGGCACTGCATTCATCACTCATGCATGGGATTGCAGTTTCCCAAGGGGAGCGCTTTTACCCGTGGGCAAGCAGGTGCGGAGTGATCGTTCATTGTGGATATCCACCGGCTGCTGGGGATTAGCGCGCATCAGTTATGTTTCAGCCATGGGACACAAGATTTTCGGAATCGGATGGCGAAACTTGGTGCGTGACTGGCGCGCGGGTGAGCTGCGTTTGCTGCTGGTTGCCGTTGCATTGGCGGTGGCAGCATTGACTTCGGTCAGTTTTTTTTCGGACCGATTGCAGGCGGGGTTGCAGCGCGACGCCAGCCAGCTGCTGGGGGGCGATGTGGTCATCGTCAGCGACAACCCGACGCCTGCGGCGTTCTCCCAGAAGGTGGAGCAGCTAGGCCTTCAGGGAGTGGCGACGGTGAGCTTTCCCACCATGGGGCGGGCTGCTGACGCGGATGGCGGAGAGACCCGCCTGGTAGGGCTCAAGGCCGTGCAGGATGGTTATCCATTGCGAGGCCGGGTGCGCGTTGCGCAGGCGGTCGATGGGGCCGACGCAACTGCAGAGGGGATTCCCGCGCAAGGCGAGGTCTGGGTGGATGCCAGCCTGCTGGAGGCATTGGGCCTGCGCATGGGTGCATCGCTGTGGCTGGGGGACCAGGCATTCAGGATTGGCCGCATCATCACCATTGAGCCAGACCGGGGCGCCGGGTTTCTGGGATTCGCGCCGCGCGTGATGATGCGCTGGAGTGACCTGCAGGCCACGGGCCTGGTGCAGCCGGCCAGCCGTCTGGTGTATCGCTATGCCGTGGCTGGAGCACCGGAGGCGTCGGCGCAGTTCCTGCAGTGGGCGGAGCAGCAGGTGGCGGCGCCGGACAGCCATGGCGTGCGCGTGGAATCACTGCAAAGCGGCCGCCCGGAGATGGAGCAGACGCTCAACCGCGCGCAGAAATTCCTGAACCTGGTGGCCCTGCTCGCCGCCTTGCTGTCCGCCGTGGCGGTGGCATTGGCAGCACGCACCTTTGCCAATGCGCACCTGGGCAGTGCTGCATTGATGCGGGTGCTGGGCCTTTCGCAGCGGGACATTGCCGGAGCCTACCTGGTGGAGTTCCTGGCGGTCGGGCTGGCAGCCAGCCTGATCGGTGTCGCACTGGGCTTTGCCATGCACTATCTGTTCATCGGCTTGATGGCGGGGCTGTTGGCGGTGGAGTTGCCCGCAGCCAGCGCCTGGCCGATCGGCATCGGCCTGGGCATGGGCATGACCTTGCTGCTGGCCTTCGGCTTGCCGCCGGTATTGCAATTGGCCAGGGTTCCGCCGCTGCGGGTGCTGCGGCGAGAGCTGGGTGCCATGCGGCCGGCGTCGGCCTCGGTGCTGCTGGTGGGGATGGCTGGTTTTGCTGCACTGTTGATGCTGGTGAGCGGCGATTGGGCGCTGGGCGGCATTGCAGTTGGCGGCTTTGCCGCCGCCGTGCTGGTGTTTGCGCTGCTGAGCGCTGCAGCAATTGCCGTGTTGCGCCGCGGTGTGCATGAGGCAACTGCGCCACAGTGGCTGGTGCTGGCGACACGCCAGGTGGCAGCACGGCCCGCATTTGCGGTGGTGCAGATCAGCAGCCTGGCCGTGGGCCTGATGGCACTGGTGCTGCTGGTGCTGCTGCGCACCGACCTGATCCAGACCTGGCGCCAGACCACGCCGCCCGATGCGATGAACCGTTTTGTCATCAACATCATGCCGGACCAGTCCGACGCCTTTCGGGCCGCGCTGGAGCGGGCTGGCATCAGCAAGGTGGATTGGTACCCGATGATTCGTGGCCGGCTCATCCAGATCAACGGCAAGGCCGTGGGACCGCAGGACTATACCGAGGACCGCGCCAAGCGCCTGGTGGACCGGGAGTTCAATATCTCGAACAGCACCGAGCTGCAAGAACACAACCAGGTGGTACAGGGCCGCTGGGTGGCGGGCGACGCCCAGGGCATCAGCGTGGAAGAAGGCATTGCCAAGACCCTGGGCCTCCAGTTGGGCGACCGCCTGCTGTTTGACATGGGCGGCGTGCAGCGCGAAAGCACCATCACCAGCTTGCGCAAGGTGGACTGGGGGTCGATGCGGGCCAATTTCTTCGTCATGTATCCGGTGGGTCACCTCGATGATGTGGCCGTGACCTATCTGGCCGCCTACCGGGCTCCCGATGTGGCGGGCTTTGACAATGCGCTGGTGCGCGAGTTTCCCAACATCACCAACGTCGATCTGCGTGCCACGGTGGCGCAGTTGCAGCGGGTGCTGGACCAGGTCATCCGGGCGGTGGAGTTCCTCTTTGGATTCACGCTGGCTGCGGGTCTGGTGGTGCTGTTTGCGGCAATCACCGCAACGCGGGAAGAGCGAGCGCGGGAGTTCGCCATCATGCGTGCGGTGGGGGCTCGCGCGCAATTGTTGCGCCAGGTGCAGCGTGCCGAGCTGGCTGGCGTGGGCCTGCTGGCGGGCGTCCTGGCCAGTGTGGTGGCCGTGGCCATCGGCTGGGCGCTGGCCCGCTACGTGTTCGACTTTGCCTGGACGCCCCGCTGGTGGGTGCCTCTGGCAGGAGGAGCCTGTGGTGCAGTACTGGCCCTGATGGCTGGCTGGTGGGGGCTGCGTGAGGTGCTGCGCCGACCGGTGGTGGTCACCTTGCGCGAAGCCTCCGAATAGACATTGCGCAGTATCGGATTGATAGCGGCCAGCGTGCATCCATCAAGCGCTGGCGGTATATTTCGCCTCAAACTGACATTGAATTGACCGTGGTATGCAAATTGAAGAAAAGCCCCCTTTTGATACGCCGTTTGAATGGATTGGCGGTGAGTCCCGGGTACGCGCCCTGGTGGATCGCTTTTACGACCTGATGGATCTGGAGCCAGGCTATCGGGAACTGCGGGCTGCCCATGGCAGCAGTCTCGACGATGCGCGTGTCAAGCTGTTCTGGTTTTTATGCGGCTGGCTGGGTGGGCCCGACCACTACATCAGCCGCTTTGGCCATCCGCGCCTGCGGATGCGGCACATGCCGTTTTCCATTGGCATTGCCGAGCGTGACCAGTGGCTGGCATGCATGGACCAGGCCATGGGCGACGTGGGTGTTGACCAAAAACTGCGAACGCGCCTGCAGCAGAGCTTCTTTCAGACAGCAGACTGGATGCGCAACCGGGGTGTTTGACGCCTCGTTTGCATGTTCCAAAGCGTTTGCCTTTTGAATAGGTTCTTGGGGGGCGATGAAGGCATAAATGCAACAAAATGCAGGTAAAACCTGATGTACATCAAGTGCGAATGTTCTTGCTTCGCTCAAGCAAGGCTCCATAATGGCCCCACCAAAAATAGAGAGAGGATGGGTGAGGGAACATGAACACAACCTGGATGGTGGTGGCAGCCGTATTTGCAGTGCTGATCGTGTGGGGCATCGTGGTGTACAACCGATTGATGGAGTTGCGCAACCGCACTGTCAATGCACTGGCGCAGATCGATGTGCAGCTCAAACGCCGGTACGACCTGATTCCCAATCTGGTATCGGTTGCCAAGAAGTATCTTGAACACGAATCGCAGACGCTGGAGGCGGTGATCCGCGCGCGTGGCCAGGCCCAGGCCGCAGCCACCGCGTTGCGCACGGCGCCCGGCAAACCCGAGGTGGCACAGGCCATGGTGGCCGCCGAGGGCGTATTGGGCGGGGCATTGAGCCGCCTGATGGTGGTGAGCGAGAGCTATCCGGAACTGAAGGCCGATGCCACCATGCGTTCTCTCAGCGAAGAACTCAACAGTACGGAAAACCGCATCGGCTACGCGCGCCAGGCTTACAACGACCAGGTGCTGGAGTTCAACAACGCGTCCAAGGCGTTTCCGGCAATTGTGGTTGCGGCTCTCCTGGGCTTTCCCGCGCTGCCCATGCTGCAGTCCACGCAGAATGCACAAGAACGTGAAGCCATACGTGTTCAATTTTGATAGCTGTCGGCGCGCATCAGCTGTGCGCCATGGCCAGAAAAGCTTTCAATTTTTACCGTGATGAAGTTCTGGGATTTCCAGGCCGATGCACGGCGCAGCACCAAAGGCCTCCTCGGGGCCTTTTTGCTATTGGTGCTGGGTATCGTGGTATCGGTGCACCTGGCTCTGGCGCTGGTGTTCTGGATTCCGGCGCTCCTCATGGTGGCAACCACGCCGCTGACGCTGGGGCAGGCTGCAGTCACATACCCCACCGGCTTTCTGGCAACCAATGTGGGATTGGTCACCCTGATGGTTCTGGGTGGCGCCTGGATCAAGCGCGATAACCTCAAGCAGGGTGGCCTGCATCTGGCAAGGCAGTTGGGCGCGCGTGAAGTGCGGCCTGCACTGTCGCATGCGGAGCAGCAATACGCCAATATCGTGCAGGAACTGTGTATTGCCGCCGGTGCCCAGTTACCGCAGGCCATGGTGCTTCCGCGTGACATGTCCCTCAATGCCTTCGCCGCCAGCTGGGAGGCCAGGGATGCGGTCATTGTGGTGTCCATGGGGGCTCTGGAGTATCTGAGCCGGGACGAGTTGAAAGGCGTGGTGGCGCATGAGCTGTCGCACCTGCGCGAAGGGGACACGCGGCTCAACATGGAACTGGCCGGTTATGTGTTTGGCCTGGAGATGCTGTTCAACTATGGCGAGGAATGGTCCGAACGCGGTATGCCTGTTTTTGGCTGGCCGCTGATGGCCGTGGGTTGGCTGGGCTGGTTGGCCGGTCAGGCGCTGAAAGCGGCCGTGTCGCGACAGCGCGAGTATCTGGCCGATGCCCATGCGGTGCAGTGGACGCGCAACCCGGATGGCCTGGGCCGCGCGCTGCGCAAGGCGCTGTGGTTGCAGGACCATGCGCACGAAGCGGCCGCCATGCAAAGCTCGCCAGGCTTGCGCGGCGGCTCCGGCCTGCGGTCGCCACTGGTTGCGCACATGTTGCTGGTGGATGTGGAGGACAGCGATGCGCTGCATGATGCCTGGCACTTGGGTGGCGTGAACTGGCTGGCATCGCACCCCAGCCTGGAAGAGCGCATCGCCCGCATCTACGGGCAGGAGCAGGATGCATTGCCATTGCAGGAGGGTGAGCAGCGCTGGGTGAATCCGTTTGCAGCCGCCTTGCCGCAAGCCCGGCCCGAGGCCTGAGCCGCCGGGTTTAGAGTTTCTTCGGGCTGCGAAATTGAGCGGCCCAGAGTGCAACCTGTTCTGCCACCGGATCGGGTGCTGGCAGCTGTTGCGACGCGTCCGCCAGCTTCTGCATCTGCAACAAGGCATCGGCCGCTGCTGCTGCACCCGTACCGGTTTGCGTGGGCCGCAGCAGTACCACCAGGGCGCCCGCACCTCCTTCTGCAGGACGGGCCTGCACAAAGGCCAGCACTTCATTTTTCTGCACCAGCCAGCTGTGGACGCGACCCTTGAGCACCGGCATGCGTCCTGGCGATCCCAGGCCCTTGCCGTGTACAACGCGCACACAGCGCAAGCCCTGGCGGTGCGACAGACGGATGAAACTGCCCAGCGCCTCGCGCGCTTCGTCGGTTCGCAGACCATGCAGGTCAATCTGGCGCTGGATGCTCCAATGTCCTGCGCGCAGCTTGTGCACCACATCGCGGCCAATGCCTTTGCGGCGAAAGCTCAGCTGTTCGTCGGTATCGAGCAGCGTGCTGGCATCGAATTCGTCGCTCATGGCCTCGATCAGCACACGCTCCTCATCCGCCCAGTGCTGCAGCGGTAGTGGGTCAGGCGGGGCATTGTCCTGAATGACGTGGTTATGGCGTGGCAGGGGGCGTACGGCGCCCACTGCCCTGCGAAAGAGCTCCCGGTCGCGCTCAGCCTGGCGAAGTGACAGTTGACGCGCCTGCTCCTCGGCCTTGCGCTCCGCCGCCTGTTCGCCTGCCAATGCGGCCAGGGCCTTGCGCAGTTGTTTCAAATCCCTGAGAGATGCAGCCGCTGCTGCTTTCTCCTGTTTGCTCACATCTCACCTTCCTCGGCCATGGACAGCGCGGCGCCGGGCGCAACGATGATATGGTCCAGTACATTCACATCCACCAGCGCCAACGCGGCCTTCAGGGTGTGCGTCAGCTGCCGGTCGGCCTGGCTGGATGCCACCTGGCCGCTGGGGTGATTGTGCGCCAAAATCACGGCTGAACAGTGGTGGTGCAGTGCGCGCAGCACCACTTCGCGTGGATAGACGCTGGTCTGGCTCAGCGTGCCCCGAAAGAGTTCTTCCAGCGCAATCAGCTGGTGGTGGCAATCCAGAAACAGCACGGCAAACACTTCGTGCTGCTTGTGGGCCAGATGCAACTGCAGAAACGCTTTGACGGTGGCTGCGCCGTCCAGCACGGTGCGTTGCTGCAGCTGTTGGGCCATGGCGCGGCGTGCCAGCTCCAGCACTGCCATCAGCTCGGCCCGCTTGGCAGGGCCCAGTCCTTTGACTTCGCGCAAATCGGCGTCGCTGGCTTGCAGCAACCCTGACAATCCGCCAAAACTGTTCCTGGACTGGGGAGTACAGGGGGCCAGCAGTTCATCGGCCCATTGAAGAACGCCTTTGCCCGCCATGCCGGTGCGCAGCACGATGGCCAGCAACTCGGCATCCGTCAAGGCATTGGGGCCGCGTGCCAGCAGCTTTTCGCGTGGCAGGCTGTCGGGGGGCAGGTCTTTCATGGGCAGGCGGAGTTGGTTTTGGTGCAGGGTTTCACCCTACAACCTACAATACGAACCAGTTTATAGGGATTTGCATGACTACTCCGATGGCCCCCGTGACGCCGCTGCCTGCCGATGCGCCAGTGGTACAACCCGGATCGTTTCTGACCTTGCACTACCGCCTGGCTGGCCCGGCGGGCGATGTGATCAATACTTTCGAGGGCAAGCCTGCCACTTTGTCGCTGGGTATGGGCGAGCTCTCGCCCGAGGTTGAAAACCTGTTGCTGGGTCTGCCCGAAGGGGCGCACACCACGTTCCATGTGCCTGCCGGTATTGCCTTCGGAGAGCGTAATGCCGACATGGTGCAGTGGGTGGCTCGCAAGCTGCTCAATGAACTGGGCGATCCGATGGAGCAGTACACCCAGGGCGATGTGGTGCAGTTTCCTACGCCCGATGGCAGCGGCACATACGCTGGCGTGGCTCTGCAGGTACGCGATGATGGCGCCGTGCAATTTGACTTCAACCACCCGTTGGCGAGCCAGCCGGTGACGTTTGAGGTCAAGCTGATCGGGGTGCTTTGAGCATGCTGCGACCGCAAGAAATCGTTCTGGCCGAGCCGCGCGGCTTCTGCGCGGGGGTGGACCGGGCCATCGAAATCGTTGAGCGTGCAATCGAAAAATTTGGTGCGCCCATCTATGTGCGCCATGAGATCGTGCACAACACCTACGTGGTGAACGATCTGAAGGCCAAGGGCGCCATCTTCATCGAAGAGCTGGACGATGTGCCACCGGGCGCCACCCTGATCTTCTCTGCCCACGGCGTCAGCAAGGCGGTGCAGCAGGAAGCCGAGCGTCGCGGTTTCAGCATCTTTGACGCGACCTGCCCGCTGGTGACCAAGGTGCATGTCGAAGTTGCCAAGCTTGCCAAGGAGGGCTATGAGTTCATCATGATCGGCCACAAGGGGCATCCCGAGGTCGAAGGCACGATGGGGCAGCTGTCCGAAGGCATTCATCTGGTGGAAGACGTGGCGGATGTGGCCAGGGTCAACCCCGGGCAGACCGAAAAGCTGGCCGTGGTGACGCAGACGACACTGAGCGTGGACGACGCTGCCGAGATCACTGCTGCCGTCAAGGCGCGCTTCCCGCAGATCCGCGAGCCCAAGCAGCAGGACATCTGCTATGCAACGCAGAACCGGCAGGATGCCATCAAGGTGATGAGCCAGCAGGTCGATCTGGTGATCGTGGTGGGCAGTCCCACCAGTTCCAACAGCAACCGCCTGCGGGAGCTGGCCGTCAAGCTCGGAACACCCGGCTACATGGTGGATAACGCCGATGAGTTGAAGCCGGAATGGTTTGACGGCGTTGCCCGCGTGGGCCTCACTGCCGGTGCTTCGGCGCCCGAAGTGCTGGTGGGGCAGGTGATCGACCGGATCAAGGAACTGGGCGCCGTCAGCGTGCGCAAGATGGATGGTATCCAGGAGACCGTCAAGTTTCCGCTTCCCAAGGGCTTGAAAATCGATGTGGGTGGGCTCGAAATCTCCGCCCGATCCCCGGAGACGGGGCACTAAATACTATCAAATTCGTAGCTGCCAGCGCTCTTTGACAGGGCGATAGCGGCCAAAAAACTAAAAGAATTCCCGGTCAAAGGCTGCCCACCGGCCCTCCACCGCGAATTGCCAAGAATTCCAAGAGGACACCATGCTCGATATTCAGCTACTTCGCAAAGACCTGGACGCGGTCGTCGCACGCCTGCAGACCCGCAAGAACCCCCAGGCATTTTTGAACGTTGACGCTTTCAAGACGCTGGAGGCGGAGCGCAAGACCATCCAGACCCGTACCGAAGAGCTGCAAAGCAAGCGCAACCAGCTGTCCAAGCAGATCGGCATGCTGATGGGCAAGGGCGAGAAGGATGCTGCCGAAGCCGCCAAGGCCGAAGTGGCCGCCATGAAGACCGAGCTGGAGCAATCGGCTGCGCGCCTTGACCAGATTCAGGCCGAGTTGCAGGCCATGCTGGTGGCGGTGCCTAATCTGCCGCACGAATCGGTGCCTGTAGGCGCCGATGAGGAGGGCAATGTGGAAGTGCGCCGCTGGGGTACGCCCAAGGCCTTTGATTTCGAGATCAAGGACCATGTGGACCTGGGCACGCCGCTGGGGCTGGATTTTGAATCGGGCGTCAAGCTGGCCGGTTCGCGCTTTACGGTGATGAAGGGCCAGATCGCTCGCCTGCACCGTGCGCTGGCGCAGTTCATGCTCGATACGCAGACCGGCGACCATGGCTATACCGAGTGCTATGTGCCCTATATCGTCAACAGCGATTCGCTCAAGGGTACTGGCCAGTTGCCTAAGTTCGAGCAAGACCTGTTTGCTGCCAAGAAGGGCGGCCAGGATGCAGAGCCGGTGCCAGATACCTCGGCGCTGTACCTGATCCCGACCTCCGAAGTGCCGCTCACCAACCTGGTGCGCGACGAAGTGCTGGCCGAAGACCAGTTGCCCATCAAGCTGACCGCGCACAGCCCGTGCTTCCGCTCGGAAGCAGGATCGGCCGGTCGCGACACGCGCGGCCTGATTCGCCAGCACCAGTTCGACAAGGTGGAGATGGTGCAAATCGTCCATCCCGACAAGAGCTATGAGGCTCTGGAAGAGATGACCACCCACGCCGAGCATGTGCTGCAGAAGCTCGGCCTGCCTTACCGGGTGATGAGCCTGTGCACCGGCGACATGGGCTTTGGCGCCGCCAAGACCTATGACCTGGAAGTGTGGGTGCCTGCACAGAATACCTACCGGGAAATCAGCTCGGTGAGCAACTGTGAAGCCTTCCAGGCGCGTCGCATGCAGGCCCGCTTCAAGAATGCGCAAGGCAAGAACGAGCTGGTGCACACCTTGAACGGATCGGGACTGGCCGTGGGCCGCACCCTGGTAGCTGTGCTGGAGAACTGCCAGAACGCCGACGGTTCGATCACCGTGCCGGAAGTCCTGCGTTCGTACATGGGTGGTGTGGCCGTACTGAAGGTGTAAGCCTTTTTCGGCCCACCCATCTGTAAAGCCGGTGCAGCGATGCACCGGCTTTTGCTTTGTGTGATGTTGGCCAGAGGGCCGGTGCGGTGGCGTCGAAGGGGGGGCCAGGCGCAGCAGCCTTCCATGCTCATGCCAGCGCCAGACGTGCCGCTCCCCACATGGGCGTGAAAAACAGGCGAGGGCGCTGCAACTGTGCAGTCCAGGCGCTGTAGGTACGCTCTGCGATCTGGTGCAATTGGTCGATATGCGTGGGCAACTGCGCCAGTATCTGCGTCCTGGTCTGCACGGCTGGGCCACCCGCTTCGCGTAGCTCGGGCGCTCCTTCATTGCACCAGTCGCGCACGCTCTGGGCTGTGACCTCCAGATGGCCTTGAAAAGCCCAGTGCGGGCCATGCACAAAGCCTTTGTTCAGGCAGTGGCTGCCGTACATGGTGCGGGTGGCGCCTTGCGGGATCTCAAAGGTGTCGTAGTGCCAGTTGAAGATGGTGGCCTGTGCGGGCAAATCCATGCGTGCCTGCGCGTGCGGCGTGATCCAGACGCGGCTCCACCCGATATTGGCGCAGGGGTTGCGCCACACGCGCGCGCCCATGGCACGGGCCAGCATCTGCGCGCCAAAGCAGTGGCCGAGCACGGGCACGTCACCGGCCAGCGCGTTTTGCAGCAGGCAGCGCTCTTGCTCGATCCAGCGCAGCTGCTCATTGGCGCAGTGGTTGCTGCCCAGCACGACGATGCCACGGTAGTCACGCGCACGCATGGGAGTTTTGCCCTCATCGCAGGGGGCGATCAGCTCGTAGGAGATACCGCGCTGCCGCAGATGATCGAGCAATACGCCGGGGCCTTGCGAGGTTTCATGCTGGAGGATGGCGACAGGTTTCATACATGGAGGCTTGGTATGCAAGCCCTTGGTGGAGAGGCCTCCAATGTAGGAACACTGCCATTTAGCGCGTATCTAGACTGCGCAGGGTGCTATCAAGATTGCATCAAGGTACCGAGACTGAGGTACTGGCTGTGAGGCACGCCTTGCGTTGCAGGTGAAGTGCATTGCGGTCAATGCTGGCGTGCAGCAGCTCCATGTCTGCTGCGCACACGCCGGACTGCTCAAAATGCGCGTGCCATCCATCCACCACTTGGGCTACCTGCTGAACCAGTGCTATGGCGCGCTGCCTTTTGATGCCGAAATCGTTGATTTCGGTCAATGCGTTTTCGAAGGAGGACTCCGAGCCCATGCGGCCCACGGTCATCGCTTGGTAGCCCAGGTTCTGCAGGCTGGGCACTACGTCATAGGCGGGTGTCAGGTCATAGTAGCCATCGGCCAGGTTCAGGCTGATGCTGTGGTTGCGTTCGTGGTCGTCGGTGTTGTCCATCAGGATATTGAACACCATGCGTTTGAACAGCTCTTCGCGCATGGCCACCTGCCGCTCAGGATGGCCCAGGCGAAGCAAGATGGTGGCCAGGGCGCTGTAGCTTTCAGGCAGGCTGGCGGCTCGCAGCGCGGTTTTGGCAGACAGGCAGTGCACGCGGTACGGGGCTGCGCGGTCAAAACGTTCAATGGTGAGTGCATGCCGTGCCTTGCCATGGCGCGAAGGCAGCGGCAGTACACCGGTGGCTGCAGCCCGAATGCCTGCCTTGGCGGCGAGTGTCATGGTGGCGTGCTCGATCAGGGGCGTGTCTACCGGGTCGTCCAGCTCGCTGAACTTGATGACGCAGGTGCCTTGCTCCGTCTGCAGCAAAGCCTTGGGGCGCGCACCACCCAGGGTGACACCGGGCTGCACCAGGCGCCGAATGTCGGGCGTGATGGGGGCCTGGGCCTGCACATCTTCGACTGCAGCTGCCAGCTGAGCCACATCCTGCAGGCGGGGGTAAGGGCCGAGAGCGCGTGGAATGTATTGGTCTGCCGAGACGGAAACACCCAAGGCGCCAAAACGGTCGTCGCCAGCAAACAGCAGCATTTCCAGAATCGACAGGCGGGCAGGCCGGTCGATATGCCGGATGATGCGCTCGCCCCAGCGGTCGGGGCGGGCGTCATCTATCGCCCCGGGGGCGCTGGCTGGCTCTCCGGCGCTGAAAAGCTGGTTGGCTACGATGGGCAGGTCTTCGCTGAGCGGAAAGTTCCACCACGGCGGTGCGTAGACGAAGGTGGCGCAATCAGGCACCAGTTGTGACAGGCCCAGCGTACCTACCAGCACAGGTGCTGCAGGGTTCACCAAGGCCCATACATACAACTGGTCCTGCGGCAGGTAGCTGCGGGCATTGATGCTGGGTTCAGCCATCGTGCTTCTTGCTGGTGGATCCGGCCATCAGGGCGGCCAGGCCCTGGGCCGTGGACCAGGCTTTGGCGGGTTCGGCCACTCGGGGTGGGTGTTGGCCCGTGACCGGGTTGGCTGCGGGGGGCTTGCGTGCCCCGGGCGCGGAGTATGGCGAGTTTGCAGGCCTGCGTTTGGCGCGAACCTTGGCCACTTCCTTCTCCAGCGCCGCGTGGTCGTTCAGGGGGGCTACCAGATCGGCCAGGCCCTGGGCCCGGTTGATCAGCCACATGCACATCACGTACGAGGCCATGGCAACAGAGGGGTCCCCGCGCTCGATGCGAGCCATGGTGGGCTGGGAGATGCCGAGTTTCTTCGCCCATTGCGCCTGCGATTCCCCGCGGCGCTTTCGCGCGATGGCGATATTGTGCGCCAGCTGTTCAATCTGCTGGAGCACCGCTTGGGGATAGTCGGCAGGCGATGTGTTCTGACGCGGCATTCATAGATAGTACTATTTTTCTTACTTTATGTATATCTATGAATATTTTATCGGAGGATATCGCTGGATGCCTGGCGCGATAAAATATGCTTGGAAATATTCATAAAAGATGAAATTTTGAATGAATTAATTCTTCTATGAATAAATTGAGGCTGCAGTACTCTATATGGATGCAGGTGCACGATGCGTTTCGGCAATTCTTCATGAACGGGTCAATGGCTTGCCTGCATCTGCTACAGCAGCCCAAAATACCAGCAAGCAGCGGCCGCCAGCCCTGCCATCACCAGTCCGATCAACGCAAGCTGGACTGCTGATGTGCCTTGTGTGCGTCCGGGTTCGTAACCCGGTTGTTGCCATGCGGCGCCGGGCGCAGAGTGCGCGTCGCCGGCGGGGCGGGCAGCATGGGTTTCGAGGCCGGTGGCCTGCCACTGCTGCGGATCACCGGATTCAACGCGGTCCTTGGCTTCTTTCAGACCGATACCGGTCGCGTCCTTGAGCAATTTGATCGCCGCGAGCTTGTCGCCCCGGGCCAGTGCTGCTTCGATCGCGGGCGCCAGTTGCTGGCGTGTCGCGCTGTCCACTGCGAGTTGCTCGCCATCCAGCATATCCTCCAGCATGGCCTTGGCTTCTGCCAGACCCAGGCCGGTCGCTTCGCGCAGTTGCTTGATGGCTTGCACTTTGTCTCCACGTCGCCAGGTGGCTTCGATGTCAGGCTGGATGGGTAATGTCATGATCGGTTTTGCTATTAAATAAGGAGCTATTGCAGCCATAGGGTGTGCGCTGCAGGCCGGTTTCATCAAGAAGTCTTGCCGTTCGCAGGTCTGGAAGGCTTGTAAAAATATACACAGACTCTTGTCATCCTGCAGCCAGCCCGCACGTTAGAGTCTCGTCCGTTTCATTTTGAAGGAGTCTGCGCCATGTGGAAGCTCGGTCGCCTGCTGACAATGTTTCGCAAAGAATTGCTGCTTGCCTGGGCCGTGCTGCGGGATCCGCGTGCGCCCAAGGTCGCCAAGCTAGTGACGGTACTGGCGGCGTTGTACGTGATCAGCCCCATTGATCTGGTCTCGGACTTCATTCCCGTGCTTGGCTGGCTGGATGACGGCGTGATCGCATATCTGCTGCTGCAACTGGCCTTGCGGTTTTTGCCGGAGGAGTTGCTGGCTTCGCTGCGTGCACGTGTGGACGCGCGGACCGCGGCCGCGCGCTGAATGCTCTCCGTTCGCAATCCTGTCAATTGATAGCTCATTGCGTCCGCCAGTAAAGCGCAAAGGCCTGCAGAGTGACTCAGCAGGCCTTTTTAATGGGGTTTCCATCTGTGCAGGTTCAACCCGGTGTCCAGCCTTTGGGAACCCGCGGCTTGTCGATCCGGGCCAGCTCGCACACCACATCGGCCATTCCGGAGAAATCGATGCTGCCGTGCTGGCTGGCGCGCGCCAGGCTGTAGCTTTCGTGCACGGCAGCGGCCACCGGCATGGGTACCTTCGTGGCGTGCGCGGCATTCACCACCAGCGACATGTCCTTGTGTGCCAGGTCGATCGTAAATCCGGGCGTGGTGTCACCCACCAGCACCTTGTTGGCAAAGTTCATGCGCAACTGCCCGTTGGTGGCGGAGGTACCCAGCAGCACTTGCAGGGTTTTGGTGATGTCCAGCCCAAAGCGCTGCGACAGGGCCAGCGCCTCGGCGTTCACCTGCGTCAGGCTGACGGCCACATAGTTGTTGACCAGCTTGGTGCGGCCTCCCGTACCTACCGGGCCGCAATGGTGTGTGGTGGTGCCCATGGCGTCCAGCAGGGGTTTGACCCGTGCAAAATCTGCATCGCTTGCGCCTACCATGAAGAGGGATTCTCCCCGATCCGCATGCTCGGCAAGGCGCCCCACAGGCGCGTCCACCACCGACAGGCCCTTGGCAGCAGCAAGACGGGCCAGCTTGTCGGTTGCCAGTGGATCGATGGTGCTCATGTCCATCAGGATGGCGCCTGGCCTTGCATTGGCAAATATGCCGTCGGCTGCCAGTGCCAGCAGCTCCACTTCGACGGACGAGGGCAACATGGTGATGACAATGGCGCAATCCCGCGCAATATCGGCCACCGACGCGGCCTCGGCACCCATGGCCGTCAGATCGTTCACGGCGGTCTGGTTCAGGTCATGGACCTTCAGCGCAAATCCCTTTTTCACCAAATTGGCCGCCATGGACTTGCCCATGCGCCCCAAGCCGATAAAGCCGATCCTGTCTGCCATTGTGTATCTCCTTGTTGCTATGGGCGGATGATGCGGGAGCGGGATAGCTTGCCCCTGTCAAAAACAAGACAGCGCACAGAAACGCCTGGCGGGTTGCATGCATGGATGTGCCGTGAAGCGTGGGGGCCTACAGGTTCTTACACGCTGGTGTGGGGTTTGCAAACTTCCACATTTGCAGCGCCCACCTTCGTGCTACGGTAATCCCCTCGGGCGGAAACAGGCCGCCAACGTACTGGGAAAGGACCAACACCATGAAGAAACTTGCAACCTCCGCCTTTTTGCTGGCTGCCCTGGGCAGCGTCGGATTTGCGGCCCAGGCTTCGGGGCTGGGCGATGCGGTCAAGGGGCAGTTGAGCGGTGCCACGGGTTCCAGCGGCAGTTCGTCATCGGCGGCCTCTGCGCTGAGCGGTGCACTGGGTGGTGGCGACGCATCGTCGCTCTCGGCCCTGGGTCTGACAGGTTCTGGCACGGCAAGCAATGCTGCAGGCGTGATTACCTACTGCATGAAGAACAACTACCTGAATGCCGACAAGGCTGCGCAGATGAAGAACCAGTTGCTTGGCAAGATCGGCCTGGGCCAGAAGGAAGAGCCCAAGGATGAGGGCTATGCCAGCGGGCTGGCAGGCATGATCAAGGGTGCCAATGGCCAGTCGTTCAGTCTCGACAGCATCAAGGGCAAGGCCAAGGAAAAGGCCTGTGATCTTGTGCTCGACAACGCCAAGTCGCTGCTGTAAGCAGGGATCAACCGGGCGCAGGCCACTGAGAAAAGCAGCCAGCAGGTCGAAAACCGTGCTGGCTTTTTTCATGGGGCGGTCGCGTGGAGGACCAGCGCACCGGCCATGCAGTTTCTGCATGAAGATCAGCACGCTGGAAATGCATCGGGGTGGAGAAGCTTGCGCGTTGATGCAAAGGCGGTGATGCTGGTGGCTATCCAGACAGGCGGTACCTATGAAATTCGAATCGGTCTCTCCCATCTTTTCGGTCACAGATCTGCAGCAGTCGATGGACTTCTATCGGGATGTGCTTGGATTTGACGTAGCCTGGTCCTGGGGTGACCCACCAGATATTGCCGCTGTGTGCCGGGACTGCGTAGAAATCACGCTGATACAGCGCGCAGGAGCCAGTCCAGCTGGTGCTTCGCACGCCTGTTTGCGGGTCTCGGAAGTAGATGCCTACTACCAGGGGCTTGTGGAAGCTGGCGCCAGGATTGTCGTTCCCATTGGAGACCGTCCGTATGGCATGCGCGATTTCCGTATGGCCGACCCCAGTGGCAATGAGTTGTCAATTGGGCAGATCATTGCCGGAGAACATCAGGCCTAGAAGTGTGGAGCCACAGGGCTAGGCAGGGCGAGGTCCTTTTCCGGATCGTGAAAATGCGGTTGCCGTGCCAGCAGGCTTGGGGTGCTTTGCTTTTTGCCTACAATGCTTGCTTTCGGCTGGCTTTGCCCGCCGCTTTGGCGTGCCCGCCGTTGGGAAGCAACTGCTTCTCCGGCCTTTCTATTGTTGTTAGTTGATGCAGCACATTCGTAATTTTTCCATCATTGCCCACATTGACCATGGCAAATCCACTTTGGCGGATCGCTTGATCCAGCGCTGCGGGGGCCTGGCCGAACGCGAGATGGAGGCCCAGGTGCTGGACTCGATGGACATCGAGAAAGAGCGCGGTATCACCATCAAGGCCCAGACAGCCGCGCTACAGTACAAGGCCAAGGATGGTCAGGTCTACAACCTGAACCTGATCGACACCCCCGGCCACGTGGACTTTTCCTACGAAGTGAGCCGTTCCCTGTCTGCCTGCGAAGGTGCGCTGCTGGTAGTGGATGCCTCGCAGGGCGTTGAAGCGCAGACCGTGGCCAACTGCTACACCGCGCTCGATCTGGGCGTGGAAGTGATGGCCGTGCTCAACAAGATGGACCTGCCCCAGGCCGATCCGGACAATGCCAAGGCCGAAATCGAGGATGTGATCGGTATCGACGCGAGCGATGCCATTCCTTGCTCGGCCAAGACCGGCATGGGCGTCGACGAGATCCTGGAGGCGGTCGTAGCCAAGGTGCCACCACCCAAGGGCAAGCCTGATGCCCCGCTGCGTGCGATGATCATCGACAGCTGGTTCGACACCTACGTCGGCGTGGTGATGCTGGTGCGCGTGGTCGATGGGGAACTGAAAAAGGGTGAGCGCTTCAAGATGATGGCCAGCGGCGCCGCTTATGAGGCCAACAACGTCGGCGTGTTCACCCCCGCCAACCAGCCGCGCGAGTCGCTCAGGGCGGGGGAGGTGGGCTACATCATTGCCGGCATCAAGGAATTGAAGGCTGCCAAGGTGGGTGACACCATCACGCTGGAAAAGAAGCTGCCCAACAATCTGGGCCCTGCCAGCGAGGCGCTGCCGGGCTTCAAGGAAATCAAGCCCCAGGTGTTTGCGGGGCTCTACCCGACCGAAGCGTCCGAATACGACCAGCTTCGTGATGCGCTGGAAAAGCTGCAGCTCAACGATTCGTCGCTGCAGTTCGAGCCCGAAGTCTCGCAGGCGCTGGGCTTTGGCTTTCGCTGCGGCTTTCTGGGCCTGCTGCACATGGAAATCGTGCAGGAGCGCCTGGAGCGCGAGTTCGACCAGGATCTGATCACCACCGCGCCCAGCGTGGTCTACCAGGTGGTCAAGGGCGATGGCGAGGTCATCGATGTGGAAAACCCATCGAAGATGCCCGAAACCGGCCGCATCGAAGAGGTGCGCGAACCCATCGTGACGGTGCACTTGTACATGCCGCAGGATTACGTGGGCCCGGTCATGACCCTGGCCAACCAGAAGCGCGGCGTGCAGATGAACATGCAGTACCACGGCCGTCAGGTCATGCTGACCTACGAGATGCCGCTGGGCGAGATCGTGCTCGACTTCTTCGACAAGCTCAAGTCGGTGTCGCGCGGGTATGCGTCCATGGACTACGAGTTCAAGGAGTACCGTGCCTCCGATGTGGTCAAGGTCGATATCCTGCTCAATGGCGACAAGGTCGACGCGCTGTCCATCATCGTGCACCGCTCGCAGTCGGTGTACCGGGGCCGGGCCGTGGTGGCAAAGATGCGTGAAATCATCAGCCGCCAGCAGTTCGACGTGGCCATCCAGGCTGCCATCGGCGCCAACATCATTGCGCGGGAGACCGTCAAGGCGCTGCGCAAGAACGTGCTGGCCAAGTGCTATGGCGGCGACATCACGCGTAAGCGCAAGCTGCTCGAAAAGCAGAAGGCGGGTAAGAAACGCATGAAGCAGATCGGCTCGGTGGAAGTGCCGCAAGAGGCATTCCTCGCGATTTTGCAAGTGGAAGAATAATTCAGAAGAACTATGCCAATCCTGACGACACTGATCCTGGCCGCTTTCGTGGGCTATATGGGCGCCTGGTATTCGGGTGCCATTGAAGGCAATTTTGCACTTTTGCTGTTCCTGGCCACTGTGGTGACGGGTGCCTACTGGCTGGCGGAGCGCTTCTACTTTCTGCCCAAGCGCCGCGCTGCGGCGGCCGCGCTCGAGGCATCTGCGGCAGAGCGCAGCTCGCAACTGGCTGCGCAGGGCATTCAGAAAGTGGATGGCCCGGATGTGGCAGAGGCCAAGACGCGTCTCCTGATGCAGCCCTGGTGGCTGGATTGGACCGCAGGCCTGTTCCCGGTCATTGCCGTGGTGTTCATTCTGCGCTCTTTCCTGTTCGAGCCGTTCAAGATTCCATCGGGCTCGATGATTCCCACCCTGCAGGTTGGGGACTTGATTTTGGTCAATAAATTCACCTACGGAGTGCGCCTGCCGGTACTCAACAAGAAAATCACCGAAGGCAATGCCCCCCAGCGTGGGGACGTGATGGTGTTCCGCTACCCACCGCAGCCCAGCATGGATTACATCAAGCGTGTGGTGGGGGTGCCGGGTGATGAGGTTGCCTATATCAACAAGCGCCTGACGATCAACGGCAAGCCCGTGCCCACGACCAACCAGCCCGATTATTTTGAGCAGGATGCAATGCGCTACTTCAAGCAGATTGAAGAGCAGCTGGGCGAGAAGACGCACAGGTCCATCATCAATCCCGATGTGCCCAATTTCGTGCAGGGCGTGACGGACTTCAAGTACAAGGAAAACTGCCGTTACTCGGTGGAAGGCGTGGTCTGCAAGGTGCCTGAGGGGCATTACTTCATGATGGGCGACAACCGCGACAATTCGTTGGATTCCCGTTACTGGGGCTTTGTGCCAGACGCCAATATTGTGGGCAAAGCCTTTTTTGTCTGGATGAATTTCGGTAACATCAAGCGAATTGGGTCATTTAACTAGAACAGCTTTTTGAGAGGGAATGTCTATGCGAGCCAACCAACCCACAACCCGTAGCCGCCAGCGCGGAATGTCCTTCATCGGCCTGGTGCTCTGGGGTTTCATCATTGTGGCGTTGGCAATTGTGGGCAGCAAGGCCGTTCCCATCGTGATCGAGAACATGAACATCAAGAAGGCTGCCATCAAGGCCGCCCGGCAAGGAACGACTGTTCAGGAAGTGCGTGCCATTTATGCACGGGCACAGGCCATTGATGACATGACTTCGGTCAATGACAAGGATCTGGAAGTGACCAAGGACCAGGAAGGCAAGATTGTGGTGTCGTACAGCTATGAGCGCGACATTCCGCTGTACGGGCCGGTGTACTTGGTCTTCCGTTTTAACGATAGTGTGAAATAGGTGGAATCAGAACTCAGCCGATTGCAGGAACGCCTGCAGTACTCTTTCTCGAACGGTGCGTTGCTGCAGCGAGCGGTAACGCACCGTAGTTTTTGTGCAGAGCATAATGAGCGCCTCGAATTTTTGGGCGACTCGGTTCTGGGCCTGGCGGTATCGACCATGCTGTTCCAGAAGCTCAAGACCACGCCGGAAGGCGATCTCTCGCGTATCCGCGCCAACCTCGTCAAGCAAGATACCCTGCACCAGATCGCCCTGCGGCTGGAGCTGGCCAAGGTATTGCGTCTTGGAGAAGGGGAGGCCAAATCCGGCGGGCGCGAGCGGCCTTCGATCCTGGCGGATGCCGTAGAAGCCATCATCGGCGCAGTGTATCTGGATGCCGGTTATACCCAGGCCGAAGAAATCGTGCACCATCTGTACGAGCGCGTCGAGATTTCGCAGCACATGCCAGCTGCCTCCAAAGATGCCAAGACGGCACTTCAGGAGTGGCTGCAGGCGCGCAAGCAGCCGGTGCCTCTGTATGAGGTGACCGGTACCACGGGGGCAGCCCATGCGCAGACTTTCCATGTGGACTGCACCGTGCCGGCCTTCAAGGCCAAGAGCCAGGGCGCGGGCCCGTCGCGCCGCGCAGCAGAGCAGGCGGCTGCCGCCATCATGCTGCAACAATTGCAAACCCAGCACCGCTGAGCTTTTATGACGTCCAAGAAAACACCACCGCAAGTCACCGGCGCAGCGGATGCCTCCCAATTGCCATCGGGCCAGACCATGGCCGACCTCGATGCCATGCTCGCTGCAGCCAAGCCTGGTTCGGCCGTGGCGCGTGCTGCAGATGAACCGGAATCTGCAGAAGTTGCACCCACGGGCCCCCAGCGTTGCGGCCTGATCGCCATCGTCGGCAAGCCCAATGTGGGCAAGTCCACCCTGATGAATGCGCTGGTGGGCCAGAAGATATCGATCACCTCGCGCAAGGCGCAGACCACGCGGCACCGCATCACGGGCATCCGCAGCCGGGACAATACCCAGTTTGTGTTTGTCGACACGCCTGGATTCCAGACCAAGCACTCCACGGCACTGAACAAATCGCTGAACAAGACCGTCATGGGCGCGATTGGCGATGTGGATCTGATCCTGTTCGTGGTGGAGGCGGGCAGCTTCACGCTGGCTGACGCCAAGGTGCTGGGCCTGTTCAAGCCCGGCATTCCCACCTTGCTGATTGCCAACAAGCTCGATAACGTGCACCGCCGCCACGAGATCGCGCCCTGGCTGCAGGGCATGCAGGAGCGCCATCCGTTTGCCGAGTTCGTGCCCATGTCGGCCAAGAACAAGGGTGATATCGAGCGCCTGTTTGGCATCTGTGAGAAATACCTGCCTGAGCAGGCCTGGTTCTATGGCGCAGATGAGCTGACCGACCGCAGCGAAAAGTTTCTGGCGGCCGAGACTGTCCGCGAAAAGCTCTTCCGCTTTACCGGCGACGAGCTGCCCTATACCTCTACCGTGGTCATCGACAAGTTCGACGAAGAACCGAGCAAGGCGCACGGCCGCTTCATGCGCATTGCCGCGACGATTGTGGTGGAGCGCGACGGCCACAAGGCCATGGTGATCGGCGAAAAGGGTGAAAAGCTCAAGCGCATCAGTACCGAAGCACGGCAGGAACTGGAAAAGCTCATGGGTGCCAAGGTGTTCCTCGAAGTCTGGGTCAAGGTCAAATCCGGCTGGGCAGACGATGAGGCACGCGTCAAATCCTTTGGCTACGAGTAAGCAATGCAGTGTGTCCGTGGCTTCTGCCCGGTAAAAACCATATCTGTTTGCGCGCGCTCCTACTGGGTTTGAAGTAGAAAATACTTTGAAACCCAATATGGGTGTGCACTGATAGCTCTTACTTTTGAAAGGCTGCCAAACAGCAGCACCCAGTGAAGGCGCCCGCGCCGTCTGCCTTTGCATGGAACCCGCACGCAGCCCGCAAGCCCATGGCCGTCAAACGCGTCAACGACGAACCCGCCTTCATCCTCCATCGCTATGACTGGAGCGAATCCAGTCTGATCCTGGAGTGCTTCACACGCCACCGCGGGCGTGTGGCTCTGGTGGCCAAGGGGGTGAAAAAGCCGACCTCCAGCTTTCGTCCCGTGTTGCTGGCGCTGCAGCCGCTCAAGCTCTCGTGGGGCATTGGCGGTGACGGTGCGTCCGACATTCACACGCTCAAAAGCGCGGAATGGGTGGGTGGCCATACCATGCCAGTGGCCGAAGGCCTGCTGTCCGGCTTGTACCTGAATGAACTCCTGATGCGCCTTCTGGCACGTGAAGACCCGTTTGCCGACCTGTTCGACATGTATGCCGGGGTGGTGCGGGTGTTGGCTACAGACCACGGAGAAGTGCTTGAGCCTGTGCTGCGCGCCTTCGAGTTGCTGCTGCTGCGTGAACTGGGCCATCTGCCTTCGTTGGCGGTGCAGACCCTCTCCCTGCAGCCCGTGCAGGAGAAGGCGCACTACGTACTGGTGCCAGAGGGAGGGCTGCGGGCCGCCACCCCGCATGACCGGGCCAGCCTCTGCGGTAGCCAGTGGCTGCAGCTGGAGGCTGCGCTGCACACTGCAAATCCATACCCGCATGTGTTGAGGGCTTGCGTGTTGTGTGCGGGCGAGTTAAAAGCACAATTGCGTGCTGTGCTGCAACACCATTGCGGCCAGCCGGTACTGCGTACCCGCCAGTTGATGATGGACATCCAATCGCTATGACCACCCCCGTGAAAACCGCCTTGTCGGTCAACCTCAACAAGGTTGCCTTGATCCGTAACACCCGCCATCTGGGCATTCCCAGTGTCACCCGTGCCGCGCGTCTGTGCCTGGAAGCGGGCGCCCAGGGCATCACCGTGCATCCGCGCCCGGACGAGCGCCATATCCGCGCCGATGATGTGGAAAAACTGGCCGAGGTCGTGGCCACCTGGCCTGTGGCCCGCGAGTTCAACATCGAAGGCAACCCTTTTCACAACCTGATGGAGTTCGTGCGCAAGTACCGCCCGCACCAGGCCACCTTTGTGCCCGATGGCGAAGACCAGTTCACCAGTGACCACGGCTGGAGCTTTCCGCAGGATGCCGAGCGCCTCAAGCCCCTGATTGCTGAATGCAAGGCGCTGGGCGTACGCGTGAGCCTGTTCATGGATCCCATCCCCGAGCAGATGGCTGCGGTCAAGGCCGTCGGTGCCGACCGGGTGGAGCTGTACACCGAGCCCTATGCCGCAGCCTTTGGCACGCCAGAGCAAAGTACGCAGATTCGGCGATACGCTGCAGCCGCGCAGGCAGCGCAGGCAGCAGGCCTCGGTGTGAACGCCGGGCACGACCTGAGTCTGCGCAACCTCACACCGTTTGTAGCCAATGTGCCGGGCGTGCTCGAAGTCTCCATTGGCCATGCTTTCGTGACCGATGCGCTGGAGCTGGGCTACGCCGAAGCCGTGCGCGCCTATTTGCGCTCCCTTGCGGCGCGGCCGGATGGAGTGCTCCTGTAATCATAGCTATCTGCGCGCAATGGATGGGCGCTAGCGGCTGATTTTCTTCAAGATCATGATCTACGGCATTGGTACCGACATCTGCGATATCCGCCGCATTCGCGCCACCCTGGAACGCCAGGGCGAGCGTTTTGCCCACAAAGTGCTGGCAGAGGGCGAGTTGGCGACATGGCGGCGCCGTTCCGAGCGCTGGCCAGACCGTGGCGTGCGCTACCTTGCCACGCGCTTTTCCGCCAAGGAAGCCTTCAGCAAGGCGGTGGGGCTGGGCATGCGCATGCCCATGACCTGGCGCCACTGCGAAATCGTCAACCTGGCGAGCGGCAAGCCGGCCATTGCCTTGCATGGTGAGCTGGCCACCTGGTTTGCTGCACAAGGGCTCACGGCGCACATCACGGTGACCGACGAGGTCGATTACGCGGCGAGTTTCTGTGTGGTGGAAAAGCTGTAGCAGCACCGCCAATCCAAGTTAATCTAGGCCAAACAGGTTGTTGGCGCTCAACTACTGTGCGCTGATAGCTATTGTTTTTATAGTATTGATCTACGTATTTCCCTGCCCATGACCATGCATGCACCACTGATCATCGATATCGCCGGCAAACAGCTCACCGACGTGGACCGCAAGCGTCTGGCTCACCCGCTGGTGGGCGGCATCATTTTGTTTGCCCGCAACTGGGAAAACCGCTCCGCACTGGTGCAGCTGTGCGCCGATATCAAGGCTGTCAAGCCAGATCTGCTGATCTGTGTCGATCACGAGGGCGGGCGCGTGCAGCGCTTTCGCTCCGACGGCTTCACGCACCTGCCGCCCATGCGCGCCTTTGGCCAGATGTGGATGGATGACGGCAAGGGCAGCAAGCACCGTGAGGGCAGCGGCGCCATGCGCGCCATGAACGCAGCCACTGCGGCGGGCTATGTGCTGGGCGCGGAGCTGCGCGCCTGTGGCGTGGACTTCAGCTTCACGCCGGTGCTCGATCTTGACTATGGCGAAAGCTCCGTCATCGGCGACCGCAGCTTCCACCGCGATCCACGCGTGGTGGCGGCGCTCGCTCGGAGCCTGATGCATGGCCTGCTGCAGGCGGGCCTGGGCAACTGCGGCAAGCATTTTCCCGGCCATGGCTTCGTCAAGGCAGATTCGCATGTCGACATTCCTGTCGACACGCGCAGCCTTTCTGCCATTCTGACCGAAGACGCAGCGCCTTACCCCTGGCTGTCCAGCGTGCTCACGGCCGTGATGCCAGCGCATGTCATCTACCCCAAGGTCGACACACGCCCCGCGGGCTTCAGCGAAAAATGGCTCAAGGACGTGCTGCGCAGCCGCCTGCGCTATGACGGCGCCATTTTCAGCGACGACCTCAGCATGGAAGGCGCTCGCCGCATTGGGGGCCAGCTCATCGGCTACACCGACGCAGCCCTGGCGGCCCTGAATGCGGGCTGCGACATGGTGCTGCTGTGCAACCAGAGCCTGGGCCTGGGCGCACATGTGGACGAACTGCTGGCTGGTATGGATGCGGCGCTGCACGACGGCCGCTGGGTGCCCGACGCTGATTCCGAATCGCGCCGCCTGGCCCTGTTGCCCGACACCGAGCCCCAGGCCTGGGACGACCTGATGCACCAGCCTGCCTACCGCAATGCGCTGGACCTGCTGGTCTGATCTTTTCAGGCGACGACACCAGCCTCCTCGCGTACCCATTGCGCAAAGCGTGCCAGCGCGCCCTGGGCGTCGTCCGCATGGCGCTGGCGGGCCGAGGCAAAGGGCACCAGCCAGTAGCCATAAGGGCTGAGCGTGGGGTCGATGGGGGCGAGCGCCACAAGGCGCCCATCCTCCAGCATCGGGGCAATCAACTCATAACGTCCGATTGCCACCCCTTGCCCGGCAATGGCTGCCTGAATCACCTGGTCGTACTGGTTGTAGCGCAGCATGCGCTGCGTGCCGCTAGCGGGCCAGCCCTGCGCCTGCAGCCAGCCATGCCAGTGCAGCCAGGGGCGGTTGGGCAAGTCCAACTCCAGCAGCACCAGGCTGGCGACTTGTGCAGGTGTATCCAGCCGTGGTGCGTTCAATGACGGGTGGGCCACCGGCACCAGTGATTCGCCAAACAGGCGCTGCGCTCCGGCAGGGGCGTCCTGCGCTGCGCAATAGCGGATGGCCAGGTCGATATCCGGTGTCTGCGGGCCATGCAGCCGGTTGTCTGCAGCCACGCGCACATCCACATCGGGGCAGCGCTGCTGAAAGCGCCCCAGGCGCGGCAGCAACCACAGCGCGGTAATGCCGATGCTGGCAGAGACGGTGACGCTGTGGCGCTGGCCCTGTGCGGCAATCTGCGCCAGCGTGCCATGCAGCGCCCGCAGATGCTGATCGGCACTTTGGTACAGCCGCTCGCCCGCTGTGGTGAACGCAATGCTGCGGTGGCTCCGCACCAGCAGGGCCACGCCCAGGGCTTGTTCCAACTGGCGGATCTGCTTGCTGACGGCAGATTGGGTCAGATACAGATCCTGGGCCGCCAAGGTGATGCTCATGCGCTGGCCCACGGCGACCAGGGTGCGCAACAGATCCAGCGAAGGCTGGGTAGACAGTGGTTTAGGCATTCCTGAAATTCATGTGAAGTGCGACAAGTATTCGTTTGAACATGCACTGGCAATGGCCTGTAATAAGACCACTCTAGCGCAAATTTCAGGATTTTCATGCTCAGTGATTATTCGAACTCTGTTGCAACGCCCAACGATCTCACCTTCGTCCGTGAGGACAGATTCACATTCCTTCCAGCGATGGGCGCCTGCTGCAAGGGCATTTCTGGTTCGCTACTGCATGAGGGGCAGCAACACACCGATCTGCCAACTGCAGTATGCGGCGGCGCAGCCCACTGAGGACAACATGACCAACCATTCCAAGCATTTCCCATCCCCCTTGCAGGACGAAGTCTGGCGCCGCCGCTGGCAGCTGGTGCTGGCCGGCGGCATCATCATGGGCTGCGCACTGGGCGTACGCCATGTGCAGGGCCTGTTGATGCAGCCTGTCATTCTCGAGCGCGGCTGGAGCCGTGAGGATTTCGCCTGGGCCGTGGCGCTGCAGAACCTGGTGTGGGGGCTGGCCCAGCCCTTCACCGGCATGGTGGCCGATCGCTTTGGTGCCGTACGGGTGATGCTGGCCAGCGCCGCACTGTATGCCTTGGGCCTGGTGCTCATGGCGCAATCGCAAAGCACCTGGCTGCTGACCTGGGGCGATGGGGTATTGGTGGGCATTGCCCTGTCGGGCACGGGCTTTGCCGTGGTCTATGGAGCACTCAGCCGCTTGTTTTCTCCGGCGCAACGGCCTTGGGCGCTGGGTGTGGCGGGCGCACTGGGCGGCTTGGGCCAGTTTCTGATGGTGCCCCTGACCCAGAGCCTGTTGCTGCAGTGGAATTGGCAACTGGTAGTGCTGGCGCTGGCTGCCGTCATGGCGGTGGCGGCCCCACTGGCGCTGTTGCTGCGCCAGTGCAAGCCCTCAGCGGCTAATTCTCAGGCGGCGCTTGCCGAACCTGTAGAACCTGCCTTGAACATGCGTAGCGCGCTGCAGCAGGCCTTTGGTCACCAGGGGTTCTGGCTGCTCAATGCTGGTTTTCTGGCCTGTGGCTTTCAGCTCGCCTTCATTGCCGCGCATCTGCCTGCCTATCTGCTGGACCAGGGGCTGGGGGCGCGGGAGGCCGGCATCTGCCTGGCGCTGGTGGCGCTGGCCAATGTGTTTGGCACCTATGCCTGCAGCTGGGCGGGCGGCTGGATGCGCCGCAAATACGCGCTGGCGCTGCTGTATCTGGTGCGATCGGCGATCATGTTGTGGTTCGTGCTGACGCCGGTTTCCGCTGCCACTGCCTATATCTTTTCTGTGGCCATGGGCCTGCTGTGGCTCGGCACTGTGCCACTTACCAACGGCCTGATCGCACAGGTGTTTGGCGTGCGCTACCTCAGCACCTTGTTTGGTTTTGTGTTCTTTGGTCACCAGGTGGGGGGCTTTCTGGGGGCGTGGTTGGGCGGGTTGGTCTACGACGCCACCCATTCGTACCTGTGGCTGTGGTGGGCTGCCATTGCCTTGGGAGTGCTTGCAGCACTGCTGCACTGGCCCATCAATGACGCGGCGCTGGGCGAGGCTCGTGCAAACCGGCTCGCGTCTGTGCCTCGGTGAAAGGGCGGGCTCACATGCACAAGCGCATAAAAAGTTTGGCGATGGTTGCCCTGCTGGCGGGCTTGGCGGCGGTGGTGTTGGTCTGGGCCTGGCGGGCCTGGATGGCTCCGGAATCGCTGATGCGTCTGTTGGCAGGTTTTTCGCTGTGCAATTGAGCAGGCCTGCCGGCGTCACATGCCGTCCAAGGCAGCAGTGGCTGATTTTTGGAATTTTCATATGACTTAAAAATAGTATTGCATCGCTTTTCATAACCATAGAATTTATGACACGGTTTCGCTCGGTAGCGGAACAGAACAAGGAACGATGCAATGAAGACCGGTGTATGGGCTGCCACTGCGGCGGCGTTGGTATTACTGACAGGCGTGGCAAAGGCAGATCTGCTGGCAGACATTCAGAAAAAGGGTGAGCTCGTGGTGGGCGTACTTGGCACGGATGAGCCCAACAGCTTCATCGACCCCAAGACCCGCGAACTGGTGGGCTACGACGTGGATCTGGGCAAGGCAGTCGCGCAGAAGATCGGCGTCAAGCCCGTGTTCAAGCAACTGACCGTGGCGGCGCGCATTCCGGAGCTGCAGCAGGGCCATGTCGATCTGCTGGCCGCATCGCTCACCCATACCAAGGAGCGCGAAGCGCAGCTGGATTTCTCCATCACCACCTTTGTGACCGGCCAGACCGTGCTGGTCAAGAAGAGCAGTGGCATCAATGATGTGCCGGATCTGGCGGGCAAGCGCGTGGTCACGGTCAAGGGTGGCACGCAGGAGCCCAACACCAAGAAGGCCGTGCCCACCGCAACCGTCATCACTTTCGACACCGCACCGCAGGCCTTCCAGGCCTTGCAGCAGGGCAAGGGCGCAGCCTTTGTCAACGATGACAAAAGCGTGGTGCGCGCCCTGGTGCAACTGGGCGACAAGGGCAAGGATTACAAGATTCTGCCCTCCAACCTGAGCATAGAGCCTCTGGCACTGGGCATCAGGAAGGGCGAGAGTGGATTGAAACAGGTGGTGGACAGCACGCTGCGCGAACTGGAAGCGAGCGGCAAAGCCGAAGCCCTGTACGAGCAATGGTATGGGCAGCAGAGCCCCCTGAAGATGCCCAAGCGCAACTTCAAATTTGACAGCGATCAAGTGGCAGAGTGACCACGCTGCGATTGTCTGGAAAGTGACAAAGCGCTCGCAAGAGCGCTTTGCCTTTGACGATGTGGTTGCAAGGGTGAAACAGGTGCTGACTGACTTTACAGGACGTGATTTACAAGAAGCCGATAGCGGCTTCCCAGGTAGGGCGCGTTCTGGGAGCGCGCATTCCTGCAAGTGGACCCCATATGTGCGTTTGCAGCATCATCGGGTTTGCGAGAGCGCCCGTCCTTCCGGGCCACTGCTACAGTGTTCTTTGGCCTGAAACCGATACGCAAGGTCCATTCCCTGCGTCGGCCGAACATTCAGAGCCGTATATATGACAAGGAGCACTATGGAAAGGCGTGTGTGGATGGCAGCGGTGGCCGGTCTGGCATGGATGGCTGCTGGCGCGGCGAACGCAGACCAGTTGGCCGACATCCAGAAAAAGGGCGAGTTGATCATCGGCGTCTACGGCTCCAGCGAGCCTTTCAGCTTCATCGACCCTCAGACTCGCGAAATGGTGGGCTATGAGGTGGACATTGGCAAGGCCGTCGCACAGAAGCTGGGTGTCAAACCCGTCATCAAGCAGCTCAATCTGGCAGCTCGCATACCCGAGCTGCAGCAAGGCCATGTCGACATCCTTGCCGCAGCCCTGACCCACAACAAGGAGCGCGAGGCGCTGGTGGATTTCTCGCTGACCACCTATGTCACCGGCCAGAAAGTCATGGTCAAGAAAACCAGTGGCATCAATGACGTGCCGGACCTGGCAGGCAAACGTGTGGTGACTGCCAAGGGCAGCACGATGGAGGTCAATATCCGCAAGGTGGTGCCCACTGCAGTGATCGTGACCTTTGATACCTCGCCCCAGGCCTTTGTAGCCCTGCAGCAGGGCAAGGCCGTAGGCTTTGTCAACGACGAAATCAGCTTGGTGCAGGCCAACTACGAGTTGGGCGAGCGCAGCAAGGACTACCGGGTGCTGCCGATGAATCTGAGCACCGAGCCCCTGGCGCTGGGCATCAAGAAGGGCGAAGCCGGTTTCAAGAAAATGGTGGATGACCTCCTGCGTGAGATGGAGGCCAGCGGCGCTGCCAATGCCCTGTACGAAAAATGGTTTGGCCAGCAAAGCAAGCTGAAGCTGCCAGCGCGCAGCTTCAAATGGGACAGCGACAAGATTGCAGAATGAGTGAAACAACGGAACACAACAAGGAGAAGTTTGGTATGAAAAGACGTGTATGGATTGCAGCCGTTGCCAGCCTGGTAGCGGCCAGTGGCATGGCGCATGCCGACCAGGTGGCCGATATCCAGAAGAAGGGCGAGCTCGTGGTGGGTGTGCTCGGTACGGACGAGCCTCTGAGCTTCATCGACCCCAAGACCCGCGAGCTGGCGGGCTATGACGTCGACCTGGGCAAGGCCGTGGCGGCCAAGCTAGGAGTCAAGCCGGTGTTCAAGCAGATCACGCTGGCAGCACGCATCCCCGAGCTGCAGCAAGGCCACATCGACCTGCTGGCCGCGTCCCTCACGCATAACAAGGAGCGTGAGGCACAGATCGACTTCTCGCTGACCACATTCGTGGCGGGCCAGAAGGTGCTGGTCAAGGCGGGCAGCGGCATCAAGGATGTGGCCGATCTGGCCGGCAAGCGCGTATCGACGGCCAAGGGCAGCTCGATGGAAGTGAACATCAGGAACGCCGTGCCGACCGTGACCGTGGTGTCCTTCGACACTTCGCCCCAGGCACTGGTGGCGATGCAGCAGGGCAAGGTGGCCGCCTTCGTCAATGAGGACCAAAGTCTCGCACGGGCGCTGGTGCAGATGGGTGACCAGCGCAAGGACTATGTGATGCTGCCTACCAGCATCAGCTCCGAGCCACTGGCACTGGGCATCAAGAAGGGCGAAGCCGGCCTCAAGAAGGTCGTGGATGACACCCTGCGCGAGCTGGAAGCCGGTGGCAAGGCCGAATCCATGTACGAACATTGGTTCGGTCAGCAAAGCGCACTGAAGCTGCCCAAACGCAGCTTCAAGTTCGAGACCGACAAGATCGACTGAACGCGGACCAGCGCTGTGAATGACAAGGCGCTGCTTCCAGCGCCTTGTCATGTTTTTGGATATCTGAGATGACGACTTTTGATGTGCAGATGCTCTTGTCGGGCCAGTACCACGATATGTTGGTGGCCGGCTTCAAGATGTCGCTGCAGTATTTGTTCTACGCCTTCTGGATTGCGCTGCCGCTTGGTCTGGTGATCGCTCTGTGCCGTCTGTCGCCGTTCAAGGCACTGCGCTGGATTGGCGCCACCTATGTCGAGGTAATCCGCAGCATTCCACTGCTGGCGCATATGCTGTTCTGGTACTTTGGTGTGCCCGAGCTCTTGCCTGCAGCATGGAAGGAGGCGCTCTACGCCGGGCCGGTCGAATCGATCTGCGCCGTGGTGGCCTTGGGGGTGTACACCGCAGCCTATATGGCAGAAGACATCCGCAGCGGTATCCGCGCCGTGCCTGCCGTGCAGATGGAGGCATCGCGCGCGCTGGGTCTGACCTACATGCGCACGATGCGCCTGGTCATACTGCCGCAGGCATTGCGTTTTACCGTGCCGCCCCTGATCTCGCAGACCCTGAACATGTGGAAGGGCACATCGATCGCCACCGTGATCGGTGCGGCCGAGATGATGTACCAGGCCGGGCAGGTGGAGAGCCAGTCCTTCCGCAGCTTTGAAGCCTTTGCATTTGCGAGCGTGGCCTATCTGGCCGTCTCGCTGGTGATCACTTTTGCCGCCATCTGGTTCCAGCACCGTTATCCGGTGCGCACGATGTAAGGAACGCAGATGCTGGAACTCATCCAAACTTATTGGCTGTATTTTCTGGTGGGGCAGTACCCCAACGGACCGCTGGGTGGCCTGGTGCTGACATTGATTCTGGCTGTCATGGGCCTGCTGCTGTCGCTGCCGCTGGGGCTGCTGCTGGGCATGGCACGCATATCGCCCTGGCGCATCGTGCGCTGGCCGGTCACGGCACTGGTGTATGTGGTGCGCGGAACGCCGCTGCTGATGGTGGTGTTCTGGGCGTATTTCTTTCTGCCCAGCGTGACTGGTCACAAGACAGACCAGTTCTGGACCATGCTGATTGCGCTGGTGATTTTTGATGCGGCCTACCTGGCCGAGATCGTGCGCGCCGGTATCCAGGGCCTGCCCAAAGGGCAGATGGAATGCGCGCGTTCGCTCGGGCTGTCCTACTTCAAGGCCATGCGGACGGTGATCCTGCCGCAGGCGATGCGCAACTCCCTGCCTTCGCTGGTCAACCAGTTCATCTCGACGATCAAGGAAACCTCGCTGGGCTACATCATCGGGCTGGCCGAGGTGACTTTCATCGCCACACAGATCAACAGCCTGGTGTTCACCAAGCCGGCGCAGGTATTCGGCATTCTGGGCCTGACCTATTTCGTGCTGTGCTTCGGGCTGTCGCGTTTTGCATTTTGGATTGAGAAGCGGCTGGAGCGCAAAGGCTTGGGCAGCCGCCGTGTAGAGAAGGTAGCCGCATGATTGAGCTGAAGAACGTGAACAAGTGGTATGGAGATTACCACGCACTGGTCGATATCAACGAGACGATTCCCACCGGAGAGGTGGTGGTGGTGTGCGGGCCTTCGGGCTCGGGCAAATCCACCTTGATCCGCACCATCAACCGGCTGGAGGAAATCCAGTCCGGCACCATCTTGCTGGACGGACAGGATGTGCACGAACCCAGGCTGGATGTGAACCAGCTGCGCGCGGGCATCGGGTTCGTGTTCCAGCAGTTCAACCTGTTTCCGCACCTGACGGTGCTGGAGAATTGCACGCTGGCTGCGGTGCAGCTCAAGAAGATGACCACTGCGGAGGCCAAGGAGCGTGCGATGGAACTGCTGCACCGCGTGGGGTTGGCCCACAAGGCCGAAGCAATTCCCAATCAGCTCTCGGGCGGCCAGCAGCAGCGGGTGGCGATTGCGCGTGCGCTCACGCTCAAGCCGCCGATCATGCTGTTCGACGAGCCCACCAGCGCGCTCGATCCCGAAATGGTGGGCGAGGTGCTGCTGGTGATGCGCGATCTGGCCAAGGACGGCATGACCATGGTCTGCGTGACGCACGAGATGGGCTTTGCCCGAGAGGTGGCCGATCAGGTCATCTTCATGGACCAGGGCGCCGTGCTGGAGCGTGCCAGGCCCGAGGATTTCTTTTTGCGGCCACAGCACCCGCGCACGCAGAAGTTCCTGGCGGACATCCGCTCGCCGTTCGACAAAGCCTGAGCCCTGCATTGCCTGCAACCACATTTCCATGACGACCGAGACCGTTTCCTCCCCCGTGGCCGGCCTGCCGGTGATCGATATTGCGGCGCTGGTCAATCCTGTTGCCGATGATGCTGCGCGGGCTGCAGTGGCGCACGCGATTGGCAGTGCCTGCCGCGAGCATGGCTTTTTCTATATCCGCCACCATGGCGTTCCGCAGGAACTGATCGACCGCTTGCATGCGTTGAGTCAGGCGTTCTTCAGCTGGCCCGAAGAGCGCAAGATGCAATGGCGCATGGCCCTGGGAGGGCGCGCATGGCGCGGATACTTCAAGGTAGGAGGGGAGCTGACCTCAGGCTTGCCGGACTGGAAAGAGGGCTTGTACCTGGGCACCGAACTGGCGGTCGAACACCCGCTCGTGCAGGCAGGAACGCCCGTCCACGGCCCCAACCTGTTCCCCGAGCTGGAGGGCTATCGCGAAACCATTCTGCAGTACATGGATGCGGTCACCCAGGTGGGGCACCGTGTGATGGAGGGCATCGCATTGAGCCTGGGCCTGCCGGCTGGTTATTTCTCGCAGCGCTATACGGCAGATCCCCTGGTGCTGTTTCGCATCTTCAACTATCCGAGCATCGATGTTCCAGCAGGTGTGGACGCGCCCTGGGGCGTAGGCGAGCATACCGACTACGGTTTGCTCACGATTCTGTACCAGGACCGGATCGGGGGCCTGTCCGTGCACACGCCAGGCGGCTGGGTGGATGCGCCGCCGCTGCCCGGCACCTTCGTCTGCAACATCGGCGATATGCTGGACCGCATGACGGGTGGCCTCTACAAATCCACGCCGCACCGCGTCAGGCGCAATACTTCTGGCACGGACCGTCTGTCGTTTCCGCTGTTTTTTGACCCAAACTTTGAAGCGCGCGTGCAGCGTATCGAGGGGCTGACTGGCGCACGCGTGCGCGACGACAGCAGCGAGCGTTGGGACAAGGCCAATGTGCACGCCTTCAATGGCCGGTATGGTGACTACCTGCTTGCCAAGGTGTCCAAGGTGTTTCCCCAGCTCAAGGACGAGGTGCTGTAGCCATTCGGAGCATTGCGCGCTCAGCCCATCGCTTCCAACACGCAAGAAGCCTGCGCATCGGCAGGCTTTTTGCATGTGAGTGAAATGCCTGTCTGCTACGCCACGGCACCGATACCTAGCAAGGCCACGACCAGGAAGATCACGGTGATCACGATAAAGATATAGAACAGGATTTTCGCAATCCCTGCAGCGCCCGACGACACGCCGGTGAAACCGAAAACGCCAGCGACCAGCGAGATCACCGCAAAGATAATGGCCCACTTGAGCATACAAACCTCCTGTGCAATGGAATGCATTGAGCTTAGGTGTTGGCCAGTGCTGTCTGCGTGAGGCGATGGGGAGTATGACGGTAGGTGTGTGCTGACAGAGAGTGCAGACAGTGCGAAGGTTCGGTGGGTACCCTGGGCTCAGGGGGCAGGCGATGAAGAGGGGGCGGTTGCCTCCGTTGCAGGTACTTCGGCAGGTTTGGTGGGCTCAGTCGGCAGCGGCTGTGGCGGCGCGTCCGTCCAGCGGCGCACCACTTTCTGAAAGACGTGCGTGTTCGGAATCTGCAGAACAATGCGGTGCGCCGGGCCCGCAGAAAAGTCTTCCAGCGTGGTGTAGAGCATGTTGATGTCGACCACGCGGCCTTTGGCCCCGGGCTTGTCCAGCGCGTCCAGCACCTCAATGTAATCGCCCAGGCGGTAGGGCCGGACGGTGAAGATGAGCAGCGCACAGAAGAAATTGGACAGCACGCTCCATGCGGCGAAGAACGCCACGGCACCCACGGCGGCAAAGCCGGAGAATGCCGTCCACAGCACGGTGGCACTCACCCCCAGCCGCTCCAGGATCAGCAGGATGGTGCCCCCGATGATGAGCCAGCGCACCAGGCCTTTGACTGGCACCACCAGCTCAAGCGGCCATTTATAGTGCGCCGCCGCGCGGTTGATGAGCTTGCGGGTGAGGTAATGCAGTGCGATCGACAGCAGCAGAATCAGTGCAATCTGAATGGCCGGAACAATGATGTCCATCCATTCGGCGGCCCAGGCGGGGATCAGTGCTTTGAATCGGTACATGGCAAAGGAATCAGGGAGAGGCTGTCGCTACAAAGGCATTACGGCAGCAGGGATGGCATGGCGGCAAGCCGCGCTGATGCGGGCGACGGACCGAGTGCATGGGTCGTCGATCAGCACACAGGCAAGAACGCACGCTTACGCCACGGGTAGAGCGGTATTGTGGGCCCGGCTGGCCTCGTCGTGCCAGTCCACCAATGGCTGGGCTTCGGGCGCGATTCGGCTCTCGCCCAACTGGCTGACGAACTGGCAGGCGCTGTACTGCGCGGCCTTGTTGTCGTAGTAACGGCTCCAGCGCTCGCGGTCTGCGAGGTGCTTTTCAGTGGTTGGCCAGCGCCTGACCTGTGGGCTGGGGCCTCCCATGCCCATGCGCCAGGGCTTGCCGCTGACACGGGCGCGAAAGCATTGCTGCTGCACGCACAGCCGCTGGTACAGGGGATCTACCTGCAGCGCGGAAAACATGGCCTGCACATCGGCCTCGGCTGATCGCATGGGCCTGTGCGTGACGATGACGCGCAATCCTTTGGGAGTGCTGTAGAGGCGCAATCCCCAATCAGGGTGCTGGGCGGAGAATGCCGTGATGCGCTGGATGGCAGCTTCACGCGGGTCGGCCCGGTTGGCCGCGCTCTGGCGAGCATTGAGGTAGCGCTTGAACCACAGCAGCAGCACCAGCGCGGCAATCGCGAGGGAAACCCAGGCCACCATGCTCCAGCCCTGGGACTGCATCAGAAACCACCAGCCCAGTGCCACGACGGCGAGGGTGCCCAAGGGGCGCAGGCTCGGGGGCGGGGCCTCCTTCGGATAGTCGACATCGGCGATGGCAACATGGGGCGTATTGAGACAGTGCGCGCCGTAGCTGTTGCGCGTCATCACTGTCTCCCCGCGCTGCTCCAGAATCTCTTCCCGGATCGGGGTCTCGCCATTGAGGCCATAGTCATTGAGGCCTTCCAGCCGCCGAAAGTGGCCGTCCAGATTGCGTAGCTTGGGAGCGGCAAGCGTCTGGTCCAGCGCGGCCTGCGCGCGCTCGCGGGCATGGGCTTCGGCAGCCTGTTGGCTTTCGTCGGACCAGCCCCAGCGTTGCACGGTCACGCCGTGGCGGATACCGGTCTCATGGCGCAAGCGCGTTTGCGCCCAGTAGTGTGGAATCTGCATGGTCGCCAGTATATCGGCCTCACAAGCGGGGTTTATGTGGCACACCTGCGGGTGAGATTCCGTAAGGATGCAGCGGAGAGTGTATGAAAAAATAGCTCCCAGCGCTTATTGGTAAAGCGCTGGAAGCTATTTTTTTGGAAGCGTACCGAGGGGCACGCACTGGCTTACTGTTCGCGGCGCAGTGCCGGGAACAGAATGATGTCGCGAATGCTGGCGCTGTCGGTCAGCAGCATCATGAAGCGGTCGATGCCGATGCCGCAGCCGCCGGTGGGAGGCATGCCATATTCCAGCGCGCGCACGAAGTCGTGGTCGTAGTACATAGCTTCGTCGTCACCACCGTCCTTGGCTGCGACCTGGGCGTTGAAGCGGGCAGCCTGGTCTTCGGCATCATTGAGCTCGGAGAATCCATTGCCGAATTCGCGGCCGGTGATGTACAGCTCGAAGCGCTCGGTCACCTCGGGGCGCTCATCGTTGGCGCGCGCCAGCGGGCTGATCTCGGTGGGATGCTCCATGATGAAGGTCGGGTTCCACAGCTTTTCCTCTACCACTTCCTCAAAGTACAGCACCTGCAGGCTGGCCAGCGAGCGGGTGGACAGCTTGTCCTTTTCTTCCTTCATGCCCAGCTTCTTCAAGGCATTGGTCAGCCACTCGCGGTTGCCGACGTTCTCGCCTGCATCGGTGTATTTGACGATGGCCTCGGTGATGGTGAGACGCTCGAAGGGCTTGGCCAGGTCGACGGGTTTGCCGCCATAGGTGAGTTCCAGCGTGCCGACGGCCTTCATCGCGGCATCGCGGATGAGCTGCTCGGTGTAGTCCATCAGATCGCGGTAGTTCCAATAGGCCGCGTAGAACTCCATCATCGTGAATTCAGGGTTGTGGCGTACCGAGATGCCTTCGTTGCGGAAGTTGCGGTTGATCTCGAACACTCGCTCGAAGCCACCCACGATCAGGCGCTTGAGGTACAGCTCGGGCGCGATGCGCAGGTACATCTCCTGGTCCAGCGCATTGTGGTGGGTGATGAACGGCTTGGCGTTGGCGCCGCCTGGGATGGGATGGAGCATGGGTGTTTCCACTTCCAGGAAGCCATGCTCGACCATGAACTCACGGATACCTGCCACGGCCTTGCTGCGCGCCACGAAGCGCTTGCGCGCGTCTTCGTCGGTCATCAGGTCGACATAGCGCTGGCGCACCTTCTGCTCCAGATCGGCCATGCCGTGAAACTTGTCGGGCATGGGGCGCAGGCTCTTGGTGAGCATGCGGATCTTGGTGACCTTGATCGACAGTTCGCCGGTCTTGGTTTTCATGAGCGTGCCTTCGGCGCCAATGATGTCGCCCAGGTCCCACTTCTTGAAATCGGCGTATTCTTCTTCGCCCACGGCATCGCGCGTCACATACAGCTGGATGCGACCGGTAGCGTCCTGCACGGTGGCAAAGCTGGCCTTGCCCATCACGCGCTTGAGCATCATGCGGCCGCCTACGCTCACGGCCACGGCCTGCGCTTCCAGTGCTTCTGCCTCGGTGGCATCATGCGCGGCAATCAAGGCCGCTGCACGGTCGGCAGGCTTGAAGTCGTTGGGGAAGGCCACACCTTTGCCTTCGCGCTGTGCCTCGCGCAGGGCTTTGAGTTTTTCGCGGCGCTCGGCAATCAGTTTGTTTTCGTCCAGCGCAACTGGCGCTGTCTCTGGAGTGGTGTGGTTTTCAGACATGAAGCAAGCCAGCATCGCGCTGGTAAACGGCCAAAACCCGTCATTTTAAGTTTTTTGACCGCGCCTGCGTCCACCAAAGCCGGAGTGCCCGACTGGGGCGCGGCTTTTCATGCCGTGGCCGGAGGGTTTTTGCATGCGTTTCTTGCCATGATCCGCATAGAATGGAGTAGTAGCGCCCGTGTTTATTGGGTTTTTAGCTTCATTTTATATAGCAACCAGGGCTTCGCCCTTGTGGGATATCGATGCTTCTCCAGATTTTGTCGTTGTTGCTCAATGTTGTCGGGGGGCTGTTGACGGGTGCCTGCCTGCTGCGCTGGTACATGCAGCACCAGCGTGTCTCGTTCAACAACCCGCTCGGTCAGCTGGTATTGGCGCTTACCAGCTGGCTGGTGTTGCCACTGCGCAAGATCACCAAGGCCGTGCCGGGTGGTGACTGGGCCAGCGTGCTGGGGGCCTGGCTGGTGCAATGGGTGCAATTCCTGTTGCTGTGGCTGGTGGGCGGTGGCGTGGCTTCGGTGGCCGCCGTGTTCGTGGTGGCCACCATCGGCGTGGCCAATATCGCCATTTCCAGCATGGTGGTCATTCTGCTGGTGCACTGCGTGCTGTCATGGCTGTCTACAGGCAATGCCGTCATCCAGGCGGTGTTCTACCAGCTCACCGCTCCGCTGCTGCGGCCGCTGCGCAAGGTCATTCCACTGGTGGGAGGGATTGACTTGTCGCCCATTGTGCTGATGGTGTTGCTGCAGATTGTGGCCATCGTGCTGGCGAATCTGCAGGCGCGATTGCTGGTGGCCGTGTAGGCTGGAAATCTGGAAATCTGGAAATCGCGCGCTGGTTGCACTCGGGCATGAAAAAAGCCAGCCGATCAGGCTGGCTTTTTGGTTGGTGCGTGAAGCAGGCGTCAAGCCACCGCGTCTGCCGGCAGGCGCTGGAGCATGGCCAGACTGCTGGAGATGCGGTCGCGCAGTTCACGGCGGTCGACGATCATGTCCACGCCGCCCTTTTGCTGCAGGAACTCGGCGCGCTGGAAACCTTCGGGCAGCTTGACGCGCACGGTGTTCTCGATCACGCGGGGGCCGGCAAAGCCGATCAGTGCATTGGGCTCGGCCATGACGATGTCACCCATGAACGCAAAGCCTGCGGACACGCCGCCCATGGTCGGGTCGGTCAGCACGCTGATGTAGGGCAGGCCTTTCTTGGCAAATCGGGTGAGGGCGGCATTGGTCTTGGCCATCTGCATCAGGCTCAACAAACCTTCCTGCATGCGAGCGCCGCCGGTGGCGGTAAAGCAGACGAAGGGCACCTTCTGTTCCATGGCGGTTTCCACGCCACGCACAAAACGCTCTCCGACGACCGAGCCCATGGAGCCGCCCATGAATTCGAATTCAAAGCAGGCTGCCACCAGGTTGACGCTCTTGACCGAGCCGCCCATCACCACCAATGCATCGGTCTCGCCGGTGTTTTCCAGCGCTTCTTTCAGGCGTTCGGGGTATTTGCGGCTGTCCTTGAACTTGAGGGCATCGACTGGCAGCACTTCCTGGCCGATTTCGTACCGGCCTTCGGCATCCAGAAACTGGTTCAGGCGCGCGCGGGCCGACATGCGATGGTGGTGACCGCATTTGGGGCAGACGCTGAAGTTCTGCTCCAGGTCGGTCTTGTACAGCACCGCTTCGCACGCGGGGCACTTGATCCACAGGCCTTCAGGGATTTGACGGCGCTCTGCCGGGTCGGTGTGCTGGATCTTGGCGGGTAACAGTTTTTCTAGCCAGGACATGGTTCTTTCCTTTGCTTTTGCGCTCGGTGGGCCGCAGCACCAGAGTGCGAGCGGCCCGAGGGGCGCATTATGCGTCAAGCGCCTTGCGAACGCCGCGCAAGAAGTCTGAAACGATGGGAACGACCTTCTCGTGCGGCTGGGTTTCAATCAGCTGGATGATGCGCGTACCGATCACCACCGCATCGGCCACCTTGCCGATGGCCTGTGCGGTCTGCGCATCTCGAATGCCAAAGCCAACGCCAACAGGGATGTGCACATGCTCGCGGATCTTGGGCAGCATGGCCTCGACTGCAGCGGTATCCAGCGTACCGGCACCGGTCACGCCTTTGAGCGAGACGTAGTACACATAGCCACTGGCGACGCGCGCTACCTGCTGCATGCGCTCTGGCGTCGATGTAGGGGCCAGCAGGAAGATCAGATCCATGCCATGCTGACGCAGATCGGCGGCAAAGGCTTCGCATTCTTCGGGCGGGTAGTCTACCACCAGCACCCCATCCACTCCGGCGGCTGACGCATCGCGCACGAAGGTCCCTGCGCCGCGAAGCTGGTCATAGCGCTCCACCGGGTTGGCATAGCCCATCAGCACGACGGGCGTGACACTGTCCTTCTTGCGGAACTCGGCCACCATGGCCAGCACCTGCGCAAGGCCAATGCCCAGCGACAGCGCCTTTTCGCCAGCCTTCTGGATCACGATGCCATCGGCCATCGGGTCGGAGAAAGGCACGCCGAGTTCGATGACATCGGCGCCTGCTTCCACCATGCCGTGCATCAATGCGGGCGTGATGTCGGCGAACGGGAAACCCGCCGTGACGTATGGAATCAAGGCCTTGCGGCCGGCCAGTGTCAACTGGTCAAACGTGGCTGCAATGCGGCTCATTTGGATGCTGCTCCTTTGACGGTGACGCCGCGGGCCGAAGGCTGGGTGTAGAAATCCACGCCTGACAGGTCGGCGACGGTGCCGATGTCCTTGTCGCCACGGCCGGACAGACTCACGAGGATGGATTGCTCGGGGCGCATGGTCTTGGCGAGCTTCATCGCGTAGGCGACGGCGTGGCTCGATTCCAGCGCAGGGATGATGCCTTCGGTGTGGCACAGGTAGTGGAAGGCGTCGAGCGCCTCCTGGTCGGTGATGCCGACGTACTGGGCGCGACCGATTTCCTGCAGCCAGGCGTGCTCAGGGCCGACGCCGGGGTAGTCGAGCCCAGCGCTGATCGAGTGGGTTTCGGTGATCTGGCCGTTTTCATCCTGCAGGATGTAGGTGCGATTGCCATGCAGCACGCCACTGGAGCCGCGCTGCAGCGACGCCGAGTGCTTGCCGCTGTCCAGGCCTTCGCCTGCAGCCTCCACGCCGATCAGTCGCGTGTTCTCGTAAGGGATATAGGGGTAGAAGATGCCCATGGCGTTGCTGCCACCGCCCACGCAGGCCACGACGGCGTCGGGCTGTTCGGCCGCCATGTTCTGCTCTTTGAACAGCTGGGGCATCTGCTCCAGGCATTCGTTGCCGATCACGCTCTGGAAATCGCGCACCATCGTCGGGTAGGGGTGCGGGCCCGCCACGGTGCCGATGATGTAGAAGGTGTTGTCCACATTGGCCACCCAGTCGCGCATGGCTTCGTTGAGTGCGTCTTTCAGCGTCTTGCTGCCCGATTCGACCGGCACTACGGTGGCGCCCAGCAGTTTCATGCGGTAGACATTGGGGCTCTGGCGCTTGATGTCTTCGCTGCCCATGTAAACCACGCATTCGAGGCCGTAGCGCGCGCAGATGGTCGCCGTGGCCACACCGTGCTGGCCAGCGCCAGTCTCGGCGATGATGCGCGGCTTGCCCATGCGCTTGGCGAGCATGGCCTGGCCGATCACGTTGTTGATCTTGTGCGCGCCGGTGTGGTTCAAGTCCTCGCGCTTGAGGTAGATCTGCGCGCCCCCCATTTCGCGCGACATGCGCGCTGCGTGGTAGACGGGCGACGGGCGGCCCACGTAGTGCGCCAGTTCGTACTGGAATTCGCGCAGGAATTCCGGGTCGTTCTGGTAGCGGTCGTAGGCCTCACGCAGTTCGGTGAGCGCGTGGGTCAGGGTTTCGCTGGCGAAGGAGCCGCCATAGGGGCCGAAATGGCCTGCGGCATCGGGTTGCTGGTATTCAAACATGGAAAGGGTTCTGTGCAAGAAGCGCGTCTGCCGCACGCACGGCGGCGACGAACTGGTGGATCTTGTCGGCGTCCTTGGTGCCCTTGACGGGTTGGCCGTCGGGCCCGGTGGCTTCGACGCCGGAGCTCACATCAACCGCGAGCGAAATGCAGCGCGGCCTGACCTGCACAATGCCATCGGTCACGTTTGCAGGCGTGAGTCCACCAGACAAAACGAGATGAGAGGCTACGTTTGTTGGAAGCAGTGACCAATTGAATGCCTTGCCGCCACCACCGAATCCGTCGACATGGGCGTCGAGCAGAATGGCCTTGGCTTGTGAATATCGATGTGCGTATTCTACGAGGTCAAACTCTGCCGCAGCGTCGCCAAGGGGTATGCGCGCCGCCCGCAGGAATGCACGGGCGCCGCCCGCCGTAGCGGCAAGGCACTGCTGCGGCGACTCATCTCCATGAAATTGAGCAATGGCGCCCGGTACATGGTCGCAGGCAGCTATTACTTTTGAAGGCTCTTCGTTGACGAACAGCAGTACCGGCGTGACAAATGCAGGCAGGCGCCGGGCCAGCTTGGCAGCACGCTCCACGCTGACTGCACGCGGGCTTTTGGCATACAGCACAAAGCCGATGGCGTCGGCACCGGCGGCCACGGCTGCGTCCACGTCGGCCTCGCGCGTCAGGCCGCAGATCTTGATGCGTGTACGGGCAGGGAAGGGGGTTGTGTGCATCATGCTTCAGGCAAACCAGTCAAAGGAAACGGCCTGGGTGGGCAGGCCCCACTGTGCATCGTACTGGGGACCGAGAAAATACAGGCCGTCTGGCGAAAATGTGGGGGCGGCCATTTCACGGCTCCGTGCATTCAGCACTTCCTGCATCCATTCGGGCGGCTTTACGCCCTGGCCGATCATGATGAGGCAGCCCATGATGTTGCGGATCATGTGGTGGAGGAAGGCGCTGCCCTGAAAATCAAACCGCCAGTAGCACGAGGGCACGCCGTCGCGCGCGCTGCTGGGGCGCATCGGGCTATGGGCGATGTCGATGGCATACAGCGTCTTGACGGGCGACTTGGCCTGGCAGCCTGCAGCGCGGAACGACGAAAAATCATGCTCGCCCAGCAAGAACAGCACGGCCTGCTGCATGGCGGCAAGATCGAGCGGCTGAAACACCCAGCCGACGCGGCCAAACTCGACACTCGGGCGCACCGGCGATTGCAGCAGCGCATAGCCATAGCGGCGCGAAGTGGCGCAGGCGCGGCTGTGAAAAGCCTCGGGAACGGCGCGCGCCCACTGCACGGCAATGTCCTTGGGCAAAAAAGTGTTGGTGCCGCGCACCCATGAGGCCTCGGTGCGCTCCACCGGCGCGTCGAAATGCACGACCTGCATCAGGCCGTGTACGCCGGCATCGGTGCGGCCGGCGCAGATGGTTGAGATGGGGGAAGCGGCGAAGCGGCCCAGGGCCGCTTCGAGATGGTCTTGGACGGTGCGGCCGGATGGCTGGCTCTGCCAGCCCTGGTACGCCTGCCCGTTATAGGTGATACCCAGTGCGATGCGCATGGCGCCGATCATAACTGGTGATGCCGTGCTGGTAGCGGAGCAGGGGCCCTACCAGAGCGGGCAAGGGCCGGGCGGTGGGCGAGGCATTCGAGTTGCGCTATTCTTGCCGCATGGCACCGGCACCGATCCGGTGCATTTCTATTGCTGGAACCCTTCCCCCATGTCAGAGACCTTCCCCCCGATGGACGACGCGTTCATCACCCCCGACAAACAGGTGGCGCAGTTGCGCATTCCGCCGCATTCCATCGAATCGGAATCGAGCGTGCTGGGTGGCCTGCTGCTTGACAACAACGCCTGGGACCGGGTGGGCGACGTACTGGCCGAAGACAACTTCTACCGCCATGAGCACAAGCTGATCTTCACCGCCATCGCCAGCATGATCAACGCAGGCAAGCCCGCCGACGTGATCACTGTCTACGAACATCTGCAGGGCATCGGCAAGGCCGAAGAAGTAGGGGGGCTGGCCTATCTGAACCAGTTGGCGCAGTACGTGCCCAGCGCCACCAATATCCGCCGCTACGGCGAAATCGTGCGGGAACGCTCCATTTTGCGCAAACTGGTGACGGCCAGCGACGAAATCGCCACCAACGCCTTCAATCCGCAGGGCAAGACGGTGGACCGCGTGCTGGACGAGGCCGAGCAGAAGATCTTTGCCATTGGCGAAGAAGGCTCGCGCATGAAGCAGGGCTTCCAGTCGCTGGACACCCTGGTGGTCGACTTGCTTGACCGCGTGCAGGAGATGGCGGACAACCCGGTCGATGTGACTGGCGTGCCCACGGGCTTTGTCGATCTGGACCGGATGACCAGTGGCCTGCAGGCGGGCGACCTGGTGGTGCTGGCGGCACGTCCGTCCATGGGCAAGACCTCGTTTGCGGTGAACATTGCCGAGCATGTGGCGCTCAACGAGGGGCTGCCGGTGGCGGTGTTCTCTATGGAAATGGGCGCGGCCCAGCTGGCGGTGCGTATCGTCGGCTCGATCGGCCGCGTCAACCAGGGCAATCTGCGCACCGGCAAGCTGACCGATGAGGAATGGCCGCGTCTGTCCGAGGCGATCGAGCGCCTGCGCACCGTCAGCCTGCACATCGATGAAACACCGGGCCTTACGCCATCGGAGCTGCGCGCCAATGCGCGGCGCCTCGCGCGCCAGTGCGGCAAGCTGGGCCTGATTGTGGTCGACTACCTGCAGCTGATGAGCGGCTCGGGCAGCGCTGCCTCATCGGACAACCGCGCCACCGAGCTGGGCGAAATCTCGCGTGGCCTGAAGATGCTGGCCAAGGAGCTGCAATGCCCGGTGATCGCGCTGTCGCAGCTCAACCGTTCGGTGGAGCAGCGCACCGACAAGCGGCCCATGATGTCTGACCTGCGCGAATCGGGCGCCATTGAGCAGGACGCGGACATCATCATGTTCATCTACCGCGACGACTACTACAACAAGGAGAGCAACGAGCCCAATGTTGCCGAGGTCATCATCGGCAAGCAGCGTAACGGGCCGACGGGTACCGTCAAGCTCTTCTTCCAGAAGAACCAGACCCGTTTCGAGAACCTGGCTGTGGGCGCAGACGATTATTGAGGAATCGCCCTTGCAGTACCGCAGGGCCATTCAAAACAATAGCTGGCCGCGTAAGGTCTCCTTGGCTTTCAAGCGAAAAAGCATCTGAAAGTGAAAAGGGCAATGCACTGCCAGCTTCTATTTTTATAGCGATCTCTTCAGTTACAGCCTTGTGCAGGGCGGCCGTTTTCTTGGCTAAGGCCCGCTTTGCTGGCTTTGCGCCACCACCCAGCTCTCGAACGCCTGCAATGCCTGCGATGGCTCCCGGTAGGTGGGGTAGCTGAACCAGTAGCTTTGCGTGCCAGGCGAGGTATGGCTGTGGGCAGGTACCACCTGGCCGGCGTCCAGCGCGGGTTGCACCAGCACTTCGGGTACCAGACCGACGCCCAGGCCGGCGCTGGCCGCCATGATGACCATCGAAAACAGCTCGTAACGCGGCCCGCGTGAGGCCTGCACCGAGTAATCCCAGCCCAGTTGTGCATACCAGTCGCGCCAAGCATTGGGGCGGCTCTCCAGCCCGATGTGGACGAGATGGCGCCAATCTGCCTCCGCGCCCAGTGCGTGTTGCTCTGCGAATGCCGGACTGCACACGGGGATGCAGGCTCCGTCTTGAGCAATGCGCTGGCCCTGGGTCTGCGCCCAGAGGCCGTCGCCCGAGTAGATGGCGCCGTCAAAACCGCTTTCCTCAAAGGCAAATGGCTCCGAGCGCACTGACAGGTGCACATGGATATCGGGGTGCAGCTTGGCGAAGGCTGGCAGGCGCGGCACCAGCCACTGCGTGGCAAAGCTGGAGACGACGGCCAGATGGATGGCATAGCCCTGGGCGCGGCTGTTGGCGATCTCCTGCGTATCGCGCTCCAGGCCATTGAGATGCAGGCGCACCCGCTGGGCATATCGTTTTCCCGCATCGGTGAGCATCACGCGGCGTTTGTGCCGTACGAAAAGCGGCACGCCCAGGCGGTCCTCCAGAGCCGCCACATGGCGGCTGACGGCGCTGGCAGTCAGCGCCAACTCGTTGGCAGCACGGGAAAAATTGCCGTGACGAGCTGATGCCTCGAAGGCCATCAACAGCCCGATATTGGGGATCGCGTTGCGCATAGGGGTAGGTACTTTGTTCGGAAAACGCAATATGTCTGGCTATTTTCGCATTTTGCTGTTCCTGATTGTTCACATAGCATTTTTAGCTATTGATGGTCTGTGGCCCGGCAGGCGGCAGACCGCGAACCCCAGCCTGCAACGCACCAGAGCAGTGCGGGCGGCACAACAGGAGACATCACCCATGCCACTGACCATGACCCATCGCCTCGGTTCCCTGACTGCCATTGCCGCTACCGCCTTGCTGGCAGGCCCGGTGAATGCCCAGACGGCGCAAACCGTCAAGATCGGCCACGCAGCGCCGCTGTCGGGGCCCATGTCGCACTGGGGCAAGGACAATGAAAACGGCATCCGCTTGGCGATCGAAGAGCTGAATGCCCAGAAGATGGTGATTGGCGGCAAGCCTGTGCAGTTCGAGCTGAAATCCGAAGACGACCAGGGCGATCCCAAGCAGGCCGTGGTGGTGGCCAACCAGATGGTGGATGGCGGCGTGCAGGCCATGCTGGGCCACTTCAACTCGGGTGCAGCCATTCCGGCGGCGCCCATCTACAACAAGAAGAGCATTCCCAACCTCTCGCCTGCCACCAACCCCGGCTTTACCGAGCTGGGCTACAACAACGTGTTCCGCGTGCTGGCAAGCGATGCAGATGTAGGCGCGGCGCTGGCTGAGCTGGCCGTGAACAAGCTGGGCGCCAAGCGCTTTGCCATCGTGGACGACCGCACGGCCTACGGCAAGGGCTCGGCCGACGACTTTGCCAAGCGCATCAAGGCCATGGGCGCCGAGGTGGTGGCGCAGGAGTTCACGACCGACAAGAGTGTGGATTTCTCCGCGATCCTGACCAATATCCGCGGCAAGAAACCCGATGTGATCTTCTATGGCGGCATGGATGCCCAAGGCGGCCTGATCGCCAACCAGATGAAGCGCCTGGGCGTCAAGGCCAAGCTGATGGGCTCGGACGGTCTGTGCACTGCCGAAATCCTCAAGATCAGCCAGGGCGCAGTCAACGACGTGCTGTACTGCAGCCGTGGCGGCGAAGAGCTGGCCAAGCGCCCCAAGGGTGCAGACTTTGCCAAGCGCTACCATGACCGCTTCAAGGCCGAGGTGCTGACCTATGGCCCCTTCATGTATGACGCGATGATGGTGGTGGCCGCCGCTATGAAAAAGGCTGACTCCACCGACCCCGCCAAATACCTGGCTGCCGTGCGCGATGTGAACTACGAAGGCGTGACCAATATCTTCAACTTTGACGACAAGGGCAATCTGAAGAACCCCGGCGTCACGGCCTATGTGTACAAGGACGGCAAGCAGACGCAGATTTCCTACAAGTGATGCAGGGCTGACGACCCACGGTTTATAGTAAAAACCACTGCTTGCGCGCACCTACAGGGCGCAGGCAGCTTCTTTTTTGATAGTAGGCCTGCCAAGGCCAAAGCGTAAGGAACGACGAGCGATGAGCACATCCACCACCCGTTTGAACGAGATCTGCAAGCAACTGGCGCTGGATCTGAAACCCCTCTCCGGCAATGACATCACCAGCCGTTCACCCGCCGATGGTGCCACGCTGGCAACCCTGAAGGCGCACAGCGCCGAGCAGGCGAGCGCAGCCATCCAGGCCGCCCACAACGCCTACCTGCAATGGCGCACCGTGCCAGCGCCCGTACGCGGCGAGCTGGTACGCCGCTTTGGCCAGACCTTGCGCCAGCACAAGACCGCGCTGGGTGCGCTGGTGTCGGTGGAAGCCGGCAAGATCACCTCCGAAGGCCTGGGCGAAGTGCAGGAAATGATCGACATCTGCGATTTCGCTGTCGGCCTGTCACGCCAGCTGCATGGCCTCACGATTGCCAGCGAGCGCCCCGGCCACCGCATGATGGAAACCTGGCACCCGATGGGTGTGGTCGGCATCATCTCGGCCTTCAACTTCCCCGTGGCCGTGTGGTGCTGGAACAGCGCCCTGGCCCTGGTGTGCGGCGATGCCGTGGTGTGGAAGCCTTCCGAGAAGACCCCGCTCACCGCCGTGGCCTGCCAGCACTTGCTGGAAAAGACCATTGCCGAGTTCAACCAGGAGCAGCCTGGCGCTGTGCCAGCTGGCATCAGCCAACTGCTGATTGGCGCCCGCGACGTGGGCGAAGTGCTGGTGGACAGCCCGCTGGTGCCCATTGTCAGCGCTACCGGCTCGACCCGCATGGGCCGCCAGGTGGGTGTGAAGGTGGCCGAGCGCTTTGGCCGCTCGATCCTGGAGCTGGGTGGCAACAATGCAATGATCGTGACGCCCTCGGCCGACCTGGAGCTGGCTGCACGCGCCATCACCTTCGCCGCCGTTGGCACTGCAGGCCAGCGTTGCACCACCTTGCGCCGTCTGATCGTGCACAAGAGCATTGCCGACCAACTGGTGGCGCGCCTGGAAAAAATCTACGGCAGCGTGACTGTGGGCGACCCAATGACCGACGGCACCCTGGTGGGCCCGTTGATCGACAAGGCATCGTTTGATGGCATGCAGGCTGCCCTGGCGCAGGCCAAGGCAGAAGGCGGCACCGTGATCGGTGGCCAGCGCGAACGCGAAGATCTGGGCGCAGACGCCTACTACGTGCGCCCGGCCCTCGTGAAGATGCCAGCGCAATCGAAGGTGATGGAACACGAAACCTTTGCCCCCATCCTGTACATCGTCACCTACGACGGCAACTCGGATGATGCGATTGCCCTGCAGAACGCGGTGCCGCAGGGCCTGTCGTCGGCCATCTTCACCAGTGACCTGCGCGACGCGGAGCGCTTCATGTCGCCCGCAGGCAGCGACTGCGGCATTGCCAACGTCAATATCGGCACTTCGGGCGCAGAAATCGGTGGCGCCTTCGGTGGCGAGAAGGAAACCGGCGGCGGCCGTGAATCGGGCTCTGACGCATGGAAGGGTTATATGCGCCGTGCGACCAACACCATCAACTACAGCGGCGCGCTGCCGCTGGCGCAAGGCGTTCGCTTTGATGTCTGACGGCACCTGCTGAGCCGCTGCGTCCCTCGCTCTCCTTTGGGCGGGGGCGTTCTTGGCGGTGGCTCGGTGGTGGGCACGCCCTGGATTGACTTTGTGATCTTTGATCTATGCAAGAACTTCCTATCGTCATCGTTGGCGGTGGTGCCATTGGTAGCGCCATCGCCTATTTTTTGACCCTGCAGCAGCCCGGCGTGTCGGTAATGGTGATCGAGCGTGATCCGAGCTATGCGCAGGCCTCGTCGGCGCTGTCGGCCAGCTCCATCCGCCAGCAGTTCTCCACCGCCATCAACATTGCGCTGTCGCAGTTCGGTATTGGTTTCTTGCGCAACCTGAAGACGAAACTCGCCGTTGGCAACGACCAGCCGGACATCGGCCTCGTGGAAGACGGTTACCTGTACCTGGCGACCCAGGCGGGCGAGGCTGTGTTGCGCGACAACCATGCGCTGCAGCGCGCACACGATGTGGATGTGGCATTGCTGGACTCGGAAGCGCTCAAGGCCCGTTTTCCGTGGTTGAACGTTGACGACATCGTGCTCGGCTCGCTGGGGCTGTCGGCAGAAGGCTGGTTTGACGGCTACCTGCTGATGCAGTCGCTCAAGGCCAAGGCGGTGTCGCAGGGTGTGAAGTACCTGCGGGCCGAAGCCGTAGGCGTTGCGCATTCCAGGCACGACGGCGTGGCACATGTGGAAGCCGTGCTGCTGGCAGACGGCACGCGCATTGCCTGCCGCGCCATGGTGAACGCTGCCGGTGCCTGGGCCAAGCCTGTGGCTGGCTGGCTGGATATTGATCTGCCCGTGCACGGCAAGCGCCGAACGGTCTTCAACCTGTCCAGCCCCGCCAAGCTGCCCCAGTGTCCGCTGCTGATCGACCCATCAGGCATCTGGCTGCGACCGGAGGGCCATGGTTTCATCGCCGGTTTCTGCCCAGAAGAGAGGGACGACGGCAACGATATTCCGCTCGATGTGGAACACGATGCTTTCGAGAACTTTGTCTGGCCGACGCTGGCCGAGCGCATTCCGGGCTTTGAAGCGTTGCGCGTGGAAAGCGCCTGGGCGGGTTACTACGAGATGAATTTGTTCGACCACAACGCCATCATTGGCCTGCACCCCAGCTGTGACAACGCCTATTTTGCCAATGGCTTTTCGGGCCATGGCCTGCAGCAGAGCCCGGCGGCTGGCCGTGCAATTGCCGAACTGGTGCTGACCGGGCGCTACCAGACGCTGGACGTGAGCCCGCTGGGCTGGGAACGCCTGTTGCGCAACGAACCGTTGCTTGAGAAATGCATCATCTGAACCAGAGACCCCGGCGTTGCCGGGTGACATAAATCAAAGGGGCTGAGCACCATGCGGAGTATGGTGTCCGGCCCTTTTTCATTGGGGTCGCCCCAAGGTGAAAAGCGCCCTTCTTGGAGGGGCAGCGGCCACACGAAGTGGGTGAGCGTGGGGAGCAATTTTTCATCGCCGGGCCGCCCCAAGATGAAAAGCGCCCCTCTTGGAGGGGCAGCGGCCACACGAAGTGGGTGAGCGTGGGGAGCAATTTTTCATCGCCGGGCCGCCCCAAGATGAAAAGCGCCCCTCTTGGAGGGGCAGCGGCCACACGAAGTGGGCAAGCGTGGGGAGCAATTTTCTTTCGATTTCAACAAGGAGACAAAAAAATGACACAGGCAAATATCCAGCGCACTGGCGGCCAGCTGGTGGTGGACCAGTTGGTGATCCACGGCACCCAGCAGATCTTCACTGTACCGGGCGAGAGCTTTCTGGCCGTTCTGGACGCTCTGTACGATGCGCCCATCGACACCACCATCTGCCGCCAGGAAGGCGGTGCAGCAATGATGGCCGAGGCGCAGGGCAAGCTCACCGGCCGTCCTGGCATCTGCATGGTGACACGCGGCCCGGGCGCCACCAATGCGTCGGCGGGCTTGCATGTGGCAATGCAGGATTCAACGCCGATGATTCTGTTTGTCGGCCAGATCGAGCGCAGCGCGCGCGACCGCGAAGCCTTTCAGGAGCTCAATTACCGCGCCGTCTTCGGCCCCATGGTGAAGTGGGCGACCGAGATCGATGATGCGGCGCGCGTGCCCGAGATCATTGCCCGCGCATTCGCCGTAGCCACCAGTGGCCGTCCGGGGCCGGTGGTGATCGCTCTGCCCGAAGACATGCTGCGCGATACTGTGTCGGTACCGGATGCCAGGCCGTACCAGGCGGCACCCGCCAACGCGGCAGATGCCGATGTACAGACCGTGGTTGCCAAGCTTGCCGCAGCCAGCAATCCCATCATCATTGCAGGCGGTTCGCGCTGGAATACGCAGGCCCACCAGGACATTGCAGCCTTTGCCGCCGCCCATGCCGTGCCGGTAGCGTGTTCCTTCCGCAGGCAGATGGTGTTTCCGGCCAACCACCCCAATTACGCGGGCGATGTGGGCCTGGGCGTCAATCCCAAGCTGATCGAGCGCGTCAAGCGCGCCGATCTGGTGGTGTTGCTGGGCGGGCGCATGTCCGAGGTGCCGTCGCAGGGTTACAGCCTGCTGGGCATTCCGGCGTCGCAAGGCCAGCAGTTGATCCATATCCACCCCGATCCAGACGAGCTGGGCCGCGTGTACCAGGCCGATCTGGCCATTGTGGCTGCGCCAGACAGCTTCTGCGCAGCGCTTGCCAGCCAGCCTGCGGCGCACGCCAGTGAAGCGCGCCGAGAGCTGGTAGTGCTGGCCCACGCGGATTACCTGGCCTGGAGCAATCCGGCGCCCATCCAGGTGCCGGGAAATTTGCAGATGGGCCAGTTGATGGCGCATGTGCGCGAAGTGCTGCCCTCCGATACCGTGTGGTGCAACGGCGCTGGCAACTTTGCCACCTGGGTGCACCGGTTCTGGCCCTTTACCAGCTATGGCAGCCAGCTCGCGCCCACCAGTGGCAGCATGGGCTATGGTTTTCCGGCTGCGGTGGGCGCCAAGCGGCTGTGGGCAGATCGCAGTGTGGTGTGCATTGCGGGCGACGGCGATTTTCTGATGCACGGCCAGGAGTTTGCGACGGCAGTGCAGTACCACTTGCCCGTTGTGGTGCTGCTGATCGACAACGGCATGTACGGCACGATCCGTATGCACCAGGAGCGTGACTACCCCAACCGCGTGAGCGCCACCGAGTTGCGCAACCCTGACTTTGTGGCCTACGCCAAGGCTTTTGGCGGCAATGGCATGCGCGTGGACAGTACAGAAGAGTTTGCCCCCGCTCTGGCCGCCATGCGCGCCTGGGCGGCCGAGTACCAACTGCCAGTGATCGTGCATTGCAAGCTGGATCCGCAGGCCATCACGCCTTCGCGCAGCCTGGACCAGATTCGCGGTACCGGAGCCTGATGACGCTCTGACATGCAGCCAAAGAAAAAGCACCTGTGGAAGGTGCTTTTTTGATGGTTTTTGCTTCTGGCGCTTTGCAGTCAAGCGCCTGTCGCTATCAATTACATAGCAATGACTTACAGCACATCGCTGGCAAAATCGGCCAGGCGCGAGCGCTCTCCGCGTGCCAGGGTGATATGGCCGCTGTGTGGCCAGCCCTTGAAGCGGTCAACCACATAGGTCAGGCCCGATGAGCCTTCGGTCAGGTACGGCGTATCGATCTGGGCCAGATTGCCCATGCAGATGATCTTGGTGCCAGGGCCAGCGCGTGTGATCAAGGTCTTCATCTGCTTGGGCGTCAGGTTCTGCGCCTCGTCGATGATGACGTACTTGTTGAGGAAGGTGCGGCCGCGCATGAAGTTCATGCTCTTGATCTTGATGCGGCTGCGGATCAGGTCATTGGTGGCCGAGCGGCCCCATTCACCAGGATTACCGCCATCGCCCTTGGCCAGAAACTCCAGGTTGTCGTCCAGCGCGCCCATCCAGGGGCCCATCTTCTCTTCCTCGGTACCGGGCAGAAAGCCGATGTCCTCGCCCACACTCACGGTGGCGCGGGTCATGATGATTTCGCTGTAGCGGCGCTCGTCCAGCACCTGCGTCAGACCGGCGGCAAGCGCCATCAAGGTCTTGCCGGTACCGGCCGTACCAGCCAGGGTGACGAAGTCCACGTCCGGGTCCATCAACAGATTCATCGCGAAGTTTTGCTCGCGGTTGCGGGTGGTTACGCCCCAGACGTTGTTCTTCTGGTGGCCGTAGTCCTTCAGGGTCTCCAGCACGGCAGTCTTGTCGCGGATTTCGATCACGCGGGCAAACAGACTGTTTTCGCCCGGTGCTTCGTAGTACACGAACTGGTTGATGTGCAACTGCTGCGTGATCGCGCCGCTGATGCGGTAGCAGGTGGATGCACCGGACTGCCAGCTTTCCACCTTCTTGCCCACCTTGGCCCAGAAATCCAGCGGGAGCTGCAACATGCCGGTGTAGAGCATGTCGCCGTCTTCCAGCGTCTTGTCATTCTGGTAGTCCTCGGCTTCCAGGCCCAGCGCACGCGCCTTGACGCGCATGTTGATGTCCTTGGACACCAGCACCACCGGGCGTTCCGGGTGGCGCTGGCGCAGGGCCTCGACCACGCCCAGGATCTGGTTGTCGGCCTTGCCTTGCGGCAGGCTTTCAGGGAGGTGGTAGTGGAGCGGCTCGGTCTGGAAGAACAGGCGCCCGGTCGCGCCTTTCTGGCCGGTGGCATCGAGGTGAATGCCCTGGGCCAGTTGCGATTCCTGCGTGGCGACCAGTGCATCGAGCGTGCGGCTTGCCTGGCGGCCATTGCGAGCCACTTCGGTCATGCCCTTCTTGTGCGCATCGAGCTCTTCCAGCACGATCATCGGCAGGTAGATGTCGTTTTCCTCGAAGCGGAACAGGCTGCTCGGGTCATGCAGCAGCACATTGGTATCCAGCACAAACAGCTTGGCGACACCGCTGCCGGTCTTGCGCACCTTGGCAGGCTTGCTGGCAGGCACGGCGCTGTCGGCCACTATGTATTTGGCAGGGGCCGTGGGGGTGTTGGCAGTGGTCGCCTTGGCGGCCTTGGCTGCTGCCTTGGGTGAGCGGGCTGGCTTGGTGCCCGTTGCCGGTGTGCGTTGCAGCGCTTGGGCGCTTGCAGCGATCTGGGCGGGCTCCAACTCCAATGCGAGGTCAGAGACATCGCCGATCACGGGGCCGGTGGATTTGCGCGTCTTGGCGGAAGCCTTGGTGGCCAGGTCGCTGGAGGAAAGCCGGCTGGCGCGTCCGGTAGGTGCGGGAGGCAGAGGCATGAAGCAAAAGGCCTTTATCAATTACTCGCCAAAGGGGCGATATCCACATCGGAATGCAGGCCTGCCAAAGCAAAAAAGGCCATCTCGCAAGCAAGACAGCCTTTTTGAAGATCGATAGGGCAGCAACGCATTCCGGGCTCAAACATATGAGTCCATTATGCACATTCTGCCGGACAGAAAAATGTCAAATTTCTGTCATCGTACAGACGGCAACGGCGCACCCCTGCATGACAGGCGATGCGCCGCAAAGGCACGATGAATCGCGCAGGACTGGCTTATGCAGCCTTTTTCTGCGCAGCCTTCATCGATTTGACAGCCTTGAGCACTTCTTCCACGTGCCCGGGAACCTTCAGGCCACGCCATTCCTGCACGAGGACGCCATCAGGGCCTACCAGGAAGGTCGAGCGCTCGATGCCCTTGACCTTCTTGCCGTACATGATCTTGTTCTTGACCACGCCGAACATGTGGCAGAGCTTCTCCTCGGTGTCGGCGATCAGCTCAAAAGGCAGCTCAAGCTTGCCCTTGAAGTCATCGTGCGATTTCATGTTGTCGCGCGATACACCGAACACCGCCGCACCCGCCTTCACGAAGTCCGCGTACTTGTCGCGGAACTGCATGGCCTCGGTGGTGCAGCCGGGAGTGTTATCCTTTGGGTAGAAGTACAGCACCAGAATTTGCCCCTGATGCGATGCATTGGAAACCTTCTGGCCTCCCGTAGCTTGTGCTTCAAATTCTGGCAGGGATTTGTTGACAACAACAGCCATAGCGCTCTATTTTCTCCGGAGTAATCGCAAAAAGGCCGCAGGAATCAAAGTGCTCATATAGTTATTATTCAGGCCCACGACCGCAAGCTGCTATTTTACCCTGAATCGAAATATTTATCGAGCCCCCCTGATAATCACAGGCTATCGATTGTGGCTATCCGGCAGGCACTTCCACCACGGCGGCCAGCAACACCTTCCGGCCTTCTCCAGCGAGCACGTTGTAGGTGCGGCATGCCGCAGGGGTATCCATGGTCTCGAAGCCGATGCGCTGGGCGATCAGTGGCGCCAGCCAGGCGGGCGAAGGAAAACGTAAGCAATTGCCACTGCCAAAAATGATGGTCTCCACATCGAAGTCCGCCAGCTGCGCAAAATGGGCGGGCCCCAGGTCGGCAAAGCTGTTGCAGTTCCAGGGTTGCAAGGTGCCATTGGAGCAGACCACCAGGCTGTGCTCATAGCGCTGCTTGTCCACGGCGATCCAGCCGCGGTCATAGCCCGTGACGGTCAACGTGTTGGATTTGTCGGGTTGGAATTTCATGGGAGCGGGCTTTCGGGCGAGGTGGCATTCGTACTCCGGCAAGGCAGTACGATCCATTGGGTACCACTACACTGTGGTATCGGTGAAGAACTGTGGTCAAATTATAGGTTTCACCTCGTCGGTTCTGTGGTTATCGGGTGCGGGCAGTCTCTGCCGACCTGCTGCCAACGGGCTGCAATCCCTCGTTTTCAAAGGTAGTGCTTTCTGTCATGAAGACCATTCATAAATCCGCCAAGCTGGCCAATGTTTGTTACGACATCCGAGGGCCCATCATGGACGCGGCCAAGCGGATGGAAGACGAAGGCCAGAAGATCATCAAGCTCAACATCGGCAATCTGGCGGTTTTCGGCTTTGATGCACCTGAGGAAGTGCAGCAGGACATGATCCGCAACCTGCCCAATTCGGCGGGCTACTCGGACAGCAAGGGCATTTTTGCGGCGCGCAAGGCGGTGATGCATGAAACCCAGCGCCTGGGCATCAAGGGCGTGACGCTGGACGATATCTATCTGGGCAACGGTGCGTCCGAGCTGATCAGCCTGGCGACCAACGCCTTGCTGGACTCTGGCGACGAAATGCTGCTGCCCGCTCCAGATTACCCACTGTGGACGGCTGCCAGCAGCCTGTCGGGTGGCACGCCAGTGCACTACATGTGCGACGAAGACAACGGCTGGATGCCCAATCTGGCAGACATCCGCGCCAAGATCACGCCGCGTACCAAGGGTATTGTGGTCATCAACCCCAACAACCCTACCGGCGCGCTCTACAGCAAGGAGCTGCTGCTGCAGATCATTGACATCGCTCGCGAGCACGGCCTGGTGGTGTTTGCCGACGAGGTGTATGACAAGGTGCTGTACGACGATGCCGTGCACACGCCAATCGCAAGCCTGTCGCAGGATGTGCTGACGATCACCTTCAACTCGCTGTCCAAGGCATACCGCAGCTGTGGCTACCGTGCTGGCTGGATGGTGATCTCGGGCGATAAATCGGGCGCTTCCGACTACATCGAAGGCCTGAACATGCTGTCGAACATGCGCCTGTGCGCCAATGTGCCAGGCCAGTGGGCGGTGCAGACGGCACTGGGTGGTCACCAGAGCATCGACGAGCTGGTGCAGGAGGGCGGCCGCCTGCGCAAGCAGCGCGACATGGCATGGGAGATGATCAATGCCATTCCCGGTGTCAGCTGTGTCAAGCCCCAGGGCGCGCTCTATATGTTTCCGCGCCTCGATCCGAAGGTGTACCCGATCCAGGACGATCAGGAATTCTTCCTGCAGGTACTGAAGGAAACCCGGGTGATGCTGGTGCAGGGCACGGGCTTCAACTGGCCTCAACCAGACCATTTCCGCATTGTCTTCCTGCCGCATGAGCCGGATCTGAAGGAAGCCATCAACCGCCTGGCTGGCTTTTTGGCCAAATACCGCCAGCGCTTTGGCACGGACAAGCTGGCTGTGGTGCCTGCAGCCGAAGCACCGGCCAAGCTGGCCAAGGCCAGCAAGGCAGCCTGAGCCGTGCGGGCGGTACAGGGCGCCTTCCTTCGGGTGGTCGTCCTGTGCAGGCAGGGTCTGTGTCAGCTGTATTCAATTTGATAGCTACCGGCGCTTACCAGATAAGCGTCAGAGTGTTTTTTACTGCGAACTATTTGTAGAGACTTATGAAACCGATCCAAGTTGGCTTGTTGGGCATCGGCACCGTGGGCAGCGGTGTCTTTGGCGTGTTGCAACGTAACCATGACGAGATTCGTCGCCGCGCTGGCCGCGAAATTGCAATCACCATGGTGGCCGATCTGGACGAAACCCGCGCCCGCGCCGTGGTGGGCGAGCATGCCAAGGTCGTCAAGGACGCACGTGATGTGATCGCCAACCCCGATATCGACGTGGTGGTGGAGCTGATCGGTGGCTATGGCATTGCCAAGGCCCTGGTGCTGGAGGCCATTGCCGCAGGCAAGCATGTGGTGACGGCCAACAAGGCGCTGTTGGCGGTGCATGGCTCCGAAATCTTCAAGGCAGCTGCGGAAAAAGGTGTGATGGTGGCCTATGAAGCTGCTGTGGCAGGCGGCATTCCCATCATCAAGGCACTGCGTGAAGGCCTCACCGCCAACCAGATTCAGTGGATAGCCGGCATCATCAACGGCACCACAAACTTCATCCTGTCCGAAATGCGCGACAAGGGTCTGGATTTTGACGTGGTGCTGAAGGAGGCGCAACGCCTGGGCTACGCCGAAGCCGATCCAACCTTCGATATCGAAGGGGTGGACGCTGCCCACAAGGCCACCTTGATGAGTGCCATCGCCTTTGGCGTTCCTGTGCAGTTCGACAAGGCCTATGTCGAAGGCATCACCAAGCTGTCGTCGGTGGATATCAAATACGCAGAGCAACTGGGTTACCGCATCAAGCTGCTGGGCATTACCAAGCGTGCCGAAAAGGGCATCGAATTGCGTGTGCACCCGTCGCTGGTGCCAGCCAAGCGCCTGATTGCCAATGTGGAAGGCGCCATGAACGCTGTGGTGGTGCATGGCGATGCCGTAGGCACTACGCTTTATTACGGCAAGGGCGCAGGCTCGGAGCCCACCGCTTCGGCCGTGATTGCCGATCTGGTCGATATCGCCCGCCTGGACGGTGCAGATGCAGCCCACCGCGTGCCGCCCCTTGCCTTCCAGAGCAGCACCTTGCGAGAGGCGGGGCAGGATCTGCCCGTGCTGCCCATGGCCGAAGTGGTCACCAGCTATTACCTGCGGATGCGCGTGGCCGACGAGGCTGGCGTATTGGCCAAGGTAACAGGCATTCTGGCCAATGCAGGCATCAGCATCGATGCCGTGCTGCAGCGTGAAGCCGATGAGGTGGGAGGCGAAGGATCGACGCAAACAGATCTGATTATCCTGACCCACGACACCCGCGAAGGCGATATGGACAAGGCGTTGGCCGAAATCCAGGGCCTGCCCACGGTGCTGGCGCCCATCACCCGCATCCGCAAGGAAGAGCTGAACTAAGCCTGCGCGCAGTTCACCTGTCAACCGTCACCGGCCTTGTGCCGCTGGCGGTTTTCTTTTTACCTATTGTTTATTTTTTCGCCATATTGTTTCAAAAATTACTCGTTATTATCAATCGCTTAGAACCATGGTAGGTTTAGCGACCTGCTACATAACAAGGAGTGAGAGCAGGCATGTCTGAGACTGATAAGAAATGGGCTGCACGGGCCAAGCGTTGGGCGGTGTTGTTTGGTATTCCACTGATCATGCTGCTCGTCGGCATGTGGCAATGGTCGCGGGCAGGCGCGTCGGTGGATGTGCAGGCAACGATTGCCGCCTACGAACAGGTCGTGCAGGAACTCAAGGCGATTGAAGAAACCAGCCCCCGAGGCCGGGCAACGGTGAAGGACAGCGAGGGTCGCAGCGTGGATGCAAGGCTGATGCGCAGCCGCTACGAACGCGCATTGGCCGAACTGAAGGCCGGTGGCTTGAACGTGACCACCCGCAATCTAAAGCCAACGCTGGCGGGCTGCACCATGGCTTTCAGCGTGCTGGCGCTGCTGTGGTCGGCGTTTGGCGTGTTCTATCAGAGTGCCATGGGCAAGAAGGCGATGCAGTCGCGCGAGCAATTGCTGGCCACATTTGAAAAGGGCCGCAAGCTGCTGCCGACCTACATGGTGGTGATGGTGCTGCTGCTGTTTGCCGCCGCCATTCCGCTTCTGGTGTACGAGATGATGCCCATCCTGCGCCACAACCGGTACAGCAAGGGCGACATGAAATTCATGCTCGTGCTGGGAGGCTTGGCGCTGTTTCTGCTGTTTTCGGGCTGCAAGGTGCTGTGGGATGTGTGGAAGGCATCCCGCAAGGCAATGGAAAACGAGCCTATCGAGGTGATGGGCCAGGCACTCGCACGCGAGAAGGCGCCTGAGCTGTGGGCCTTTGTCGACCGCGTGGCTAGCAAGACCGGCGCGGGCATGCCTGACAGCATTGTCGTCGGCCTCAATGAAGGGTTCTTTGTGACGGAGCACCCTGTTCGGCTCAGCAATGGCAGCATGGTGCCCGCGGGGCGCGTGCTGTATCTGCCCTTGCCGTACATGGCGTTCCTCAATGCGGCAGAGGTGGCCTCGGTCATTGGCCACGAACTGGGCCACTTCATTGGAGAAGACACGCTCTATAGCCAGCGTTTCTCGCCGATCTATGCCGCCACCATCAACCACCTGGTGGCCATCAGTGGCGGAGAAAAGCACGAAGAGTCCTGGATGGACTTCCTGCGCCGCCCGGCTACCCTGTTTGGCGAGATGTTTCTCGACAGCTTTCACGAGGCGGTGCGCTTTTGGGGGCGCAAGCGCGAACTGGCGGCCGATGCCGTGGGCGCCAGTGTGGTCGGCCCGCAGGCCGTTGCTTCGTCACTTTTGCGCATCACCGCGCTTGAGCCCCACGTGAGCGAAGCGCTGGAGATGAACTGGGACCAGGGCCAGACGGTGGAGGGCGGCATCGTGGGCCATGTACGCCAACTGGTGGCCAGCAAGGGCATGGCAGACCCGAGCCAGCACCTGGAAAATCGCCAGTCGCACCCGACCGATACCCATCCGGAACTGGCCGTGCGGCTGGATGCGCTGGGCGTGCCCATCACTCCGGAGCTGCTGGGCCGGGCCATGGATTCGCAGGGCAGCCGTTTGTTGCAGGAATTTGGCCTGGAGCAGGGTGCGGCACCCGCTGCGGCAACTGGTGGCACCATGGCGGGTAGTGTGTCACCTGCGCCAGTGGCGGACGTGAATGCGGCCTTGCAAAGCGAGCTGACCAGTGTTGCAGCATCTGCACGAGCGGCCAAGATTGCCGAGTTGCAGGAGATCGCGGCCTTGGGGCGCGAGCAGACCGTGATCTATGAGCGTTCCTGGTTTCAAACCGGGCTCTTTGTCTTCTTCACCGTGGTCTGCGTGGCAGGGGCTGCGTTCCTGTTCAACAGCAGGAATGGTCAGCTCTATGGTGTGGGCGTTCTGTTGGCGGGGCTGGCCTGCGCCTATTTCGCATTCCTGTTTTCACGGGATGGCAAGGAGCCCGCATTGGTACTGGCTCCCGAAGGCGTGCAAATGTTCAAGGCGCAGGAGCTGCTGCCATGGTCGGCGATTGACGACTTCCAGTTCACCCAGGCCAACCACATGCTCACCATCACCCTGCCGCTGGAGCAAGGCGTGGTGCCACCTGCCCTGGGCGTGGGGCGCAGACGTGGGCAATACGTCAAGAAAAAGCACCGCATGGTGCTGATGCTCAAGGGTGTGAAGAAGATGAAAAACGACGCCTTTGCCGAGTTGATGGTGGACTACTGGCGGGCCTTCCACGCAAGGCGCGAGCTGCAGCGCATGGGTGTACAGCCCTGACTGTCTTGCAATGCTTTCTGCATACAAAGGGCCCGCCGGGGCCCTTTGTCTTTGCGTAGTAGCCACCAATTGAACCTAAAGCGCACCAGTACTGGCGGCTGACCGATAATAGGCGGCTGATTTCAGGCCCGTGAGGGCTGCATTCCAACCATCTGCTCCATCCATGCTGTATCTCTCCACGCGCGGCCATGCCGAACAAAAACGTTTCTGCGATATCCTGCTTGAAGGCTTGGCGCCCGATGGCGGCCTGTACCTGCCGGTGGAATATCCGCAGATCGATGAAGCCAAGCTGGCCCAGCTGCGCACTACCCTGGCGAGCCAAGGCTACGCGGCCCTCGCGTTCGAGATACTGTCGCTCTATATCGACGACATTCCTGCAGCCGACCTGAAGGCCATCTGCGCCAAGACCTACACCCGGGAGGTGTTCGGCACCGACGCCATCGTGCCGGTGCGCCAGCTGGATGGCAACTTGCTGATCGAAGCCCTCTCCAACGGCCCGACGCTGGCCTTCAAGGACATGGCCATGCAACTGCTGGGCAACCTGTTCGAATACGAACTGGCTCGCCGCGGCGAAGAGCTGAACATTCTGGGCGCCACCAGCGGCGACACCGGCAGCGCAGCCGAATACGCCATGCGCGGCAAGAAGGGCGTGCGCGTTTTCATGACCAGTCCGCATGGCCGCATGAGCCCATTCCAGCAGGCGCAGATGTTCAGCCTGCAGGACGAAAACATCCACAACATCGCCATTGAAGGCGTATTTGACGACTGCCAGGACATCGTCAAGGCCGTGAGCAACGACCATGCCTTCAAGGCCAGGTACAAGATCGGCACCGTCAACTCCATCAACTGGGCACGTCTTCTGGCGCAGGTGGTGTATTACTTTGCTGGCTACCTGCAGACCACCAAGAGCAATGCGGAAAAGGTGAGCTTTACCGTGCCCAGCGGCAACTTCGGCAACATCTGCGCAGGCCATGTCGCGCGCCAGATGGGTCTGCCGATTGCCAAGCTGGTGGTGGCCACCAACGAAAACGATGTACTCGATGAGTTCTTCCGCACCGGTATCTACCAGGTGCGCGGCGCGGCCAACACCTACGAAACATCGAGCCCCTCGATGGACATCAGCAAGGCCAGCAATTTTGAGCGCTTCGTGTTCGATCTGGTGGGACGCGACGGTGCGCGCACCCGGCAGTTGTTTGCCGAAGGTGTGGCCAAGCAAGGCAAGTTCGACCTGAGCGGCGACCCGGCTTTCAAGGATGCCGCTGTCAAATACGGCTTTGAAAGCGGCAAGAGCACCCATGCAGACCGCCTTGCCACCATCAAGGACACATTTGAGCGCTTTGGCCAGATGATCGACACCCATACCGCAGACGGTGTGAAGGTGGCGCGCGAGCACCTGGGCGCCGAGCCGATGATCGTGCTGGAGACTGCGCTGCCCATCAAGTTTGCCGCCACCATTGAAGAGGCGCTGCACCGCCAGCCCGACCGCCCTGCCAAGTTCAATGGCATCGAAGACCTGCCCAAGCGCGTGGTGGTGATGGCGGCTGATGTGGAAAAGGTGAAGGCACTGGTTGCCGAGACCTGCAAGGTGTAAGTGAAAAGGGCAGCTGGCGCTTGATGCATAAGCGCCAGTAGCTATCAAAAGAGGAGTTTGTATGCAGGTGGTCTGTTTTGCGGGCTATTCGGGCAGCGGCAAAACCACCCTGATCGAGCAGGTGATACCGGTGCTGATTGCCCGTGGGCAGCGTGTATCGGTCATCAAGCATACGCACCACCGTTTTGACATCGACACCCCTGGCAAGGACACCTGGCGCCATCGACAGGCTGGGGCTTACGAGGTGCTGGCGGCATCCGACCAACGCATGGTGCTGATGCGCGAATTGCCCAAACCGCAAGAGCCCGATGTGCATGCATTGATTGTGCAACTGGACAGCAGCGTGGACTGGGTGCTGGTTGAGGGCTTCAAGAGCTGTGACCTGCCCAAGCTGGAAGTGCTGACCGGCACGCCTGCGCCAGATGGCAAGCCGCCGCTGTACCCGCACGACAGCTGCGTGCAGGCCGTGGTGCACTCGGCGGGCCGCCACCTGAATCCGGCGACCGACTTACCGGTGCTGCCCCGTGATGAGCCTGCAGCGGTGGCGCAATGGCTGCTTGCACATGCAGATCGCTTTGGCTATACGCCGCCTTGTGTGTTCTCCAATGAAATGGCTGGGTAACCGCAGTCCGATGCAGACCGGATGCATTGCTTCACTGCCCCATGTCAAACAGAGATAGGGCTCGCACAGGCCAGAATGCAGGAAACCATGGCGCCATGGCGCAAGCGTTCGCAGACACCGCCTGCGCAGCTTTGAAAGATTGAGGATTACCGAGATGAACCCATCCACCCGACCACCACTCAAGACCCTGGCCGATGCCCTGGGCGAGTTGCTGGCACAGGCCAAGCAGCTTGCTGCTGCAGAGTCGGTGAGCACCTTTGACGCGGACGGCCGCGTACTGGCGCAGGATCTGGTGTCGGCGCTGCAAGTGCCGTCCTTCGACAACAGTGCAATGGATGGCTATGCATTGCGTGCCGCCGATATACCGGAGGCGGGCGCGGTTCTGCCCGTCAGCCAGCGTATTGCGGCAGGCAGTGTAGGCACGGCTTTGGCCGCAGGTACTGCAGCGCGCATCTTTACCGGTGCGCCCGTGCCTGCGGGCGCTGATGCAGTGGTGATGCAGGAAGAATGCGCGCCTCGCGATGATGGCAGCGTGCAGATCAACGCTGCCGTGGTTATGGGTCAGAACATCCGCAAAAGTGGCGAAGACATTGCGCGCGGCAGTACCATCATTGCCGCTGGCACGCGGCTTTCGCCCGCAGAACTGGGCCTGGCCGCCAGCATTGGCTGCGCCAGCCTGCAGGTGGCGCGGCGCCCGCGTGTAGCCCTGTTCTCCACCGGGGACGAGCTGGTCATGCCTGGCGAGGTGGTGCCGCAGGATCTGCCGGCGGGCAGCATCTACAACAGCAACCGGTTCTTTCTGCGCGCCATGCTGCAAAGGCTGGGCTGCGAGGTGGTCGACCAGGGTATCGTTCCCGACAGCTATGAAGCCACGGTGGCTGCATTGCAATCGGCCGCGCAGGATTGCGATCTGGTGCTGACAAGCGGCGGCGTATCGGTGGGTGAAGAAGACCACATCAAGCCCGCCGTGCAGGCGCTGGGTAGTCTCGATCTGTGGGCCATCGCCATCAAGCCTGGCAAGCCGTTTGCCTATGGCAAGGTAGGCGGTGCCCATTTCATTGGCTTGCCGGGCAACCCGGTATCGAGCTTTGTGACGTTTGCGCTACTCGTACGGCCTTTTGTGCTGCGTCTGCAAGGCATGCAGAATGTCGCGCCGCAGGCTGTCACCATGCGTGCCGATTTTGACTGGCCGCGCGCCGACAGGCGCCAGGAGTTCCTGCGTGCACGCATCAACGCACATGGCGGCCTGGAACGCTTTGCCAACCAAAGCTCGGGCGTGCTCACCTCGGCAGTGTGGGCCGATGGGCTGGTCGACAATCCTGCCGGTACCACGATAGCCCGGGGTGATCTGGTGCGATTCATTCCGTTTGCGCAATTGCTGGGCTGACAGCTGGCTAGGGCTTTGGGAGTCAACACATGTCGATGAAGAACATTCAGCTGCGTTACTTCGCGTCGATCCGCGAAGCCATTGGACGGGGCAGCGAGAGTTTGCAAACGGATGCCGCCGATGTAGGCGCGTTGCGCGATGCCTTGCTGGCGCGCGGCGAACCTTATGCCACCTGCTTGGCGCGTGGAAGGGCCGTGCGTATTGCGGTCAACCAGACCATGGGTGGTGAAGACGCCACGCTTGAAGATGGTGCCGAGATTGCCTTTTTTCCGCCCGTGACTGGCGGTTGACCGCCGTTTTGGGGTACAAAAAAAGCCGCGCAAGCCTGCCTTGCGCGGCTTTTTGCATGGGTTTCGAGGCAGCCTGTTTGAGGGAAAATCAGGATTCTGGCTGGGCGAGTTCTGGCGCCTTCCACTCCAGCAGCTCGGCCAGGCGCAGAATCACCCAGCGTGCCTCGGGCTGTGTCACCACGGCACCTTCGCCCTGTAGGCCCATCAGCATGGTCTTCAAGATGGCGGCTTCCGATGGTGCGCTTTGGTGGTAGAGGATCTGCGCCTGTTCCACCAGCATCTGGGCGAGGTCTTCGCACAGCTCGTAGCGGGCGGCCACTTCGGCCAGCGGCGTCAGCAGCTTGTGGTTGCGGCCCTGGTGGAGGGCGATGAAGGAATCGGGGATGAAAATCTGGCTGCCGTCTTGCATGCAAAAAGTGTAGCGCATGGTGATACAGGGGTTAGCACCAGCATGCGGGGCGCGTGAATCTGGTTATCGTGATCAACAGTTTTTACGATGACCTCCGCCGGGTTGACGATGCAGGACGCATCTACGCCCCTAGCGCCGCCTGCGCTAGCACGAGCGGTAAACCTATCTCATGGCGCCCACTGCTTCCCTGGTTTCCATTACCGAAGACGACCACGATGTGCATCTGTATCTGGCATACGCCACGGCAGACAATTTCATGGGGCGGCCCGTCTACCGCAACGCCTATTGCTACCTCCACCCTGACGCCGAAAAGGCGCTGACCCGCGCCTCGCTCTCGGCACGCCAGGCGGGAGTGCGTCTGCTGGTGTTCGATGCCTACCGGCCTGCGCAGGCGCAGCAGATTCTGTTTGACTATGCCCAGGATCCCACTTTTGTGGCCGACCCCAAGCGCGGCTCACACCACACACGCGGCTGTGCGGTCGATGTCAGCCTGCTGGACGAAAACGGACAGCAGATGGACATGGGCACCGGCTTTGATGCCATGCAGGCCGAATCCTTTCATTTTTGCGCTGGCCTGCCCGCGCAGGTGCAAAAGAACCGGCTGATGCTGCTGGGCATCATGCTGTCGGCAGGGTTTGAGCACATTCCCAGCGAGTGGTGGCATTACCAGTTGCCTGGCGCCATGCAGTACCCACTGATCGAAGATGGCGCCGGGGGCGTGCCCAAGCTCATGGATTGAACAATCCGTAGTGGGGTTGGCACGCTGTGTGCTTTTGCAGGTTTCCAGGTTTTTTGGCCTTTCCGGCATTTCCGCTTTTCAGATACCCAAGAGAGGAGTCTTCCATGCAGACAATGATTCGTAGACAGGTATTGGCCGCCGCTGCGGCCGTGGTGTGCGGAGCCGCCGCTGTGGGCTGGCTGCCCCTCGCGCAGGCGGCCACTCCCAAGGACATGCTGGTGATGGCCGGCACGCTTGACGAATTCTCCACCCTCGATCCGGCCGAAGTCTATGAGCTGGTGCCGATGGAGTACCTGGCCAACACCTACGACCGGCTGATTCGCGCCAATCTGTCCAAACCCGGCGAATTCGATGGCGACATGGCCGAATCGTGGAGCGTGAGCGAAGACGGCAAGACCTTCACGTTCAAGATCCGCCAGGGCCAGAAGTTCCACTCAGGCAACCCCGTTACTGCCGAAGATGTGGCCTGGTCGCTGCAACGCACGCCGCTTTTGGGCAAGGGTGCGGCCGTGGTGCTGGCCGGTATCGGGTTGACCAAGGACAATGCGCTGCAGAACGTCAAGCTGGTGGATGCGAATACCGTGTCTGTCACCACCGACCGCAAGTTCGCGCCGACCTTCGTACTGTCCATTCTGGGCAGCTGGCCTGCGTCCATCGTCGACAAAAAGCTGCTCACCGAAAAGGCGCAGGGCAATGACATGGGCAATGGCTGGCTCAAGACCAACGAAGCAGGCTCGGGTATCTTCAAGCTGAACAAATGGACTGCCAACCAGACCCTGACCCTGGACCGCTTTGACGGCCATCGGTCGCCTGCTGCAATGAAGCGCGTGGTGCTGCGCCATGTGCCTGAGGCATCGGGCCGCCGCCTGCTGCTGGAGAAGGGCGATGTGGACATTGCCCGCGAGCTGAGCCCCGACGATATGGTGGCGCTGGAGAAAACCGGCAAGGTCAAGCTGCAGCCGGTGCCGCAGGCCGTGGTGTACTACATGGGCATGAACCAGAAGAATCCCAATCTGGCTAAACCCGAAGTACGCGAAGCCATGCGCTACGCGGTGGACTACGACGGTATCCAGAAGAATATCGTCAAATCGCTCTACAACGTGCACCAGACCTTCCTGCCCCCGAACATGCTGGGCGCCTGGAAGAACAACCCCTACAAGCAGGACGTGGCCAAGGCCAAGGCGCTGCTTGCCAAGGCGGGCCTGCCCGATGGCTTTGCCGTGACCATGGAGGTGCGTAACACCTATCCTTACAACGAGGTCGCGCAGGCCGTGCAGGCTGATCTGGCCAAGGTCGGCATCAAGCTGACGCTGAACATTGCCGACAACAAGCAGACCCTGGCCAAGTACCGTGCCCGCACGCACGACATCTACATGGGCGAGTGGTCTGCCGATTACCTCGATCCGCACTCCAACGCGCAGGGCTTTGCCTGGAACCCGGATAACTCCGATGCATCGCCCTACAAGATGCTGTCGTGGCGCAATGCCTGGGACATTCCGGATTTCACGAAGCGCACCGACGAGGCGCTGGCCGAGCAGGACACCGCCAAACGGGCAGCGCTGTACCAGGCGATGCAAAAGGACTTTCAACCGGTTTCGCCATACGTCGTCATGTTCAACAAGGTCAGCCAGGTGGCCATGCAGAGCAATGTGAAGGATTTCACGGTCGGCCCGATCTATGACCTGGTGCAATACCGTTCCGTCAAGAAGAACTGAGTGTTGAAGCAGCAGGGCGCGTGCCGCTGTCGATGCGTGCCCGCGCTGCGCCATCCGTGCTGTGTGCCCCGGATCACCGGGGTTGCACAGTCAGCCTTGTGATTCTGGTTTTCTATGGCCTCCAGCACTTCCTCCGTTCCCTCTGCTGTCACCGCCACCCCTGCTGCGCCAGCGGTGGCACAGCGCAGCGCGGGCCAGCGCCTGTGGCGCCGTGCCAAAGGCTTGCTGCAATGGCTGGTGATGCTCGCCATCACCTTGCTTGGCCTGCTGGCCATCACCTTCTATATTGGCCGCATGGTGCCGATCGATCCGGTGCTGGCCGTCGTTGGTGACCGCGCCACGCCCGATATCTACAACGCCGCCAAAGAGGCCATGGGGCTGGACAAGCCGCTGTGGCAGCAGTTTGCAATGTATGTGCGCGACGTGCTCCACGGCAACCTGGGCACCTCGATCCTGACGAGCAACCCGGTGTGGGAAGACATCAAGCGCGTCTTTCCCGCCACGCTGGAGTTGGCGACGCTTGCCACCATCCTGGGCGTTCTGGTGGGCGTGCCGCTGGGTGTGGCCGCTGCGGTGCGTCACAACAAGCTCACCGACCATATTGCGCGCTTTGTCAGCCTGATTGGCAGCTCCATGCCCGTGTTCTGGCTGGGCATGATGGGGTTGATGCTGTTCTACGCCAAACTCGGCTGGCTGCCCGGGCCGGGCCGCATCGACCCGGTGTACGACGGCATGGTGGCTGAGGTGACCGGCAGTCTGCTGATCGACAGCGCGCTGGCGGGCGAGTGGGACGTGCTGGGCGATGCGCTCTGGCACATTGCGCTGCCTACTTTGATCCTGAGCTATTTCTCTGTGGCGTATTTGAGCCGCATGACGCGCGCCTTCATGCTGGAGCAGCTGAGCCAGGAATACATCATCACCGCGCGCGCCAAGGGCGTGCCCGAATGGCGCGTGGTATGGAGCCACGCGTGCCGCAATATCGCCGTGCCGCTGCTCACCGTCATTGCGCTCACCTACGGCAACCTGCTCGAAGGCTCGGTGCTGACGGAGATCGTCTTTTCGTGGCCAGGCATTGGTTCGTATCTGACAGGCGCGCTGATGAACGCCGACATGAGCGCCATCCTGGGCTCCACTCTGGTGATCGGCACCGTCTTTGTGGTGATCAACCTGCTGACCGATGTGCTGTACGCGGTGTTTGATCCGCGTGCACGCCGCAAGGCTTGAATATGGAAGAAAAAGCTGTTGGCGCTTGTCAATAAAGCGCGAAATGCTATGAATTTAGATAACACTACGTCTGCCGAATCCAGGCTACCCCTGCGGGATTGGCTGCTGTCCGATGCGCCTGCATCGCCGCGCCAGGCCTTCTGGGGGTTGTGGTACCGGCGCGCGCGCCGCTTTGCCCGCAACCCGCTCAGCATGGCGGGCCTCTTGGTGCTCGTGGTCTTGCTGCTGGTGGCGCTGCTGGCACCGTGGATTGCTACGCACGATCCCCTCGCCCAGGTGCTGGCCGACCGCCTGCAGCCCATTGGCAGTGCAGGTCACTGGCTGGGCACCGATCAGTTGGGTCGCGACATCTTCTCGCGCGTTGTCTACGGCTCGCGCCTCACACTCGTCATTGCCATGCTGGTGCTGGTGATCGTGGTGCCGATCGGTTTGCTGATCGGCGTGGTGGCGGGCTACTTTGGCGGCTGGGTCGATACGGTGCTGATGCGTGTGACCGATATTGCGCTGGCCTTTCCCAAGATTGTGCTGGCGCTCGCCTTTGCCGCCGCCATGGGGCCGGGTGTGGTCAATGCAGTGATTGCAATTTCGATCACCGCCTGGCCTGCCTACGCGCGCCTGGCGCGGGCCGAGACCTTGAAGGTGGTGGAGAGCGACTACATCCATGCCGCGCGGCTGCAGGGCGCAAGCCATGCACGCATTCTGTGGCGCTATATCACGCCGCTGTGCATGTCTTCGGTCATTGTGCGTGCCACGCTCGATATGGCAGGCATCATCCTTACCGTGGCGGGCCTGGGCTTTCTGGGCCTGGGCGCGCAGCCGCCCAGCCCGGAATGGGGGTTCATGGTGGCATCGGGCCGCAATGTGCTGGTGGATGCCTGGTGGGTGGCCACGGTGCCGGGTATCGCGATCCTGATCGTGAGCCTCGCGTTCAACCTGCTGGGCGACGGCCTGCGCGATGTATTTGACCCGCGCCATGCTGACTGAGGGCTCCGTCATGAATACCGAAGTGCATACGCCCACCCCGCTTGCGCAGATTCGCAATCTGCGCATCAGCTTTCCAACCGCCACCGGCGCGCTGCGCGAAGTGGTGCGTGGCCTGTCGCTCACCCTGATGCCGGGTGAGCGCCTGGGTATTGTGGGTGAGTCGGGCTCGGGCAAATCGCTCACCGGCCGCGCGCTGCTGGGCATGCTGGCGCCGGGGGCGGTGTGGTCGGCGGACGACATGCGCTTTGAAGGCCGCGACCTGCTGGCGATGAAACCTGCCGCGCGCCGCCAACTGTGCGGGCGCGATATCGGCATGATCCTGCAGGATCCTAAATACTCCCTCAACCCGGTAATGACCGTTGCCAGCCAGCTCAAGGAGGCGTTTCACCTGCGTGAGCCGCACCTCAAGGGCGCGGCGCTGCAGGCGCGCATGGTGCAGGCGCTCGAATCCGTGCATATCCGCGATCCCGAGCAGGTGCTCAAGGCCTATCCGCATGAGCTGTCTGGCGGCATGGGCCAGCGCGTGATGATTGCGATGATGGTCTCTTCCGGCCCCAAGCTGCTGATTGCCGATGAGCCGACCAGCGCGCTGGATGTGCTGGTGGCCATGCAGACCCTGCGCGTGATGGACGAATTGATCGCCCGGCACAACACTGGCCTCATCCTGATCAGCCATGATCTGGAACTGGTCAGCCAGTTTTGTGACCGCGTGGTGGTGATGTACGCTGGCCAGGTGATGGATACCTGTGCGGCCGGTGACTTGAACCAGGCCACCCACCCCTATACACGCGCCCTGCTGGCCGCCAGCCCCCGCTTGCAGCAGGACCAGGCATGGTTGCCCACCATGCAGCGCGACCCGCGCTGGCGTGAGCCACAGGCCGCCATGACAGGAGGTCTGCAATGATCGATGTGAATGGTGTGAGCATCGGTTTTGAAACGCCCCAGGGCTTCAAGACCGTGGTGCACGGGGTGAGCCTGCAGGTGCCGCAGGGGCAGGCCTATGGGCTGGTGGGCGAATCGGGCTCGGGCAAATCCACCGTGTTGCGGGCGCTGTGCGGCATGACGCCGCTGTGTGGCGGTCAGATGCAGGTAGCCGGTCAGCCGGTTGCCAGGCACATGCCCAAGGCGCAGCGCCGTGCCGTGCAGATGGTGTTTCAGGACCCGTATGCGTCGCTGCACCCGCGCCTCACCGTAGACCAGAGCTTGCGTGAGCCGCTTTTGATTCATGGCTTGGATCGTGTGGCCGAGCGCGTGACCCAGGCGCTGGCCGATGTGGGGCTGGACGCCAGCTTTCGCTATCGCTATCCGCACCAGCTCTCGGGTGGGCAACGCCAGCGCGTGGCCATCGCCCGTGCCCTGGTGCTGGAGCCGCAGGTGCTGCTGCTCGACGAGCCGACCAGCGCGCTCGATGTATCGGTGCAGGCGGAGGTTCTGAACCTGCTCAAGAAGCTGCACCACGAGCGGGGCCTGACCATGCTGCTTGTCAGCCACAACCTGGCCGTCGTTGCATTCCTGTGCAGTCAGCTCTCGGTCATGCAGCATGGCCGGATCGTTGAAAGCCTTGGTACCGATGCAGTACGGGCCGGTGCCGTGCAGACCGACTACGCTCGCCAGCTGCTGACAGCCGCCGATGGCTACCGCCGCGTGCAAGAAGTGGCATAAGACGGTATGAGCATAAAAAATAGCTTCCGGCGCTACTCCATCAGGCGCAGGAAGCTATTGTTTTGATAGTTGTTGGGTTACGGTGTGAAACGCTTCTCGAAACGGGCCACATCCTCTTCGAGCTCAAACGTCACCACCTGGCCCATCTTCTGGTCGGTCTCGCGGCAGGCGGCATAGACGCTGGTCTTGCCCACCAGATCCATGGCCGGAATATCGATGATCGCGTAGGGGTAGGGAACGAACACGTGGTATTCGAACACGATGCGGTGCTCGTTGCGTGGGTTGGGGTAGAGCAGGTAGCCGTGGGCGCTCAAGGTTTTGCTGGGCATGGCATTTTGTCAAAAATACAGAATTGCTGTTAGTGTGCCGCAAGCGAGAAGGGCTGACGGGGCGGCGTGGTTTACACGGCATCCCACATGGCGGGCCCGTATGGATGGACTGATGCGCCATCAGCGCGGATATTTCTGCGTCCTTCCGGACGGAAATTTGGTTCAACGCGTTGATGAGCCATGCTACGCTTGGCCTATCCCAACCCCGCCAGTTGACCGATTTATCTCCATGTTCCACACCCATATCGCCGTCCAGACCGCTGACTTTGATGTGAGCGAGGAGCTGCGCCTGCTGCGCGCGGCAGATGCGCGCATTGGCGCGGTGTGCAGCTTTGTGGGCACGGTGCGTGATCGCAATGACGGCAGCAGCGTGGCCAGCATGGAGTTGGAGCACTACCCGGGCATGACAGAAAAGTCGATTGCCGAGATGGTGGAGGCAGCGCGCCAGCGTTTTGATATCTATGGTGCGCGCGTCATCCATCGCGTGGGTTTGTTGGCGCCGCAGGACCAGATCGTACTGGTGGCCGTGTCGAGCGCGCACCGGGGCGAGAGCTTTACGGCCTGCGAATTCCTGATGGATTACCTCAAGACGCAGGCACCCTTTTGGAAGAAGGAAGACACCCCCGGCGGCGCGCGCTGGGTGGACGCGCGCGTGGCCGACGACGCAGCGATGGCTCGCTGGAACTGAATCTTGGTCTGCAAGGGCCTTGGCGCCGTAACGCCTTCTTGCTGACAGTTGTTGCGGAATTTCATGAAAATGGCTGTTGGCGCCTAGCTGGTGAGCGCAAAAAGCTATTTTTTATATAGCAATAGAGGTTGCGGCTTTTATCAATCCGCATGCGGCTGCTGAATATGGTGGACAAGCCACGAATGCGACGCATCTGCTGCATGGGCACGTTGCTTTTAAAACCATAGCTACCGGCGCTTTTCCGTTGTGCACTATTGGCTGATTTGAATGAAAAACACTGTGGGATTCGTCCTGCAGACCGGATGGCGCGCGCCTGATATACCCGTATCAGGCTGCCTGCAGCTCCTTGAAAAACCGGCAGGCGACGCAAAATATTCTGCAGTTCAATTTTCCAGACGGAATATTCATTTCATGCGAATCGATAAATTAACCACCAAGTTCCAAGAGGCACTGTCCGACGCCCAATCGCTGGCGCTTGGCAACGACAACGCCTATATCGAACCCATCCACGTACTTACTGCCATGCTGCGCCAGCCAGATGGCCCCAAGTCGCTCCTGGCACGCTCCGGCGCCAACGTGGCGGCGATGACGACCGCAGCCGAGAATGCCATCAAGCGCCTGCCGCAGGTGCAGGGGCAGGACCAGGTCACGGTGGGTCCCGAGTTGCAGCGCGTGCTGCAGGCGACCGAGAAGGAGGCCATCAAGCGTGGCGACCAGTTCTATGCCAGCGAACTGTTCCTGCTGGCCTTGACCGATGACAAGGGTGAGGCGGGCCGGATCGTTCGTGAAGCGGGGTTGACCCGCAAGGCGTTGGAAGCGGCGATTGACGCCGTGCGCGGAGGACAGAGTATGGACAGCGCAGACGGCGAAAGCCAGCGGGAAGCCCTGAAGAAATACACGCTTGACCTGACCGAGCGCGCCAGAAGCGGCAAGCTCGACCCGGTGATCGGCCGCGATGACGAGATTCGCCGCACCATCCAGGTGCTGCAGCGGCGCAGCAAGAACAACCCGGTGCTCATCGGCGAGCCCGGCGTAGGCAAAACGGCCATTGTCGAAGGTCTGGCCCAGCGCATCGTAGCGGGAGAAGTGCCCGATACCTTGCGCGACAAGAAAGTGCTGGTGCTGGACATGGCAGGCCTGCTGGCCGGTGCCAAGTACCGGGGCGATTTTGAAGAGCGTCTGAAATCGGTGCTCAAGGAAGTGGCGCAAGAAGAAGGGCGCATCATCCTGTTCATCGACGAAATCCATACCATGGTGGGCGCGGGCAAGGCCGATGGCGCCATGGACGCGGGCAATATGCTCAAACCGGCGCTCTCGCGCGGCGAGCTCCATTGCATCGGCGCTACTACGCTCGATGAATACCGCAAGTACATCGAAAAGGATGCCGCGCTGGAGAGGCGCTTCCAGAAAGTGCTGGTCAACGAGCCTTCGGTGGAAGACACCATTGCCATTTTGCGCGGCCTGCAGGAAAAGTACGAAGCCCATCACGGCGTGGATATCACCGACCCGGCCATCGTCGCTGCAGCCGAGCTGTCGGCGCGCTACATCACCGACCGTTTTCTGCCCGACAAGGCGATTGACCTGATCGACGAGGCCGCTGCCAAGATCAAGATCGAGATCGACTCCAAGCCTGAGGTGATGGACAAGCTCGAACGCCGCATGATCCAGCTCAAGATCGAGCGCGAGGCGATGAAGAAGGAGACCGACGAGGCTTCGCAGAAACGCCTGGCGCTGATCGAGGAAGACCTGTCCAAGATCGAGCGCGAGTACGCCGACATGGAGGAAATCTGGAAGGCCGAGAAGGCCGATGCCATGGGCAGCGAGCAGATCCGCAAGGAGATTGACCAGATCAAGTTCCAGATCCAGGAAGCCACGCGCAAAGGCGATTTCAACCAGGTGGCTGAGCTGCAGTACGGCAAGCTGCCCAGCCTGGAAAAGCAGCTGGCCGATGTGCAGAAGGACGAAAAGGGCGAACAGGCCAAGGACAAGGGCCACAAGCTGCTGCGCACCCAGGTGGGTGCCGAGGAAATCGCTGAAGTGGTGAGCCGCGCGACTGGCATCCCGGTTGCCAAGATGATGCAGGGCGAAAAGGACAAGCTTCTGCACATGGAAGCCAAGCTGCACGAGCGTGTGGTGGGCCAGGACGAGGCGATCAATGCCGTCTCCAACGCCATCCGCCGTTCTCGCTCCGGCTTGTCCGACCCGAACCGGCCTACCGGATCGTTCCTGTTCCTGGGCCCGACCGGCGTGGGCAAGACCGAGCTGTGCAAGGCCTTGGCGGGCTTCCTGTTCGACAGCGAAGACCACCTGATCCGTGTCGACATGAGCGAGTTCATGGAAAAGCACTCGGTATCGCGCCTGATCGGAGCGCCCCCAGGCTATGTGGGCTATGACGAAGGCGGCTATCTGACCGAGGCTGTGCGTCGCAAGCCCTATAGCGTCATCCTGCTGGACGAGGTGGAGAAGGCCCACCCCGATGTCTTCAACATCCTGCTGCAGGTGCTGGACGACGGACGCCTGACCGATGGCCAGGGCCGGACCGTGGACTTCAAGAACACGGTGATCGTGATGACCAGCAACATCGGCTCCCAGCTCATCCAGGCGATGGTCGGGCAACCGTATGAAGATGTAAAAGACGCGGTGTGGGGGGAACTCAAGAACCATTTCCGCCCCGAATTCCTCAACCGTATCGACGAGACGGTGGTGTTCCACGGCCTGGATGCCAAGAACATTGAATCGATTGCCCGTATCCAGCTCAAGCAACTGGAGGCGCGCCTGGCCAAGATGGATCTGCACCTGCAGGTGTCGGATGCAGCCATGGCCGAGCTGGCCAAGGTGGGCTTCGATCCGGTGTTTGGCGCCCGTCCTCTCAAGCGCGCCATTCAGCAGCGCATTGAGAACCCGCTGTCGAGGTTGTTGCTGGAAGGCAAGTATCCGCCCAAGAGCACCATTCCCGTGTCGGTCGATCCAGTACAGGCGCCGGGCGAGTTCCATTTCGGCAAGTCGGTGGAGCAGGCCTGATGCCGGGGGCTGGGCACCTGCCCAGTACCCATGCTGAGCCCACAAGCATTGCAGTGCGCTATGCTTGTTGAGCGGTCATTGGGCCGTGCGGGGCTTGAAAAATCGCAGCATGCCCATCACATGGTGTCATGCAGCAGTGCTGTGATGGGCCATGAGCTTTGAAAGGAAATGCGTTGAACGAATTGTTGGCAACCGTGGTGAGCTGGACTTTGCGAGTGGTCGTCGTGCTGGCCGGCTTGGTGTTTTTCGCCAGCCTGCTGGTGGTAGCCGCCATCGCCGCGCTCCTGTGGGGCGCTCGCATGTTGTGGGCCAAGCTGACCGGCAAACCGGTGGTTCCGTTTGCATTCAAGATGAACCCGGCTTCGGGGTGGACCACGGTGTACCGCTCCACAGCGCGCTGGACTGCCAACGGCAGTGGCGGCAATGACCGCGCTGCGGCATCTGCGCCAGGGCGTGCTGCGGTCATCGACGTTACCGATGTGGAGCCGCGCGAGATTCGTTCGCAGCATTGAAGAAGGCAGGGCGCGCCCTGTTCTGGATAAAACCCGGTTACGCGGATGCCGCTGGCCGGGTTTTTTTATTGCCGTTGGATGCACCGCAGGACCTGCGGTACCAACAACCCGGAGCTTTATACGTTGCGGATTATTCAATGCAACGCCTACAAGGAATGTTATGGACGTGAGCGAACTGCACTCCCGCTTTGCCGCCATGCGTGCGGCCAGCCGCGCGGAGCCCGACACGCCATTGCTGCGGCGGCGCGAGCGGTTGCTGCGTCTGCAGAAATTGATAGCAGACAGCGCAGACCAGATATGCGCTGCCGTGCAATCTGATTTTGGGCAGCGTTCTGCCAAGGTGACCGAGCTGACCGAGCTGCTGCCACTGCGCAGCCAATTGGCCCAGGCGCTCGGCCAGCTCAAGCGCTGGGCTGCACCCCAGCGCGTTGCAACGCCTCTGCACTTGCTGCCGACGCGCGCCTGGGTGCAGCCCGTACCGCTCGGGGTGATCGGTGTGATTGCGCCATGGAACTACCCGGTACTGCTCGCCTTGGGGCCCGCCATCAGCGCGCTGGCGGCGGGCAACCGTGTCATCGTCAAGCCCAGCGAGCACACCCCAGCCACCAGCGCCTTGCTGGCAGAGCTGGTAGCGCGTTACTTTGCAGATGACGAAATGGCCGTGCTGGTAGGCGATGCGGGGGCGGCAGCCGATCTGGCCGCATTGCCACTCGACCATCTGCTGTTCACCGGCTCCACCACCGTAGGGCGCAAGGTGGCGCTGGCGGCTGCCAACCACCTGGTGCCCACGACTTTGGAGCTGGGTGGAAAGACGCCGTGCCTGCTGGAGGCAGGCTGCGACATTCACGATGCTGCGCGCAAAATTGCCCATGCCAAGCTCTTGAATGCCGGACAGACCTGCATTGCCCCTGATTACGTATTGCTGCCAGCGGGCAGCGAAGCCGCCTTTGTCGATGCCTATGCCGATGCGGTGCGCCAGATGTACCCGCAGCAGCAGGGCAACCCCGACTACACCTCGATCATCAATGCCGCTCACACCAGCCGTCTTCTGGCCATGCTGGCGCAGGCCGAGCAGGGCGGGGCGCAGCTCGTCCGCATGGGCGATGACCAGCCTGCCGTGCCGCAAAGCCGGATGGGGGAGGGCATCAGCCGGCAGCTTGCGCCTGTGGTGGTGCTCGGAGCAACGCCGCAGATGCCATTGATGCAGGAAGAGATTTTCGGCCCCCTTCTGCCGGTGCTGTGCTACGACGAGCGCGAAGATGCGATTGCCGCCATCAACCAGGGGGAGATACCGCTGGCGTTTTACTGGTTTGGCAGCGATGCCAGGCAAGGCCTGGATGCGGCCTTGCGTGTACGGGCTGCAGGTGTGTGCATGAACGACTGCCTGCTGCAGTTCGTACACGATGGCTTGCCGTTTGGAGGCTGGGGTGCGAGTGGCTGGGGCGCTATCCATGGCAGGCATGGATTCATGCGTTTTTCGCACGCAAAACCGGTGCTGCGCGCATCGCTCTGGTCGCCTGCGAAATGGTTGTACCCCCCATACGGTGGGCGGTTTGACGGCATCATGCGCATGCTCAAGGGCAAGATGCTGCGCTAAGCGATTGATTTAATTGGGATGTAATGCCTAGGGTAAACGCCTAGCGCAAATATCAACGCTTGCAAACCCTTGCGTAAATTGACCTACAAGCCAACCAAGGGACTATCCAAATGATGTCTGGAGTGCGACAATGGAAGGCTTTCGAGCACCACATCCCTTGCGGCGCGCTGTTCCCGCGCTGACTCTTCCATACGCCCTTAAAACAGCCATCGGCAGCCACAGTCTGCCTTTGCTGCGTGAGCCATGGCGTGCTGCAGACTGCACATGTTGAGCCCCAGAGGTGCTCCATGGGCGGGACTGGCATCCGGCCGGGCGGGATGGTCGCAGTGTATTACGAGTTGTGCGTGCTTTTTGGTTAATTCATTGATTTTTGTTTTCGGTTATCCATGTCTGAAACTATCACCATTCTGGTTCGTCCCGCTACGCTTCGTGATGCCAAAGCCATTGCTCAGATCCACGCTTCTGCCTCTGTAGAAGCTTATCGCGGCGTCTTGCCCGACGATCAGCTCAAAGCCATGTCGTCGGTTGAAAAGCGCCAGGCCTACTGGCGCGAAGCGATCGAGTTTTGCGAACCCCAGGTGCAAGTGGCCGTGGAAAACGACAAGATCGTCGGTTTTGTGGGCTTCGACCGCTCGCGCGATGCCAAGACCCGCCCCACCACCGGTGAAATCTGGGCCATTTATGCAGCCCCTAGCCATTGGGACCAAGGCGTTGGCGTGGCGCTGTGGGATGCTGCCCGTGATGGCCTGTCTGAAGAAGGCTGCACGTCGGTGACTTCCTGGGTGCCCCTGCGCAACGAGCGTGCACTCCGTTTCCATGAATCGGCAGGTTTCAAGCGCGAAATGTCCACCGCCAAGACGGCCACTGTGGGCGCCATCAAGATTGAAGAAGTGCGCATGCAGCGCTCTTTGATGAACCGCTGATAATCTCTCCTCCAGCTGCGACAGCGGATCGCTGCGCAGCGCAGAACATGCTTGAAGAGGCCGTCCTGCACGGCCTCTTTTGTTTTTTGCGGCTCACGCCGCATGCTTTGCGAGAAAGCAACCACCATGACCAGCGTTCGCCCTGACGGCACAACCGATGCCTCCACCGTTCCCTTTGCCACCATCCACTGGACCGAAGGGGACGCCGAGCGCAGTGCGCGATGGCGCTGCGAGCGCGGCAGCGCCGCACCGGCCCGCGTGGTACTGGCAGACGACACCCTGCCCGCCGATACCGCCTATCGCCTCGCCTGTGAAGGCACGGCATTGCTGTGGCGCGGTGATTTTCAGAACGCGCGCCAACTGCTGCAGGCCCTGGGCCGGCGGCTGGACAAGACGGGTGAGCGCAGCACCAAGAAGAAGGCGCTGCCTGTACCCTCCGGAGGTGCTGCCAAGAAGGGCATGCCCACCCCGCAGCAGGCGCTGCCCTTTCACCAGCAGCGCCAGCTGCAGGCCCAGCGCGCGCGCGTGCTGTCGATGGTATTGATCGAGCTGGACGCGCAGTACGGCGTGGCCCTGCGCCGTGCGCCGCAGGTGGATGCCGCCTGTGCAGAAGCCTGGGGAGTGACCGAAGTCGAAGGCAGTGGCGCACCTGGCAACGTGGTGTCGCTGCGCGAACTCCAGGCGCTGGTGGGCGCACACGAATGGCGCAAGAAGGGTGTGGAGATTCCCGCACTCACCAAACTGGCACCGCGCGGCTATGGCCGCATCCACCCGCACTATGGCGTGTTCTCGCCCGTGCGCGGCGAATACATCGACCTGATCGCCCAGGCACCGCTGCCCACGGCGCTGGCCAAGAAATCCCTGGCTTTCGATATCGGCACCGGCACGGGCGTGATTGCCGCTGTGCTGGCGCGCCGTGGGGTACAGCAGGTGGTGGCTACCGACACCGACCCGCGCGCGCTGGCTTGTGCGGCAGACAATCTGGAACGCCTGGGCGTGGCTGCCAGAGTGACCCTGGCACAGACCGATCTCTTCCCCGAAGGCAAGGCGGCCCTGGTGGTGTGCAACCCGCCATGGGTGCCGGCCAAGCCCAGCGCGCCAGTGGAGCGTGCCGTGTACGACGAAGGCAGCCGCATGCTGCGCGGCTTTCTGGCCGGTGTATCGGAGCATCTGGCACCAGGAGGCGAGGCCTGGCTGGTGCTGTCCGATTTTGCCGAGCACCTGGGGCTGCGCCGCCGTGAAGAACTGCTGGCCTGGATTGCAGAGGCCGGCTTGCAGGTCGTGGGCAAGCACCATATCCGCCCGCGACACCCCAAGGCGCAGGACGAAGCCAACCCGCTGCACCGCGCGCGCGCTGCCGAAGTGACGACGTTGTGGCGCATGCAGGCGGCCTGGTAACTTGTTTGCTATTTAATTGATAGCTATTGGCGCATGACAGCTACGCGCCAATGGCAAAAATACTCAAATAACCGTCATGCGATTGCTCCTGGCGCCGATGGAAGGCCTGCTCGACTTTGTGCTGCGCGATGTGCTCACCAGCATTGGCGGTGCAGACCGCTGTGTGTCCGAGTTCATCCGCATCACAGGCAGCCTGCTGCCTGACAAGGTCTACCTGCGCACCATGCCCGAGCTGCTGAACGCCAGCCATACGGCGGCGGGAATACCGGTGCGTGCGCAACTTTTGGGAAGCGACCCGGCCAGCATGGCGGCCAATGCGGTGCAGTTGGCGGCCCTGTCGCCCGAAGGCATTGACCTGAACTTTGGCTGTCCGGCCAAGGTGGTCAACCGCCACGGTGGCGGCGCATCGTTGCTGCAGTATCCCGATGCAATCCATGCCGTGGTGGCGTCTGTGCGCGCCGTCGTGCCGGCGCACCTGCCCGTATCGGCCAAGATGCGTCTGGGCTTCAACGACCGCAGCCTGATGCTCGAATGTGCCCAGGCCATGCAGGCCGCAGGTGCCTGCGAGCTGGTGGTGCACGGCCGCACCAAGCAGGATGGCTACCGGCCTCCTGCCTACTGGGACCAGATCGCCCGCGTCCGAGAGGCAGTGACGATACCGGTAGTGGCCAACGGTGAGATTTGGACGGTGGAAGACGCCTTGCGCTGCCAGGCTGAATCAGGTTGCACCGACCTGATGCTGGGCCGCGGCATGGTGGCGGACCCGGGCCTGGCCTGGCGCATCCGCAAGGCGGTGGCCGAGCGCGCTGGCACACCGCTGCCGCAAGGGTACCGCGATATCGGCTGGCCCGACCTGGTACCGGCCCTGCTGCGCTTTTGGGAACTGGTCTGCGCCGATCTGGAACCGCGCCAGCGCGCAGGTCGCCTGAAACAATGGCTCAATCTGATGCGCCGAGCCTACCCCGAGGCCGAAGCGGCTTACCAGCATGTGCGGGTGATGACCGATCAGCGCGCCATCACCGTCTGGCTGGACGAATTGCAGGCCCGCACCCTCTGAATACGTTCTTACAGCATCGAATCTGGTGTAAACGGGCTGATGATCTTGAGCATCAGCCGCAGCGGCAGGCTGGTATCGGGCTCCGTGGTTTCGTCTTGCAACTGGCTACCCTGGGGTGCCTTCCACACCAGCTTTCCATCCTGCAACACCACATGCCAGGCGCCCGATTGCAGGCCGCGTTCAATCATGTCGGTGGCTTGGCGGGAGAGCTCGCGGCTGCGCACCAAAACGGCAATCTCGGTGTTCTGCAGTTTGGAGCGCTCGTCCAGGTTCATCGAGCCGGTCACGAACAACTGGCCGTCGAGCACCAGAATCTTGCCGTGGAGCATGATGCGCTTGCCTTCGAGAAAGCTGTTTTGCCCGCTGCCCACACCAAATGCGGCCCGCAAGGTGCTGTCGTCGCTGATGAGCTCGTAAAGGTCCACGCCACTGCGAAGCAACTCTTCGCGGTACCTGGCATAGCCCACGTGCGCAATGGGTGCATCGTTTGAAGACAGCGAGTTGGTGAGAATGCGAACGCGCACGCCGCGCTCCACCGCAGCCTTGAATGCCGAGCGCATGTCTTCGTTGGGAACAAAGTAGGGCGAGACGATGAGCAAGTCCTTTTTGGCATAGGCCAGCAGATGGATCAGGCCATCCACCACCGAGTCGGCAGCAGGCGGTGGCTGCGCTACCCCGCTGGCGGAGGCGTGGGAGGCGACCTGTGCAGACCGCAGGCGGAGTTGGCGCAGGGCTTGGCTCTCCATCACGCCAGGGGCCGTGGTCATGGCTTCGTTCTTGCCATCCGAATCTACGACCGGAATCTTGCTGGGTTCATCGGCAATCATCACGGCCCGCGCCCAAACCAGCGGGGTCGTCTGCAGATCCAAAGCCTGCATGTCCCATGCACGGGCGCGCTGCTCGGTGGAGATACTGCCGCCTCGGGGCTCTCCATCCGGCGGCATGGGGCGTGTGCTGCTGGCACTTCCGCTCAGGGCCGCACCATTGCCAGCGCCTGCAACCTCGCCGGCCTGGGACGCCTGCTGCATGGCCAGCAGCTGATCCTTGCTGATCAGCGATTGCACGGGATAGGCGCGTTCGTTGTTCCAGTAACGGTCAAAGCTGCGAGACAGATCCTTGACCACCGGCCCCAGGATCAACACGTCCGTATCCAGGAAGTTGGAGCTGTCGTCATTGTCGAAATAGGAGTCGCCGAGGTTGCGCCCGCCCATCACCCCCATCACGTTGTCGGCCAGAAACAGCTTGTTGTGCATGCGCTGCTGGGCGCGCTGAAAATCGGTTGCGGCATACCACATGCGGCTGAAAGGGGAGTCGCGGCTGCCCATGAGTGGATTGAACATGCGCATCTCGATGTTCGGCTCGAACGCCAGACGCATCACCTGGGCATTGCGCCCGGTGCCATGAAAATCGTCGAGCAGCACCCGTACCCGAACGCCCCGGCGAGCCGCCTTGACCACGGCATCGAGGAGGCGGGCCGTGCTGGCATCGGCATGGATGGCGTAGTACTGCAGATCCAGCGTCGTCTGTGCGCCTTGCACCAGTGCCAGGCGTGCGCCATAGGCGGCCTGGGCGCCGGCCAGAATCTGAAAACCCGAGGCTTCGGCACCGGCCTTGTTCTCTGCCTGCTTGCGCTGGTAGGTGAGCGCCCCCAGGGCGGTGCTGGCAGAGGGCGACACGGCATGGGACATCGGCCTCTCCACTTGGGTGGGCAGCTTGGTGGCGCAACCTGTCAGCATGGCAGTTGCAATGGCGAGCCCCACAACCCAGCGCAGCGGCCGGGGTGCAGGCAGCGCGTGGGCTGGATTGGCAGAAGAGAGCGCAGTATCAATGAACATGGTGAAGGCGAAAACAGGCGGCAGTCACTATTGTGCGGGGCAAAACAGCGCCCTGTGCATCTGGCAAGGGTTGTAACGGCGGTGTCCGACGTTATTGGCCAGAGGTGTCTTCAGCGTGCGTCGCGCGCGTGCAACGGCGCGCCGCTTCTTGCGTTGTGGGCTGGCTGGGGCAGGCCCGGCGGCCTAAGCTGACAACCGCATGATTCATGCGAACCAGGAGGAGATTTATGCGCAAACCATACATTGCATGCACACTAATGGCCGCTTTCATCGGCGTGGCTTTGCTGGCTCCTCACGATGCCTGGGCCGTCCGCAAACGAGGCACCACCGCCGAAACGCATGCCGCCAAAACCCACAAGGCCAAACGCAGCAAGAACCTGGGGGGTGAAAGCGCCGCTGAACGCGACCGCCGCCTGCTGCGCGAGTGCAAAGGCTTGCCCAATGCGGGTGCGTGCCTTGGGTATGCAAGCTAGGGTGCAGACCCGTCAAAAGCGCAGTCCCAGGCTGAACGCGTGGCCGGTGCTGATGAATCCCTGCAGGGTAAAATCGCTGCTGGCGCTTATGTGGCAAGCAGTTGCTTGTCAAAAATCATAGTGGCCGGAGAGGCGGGCGACAATGCGTTGGTCGGCTCCGATGGTGGTGCTCTCCACCATCTCCAGCTGCGGCGCATCTTGTAACTGTGCCAAAGCCATGCCGCCAAAGGCATCCTGGCCTTGGCCCAGTAGCACAGGGGCCTGGTACAGCACCAGCTCGTCCACCAGCCCGGCCTGCAGCAAGGCGCCATTCAGAAGGCCGCCAGCTTCTACATGCAACTCGTTCACCTCTCGCTGGCCCAGATCACGCATCAGAGCGGGCAGATCAATGCCTGCGGCATTGGCTGCAGGCAGGCAGACCACCACTGCACCGGCGGCTTCCAGTGCAGCCCGGCGCCCAGCATCCTCCTGCGCACAATAGATCAGCATCTGGCGTGAGGCTGCAAAGATGCGGGCCGTTGGTGGCGTGCGCAACTGGCTGTCCAGCACCACCAGGCGTGGCTGGCGCGGCGTATCGATATAACGGACATCCAAAGCGGGGTCATCTGCAAGCACGGTGCCAATGCCGGTGAGGATGGTGCAGGCGCGGGCGCGCCAATGGTGACCGTCCGCACGCGCTGCCTCGCCCGTGATCCACTGGCTGCTGCCGTCGGCCAAGGCCGTCTTCCCATCCAGCGACATGGCAGCCTTGAGCCGTACCCACGGAGTCTTGCGCACCATGCGGCTGAAAAAGCCAATGTTCAAGTCGCGTGACGCCGACCCGCCGTTCTGCGCGTCGCACACTTCCACAGCCACACCCGCAGCGCGCAATCGTGCAAAGCCGTTGCCCACCACCAGGGGGTTCGGGTCTGCCACAGCCGCCACTACCTTGGTGATGCCGGCAGCGACCAAGGCATCACAGCAGGGCCCGGTGCGCCCGTGGTGTGAACAGGGCTCCAGCGTCACATAGGCCGTTGCGCCATGGGTGCCATGCCCGCGCGCAGCCGCATCCCGCAGCGCCATCACTTCGGCATGCGGGCCTCCAGCCCGCTGGGTGTGGCCCTCTCCAATGACGCGGCCTTGCCCATCCACCAGTACGCAACCTACACGTGGATTGGGAGAGGTCAGGAAAAGTGCGCTGCCAGCCAGATCCAGCGCCCTGTGCATATGTGAGTTCACAAAAAATCTATCTATTGATTGGTTAAGTCTCTATTGTGGCGCGTTTACTAATACAGCTTCCATCTGTCATGTTTTGTCTGCCACCCGTCATCCGTTTAACGGTTTATTTTTGTCCGATACTACGCTTGCGGGCATGAGCTACTTATATCCGCAACGCCATTATCAAGGCTTTACAGCCATCGAATTGATGGTGGTTATTTCCATCATGGCAATACTGACTGCCTTGGCTGCACCCAGTTTTACCGGTCTGATGGAACGCTGGCGCGCCATGCAGACCTTCGATGGGTTGCAATCAACCTTGTATTTCGCACGCTCCGAGGCCATTCGCCGCGGAGGACATATCACCTTGCGAAAAGAAGCGACCGGCATCAATGATTGCAATTTGGCAAATGACTCCGACGAATGGGACTGCGGTTGGTATGTTTTCAGCGATGCCAATGCGAACGGAAATTTTAATAACGGGGATACTCGTCTGCAAGGATTTCTAACGCCTCGAAATATTCAAGTCACCCGGTCTGAAAGTGGCGCATCCATTGCTTTTGACCGTTGGGGAATGCCTGATGCGCCCTTTGGCTTCACTATTGTTCCCCAGGGTAAAAATCTCTCAAATTCAGCAGCCATTGGTTTATGCATGAGTCGAGGGGGACGAGTTCGTAAAGTTCCGGTGACGGATTTACCATGTTGAGATTGTTAGTGACTTATGTTCAATAAAAAAAACCGCCAGCATGGCGTAACCTTGCTTGAATCACTGATTGCCATTGTTCTCGCTGCGCTTGGCGTCATAGGAATGATCGGCATTCAACTGCGTACGCTCGCCGATACACAGAATACAGTGCGACGTGAACACCTTCGCCGCACCCGTGCGCCATCGGCACATCTCGTGGCCGAGACTGCTGCGCTTGCTCGTAGCGAATCAAAGCGAGTGAAAGCAGAAACTGGCGATATACCTATTCGGCGCATAGCAGCCTGGGCTTGGTAGAGGTCTTCCGACGGAAAGAATGGGCCTTCACAAGCTGGCACCTGTCGTCTGGTGTCAATGTGTGACGGCACTCTCCAAAAAACTTTTGCTTCCAAGCATGAAGCCATTGGCTGATGAAGCAGTTCGGCACAGTCTAAGCGGTTGCTGTGATGACAGCGCAGCGGCACCCTCAGGAGAGTCAAAGGCGGCGCAGTGAGCGGTGCCTGACCATAGGAAACGAGACGCGGCAGTCCGACCAGCGCAAAAGATCCGCCGACGAAAGGCACAAAAGCTTCAGCTATTTATTGATAGAATTAATGTATCAATTGCGTAAATTTGAAAAAATGATTTTGTCCTCAACCAAGTGGAACCCTCTGCAAAAGGACTTTTCGCTCCTGAGCATACTTGTATCTATTGTTACCTGGGGTTTTGGAATTCCTGGGGGTACACGCATGCAGAGGGCATTGCTGATGGGTGTTCGGAAAGCCCGAGTCGGTGCAGACGCCTTGAATTTGGCCATGCGGCCATCGGTCCTCTTTGGCGCTATTTCAAGGAGCCGTATTTGATGGCCGATAAATTTCATCGTAAAAGAAGTTCGGGCTTTACCTTGGTAGAACTGATGGTCACGATCACCATCATGGCTGTACTCGCCGCGCTGGCGGCGCCGAGCTTCACAGGATTGATAGAACGCTGGCGGGTGCGCTCTGCCGTAGAAGAACTACAAGCCACGCTGTACTACGCCCGCTCGGAGGCCATCAAGCGCGGAGGGGGCATTGTTTTACAGAAAAAAGCCAACGGCACTGATGGTTGCCAGCAAGCGGCGGCCACGATTGAGTGGGGATGTGGTTGGACTGTCAGTACTGCAGGCAGTTTGTTGAAAACTGTGTCACCTCCTGTCAAGGTGAATGTAACGCAAGCTCCTTCTGGTGCTTCAATAAGGTTTGATCGATATGGCATGGCAGGCCTGAATGCTCATAGTTTTGTAATCTCGCCAGCGGGCTCTGGCGTAAGTTCTTCAGCTACCACCACGCTATGCGTGGCGTCAGGTGGCCGGATTCGAACGCTGCCAGGAGACGTTTCATGCTAACAATATCTGTCAAGCGCCAACGCGGTATTACCTTGCTTGAATCGCTAATCGCTCTGGTAGTGGCATCGCTGGGAATTCTGGGTATTGTTGGAGTGCAGTTGCGAACGCTTTCCGACACGCAGAACACTGTTCGTCGTGAACAGGCTATCCGTCTGATTGAGGATTTGAGCGAGCGTATGAAGGTCAATCCCAATGCCATGGGGGTGATGGGCTCCTACATCTCGAACTTTGCCAATGAGCCTGCGCTAAGTGACTGTACTTCCGGTTGCACGCCAGCTACTCAGGCTGCTTACGATCTTGCGCTATGGAAACAGGCTGTGAAAACTCTACCAATGGGGAGGGCCAGTATTTTTGTTCCGCCAGGCGAGGCTGCCATTAATACAGGCCGTACTCGTCAATTGGGCGTAATGGTGGCTTGGCGTGAAAACGAGAGCAAAGACCTCACGGGTGACGATAAAAAACAGATTGACGCCACTCAAGTGCGTGCAGCAGATGGAAGCTTAAGTGCCGGTGGAGGCGCGGATACTGCAGTAGATGCCTGCCCTAGTGGTTTCACCTGCCATCTGCAATACATTCCCATCAGTGCCCGCTGCGCTCCTTATAAGGTCCCGAGCAAAGCAGGAAGTACTGCCCCGACCCAAGACACTCGCTATTTTTGCCCAGGAAACTGATATGCCAAAAAAAATAGTCACTGGTAGCCGTCACATGTGTGTTGAAGATAGGAGATATTCGAAAAAAGGATATCAACGCGGTGTTAGTCTCGTCGAGTTGATGGTTGGTATTGCTATTGGCCTAATGGTGGTAGCCGTAGCTGGGGGGGTGTTGATGGTTTCTCGTGGTCTTACTGGAACTGTCAGCGATGTCAGTCAGATTCAACAGCAAGCGGCGTATGCGCTGCGAGCCATTGGACAACAGGTGCGCCAGTCCGGTTCGCTTTACCTCAATCTCAATCCTGAAAATGAGACCAATACTGATATCGACCGTTATGCGATACCAGTGGCATTCGAAACTCGGGCGGGAACAGGTAATTTCGGATTTGATCCCAAGACGGACTCAATTAGGGGCACTGCCACAACGCTCAACGTGGGATACAGTCGTTATGCGGAAACCTTATTTTTTAAAGAAAATGCAAGTGACCCCGATGCTCAATCGCAATCGCGCGACTGTTTAGGCGGTCCCTCGGATGCTGCTGCCAACTCAATATATCGGCGCTTACAAAGCAATTTTTCGTTCAGTGCAATCGGCGGCAGCAATGATCTTGTCTGTACCGGCACCGCCATTCCTGCACAAACACAGCCAATTGTAACCAATGTCGCCAATTTTCAGATTCGCTATCTATTACAGGGAAAGAGTGGTAGTAATGCAGGCAGTACCACCATCAGATATGCCAATACTGGTGATTCTGGCTTTAGCTGGGCCAAGGTGACGGGAGTAGAAGTCTGCTTAGTACTTTATGGTACCGAGCGTATGGATTTGCTTACAGGCGATATCTCATCCTATACCGATTGTGACGGAACGACTCGAGTCGACATGTCCAGTGCTGCTTCTACTGATATGAATGGCGTTGCTATTGGTACTGCCCGCGCTGGGCGTTTGCACATGGTATTTCGTAATACTTATCAATTGCGCAGCCAGGGGCTGATCGGCAGCGTCCTGTGATCTCTAAAAAGAGCAAAAAATGATGCAAGAGCGATCCTTCTCCTTTCACTCTCCATGTCAAATTGGTGCCGGTGCACAGCAGCGTGGCATTGCGCTGTTTGTGGTCATTGTGTTTGTCATGTTGTCGATGCTGCTGGCATTGTGGGCTTCGCGTACTTCGATATTCAGCGAAATGGTGGTCGGTAATGATGCTGATTACCAGCGTGCCTATGAAGCCGCGCAGGCGCTGCTGCAGGATGCGGAACTGGATATCCGTGGCCAAGATGCTGGTGGCAGTCCATGTACGCCGAACACCAGTAACGACAAAGTTTGTCGCCGCAATCCCAGTATTGATCAAATCCCATTAGAGGGCAAAGACGTAGGCAAGCTGCTGGCGGAGCTGAATGCGGCAAATACCTCTGTCAACCCCACACAATGCAACAATGCCCTTTGTATTAAGCGCGAAGGTGTGCAGGATTTTTGGAATAACGCAGATCCTAGCCGGGGCACTACATTGGGCCAGATGACGGGACCTACCAGTGCAGGGGGAGTTGTAGGTGCGCGTTATGGAATGTTCACTGGCGCGCAATTGGGTACTTCAAATCCTATTCTTGCGGAAACGGCTGCAGGCAAAGGAGGTTGGTACTGGATAGAGGTGCTTCCATATAGCGAAAGCAGCAAAAATGCTGGCTTGATTGTTGATGCCTCTGGTGTTTCCACCAAAAACTACCTCGCGCTCAATTTGCTGCCCAGTGTAGTCTACCGTATCACATCGGTGGCTAATGGCCGCAAGCCTGGCTCCATGGTTGTGCTGCAGCAAACCTATGCGCGGCAAAAGCTCAAGGATTGATTGGGTTGCCAGTTAATGAGCCCTTTCATAAATTTCATGATCGCGTAAACGCAATTTAATAAATGAACCAATTGGATAGAGAGGAGGGTAGTATGGCCTGTAACGCACCCCATCGCTTTCGCAAAAACCTATTAACCATAGCGGTCATTGCAGCTATTGTGCCGCATGGCGCATTTGCGCTGGATTTGGCCAGTGGACCACCGGGCACTAAAGAGCCCTATGTAGCGCCCAACGTTATTCTGTCTTTGGATGACTCGGGAAGTATGGGTAATGCCGCCACTGTGGGAACCAAGGCATATACACTCAAAGCTGCTTTGATAGATGTGTTTAATGACACGAGTCTACTGCCAGATGGAAAAATTCGACTTGCCTGGCAAACGATGAACAGCGTTCCAAAGGTCAATGGATCCCAATGGCTGACAACTTTAGGCACAGGTGCTGCTTCTGCGTCAACAGCAAATACCTCGGCCAACAGGAATCTCATGCGTCCGCTGGAAGGTCAGCATCGTGCCAATTTTCTGACCTACATGGCTAACTTTCAGGCAAGCGGCGGCACTCCTACTCACGATATGGTACAGCGTGCCGATCAATATATGCGTGCTGGTCTCAATCAGAATGGACCTTGGGCAACTAAGCCGGGGCAAGGTAGTCCTGAGTATTTAGGTTGCCGTCGCAACTACCACATTCTATTGACCGATGGTGGTTGGAATGGGAGTGAAAGGACAACCTCTCCTCGCAATTATGATGGGGCGGCGACTACGCTACCTGATGGCACCGTGTATGGCAGCAATACCGCCAATAATCGGCTCTACAGAGATAGTGAGAGTTACACGACAATAGCTGATTGGGCGATGTATAGCTGGGGAACTAAATTACAGGATCCAGCCCTATTGGATGGTACGGTGCAGCCATCCGTTGATTATCGTAAGGCGCCTAGCGACGAAACATTCAAAAACCGGGTGACTGGGGCAACAGCAACACTGGATCGTTTTTGGAACCCGCGCTACGATCCTGCTACTTGGCCGCATATGGTGACTTTCACAATTGGTTTTGGTATTGATGCCCTACCCAGCGTGAATTATCTTTCTAATGGAAAGAATGCAGCAATGACAAAGCCGACGTCGATGCTGCCTTACGGGTTTGATGGAAATTTGGCAGATTATGCCAATGGAACTTATTCATGGAAGGCCTGGGGCGGGCAGACAAGTGGCCCACCAGGGGTTGGTACTGCAGATCGCGGTCACGACATGTGGCATGCTGCCCTGAATGGGCGTGGCTCATTTTATGCGGTAGAGAAAAACGAAGACTTGAAAAAGGCCTTCCAGGCTATTATTGGTACTATCAATACTGAGAATAGCGCTGACTTGACATCTACTGCGGCCAGTGGCGCCAATGCATCACGTTTTGATGTTGCTACCTTTACAGGCGCTTACGAGCCCTCCAATGCTTGGAAGGGGTATGTAAAAGCTGAAACTGTAAACAAAGACGGTAGTACAACCGAAATATGGGGGAAAAAAAATACATCGCAGCTGCTGGATGCAGTGAATCCAAGTAGTCGTCTGATTTTGAGCTGGAGCGACCAATTGGCATTGGTAGACGCAGCAGTGGCAGAAAAAGGTGGTGTGGCATTTAAATGGTCTACTAGCCAGACCTATCTGAGTACCACACAAAATGCAAAAATAGGCTTAAACACAACGTCTCCATTGGTTACTAGTGGAGCGAATATTTTGGCCTATATTCGAGGCGAGCGTATTTATGAGGCGCCGGATGGTGGGGCAACTTCTAGCATGCCTTTTCGCAAGCGTCAAAGTATTCAAGGCGATATTATAAATTCAGGAGTGTGGTATACAGGGGCGCCAGCGGGTACGTATGCACAGCAAGGATATAGTAATTTCGTGCGCGCCCAAAAATCCCGCGAACCTATGATATATGTAGGGGGCAATGATGGTATGCTGCACGGATTTTCTGCTGCTGATGGCTCTGAAAAAATCGCTTATATCCCTCAAGGAGTGATCGCCTCACTTAAAGACTTAACTAGTCCTGGTTATACCCACAAATACTATGTAGATGGTTCTCCCATGACTGGTGATGTGGAATTGGGTGGTGTAGTGACTGGCGGTGCTGGCTCTTACTACCAGCCTAATTGGCGTACCTTGCTTGTGGGTACATTGGGTGCTGGAGGCAAAGGCTATTTTGTGCTAGACGTCACCAACCCCGTCGTTGGGAGTTCTTCGAGTGCCCCCACCTTTACGGAAGCGAATGCGAGTACGCTGGTCAAATTGGACCGAACGCGCGGAGTTGCGGACGAACGAAACTGCACCTCTCTGACCAGTGGTTCCGCAGAGAAGGCTTTTTGCGAAAAGGCCGCTGATGAAGACAAAGACATTGGCTATATCACGGCAAAACCGGTATTGGATGAAAGCGACCCCATGCGCACTACCCAGATTACACGCATGAACAATGGGCGCTGGGCAGTAGTTCTGGGCAATGGATATAACAGTGCCAATCAACGTCCAGTGTTGCTGGTGCAGTATCTGGATGGCAAAAAAGAGCTATTGCGGCTTGTTGCAACGGGGGCAATTACTGCTCCCGCACCCGTGGGTTGCACTAACTTTGACGCAGACTGCTATCGCACCAAGGACAATGGCCTGTCAGCGCCGCGGTTGGTGGACTTGAATGGTGATGGTCGAGTCGACATTGCCTATGCAGGTGACAACAATGGTAATTTGTGGAAGTTTGACCTGACCAGTGATGATGCTGGCCAGTGGAGCGTAGCTTTGGGTGGTACCCCGTTGTTTACTGCACGTGGGCCAGCCTCGTTGGGTTCTAGTGCACGTAATAATCCGCAGCCCATTACCGTGGCCCCGACTGCGCGTGCCAATGACCGAAAGAAGTGCTTGGAATTCGTGGTGGTGGGCGGCATTAAATCCTGTAAATCTGGGAAGGAAGAGGCCGTTGGAGGCATGATGGTCTCTTTTGGTACAGGTCGCAATGTAACGACCTCTGACCCTAATAGCGTAGAGGTGCAGACCTTGTACTCAGTGTTGGATAACACTCGCTACCAGTTGCGCTATAGCGGCAACTCATCTAAAAAGCAGTTAAAAGTCTGTGATGCGTCAGCATGCCCTACACCTGCGGCACTGGGTATCGGGGTTGTGACTGCAGGGCTTGTCAAACGGTCGATCACTGCAGCGAATATTAGCGGCACGTCTGCAACACCGGGTGCCGGCCGGGTGGTGGAGGATGAAGATTTGTATGAAACAGACGATGCCTACACCAAATATTGGCTGAAGACAAAGAATGGCTGGTATATGGACTTGCCTGCTGTGGGTGAGCGTTTGCTTAAGAGTATGGAGATGTATGACAACACCAATATTCTGATGGCTTATACTCAAGTGCCTGCCAAGGGATCGAATGTAGATGTGACCAAAGAGAGTTGCGAATCTACATCAGTGGATGCTGAACGTCAGTACCGTACCATGCTAAATATTATGGATGGGGCAAAGCCTAGCATTCAATTGGTAGATGCAGCAAATAATGGAAGCTATAAAGCCACGGATAATGACAGTGCTTCACGTGTGCAAGTAGACAAGGGACCGCATTCGCAAATCGCATCGTCCGAGACCATCATGCTGGATATAAGTACCTGCAAGAATGATAAATGTCTACACGATGAGGCTGAGCGTATTCTGCGCATGCCTGAGCAATCGCTGCGTCCCAGCTGGCGCCAACTGAAATGAGCGGAGGCCAAGGAATGCACAAGAGAAGCAGAGTGATGCAGCAACGCGGATTTACATTGATTGAGCTAATGATTGTGGTGGCCGTGGTGGGTATTCTCACAGCCATTGCAATGCCCAGCTATAACGAATATATGCGTCGCGGTTATAGAGCCGAAGGGCGCGCTGCTTTGCTGCAAGCAGCGCAATGGATGGAGCGTGCGGCTACGGCCGGTGGAACATATCCGCTAAAGGCGGTCTTTCCCGAGAGCCTGAAAAAGGTGCCATCAGACCGTTACGATATTAGTATCGAATCCAGCGATGGCTCGACCTTCACATTGATCGCCACGCCCAAAGGCAGTCAAGTGGGAGATAAGTGCGGTAGCTACACGTTGACGAACACTGGTTTTCAAGACCTACTGGGCAATACCGCAACTGTTGCGGAGTGTTGGCGTAAGTAATGTTTATAAGATTCGTAAGAATTATGTGCCAAAGGTGCGTTACTGGTGCAGGCTGCTTGGGGATTTTCGTTAAGCTTACCTAAAGGCAAAGCGCCAAAAGCTATTCTTCTTTGGTGAACTTTCACTCCGCACTCCACCGATCCCCCCAATCTCGCAATCCTTGCAACTCTCGTCTGTCGCGCTTGGTGGGACGGCCGTCCTTGAGCGTATTGGCGGGTTCGGGGGCCAAGCGGCGCTGTTCGGCCAGCGTGGCCCTCTGTGTAATGCTCTCTGCGGTCTCGGTGTAAAGCGCCTGTGCGGTGGGTGCGGGCCCACGGGTGCGGGCCATGGCGGCAATGACCACAGTCTTGGGGATGTTGCCCTGTTGCAGTTCCACGGTATCGCCTGCTCTTACCTCTTTGCCAGGCTTGGCGCTGGTCTGGTTGACGCGCACATGGCCTTTGCTGATGGCTTCCACCGCGATGGCGCGTGTCTTGTAGAAGCGCGCGCACCACAGCCATTTGTCGATGCGCATGGATTCACTGTCAGAGGTGTCGGATGTGGACATGTGAGGAAGGTGGGGATGTGTTGGCTACTAAAGCAAACTCTACTACAGCGTCGAATCCTTCAACGGCGCCGTTGCCATGGCGGTTACGCAAGTGCAGTTGTGCATGAAGCGCATCACAGATGGAGCGGCAAATGGCAAGGCCCAGGCCTGATCCGCCATTGGGTGTACCGCTGACAAAAGGCTCTGCCAAGCGTGTCTGTACCGCCGGGGATACGCCTTCGCCCCAATCGCTGACGCGCAGAATCGGGTGATTTTCTTCAATGGCCAACCTGATCTGCAAGGGCGCACCATGCGGTGAATGCTGTATGGCGTTGTGCAGCAGATTGCGTACCAGTTCACGAAGCATCCAGGGGTGGGCCAGCAGCGTCAGCTCTTCGCTCACCAGTTCAAACTGCAGGTTCTTTTCGGCCAGAAGGGGGGATAGCTCGATGACCATGTCGCGCATGATCTCGGTCAAGCTGACGGGCTGCGCCTGCTCCGACTGCTGCAACTGCTCTACTTTTGCGAGCGACAGCATCTGGTTGGCCAGCTGGGTTGCGCGGCCTACTGTGCTGTTGATCTCATGCAAGGCCTGGAGTGGCTCCACATCGCCGCGCAAGGCCGATTGCACCTGAACCTTGAGCACGGCCAGTGGCGTGCGCAATTGATGCGATGCATCACGCACAAAGCGTTTCTGGTGTGCCAGCAGATGGGCCAGGCGCGCCATGGCGCGGTTGGTGGAGTCCACAAGGGGCAGTACTTCGACGGGGGTGGCGGGTGGCACTTTTAGCGGCTGCAGATCGTCGTTGCTGCGGCTGTTGAGCTGTTCGCTCAATTGCAGGATGGGCAGGGTGGCTCGGCGCACCACGAACACAACGACACATGCAATGCAGACAAACAGCAGCGCCTGCTTGAACAAGGTGCCCAGCAGAATCTCTCGGGCAAGGGATTCTCGGATCTGCAGTGTTTCTGCCACCTGCACGATGGCCATGCCGCGTCCGTTGGCGCTGGCTACAGGTTGCAGCAGCGCGGCAATGCGAACAGGCATACCTCGGAACTCCCCATTGTAGAAGTCCACCAGGGCCGCATAGGGCGGCTGCTGGGCGATCCGGCCCCTCCACAGTGGCAGTTCGGCAAAGCCACCAACCAGTTCGCCCGCCATCGTGGAGACGCGATAGAACAGGCGCGACTGGTTGTCCGCCTCAAAGGCCTCCAGGGCGGAGTAGGGGACGGTGGATTCGACAATGGCCAGTTCGTCATAGCCTTGCACCGTCAGCTGCTCACCAATTACCTTGGCCGATGCCAGCAAGCTGCGGTCATAGGCGGTGTTCAGGGACTGGAGCGACTGCTGGTAGAGGCTGCTGGTGTTGTAGACCATGAAGATGACCACGGGCAGCAGAATGCCGAGCAACAGATTTCGGCGGATGGAGCTATTCGAGTTGCTGGCTGTATGAGGGCTACTGGAGCTCGGCTTTGCAGTGTTGGCTGGCGTGGGCATGTCTTGCAGGTGGTACGGGGTGGCATGCTATTCGGCTGGAGTACCGCCGGATTTGAGCAGGTAGCCCAGGCCGCGCAAGGTCATCAGCTGCATGCCGGTAGGGGCCAGTTTTTTTCGCAGGCGGTAGGCCACGACTTCGACCGCTTCGAGCTGCACGTCGGGCTCGCCGGCAAACACGGCGGCGAACAGGCGCTCCTTGGTGACGGCCTGGCCCATGGGCTGGATCAGGGTCTTGAGGAAGGCGACTTCCCTTGGTGTCAGCTCAAATATGGCGTCCTGCCAGTAAAAGGCCTCGGCGGACTTGTCATAGCGCAGGCTCCCGGCGGCCGTTGTGGCTGGTGTAGCACTGTCTGGTGCAGTGGGCTGCGACCGCCGCACCAGGGCGCGGATGCGGGCCTCCAGCTCATCCAGGTCAAATGGCTTGGCCAGATAGTCGTCAGCGCCGGAATTGAGGCCAAGCACGCGGTCACCCACCGTACCGCGCGCAGTCAGGATCAGGGTGGGGGTGGCCAGGCCTTCTGCTCGTGCCTGGGCAATGATGTCCAGCCCATCCATATTGGGCAGGCTCAGGTCCAGCAGCACGGCATCGGGCCGCAGCCGACGCCAAGCATGCAGCGCGGCTGCGCCGTCGGTAATGGGAGTGACATCCATGCCGCGCCGCTGCAGTGTGCGCTGCAGGGTGGTCTGCATGGTGGCATCGTCCTCGATCAAAAGCAGGTGCATGCCAGCAAGTTTGCACCATATTGAAGGCTGTTCGTACCGTGGGTGCGGCCCCCGAACCCTTGGTGTTTCCCCTAGTGAATCAACGCAGGCGTGACAGCCATTTGACAGGTATTGCCACGATCATCGGTTCATCTACAACATCTTCCAAGGAGACAATCATGCGTCGTGACGAGTTCCTTAAATCCATGCTGGCATTGGCTGCTGCCGGAGCCTTGCCGCTCAGCGCCCATGCTGCTGCAAATCTGAAAATGTTGCTGCCTGCCAACCCTGGTGGTGGCTGGGACACCACGGGCCGTGCACTGGGCAAGGCCTTGCAGGACGCCGGCGTGGCTGGCTCGGTCACCTACGACAACAAGGGCGGCGCGGCCGGTGCCATTGGCCTTGCGCAGTTCGTCAATGGCAGCAAGGGCGATGCCAATGCCATGATGGTGATGGGCGCGGTCATGCTGGGCGGCATTATCACCGGCAAGCCGCCGGTGGATCTGAACCAGGCGACGCCTTTGGCTCGCCTCACCAGCGAATACAACGTCTTTGTGCTGCCTACCAATTCGCCGTTCAAGACCATGGCAGATGTGGTGGCGCAGCTCAAAAAGGATCCGGGCTCCGTCAAATGGGGTGGCGGCTCGCGCGGATCGACCGAGCACATCGCTGCTGCGATGATTGCACGGGCGGTGGGCGTGGATCCCGCCAAGATCAATTACGTTGCCTTCCGTGGCGGCGGCGAGGCGATTGCCGCCATCCTGGGTGGCAATGTCACCGTCGGAGGCAGCGGTTTCAGCGAATTTGCCGAATACATCTCGACTGGCAAGATGAAGCCGATTGCCGTCACGGCTGCACAACGCCTGGAGGGTGTGGATGTTCCCACACTCAAGGAGCAGGGTATTGATGTGGAGATCGGCAACTGGCGCGGCGTGTATGGTGCCCCCGGCATCAGTGCGGAGCAGCGCAAGAATCTGATCGACATGCTGGACAAAGCCATGAAGAGCAAGAGCTGGGCCGAGTCGATGAAGAAGAACGACTGGACAGCCGCCTGGCTGGCGGGCGATGACTTCAGCAAGTTTGTATCGACGGAATTTGCCAGCCTGAAAGACACGATGACCCGCGCAGGCATGGTGTCCTGATTCTTGTGCTGCCCTGGCGGTTCTGCTCCGCCAGGAGCGATTCTCAGATTTTCTGTTTATTAAAAAGATAGCTGCTGGCGCTTGGCGGATAAGCGCCAGGACTTGTTTTTCTCAAGATTTCAGGTGCTGGAAGCAGGTTGTGGATTGTGGGCAGGCGGCCTGCCGGTGGTGGATTGAGATGCGATGTGGTCAGCGCACTGCATTGCTGCTGCACAGCGTCGCTTCTCTGCGGCGATGGTTCGGGCCCGCCTGCACCCCAGAGTCCATGATCCAACATTGCCGTGCACCATTCCAAAGGACAAAGGAGACGCCGACATGAGCCCAATGGCAGATCCCCATGCAGCGGCCGGTACCGCTGCCAATAATTCGTCAGGCGCGGAGCCTGGTTTTGAACACGCCCATCAGCCAAGCACGGCGGCCCAACTGGCCGTTGGCATTGCTGTGCTGGTGGTGGCGGGCCTGCTGTCATGGGGTGCGTTGCACATCCCATCCCAAGCCGGTTACAGCGGCGTCGGGCCTGATTTCCTGCCCTGGCTGGCCGCCTGCGTGCTCGGTCTGTGCGGGCTGTGGCTGTGCTGGGAAGCGCTGAGTGGCGGCTACCGTCACCTGGACGCGCCGGACGGTGCGCAGCACGGCGACTGGGGCGCACTGGTCTGGGTATGTGCTGGCTTGCTCATCAACGCGGCGCTCATCACCACCTTGGGCTTCATCGTCAGCTGTACGCTGTGCTACGCCGTGGCAACACAGGGCTTGCGTCGCGCCTCTGGCCAAGCCCATGCGGGCAGCGCCAGAACCATTGGCACCGATCTGTTCACCGGAGCGGTGATTTCGGCGCCGGTGTTCTGGACCTTCACGCAATTCCTGGCAATCAATCTGCCGGGTCTGACGGAAACAGGGTGGCTGTGATGGAAATATTCAACGCATTGCTCCAAGGCTTCGCCACCGCAGCGACGCCAGTCAACCTGCTGTGGGCGCTGGTCGGTTGCGCGCTGGGTACGGCAGTAGGCGTGCTGCCCGGCATCGGTCCTGCAGTAGCCGTGGCCATGCTGCTGCCCATTACTGCCAAGGTGGAAGTCACCGCCTCGATGATCTTCTTTGCCGGTATCTACTACGGCGCCATGTACGGTGGCTCGACCACGTCGATCCTGCTGAACACCCCAGGCGAGACTGCGAGCATGGTGACGGCCATGGAGGGCAACAAGATGGCCAAGAGCGGCCGCGCTGGCGCGGCGCTCGCCACGTCGGCCATTGGCTCTTTTGTGGCCGGTACCATTGCCACCGTGGTGGTGACGCTGTTTGCTCCCTATGTTGCAGATTTCGCTGTCAAGCTGGGGCCGCCGGAGTATTTCATGCTGATGGTGCTGGCTTTCACCACCGTGAGCGCGGTGCTCGGCAAGAGCAGCCTGCGCGGCATGACCGCGCTGTTTCTCGGTCTTGCCATTGGTTGCATCGGCATGGACCAGATCACTGGCACGGCCCGCTATACGATGGGCAAGCCGGAGTTGCTGGACGGTATCGACATCGTGCTGGTGGCGGTGGGCCTGTTTGCCGTGGCTGAGGTGCTGTATTACGCGCTGTACGAGGGCAAGACGCGTGACTCGCAGAACAAGATGGGCCGCGTGCACATGACGCGTCGCGACTGGAAGCGTTCAGTGCCTGCATGGATCCGCGGCACGGTGATTGGAACGCCCTTTGGCTGCATTCCCGCTGGCGGTACGGAGATTCCGACCTTTCTGAGCTATGCCACCGAGAAGAAGCTGGCCAAGGGCGAAGACAAGGCAGAGTTCGGTACCTCCGGCGCCATCGAGGGCGTTGCAGGCCCGGAAGCTGCCAACAACGCGACTGTCACGGCGGCGTTGATTCCGCTGTTGACGCTGGGCATTCCTACCAGCAACACCACCGCCGTGTTGCTGGGGGCATTCCAGAACTACGGCATCAACCCGGGCCCGCAGCTATTTACCTCTTCGGCTGCACTGGTCTGGGCACTGATCGCTTCGCTTTATATCGGCAATGTGATGCTGCTGGTGCTGAACCTGCCCATGGTGGGCATGTGGGTCAAGCTGCTCAAGATTCCCAAGCCGCAGCTGTATGCAGGCATTCTGATCTTTGCGACCGTCGGAGCGTATGGCATGCGCCAAAGCACGTTTGATCTGTACCTGCTGCTGGCTATCGGTGCGCTGGGTGTGGTGATGCGCCGGTTTGATTTTCCTACTGCGCCCGTGGTGGTTGGCATGATTCTCGGGCCGCTGGCTGAGGCGCAAATGCGCAACGCCGTGGCTATTGGGGAAGGCAGCTGGAGCATCTTCTGGCAGCGGCCCATGTCGTTGGCGTTGATCATCATCGTGCTGGCTGTGCTGATTGTTCCACGCGTGCTCAAGGCAAGAGGGAGCAAAAAGGCCGCAATGCCGGCTTCGGCATGAGGCATCGGCCATCCACTTTCAGGCGCCCGGACGGGCGCCTTTTTATTCATGGAGGGCGTGCAAAGGCATCAGGCAATTGCATGGGCTCTGCTATATAGTGGTGTACCGGCAAGGTATGGTGGCCTGGCCGGAAAGCTGGCCAGTCGCTGCAGATGGAAGGAATGCGGGCATGGAATCGCAAGAGATAGAAGACGACGGCGTGTATGAAAGCGCCGCAGAGCTATTCAAGGCCATGGCCGCGCCCATGCGGCTCAAGATCATCAGCGCGCTGTGCAATGGTGAAAAGAACGTGTCCGAACTGCTGACATCGATCAACACCACGCAGCCCAATATGTCGCAGCACCTGAACACCTTGTACCAGGCAGGGGTGCTGGGCAAGCGGCGCGAGGGGGTCAGCATCTACTACTACATTGCAAATGACAAGGTGGTGCAGATGTGCCGCAGCGTCTGTCTGCAGATTGCCATGGAAGATTGAAGGCTCCATCCGCAAAATGTGAAAAGGCAGCCGGTGGCTGCCTTTTTTGCTGATGATGCAGGGCGATCAGGGCTTCAAGTACACGAAGCCCTCCTTGGCTTGAAGGCGGGCGACTTCGGCTACGCCGGACGGCACCACCTGTGTTTCCATCAGCAGCTTCGATGCGTCAATCTTGCGGCTCTGCAAGGTGTTGTTGCACACGCGAAACTCCACACCCTTGGCGGACAATGCGCTCACCTGTCCGCTGAACTCGCGGCCCTTGCTGTCCTTGGCATCACTGAGCAGGAAATCGATTCCCGGGCCATGCGTCACCACCACGATCTTGTCGGTGGGCGAAGCGTTGAGCTCGTTGGTGATGTTGTTGAGGATGGCTGCTGCAGTCTCGACGCCAGTATTGACGTGGTAGACCACTTTGACCTTGTCCTGGGCAAAGCCGACGGCTGCCATCAAGGACAGGAAGACGGCACACAACAGGCGTTTCATGGGAGGCTCCTTTGCATTGGTAGTATCTCCAGCCCCAAAATATCGCTGGTAACTTATATTAGCAACAGGCAATTGCTTTGCAAAGCCAGTAACAGTACCTAGGATTTCTAGTGAACGGCGGGTGGAGACAGGAGTCAAGCATGGTGGCAACACGGGTGAAATGGGCTTACGCTTTTGCATGGGTGCTGGGCTGGAGTGCTGCAAGCGCGCAGGCGCACGGCACGGATGGAGCATCTGAAATGCCGATGGCCGCAACTGCCAGCACGGCGGCGGGCAATCCATCACAGGGCTTGCCGGGCGCGGCGACAGCAGCCGTCTCGATGGAAGTCAAACGGGTAGCCCCCGATGTGTATTACGTGCAGGGCCTGTCCGCGCTGGGCTCGCCGCAAAACCAGAACTTCATCTCCAATGCTGGCTTCGTCATCACGCAAGACAGCGTGGTGGTGATTGATGCGCTGGGCTCTCCCGCACTGGCCAAGACGCTGGTGCAGAAAATCAGGCAGATCACGAACAAACCCATCAGCACCGTGCTGCTGACGCATTACCACGCTGACCACATCTATGGCCTGCAGGTCTTCAAGGCGCTGGGTGCCAAGATCATTGCCAATGGCTTGGCGCGAGAGTACATCAACTCCGAAACGGCCACGCTGCGCCTGGCGGCCTCCCGCACGGAGCTGGCGCCATGGATCGATGCCGACACCCACCTGGTGAATGCAGATGAATGGGTGAGTGCAGACAACAGTGTGTTCACGATCGGTGGAGTGCAGTTTCAGTTGCAGCACATGGGGCCTGCCCATACGCCGGAAGATACAGCGATTTTCCTCCCGCAAAGCGGTGTGCTGTTCATTGGGGATGTGGTGTTTCGCAACCGTATTCCTTACGTCGGCCAAGCCGACAGCCGCCATTGGATTGCCGCGCTCGACAGCCTGCTGAAGCTCCCCGTCAAGGTCATGGTGCCAGGCCATGGCCCGGCATCGAATGATCCCAAGGTCGACATGCAGCTGACGCGCGACTATCTCAACTACCTGCGCGAATCTATGGCCAAGGCTGCAGGCAATCTGGACCCCTTTGACGAAGCCTACAAATCCACGGATTGGTCGCGCTTTGAGAAGTATCCGCTGTTCAAGGAGGCCAACCGCATGAACGCGTACAACACCTATTTGCTGATGGAGCAGGAAAAACCATGATCCGCCGACGCGATGCCATGCTGGGATTGCTCATCAGCCAGGCAGCAGGAAGCTGGGCAGTGCAGGCCCAGACACTGGACGCATCGGAGCAGCTGCTGCCTACGGCGGCGGATTTGCCCCAAAGCCTGGCGTTGGCCGTGCGTCAAGGCCAACCGCTGGTGGTGTTGGCTACCTTGCATGGTTGCCCATTTTGCAAGGTGGCGCGCGAAAACTACCTGCTTCCTGCCAGCAAGGACGGTGCGGTGGTAACGCAGATCCACTTTCTGTCACGCATGCCTTTGCGTGACTGGGCGGGGCGAGCCACGACCCATGGACAGGTGGTCAAGGACCTGGGCATTGAGGTTGCGCCGACGGTATTGTTCTACGGCCGTGGCGGAAAGGAATTGGTCCCTCGGCTTACGGCGGGTTCCACTTCCGACTTCTACGGCGCATACCTTGACGAACGTCTTGCGCAGGCACGTACATCTTTCAAGTCTGCAATCTAATCCAACGGGCCACGCCGTTGTTCAATGGTATGGAGCCCGATGCAGTAACACCGCGCCTGTACCGGCACGGCTGAAAACCTGAAGTTCGCTATTCATATATGGGATAACGCGGGTATCACCTAGTCCTGCGAGCGGCCAGAATTCTCTAATATTTCGATAAATAAAAATATGCTTATATATAAATAAAGGTGAAGCGATGAGACAACTTCGAAGTGTTTGGATGGCAGGAGCCGTCATGGTGGGGGGCGGGTTGGCAGCAGCTCCCGCATGGGCCAATCTGGCCCTGGCACAGAAGAATGCATGCATGGCCTGCCACAGCGTCGACAAGAAACTGGTGGGCCCGGCTTATCAGGATGTGGCAAAGAAATATGCAGGCCAGGCCGATGCACAAGCCCAGCTCGCCAAAAGCATCAAGGCGGGCGGTTCTGGCAAGTGGGGCGCGGTTCCCATGCCGCCGCAAGCAGCGCTCAGCGATGCAGATGCCAGCATACTGGCTGCCTGGATTCTGGGTGGTTCCAAGTAAGGCAAGCGACCAGCGCTTATTTCTTGGAAAAGCTTTGCTATTGGAAAGGGAGCATATGCGGAGCCAGCTGATGGGCAGGGTGCGCAAGGCGCCAGAGAATTTTGTACCTCCACAGGCGGTGGGTACGGTATTTGCAGAGGCGAAGGCTGGGCGGCGCGACTTCATACGCAGTGCATTTGCCGCTGCTGCAGGCACCGTTGTGGCTTCCGTGCATGCGCAACAGGCGTCGGTGGGAGATGGAGACCCGAACATTCTGGAGTTGCCTGCCCACAGCAAGGGCCTGGGCCAGCCGGTTGTGACCGATGGCTATGGCAAACCCTCCAAGTACGAGGCCAATGTACAGCGTAGGCAAAGCCCCGGGCTCACACAGACCAAGCAGGCCTCGGTATCGTTTGCGCCGCTGCAATCTCTGTTTGGCATTGTTACGCCGAGCGGCCTGCACTTCGAGCGCCACCATCAGGGCTGGTGGGACATTGATCCCTCCAAGCACCGCTTGATGGTCAATGGTCTGGTCAAGAGCGCCAAGGTGTTCACGATGGATGACATCATGCGCCTGCCATCGGTGTCGCGCTTTCATTTCATCGAGTGCGGTGCCAATACGGGTATGGAATGGGGCAATGTGGCCGTGCCAACGGTGCAATATACGCACGGCATGCTCTCGTGCAGCGAGTTCACCGGTGTACCGTTGATCACCTTGCTCGAAATGGCCGGGGCCGATCTGAAAAAGGGCAAGTTCATTCTGGCCGAGGGCGCCGATGGCTCTTCGATGACGCGCACCATTCCGGTGGAGCTGATCACGTCCGGTGAAGTGCTGGTGGCTTATGGCCAGAACGGCGAGATGCTGCGTCCCGAGCAAGGCTATCCGCTGCGCCTCGTGGTGCCAGGCGTGCAAGGTGTCAGCTGGGTCAAGTACCTGCGTCGCATTGAAGTGGGCGATATGCCCTACGCCACCAAAGACGAAGCGGTGCACTATGTGGATCTGATGCCGGACGGCCAGCACCGCCAGTACACCAGCATTCAGGAATGCAAGAGCGTGGTGACCACGCCTTCGGGCGGACAGATGCTGCTCGACAAGGGCTTCTACAACATCACAGGGCTGGCATGGTCAGGGCGCGGCAAGGTCAAGCGTGTGGATGTGAGCGTGGATGGCGGTCGCAACTGGCGCACGGCTCGCCTCGAAGGGCCTGTGATGGAAAAATGCCTTACGCGTTTCAACATCGACTGGGCCTGGAATGGCGAGGAATGCATCATCCAGAGCCGGGCGATGGACGAGACCGGCTATGTGCAGCCTACCTATCAGCAGCTGCGGGCCGTCCGCGGCACGCGTTCCATCTACCACAACAACGCCATCCAGTCGTGGGCGGTGCATGCGAATGGGGAGGTGGCCAATGTTCAGCTTGCGTAAAAAAAGACTGATGGGGTATGCCCTGTTTGTGCTGACTGCTATCAATGGAGTAGCGTTTGCGCAAACTGCTGGAAAAACAGGAGAGCGCTTTCAAGGCATTGGCCGGGAGGCGACTTCCAAGGAAGTACAAGCCTGGGATATCGACGTACGTCCTGATTTCAAAGGACTGCCGCCAGGCTCGGGCTCGGTGCAGAAAGGCATGGATGTGTGGGAGGCCAAGTGTGCATCCTGCCATGGGGTCTTTGGCGAATCGAACGAGGTCTTCAGCCCGTTGATTGGCGGCACCACAGCCGAGGACATCAAGACCGGCCATGCAGCGCGACTGATGGACCCCGCCTTTCCAGGCCGGACCACAATGATGAAGGTAGCCACGGTATCGACCCTGTGGGACTACATCAACCGCGCCATGCCATGGAATGCCCCCAAGACGCTGACCACGGAAGAGGTGTATGCGGTAACCGCCTACCTGCTCAACCTGGGCGGCGTCGTTCCCGATGACTACACGCTCAGCGACAAGAACATTGCCCAAGTGCAGCAGAGAATGCCCAATCGCAATGGCATGACCACCCAGCACGGGCTGTGGCCAGGCAACGAGTTTGCGAACGGTGCAAAGCAGGGAGCAGGCCAGCCGGATGTGCGCGCCACAGCCTGCATGCGCAATTGCGGCCCCGAGCCACAGGTGCGGTCGGCCTTGCCTGCGCATGCAAGCAATAACCACGGCAACCTGGCGGCACAAAACCGCCTGGTGGGTGCGCAGCGCGGTGTTGAAACCGACGGCAGCAATGGCAAGTCTGGCAAGGCAGAGACGAAGGCGGGTGCGAGCGCAGGCAAGGCTGCAGCACCTACCGCGCTGCTGGAGAAAAACGCCTGCATTGCCTGCCATGGCATGGATCAGAAGATTGTGGGCCCGGGATTTGCCGAGATCGCGAAGAAATACCCCGGCAAGAAGGACTATCTTCTGGGCAAGATCAAAGCGGGCGGCACGGGCGTGTGGGGGTCAATGCTCATGCCGCCGCAGCCCGGAATCAGCGACGATGATGCCCAGGCGATTGCCGGTTGGCTGGCGGGTGATTCTGCGGCAAAGCCGTAGCAGGCCTGTTGCTGGCGACTGAACGCATCGGGCCATTCCCATATTCACGTATTACAAGGAGACTGAGACATGAACCGCAGAGATGCACTCAAACATTCCGCAGCCGTTACCGGCTTGCTGCTGGCAGCGGGCTTGCTGCCCCGTGCAGCACTGGCAGCCTACAACCAGACCGCGTTTGATGCAAAGACCGTGGCGGATGTGATCAAGGCCATGGGCGCTGCGGCGCCCGAGGAAAGCAAGGATGTCAGCCTGACCGCGCCAGACATTGCAGAGAACGGCGCAGTCGTGCCCATTGGTGCTGCCACCACCCTGCCCAATGTGAAGCGCCTTCTGGTGCTGGTCGAGAAGAATCCGAACACTCTGGTGGCCGCCTTTGATGTGAATGATGCTGTCGAGCCGAACTTTCTCACGCGCGCCAAGCTGGGCCAGTCTTCGGACGTGTATGCGGTTGCCATCACCGCGGATGGCAAGGCTCTGTTTGCGAAGAAGGAAGTGAAGGTCACCCTGGGCGGCTGCGGCGGCTAAGACGAGACGAGACAACAAGGAGATAGACATGGCAGATCCAATGCGTATTCGCGCCCAGGCAGCGGGTGACAAGACCACGGTGCGGGTGTTGATGTCCCACGAGATGGAAACCGGCCAACGCAAGGATGGGGAAGGCAAGACCATTCCGGCCTGGTTCATCCAGGAAGTGACCGCATCACTCAATGGCAAGCCCGTGCTGACGGCTGAATGGGGGCCTGCGGTATCGAAGAACCCGTTTCTGCAGTTTGTCGTCAAAGGCGCCAAGGCGGGCGACAAGATATCGGTGTCCTGGAAGGACAACAAGGGAGAGACGCGAACCGATGAAGCCACGGTGAGCTGATGGCTGCAACGTCGCAAGGACGAACCTTTCTCGACCTTGCGGCGGCAACTGCGGCAGGATCCGCCACACGGCAGTGCACTTTGCCTGGGTAGACGCCGCGCTGTCTGCCTTCTTTGACAGATAACAAAAAAGGGGTGCCCCATGAGACAAACCAACCGGGCCGGGAAACTGGCCTTCTCTGCCGTTCTGGCATTGCTGGCCAGTGCCTCTGCCGTTGCGCAGAAAAGCACCGCCGATGGCATTGCCGAATACCGCGAAATGCTGCAGGACGGAAATCCCGCCGAGCTGTTCGAGATGAAAGGCGAGGAGTTGTGGAAACAAAGACGCGGCCCCAAGAACGCCTCGCTGGAACAGTGTGACCTGGGCAAGGGGCCAGGCGTGGTCAAAGGCGCGTTTGTGGAGTTGCCCCGCTATTTTGCAGACACCGCAAAGGTGCAGGATCTGGAGTCGCGCCTCTTGACCTGCATGGAAAAGCAGCAAGGCCTCGATGCCAAAAAAATTGCCGCTACGCCTTTTGGCAAGGATGAGCAGAAGAACATGGAAGGCCTCGTCGCCTGGATTGCATCGCAGTCCAAGGGAATGGCCTTCAACCTGCCGCAAACCCATGTGCAGGAGAAGCAGGCCTATGAAATGGGCAAGCGTTTGTTCTTCATGCGAGGCGGCCCTCATGACTTTGCCTGTGCCTCCTGCCATGGTGCGGATGGCAAGCGCATCCGCCTGCAGGATTTGCCTAACCTGACCAAGAACCCGGGTGCCTCGGAAGGCTTTGGTGCATGGCCCGCGTACCGAGTCTCGTCTGGCGAACTGTGGAGCATGCAGAGGCGCCTGAATGACTGCTATCGCCAGCAGCGATTTCCGTACCCCGGTTACGCCAGTGATGTGACCGTCGCTCTGGGGGTGTACATGGGTGTCAATGGCAAGGACGGCAAGGCAACTGCACCGTCCATCAAGCGCTGAAGGAGGGGAACCATGTCAAAAGCAAACTGGTTGCCCATTGCGGGCATCGCGTCGTCCTTGATCGTGCTGGGGTGTGCATCTGTGGACAGTAGCGCAAATCTGGATGCCCTGACCCAACAGGCCGTGGCATCGTCGTTCCGCGATCAGGGTATCGCAAAGGTGGATCGCCTGCAGCAGGACGAATCCAATGCCGCTTGCAGTGCCGCCGATGTGGCGGGCGTACCATTGGACGCCAAGCGCAGCGCGGCAATTGAAGCTGCCAACCTGAAAACCGTGCAGTGGCCCAAGGACGGCAAGCTGGTCGGTGATTGGAGAGAGGGCGAGAAAATTGCCCAGAACGGTCGAGGCATGACCTGGACCGACAAGGCAGGCAGCGCCAATGGTGGCAACTGCTACAACTGCCACCAGATCAGCAAGGAAGAAATCTCGTTCGGCACGTTGGGCCCTTCGCTCTACAACTACGGCAAGATTCGCGGCATCACCGATCCCGGCAGTGCCGAGTCCAAGGCCATTGTGGAGTACACCTGGGGCAAGGTCTGGAACGCCAAGGCCTACAACGCCTGTTCCGGCATGCCGCGTTTTGGCCATGCGGGCATCCTGACCGAAGCGCAGGTGCGCGATGTGGTGGCCCTGCTGGTGGATCCCAAGTCTCCGGTCAACCGCTGAAGTCGGCCGGATTATCAACACTATGAAAACAATAGCTGGTAGCGCTTGGTGAAAGCGCGCTACCAGCTATTTTTATCACTATGAGCCTCTCCAAACGCGAATTTCTGCAAGTGCTGGCGGCAGCCAGCGTCGGTGGCATGGGCCTGCAGCGCTACGCCTGGGCTGACAGCGCCACCGCTGACAAGGCGCTGTACGATGTGCCTCAATTTGGCAATGTGTCGCTGCTGCACATGACCGACTGCCACGCGCAGCTCAAACCCATTTATTTCCGTGAACCGAGCGTGAACCTGGGCATCGGTGCCATGAAGAACCAGCGACCCCATCTGGTGGGCGAACATTTGCTGCAGTCCTGCGACATTCGGCCCGGAACCGCGAGTGCGCATGCCTTCAGCTACCTGGATTTTGAGGCAGCAGCCAAGCGTTACGGCAAGGTAGGCGGTTTTGCACACCTGTCTACTCTGGTCAAGCGCATGAAGGCTTCGCGCCCTGGGGCACTGCTGCTTGATGGCGGCGACACCTGGCAGGGATCGGCCACTTCGCTGTGGACGAACGCCCAGGACATGGTGGATGCCTGCAAGCTGCTGGGCGTGGATGTGATGACTGGTCATTGGGAATTTACCTATGGCATGGAGCGGGTGCAGCAGATCATCGAGAAGGATTTCGGCAACAAGCTCGACTTTGTGGCGCAGAACGTCAAGACCGCAGATTTTGGCGATCCGGTGTTCAAGCCCTATGTGATCCGCGAGATGAATGGCGTTCCCGTCGCCATCATTGGCCAGGCGTTCCCGTACACGCCGATCGCCAATCCACGCTACATGGTGGCGGACTGGAGCTTTGGCATTCAGGACGACAACCTGCAGAAGATGGTGGATGAGGCACGCGGCAAGGGGGCCAAGGTCGTCGTGGTTCTGTCGCACAACGGCATGGATGTCGACATCAAGATGGCGAGCCGTGTGCGTGGGGTGGATGCCATCCTGGGAGGCCATACGCATGATGGCATGCCCATTCCGACCATTGTCGAGAACGCGGGCGGCAAAACCATTGTGACCAACGCCGGTTCGAACGGAAAGTTCCTGGGCGTGCTGGATTTTGATGTGAAGGACGGCAAGGTTCGCGATTTCAAATACCGCCTGATGCCGATCTTTGCCAACATCCTGCCTGCCGATACCGAGATGGAGGCGCTGATCACCAAGATCCGTGCGCCTTACGAATCGCGGTTGAACGAGGTGCTGGCGCGTACTGACGGAACCCTGTATCGGCGTGGCAACTTCAACGGCACGGGTGACCAGCTGCTGCTGGATGCCATGATGGCGGTGCAGGATGCGCCGATTGCATTTTCGCCCGGTTTCCGTTGGGGAACATCGTTGCTGGCGGGCCAGGACATCACGCGAGAATGGCTGATGGACATGACCGCAACGACCTATTCGTATGCCACGGTAACCGAGATGACCGGCGCGACCATCAAGACCGTATTGGAGGATGTGGCTGACAACCTGTTCAACCCTGACCCCTATTACCAGCAGGGCGGTGACATGGTGCGTGTGGGCGGCCTGCAGTACCAGTGCGACCCGACAGCAAAGGCAGGGGCGCGCATCACCGAGATGCGGCTCAAGGGCGAGTTGCTGGAGGCTGACAAGAAATACAAGGTGGCGGGATGGGCGCCTGTGGCGGAAGAAGCGAAGAGTGCGGGCAACAAGCAGATCTGGGAAGTGGTGGAGCCGTGGCTGAAGGACCAGAAGGTGCTCAAGCCGCGTTCGCTTAATGAACCAAGTCTGCTGAACGTGAAGCCCAACCAGGGGCTGGCCTGAGCGCGACAATATAGGGCTAGCGGGCATTGCTAAAACGCGATAGAACCGCTCCAATAGCGGACATGAGCCCCGCAGAGTTCGATACTTTAGTGGCCACCATCTTGGTGGCCGTTTTTTTCCTGGCCGCCGTGTTGGGTTTTGTCATGCGCGAAACCCGCTTCTGCACCATGGGCGCGATCAGCGATGTGGTCTACCTGGGCGATTGGATGCGCGTGCGCCAGTGGGCCATGGCCGTCGGCGTTGCCATGTGCGGCTTTACCGCTCTGGTGTTGTGGGCAGGGGTATCGGCTGCGGACACGCTGTATGCGGGTGCGCAACTGATGTGGCTTTCTTCCATGGTCGGAGGCTTGATGTTTGGCGTCGGGATGGTGCTGGCGTCTGGCTGCGGGGCGCGCAATCTCACCCGGTTGGGCGGCGGCAATCTCAAGTCACTGGTCGTTCTGCTGGTCATTGCGGTCGCGGCTTTTGCAACGCTCAAAGGCATCACGGCGGTGGCCCGTGCGCGGTGGCTCGATAGCACGCACATCGGTTTCAGTTCGCCCGCCTTGTTGCCCGAGGTAGTGGCCGGGGCTGCGGGCTGGCCTCCGCTACTGGCACGAGGCCTGATGGGGGGAGGACTCGGCTTGCTGCTGCTCCTGTTGGCCTGGTGCGCAAGGGGCAGGCAGGGGCGCGATCTTCCCGTGCTTGCGGGAGGAGCTGTTGTCGGCCTGTGCGTGGTTGCTGCATGGTGGCTGGGCGGGTATGTCGGCAATGTGCAGGAGCATCCTGCGACCTTGGAGCATGTGTATGCCGCTACCTACACCGGGCGCATCGAGGCTTTCAGCTTCGTGACTCCGCTGGCGCATACCCTGGACTGGCTTTTGTTCTTCAGCGACCGCAACAAGGTGCTGACCTGGGGTATCGCCAGCGTGGCGGGAATGGTGGCAGGGGCTTTCCTGCATGCGCTGTGGCGGCATGACTTTCGCTGGCAAGGCTTTGCCAACACTGCCGACCTGGCGAGGCATTTGGCTGGTGCCGCCCTGATGGGCGTAGGAGGTGTAGTTGCAATGGGCTGCACCATTGGTCAGGGCATCAGTGCGCTTTCCACCTTGCAGTTGGGAAGTTTCTTGTCCGTGGCCGGCATTGTGGCGGGCGCTGTTTTGGCATTGCGTTATCTGGCCTGGAAAGAAGCCCGGTAGCGACAAGCTTCACCAGTAGGGGTGAAGAGGCACCCAGGAGCAAGGGTGTCATCAAGGCGTAGTTGGAACAAGGGTGTCATCAGGCTGTTACCGGTCCCTGGCATGGTTGCAGCTTTCTATATCGAATGGAGAGCCTATGTCTGCAACCAAGCTGGCATTCATGAGCCTTGCGACCGTTCTGCTATCTGCCTGTGGCGGTGGTGAAGACATGGCGCTGCGATCCGAACCCGCGGAACTGCGCGCCACTGCTTCAGCCTACTGGGCTGGGGTGGGGCGTGCATTGCCCCAATCGCCCCTGGGCAATACCGTGGCGATTTCTTGCCACAACTGCTATGGGGAAACGCTGGCGGCTACACAGGCCAAGGTGGGCAAAGCACTGGCGCGTGGCTTTGACCTGGTGGAGTTGGATCTGACCACCCATGCCGATGGCAAAGTCTATGTCGAGCATGGCGACAGCGAGTTACCGCGCGGCAGCCTGGAGGACTCGTTGGCCAACACGGCTCTGCAGCAAAGCGATCGCATGCTGTTCGTGGAAGTGAAGGAAAAATTCACCACGACTGCGCAGAGTGATGCAATGATGCTGCAGGTGCTCCGCGCCATTCGTGACGGCAACTATGCCACTGCTGCAAGGCCCGCATTCCTGCGCGCCTTCATGGATGGTCGGCATCAGCATCTGGTGCGCGCCAAACAGCTGCTGGCGACCTCGGAGTTTTCTGGAATTCGCAACCACATCCGATTGCATACCCTGGTGGAGAGCGATATCCGCAACAACATTCGCACCACCAAAAACCTCGGTTTTGACGGTGTGGAACTGGAGTACCGCACTGGCGATCTGTTCGGAAAAATCCAACAGGCCAAGACGCTCGGGCTCGGCGTAGGGCTCTACACCATTCCGGCGAGCATGGGAGAGGCGTATTTGTCGGCCTTGCGCGAGGACGTGGATTTCCTGACCACCGACTACGACCTGGCTGATGCTGCCAAGCCAAGCAATGTCCGCTCGCTGGTACAGGAGAATACGTCGCTGGTGTACTTGAACGCCGCACAACAAAGCAGCTATCCCTTGAACTACCAGCGAACCAGTGGCACCGGCTATCCGTTGGCAGCCGGAGCCAGCACACCAGCACTGGAGTGGCTGGATGCGGCCAGCGATGAAGACAGGGTGGGTGGGAGCATGGTGTTTGCTGGCGGCCAGAGCTTGACGACCTGGGATGCTGACAATGACGCTGCCGGCGGCTATCTTGTCACTGCCGTGGTGAATTTTGACGATCTGAACCCCGCCACCACAGCCAGCATCATCGCCAAGAGCGACAGCGGTGGCTTTGCCCTGGAGCAGAACGCCGGCCTGCTCCGCTTTGGGGTGCATGCCAACGGCAGCTACCACTACGCATCCGTGCCCATGACGGCATTCAATGGCACCGATTCATACTTCATCGTCGGTGCCTATGACGGCAACGGTGCTGTGCGCCTGTGGGTCAACAATACGGAGCGAACCCCTTCCATCGCAGTCACCGGTGGGGTCACGCAAAACAATAGCCCGGTTGTCATCGGTGCAGATCCGCAAGGTGCCACGGATCGGCGCTTCTTCTTCAAGGGCAAGGTACAGCAGGTGATGGTGCAGAAGTGGCGCGACCACTGAAGGAATGCTGTTCGGGCCTGGCGCAGAGAATGGCCCGCGTGCGATCACAGCAGTGATCGCACGGCTTGCCTCAACTCGGGCAGCAATTCCGATTCAAACCAGGAATTGCGGTTGAGCCAGCCGCTGTTGCGCCACGATGGATGGGGAAGCGGGATGCAGCGCGGTGTGAAAGCCGGGTTGTCATAGATGCTGCGCCAATGTGCAACGGTATCGCTCACACCCAGACGGGCAAGCTCCTTGGGCGCGCGCAGGCGCTGCAAGTGCCAGCGTTGTGCATGGCCGCCGACGAGCAGTAACAAGCGCAGGTCGGGCAATTGCGCCATCAGCCGATCTTGCCAGGTGCGTGCGCACTCCGGCCGGGGTGGCAGATCACCTCCGTGAGTGTCAAGACCGGGAAAACAGAATCCCATCGGGAGTATGGCAATACGGCGAGCGTCGTAGAAGGTGTTCTCGTCGATATCCAGCCACTGCCGGAGGCGCACACCAGATGGATCGGAAAACGGGATGCCGCTTTCATGCGCACGTATGCCCGGTGCCTGTCCAGCAATGCAAATGCGGGCGGAAGCGGATAGCTGGAAGACGGGGCGCGGTTCATGGTTCAGGACACGGCCCTTGTCGGGATGCTCAAGACAGATCCTGCACTTGCGTATTTCGTCTGCAAGCACATCCAGCGGAGTAGGACTTTGTGAGAGGGCATTCAAAGGAAATGCCCCTGGTTGTATGTATTGGAGTGTCGAGGTAGCGTATTTCCATTCGTGCCGCCGGTACTGCTGGTATCACGCGTGCTCATCTTCGAAAGTCTCCCACTCAAATGGCTGACGGTATCTTCAAAGGCGTTTCGGTGCTCGGCTGTGCAGATCATGGCCTGATTATGAGGTCGAGGTTATCAAAGAGTGCGCAGGGCTCTGGTATGGGAAGCCAGGCGTTGTCGCAACCCGCTCACGAAAGGCGGGAAACACCATCGCGATCCAATGCCGCGCACTGGTGGTTGCAGTCTCAATTGCAAGGGATTGTCAATTTCAGCCGATCACTCCTTCCTGCGGTAGAGCGCGCTTGCTTATACCGGTATTCTGGTGCGAATTTGTAGCAGTTTGCGCCGGGCCAGAGAGAACACCCCCTCCCTCTCTTTTATTTCTTTGGCAGCTTCATCAGCACCGGCTTTTTTCACGCACCAGACGAATCCTTCCGTCGCCTTGTTTTCACACGAGGGAACTTTTCCAAAGCGGGGCAGTCTGTTTGATTGTCCAATCACTGCGGTTTCCCTCCTCCATTGAAAGTTGGAGAAGGAACTGACGATCGAATCGCTTGGACTACTAATGAATACCAAAAAATTAGTAGTCGCCTCAAGTCTTCGGTACTCGCAACGGGGCTTCGATCCAGACGCTGAAAACGCGGCTGGAATGCGTCAACACCCCCAGAGGACCTAAGCACACCAACGCCAATCCAGTTGCTGAAATAAATTGGGCTCTATGAGGCCCAAGGCGCTTGCATTGCCATGGAGCTGCGTTATAGCTGGGCGTGCGTGCCTGACAACTCGAGTATTGGAAAGTCTCACCCTGGAGGAACGGCGAAGGTGGCGCTGACGACAAGAGTGCTGCGGCGGGTCTCCGAGAGCCGGCGAACTCCTTGCGATTTGAATCTCATACGCGTGATTTTAATTTGAAACAATATATTTCATAATAATCATTATTGTTTCGTTTGTAGAAAATAATGATTTGAGAAATGGCAGTTTCAAACAAAGCTGGTCCATTGTTTTCAATGAATCTGTCTATCTTCAAACCCCAAGCGTAGCAGTCAATGTGGTGAACGCAGCGCATACGCATTCGTGCGGCTCGAGCGGTTTGCCCCAATGGGCGGGAGAGAAGGTTCATTGCGGATGCAGGACCAAACGATAACAGCAGCTTCAGCTGCCTGAAGACGGAGTATCTGTTTTCAACACAGAAGGAATCTAGGCCATGGCGAACCTTGCGGCGCTGACTCATCCACATCCCTTATTAACCGGCGCACGCGTACGGATTGCTACCACCTGTGCCGTATTGTTGGCGGCAACTGTTCCACATCTTGCTGGCGCCACTGTACTGTTCGATAACTACCGGGGGCGCAATAGTCTGCCTGCCGGTGCCACGCCCGTAGCTCCGAACTATGGCAACAACGATGGCTCCAGGGCGCTGTCGAATCTGATCAATCTCGCAAGCGGCGGCCCTCAGAATGTTGCCTCTTCGGGCAAGCTGGATGACCTGGACTGGTCAAGCAACGAACAGCAGTTATGCAATACCCGTGTAGGCAATGCGCCATGCGCGAGCCAGATTCAGGGGCGGGTAGCCTATACCCTGGTGCGCTTTCCCAGCGCTGGGACCTATACCTTCAAGGCCGCGCACGATGATGATCTTCAGGTGGATTTTTCCACCAATTTTTCAGCAGCTTCGGCATCGAATTACCGCAACTTCGACTACAACGTGCCTGTCGGTGGGCTGAGCTCCTATACCAGCGAGACTTCCTTTCCCGACATCCCAGGCAATTTTGTTGCGTCGCAGGACAACAGCTGCTATGCCATGCGTGTCTACTGGAACAACAGGGGTGGCTTGAATTTCCTGCGCATGAAATGGGTGAAACCGGGTGGCATCGAAGAGATCATCCCGGCAGCCAATCTGCTGGATCCATCGAAACCCGAATCCTATGCCAGCTGCGCCAATACCCTGGCCGACATTGGCGTGTCCAAGACCGGCCCCGCTCAGTTCACGCAAGGTGGCACGCTGAACTACGCCATCACGGTCTGGAACTATGGCCCGACGGAGGTGAGCGGCATTCCCATTGCCGATCTTTTGCCAGGCAACGTTACGCTGTTGAGCGGCCCAACCTGCACGGCCTCCGGTTCCGCGCAATGCGGTAGCAGTTCGAACAACGGAAATGCCTGGGTGATGACGACGGGCCTGCTGCCAGTGAACACCACTGCGGGTGATCCGTCGAGCGCGCCCTCGCAGGGCAGCTATCTCACTTACCAATTTGCGGTAAGGGCTGCAGCCAATGCATTGAGCATCAAGAACACTGCGACCGTTGCGACCAACGACCTGAATCCAGACAACAACTCCAGTACCGTTATCAGCCAGAGCAGCGGGAAGGTGAGCGTAAGCAAGACGGGCCCAGCCAAGGTGGCGATGGGACAGGCCTTCGACTACCAGTTCACTGTCAACAACGGGCTGGGTGTGGCCGTGCCCAGCGCAGTGATTGCCGAACAGTTGCCGGCCAATATGCAAGCACTTTCAGTGAATGGCGCCAACTGTGGCGCTCTGCCGAGCGCTGCGGGTGCATTGCTCACCTGCAGGTTGCAATCGAGTATTGCTGCAGGAGGTATCGGTGCGTTCACGCTCCGAGCTGTTGCAACCAGCACGGGGGTGGTCACCAACTATGCGTCTACGGATCCAAGTGGCGGGTCATCTAGCGGTACCCCGGGTGCCAGTTGCGATGCCTCTCGCTTCAGCTGCACCAGTGCCAAAACGGAGGTGGTAGCGCCTGCGGTGGCGGTGAGCAAAAGTTTCTCGCCTGCGAGTATTGGCTCGGGCGGCTCCAGTCTGCTCACAATCACGGTGAGCAACGCCAACTCCAGCATCGACCTGCATTCTCTGAGTGTCACGGATGCCTTGCCTGCTGATGTCTTTGCAACAGGAAACCTGATCGGCAATACCTGTTTTGGCAGCCTTACGGCGCCGGGCAACAGCCAGTTGACGCTATCTGGTGGCACTCTCGCAGCTGGTACATCCTGCCAACTGCGATGGATGGTGACTTCTTCTACGGTGGGCACGCATGTAAACACCATTCCCGCCGGGGGTGTCACTTCTGCAGAGGGTGCTGTCAATACCGCCCAAGCCCAGGCCACTCTGAGCGTTCATACGCCAGCCTATCCGGCCACCGCCAAAAAACTGTCTCTGGTAAACGGGGCACCGTATCAGGGGCAAAGGCTGCGCAATGGCGATGTGCTGGTATATGACATCACAGTCACCAATTCTGGAGGCACAGCCGCTACCACCGACCTGACAGAGACCGTGCCCAATGGAGCGACCTACACCGGGGTGGGTGAGGGTTGGAGCACCTCGCCCGGATGCACCACCGAAGGCTCGACCTGCGAGCAAACCAGCATTACCGTGGCACCGGGTGGTACCGTGACCAAGCAGTTCACGTTGACCATCACCCCTCCGGTACTGACGCCTACATTCATCAATACCGTTACCAGCTCCGTAGGTGATTGCGATGCCTGCACGGTTTCTTCGCCAGGCGTGTTTGCAGACATGGTGGCGACCGGGGCTGCTTCGCAGGAAGTGCGGAAGGGCTCCGATGTCACGGTGGTCACCAGCTGTACCAACCAGGGCCCGGACTATGGCGTCAATGCCACCTGTTCCGTAACAGGCGCTCCTGTGGGGGCGGCCACGGTATGTACGCCATCAGCCCCGGTGCCTCAGTTTCAGGTGGGATCCGTGCTCACCTGCACCACCACATTCAAGGCAGAGCAGTCAGGTCCGGTGATGTTGGTGACCACCGCATATTCCGAAACCAGCGACCCTGAGGTCGGTAACAACAAGGCCATCAGTGCCGTCACCGTGCTAGAAGCCGATCCGACACCCGTGGATGGTGCAGCCCCTGTCCCCATGGATGCACGCTGGATGCTGGCGCTGATGTCGCTGGTAATTGGGGGAATGGCTCTACTGCGTCTGCGCCGTTCTCGATCTGATTGATCTGGAAGGGCTACAGGGGAAGCTCAGGGTGAGGCGTCAGTGGATCTCGCCGCTGACCCTCAGATTTCAGCCTCTGTGTAGTTACTTGAGATCATGGGAGCAGCAGAGGCGTTGGCGATGGCTGTAAGCTCACGGAGCAGCCACTGAGCGTGTGCTCACCCCTGTGGGCTAGTGCACTTTGGGATGGTGCCTTTGGCGGCGGGCAAAGAAGAAGCCGACACCGCCCACCCCCAGGGATAGTAATAGCAGGCCGTGCCCTCCCATGGTCGGAACCGGTGCGGGCGTTGTCGGAGATGGCTTGTCGTCGTCTTTGACAAGTACCTGCGCGGGCGAGCCGGTAATGTCATAGGATCCCGCCGTGGCGGGTGCAACCGAAAGCTCTGCAATCACGTCTCCATCGTTGGCAACTGTGTTCGGGGTTGCCATGATCGTGCAGGTTACAGATAGGGAGTCTGCGGGCGCCAGAATCGGCTGTGTACACGTTGTGCTATAGCGCGGGTTGGATGCTGGCAGATTCAGATTCACGCTGAGGCCTTGCGGCGGAGCTGGATGGGTCAGCGTTAAAGTGCAGGTGCTTACTTGATTGGCAGAGTCAAATAGCTCCACTGGGTTGCATGCCACGCTGACGGCGGGAGTCAGCAAGCGGGATTGCAGATACCAGTTGTTGCCTACCTGGTGCAACGTATAGCTGAAGTGTCCGGCTGTGATCGATCCGCCTTCTAGTGTGAAGACGCCGTTGGATGCTCCGTCCACTTTGACCACCAGGATACCGTTACCCGTGGTGGCTGCACCCAGCCCATTTGCGTTCGCAATACGTAAGGTGCTGACACCGCCCGTATTGCCATTCACTTCCAGCAAGTCAGATGCAGAACTGCTGTCACCCAGCACAGTATCCAGTGCCACTACATTGCTGCCTATGCCGTTGAAGCTGCCTGTGAATGTGATGCGGTCATCTGCTGCAGGGCTCGTGTCGGCCAAGGTGATGGTGCCGTTATTGGCAACGCTGCCGTAAACATGAAACGTACCGGGCACATCACTGGCGCGCAGAGTGGCCGCGCTATCAATGTTGATTTGTGCTGCCGCACTGTTCTCAAACAGATCGCCGGAGAGTTGCAATGTCGCCGCGTTGGCAAGATGAATGGTTTCCCAAAGCGTCAGATTGCTCCCATTGGCAAGATTGTTGCTGCTGCCGGTAAAGCCCCGCATTGCCAATCCATCCAAAGTCAAGGTGTCGGTGCCTGTACCGCCATCGAACTGCGGAACCTGAGATATATCCACGCCTGCGGCAAGCGTGAGCGCATCATCGCCTTCGTCCATGGCGGTGATCCCTATGAGCGCGCCTCCACTGGCTCGCATGGTGTCGTTGCCATTGCCCAGATTGATATCGCCGGTGATGGTGCCACCGGTATGAATAAGCTCATCGGCACCAGTGCCCATGAACACTTTGCCGGTAATGACCCCTCCGTTATTCAGATGGACCGGAGTGTCTTCATACACCACTACCGCATAGCTTTGTGCGTCAGCACGAATGATGCCGCTGGCGGTATTGTTGATGGTCTGCAATGCCGTCAGACCAGCGGTACGGGGCAATACCATCACTGCGGCTCGAAAGGAGGCGTCAGGGATGGCTGTGCTGGATTTGATTTCGAGCAGTCCACTATTGTCTATGGTCATCGGGTTGGCGTTGCTAGACGTGCCGGATTGGGCGGCATAGACGTAATTGCTCGGGCTGTCGATTACGACGCTGCCGGTATTGTTGATTCGCACAAAACCTGAACTGTTGGCATAACCAGTGTTACCGATGCCTCCGATGGGAAAGGTTACCAGGGGGCTCGAACTGGTGATGGTGATGCTGCCGCTATTCTCGGCCAGCGAATTGATGGATGCCTGCTGGTAGATACCGACGCTGCCTGTTGTGCGCGTTGTATTGGTATTGGTGATATTGATTTGGCCCGAATTCGTGGTAGTGCCGCTGCCTCCTGTGGCAGGGTTCCACATGCGAGGCTGCAAACCGCTGGTGAATGCGCTGGCGGAGGAGACGACGCTCACCGGGCCGGAGTTGGTGACGGAGAAATTCTGTGCCAGCACTTCAATGGCATTGTTCGACACGCTTGTGCCGGTGGCCGTATTGGTGAGTGAGATGGAGCCGTCATTGGTGACTGTTGCCAGGCTGTTGGCCGCACTTGCTGCAACCGCCACGGTATCGAGGCCGCTATTGGCAAGAGCTGGGCTTGCCGTAGTCATCGTCAGGCTGGCGCCACTGGCGTTCGTGAAGCTTGCGCTGCTGAAATTGTTGGCGTTCAGATACCCAATGTTGGCCAGTGCTCTCCCTCCGCCAGAGGGAGTTTGGTAGAGTGCGCCGCTCCATGTCATCTTGCCCTGGTTGATGACCGAGACACCATTGGCCGTATTTTCGCGAGCATAGATCAAACCGATGCTGGTTCCGCTCAACGTCATGTCGCCGGTACTGTCGTTGGTGAACTGTACATTGGCGGCGTTGATCAGATACTGCCCCGCAGTAGCTCCACTGCATAACACAGAGCCATTTGCGACGCCCATGGGTGAGGGCGGAGCACAGGCTGCCCAACTGGTCCAGGGCAGGGCAAAAGCTCCATATGCTGTTGCAATGACAGCCTTAAGCTTCAAGTTCGATCGAACTCTCCAATACATCGGCATATGGTTCATGCGCGTCAAATTAACATGCCGTTAACTCTTTAAGTTTTGTTTTTGCTATGACTGACGTATTTCTTGAAACAGTGATCTATGTTTGTGGGCTGGACTGTCCCTGGTCAGGGGCAATCCAAAGATAGGCGGAGTTCGTCTACCTGACCAGGGGCAGTCCAGTTGTGGGCTGTAGTTGCCGTGCAGCAATCATGTAAACAACTGTCACTTTCATGTGTCAACGCTCGGAAATTTGTTGGCAATCGATTGATAAAATCGAATAATTTGCATGAAGCAATTTAATAAATAGAAAGATGTCATGCAACTTCACAAGTCTTTCTCAGTATTGGCTGCACTTATGACTGCTCTGGTGGTGCGGGCTGGTGTGGGGGCTGCATAGGTACCAAACAGCAAATCTGTGCGGGCAAAACTGCATTGCAGCAATGGTGCCCAACCTCACCTTTATTGCTACTGGCTCCCCCTTCCCTTCTTGCAGACGATTCAAACGTTGCTGTTTGGTTGACGTCTTCACTCCTGTGATTGACCTATACGCAGGGCCCTGCAGGTTGCAGCGGTCGCACTGATCACGCGTTAATCGCCCTTGAGTTTGACTATCGATTTGCAAGTCCTCCTTTAAAACGGATTGCGGCTTCAATGCGCCGCAGCGATGAGTAGCGCTCCGCGCCAAGAAATTCAGATAGATCACATCTGGAAAAACGCTATGAAAATTACTCACCTTTTGTGTGTCTTGATGAAGGCCAAGAGCACGGCTTCCGCTGCCTTTGCCATATGCTTCGCCCTCTTGTGGCTTGCACCTACAACCAGTTTTGCGCAATCAGCTGATTTGCAGCTGACCAAGAGCGGGCCTTCTTCGGCCAGTGGCGGCGACACATTCACCTATACGCTGGTGATGGACAACAATGGTCCCGATGCTGGCAATGGTGCTACTTTCCTTGACACGCTTCCACCCGGTGTCAGCAATGTCGCAATGTCCTGTGTCAGCGCCAGCGCAGGGGCGCAGTGCCCGACCAACCTTTCGGTCAGCAACACCTCGGTATCTGGCACCTTGCTCGTTTTCCCCAATCAGGCCAAGGTAACGATTGAGGTTACCGGTAATTTTTCTGCTGCCGGTCCTACTTCATTGACCAACACGGCGACCATCACCGTCCCCGCCGGCGTGAGCGACCCCAAGCCTGATTCCAATACCAGTGCCGTCAGCACATCGATGTCCTATGTGGTCGATCTCTCGGTCATAAAGACACAGAGTCCGGCGGCCTACACCTCGGGTGTACCGGTTACCTATACGGTCACGATTGCCAATAGCGGCCCGGCGGCGGCCGACGGCGCGCGCATCAGCGATTTCCTGCGCAGCTATGCAGCGGGCAACTACACCAACCTGGTTGCCACCTTCGTCAGTTGCACGGCTGGTGGTGGGGCCCAGTGTCCGGCGAATTCGGCCTTTTCCAATTATTTGGGAGTCGGCGCGTACGATAACTATTTGTACTCGACCACGGTACCAAGGCTGCCTGCCAATGGCTCACTGACGATCGTCTACACCTTGCTGCCAATGGACACAGTGGCACCTTGCGGAACGGGAAATGGCGATATCCAGAACTTCGCGTTTGTCTCGCCCCCGTCTGGGGTCACGGATTCAAACTCCAATAACAATGCATCGTCGGTCGCACTGCTCAAACCGGCAGCTCCTGCTTGTCCGCAGGTCGATCTATCGGTCATAAAGACGCAGAGCCCGGCGACTTACACTTCGGGTGTGCCGGTCACCTATACCGTCACGGTCAGCAATGCCGGCCCCAACGCAGCAAACGGTGCGATGATCAGGGACTTCATGCGGACCTATGGATCTGGCAACTACACCAACCTGGTGGCGAGCTTTGTCAGCTGCACGGCAGCCGGCGGCGCGCAATGCCCCGCGAATTCGGCTTTTCAAAATTATTCGGGCGTAGGCGCTTACGATAATTACCTGTACTCGACCACCATCCCCCAGTTTCCTGCAGGTGGTTCGCTCACAATCGTCTACACGATGACGCCGACCGACGTTGCTGCGCCTTGCGGCACGGGCAACGGCGATATCCAGAATTTTGCGTTCATCACCGCTCCAGCAGGTATCACCGATTCCAACTCTAACAATGATGCGAGTTCGGTGGCACTGCTTAAGCCAGCTGCTGCTGCCTGTCCGCAAGCGGATCTGTCGGTCACCAAAACGCAGAGTCCGGAAAACTATGTGTCCGGCGCACCCGTTACCTACACCATCACATTCAACAACGCAGGTCCGAGCGCAGCGAACGGCACGTCGATCAGCGATTTTCTGCGTGGTTACGGCCAGGGAAATGCGACCAACCTGGTGGCCTCCTTTGTGAGCTGCACTCCGGGCGGTGGTGCGCAGTGCCCCGCGAATTCTGCGTTCCATAACTATTCGGGAGTGGGCGCCTATGACAATTACCTGTACTCCACGACAGTGCCGCAGTTGCCTTCCGGGGGATCGCTGACGATCATCTATACATTGGTTGCAACGGATATAGCTGCGCCCTGCAGTAGCGGTGCAGGAGATATCCAGAATTTCGCCTCGATAACCCCGCCAGCCGGAGTCACGGATCCGGAGGGAGGCAATAACAACAGATCGGTTGCACTGTTGCTGAGCTGTGCAGATGTCTCGGTCAACAAATCGGTTGCGCCGGTTACCACAGTGAGTGGTGGTACGGTGACATACATGATCGATGTGGCCAGCGCGGGCCCGGCCGATACCAGCAACGTCGCGTTCAGCGATCAGTTGCCAGCCGGTTTCAATTACGGCAGTGCCAGCTGTTCCACGCTGACGGCGCCAGCCACCTGTGGTCCTGTGAATTTCGACAGCGGCACCCGTACCGTGAGCAGCTCCATTGCTTCGATCGGCAGCCAAGGCGCAGTGCGCTTTCTGATCACAGGTACGGCTGGCTCAACACCCGGCACTTATCCGAACACGGCCTATGCTGTGGTGGCGCCTGGCGTGGTTGACCCGATCCAATCTTCCAACAGCAGCACGGTGAACCTGCAGATTGTGCCGAGCAGTACGTTGACCGTGGTCAAGACCGTCAATGGCGGGCCAGCGGCTGGCTTGCCGGCAGCGATGACCTTCACTGGCGTGATCACCTGCGGTGCGCAGGCGCCGCAGAACTGGTCCGTCACCGTGGCCGCTGGAGCCACCACCGGCACCGCCACTGCACTGCGATTCATCGATGGTGATACCTGCAGCATCACTGAAAATACGCCGCCTACTGCGCCGACTGGGTATATATGGTCCGGTGCGCCAAGCATCAGTCCCAACCCGACCACGGCCATCGGTCCTTCAGCGGCGCTTACCATCAATGTGACCAATACACTGCAAGCCACTACGAGCACGCTGACTGTGGTGAAGACAGTCAGTGGTGGCCCAGCGACTGGCTTGCCGGCAGCGATGACCTTCACCGGCGTGATCACCTGCGGTGCGCAGGCGCCACAGAGCTGGTCCGTCACCGTAGCCGCTGGAGCCACCACCGGCACCGCCACTGCACTGCGGTTCATCGATGGTGATACCTGCAGCATCACCGAAAATACACCGCCCACCGCGCCGACCGGGTATACATGGTCTGGTGCGCCAAGAATCAGCCCCAACCCGACCACGGCCATCGGTCCTTCAGCGGCACTGACCATCAATGTGACCAACACACTGCAAGCCACCAGCAGTACGCTGACCGTGGTGAAGAAAGTGAACGGTGGCCCAGCGGCTGGCTTGCCAGCAGCAATGACCTTCACCGGCGTGATCACCTGCGGTGCGCAGGCGCCGCAGAACTGGTCCGTCACCGTGGCGGCTGGCGCCACAACTGGCACAGGTACCGCGCTGCGGTTCATCGATGGTGATACCTGCAGCATCACCGAAAACACACCGTCAGCCGCGCCGGACGGATATACATGGTCCGGTGCGCCAAGCATCAGCCCCAACCCGACCACGGCCATCGGTCCTTCGACGGCACTCACCATCAATGTGACCAACACACTGGTACAGCAGGATACTGGGGGTAATCCAGGCGTGCTTGCACCCGTTCCATCATTGAATCAGTGGGCATTGATGCTGTTGTCCATTGTCCTAGTGGGATTCCCGGGAGCTGATGTCCGCCGAGCCCGTAAGACCCGCTAAGCTGGAATGGATTGGCTCGCTGCGAACAGCCAAGGAGCTGTTTGCAGATTTGAGCTCGACTCTGGATGCGATTCGGCCAATGTCGCTGCGGGACCTGTGCCAGTTCTAATGAGCCGTCAGCCTTGCAAAGCTGGCGGCTTGCCGGTAGGCAGCCCCACCGCAATGCCCGATGTTGATTGCCAATGGCAATCTCTGCCTTGTCTGCTGATGCAGTTCAACAGCCGTATCGGGGAATGGGGGCCCATCACTGAATATCGGGCAGCCATTCTGAGCCATCATGGGAAGCTCAAGTCCAAGCCAAGCATCCTCATCAGGGTGAGCGTGACGAGCCCCAGGCCGAGGAGTGCTAGTGCGAAGACTGCCACCACCATGCTGCCTGCACGTAGCACGGCGCGCTTGTCCTTTCCCTTTGTTCCTTGGTCGTAGTGCCACTTGATGGCAAAGAACATGCATGTGCCGAACATGAGAACCTTGAAGGTAACGAAGACTATGGGGATCCAATCGATCATTTTGAATATTTCCGGCCTGTGATCTGACACTATCTATCGTGAAGAGCACTGCTTCCCAGAGGAACGCGGTGAAACGCCAACGACCACCATGCAAGGATGGGGCTGCTGCACGTTCTGATGCATATTACTTACAAGCAATTTCCATACATGGAGACAAATTGTCCCAGTCGAAAACCATGCGAGATGAAAATTTGCCAGGCTGGTTGCCGCGATTGGCCGCGCACGGCGGGCCACGTTTTTTGCAGATTGCGGATGCGTTGCAGGCGGCACTGGTAGAAGGGGTGCTAAAGCCGGGTGACCGGCTGCTTCCGCAGCGCCAGTTGGCAGCACTTCTGGAAGTGGATTTGACGACGGTTACACGCGCATACGACGAGGCCAGGCGCCGTAACCTGCTGGAGGGCCGCGGCGCTCGAGGAACCTATGTTGCGGCGCCGAAAGTCGAATTGACCTCGATCATTGACTTGAGCATGAATACCCCGCCGCCGCCAGATGACGTGGATTTTGACGACATGTTGAAGCAAGGGTTGTCGCAAGTATTGATGCGGGCAGATACCAACTTGCTGATGACTTACCACTTGGGCGGGGGAAGCGACTCCGACCGCAAGGCTGGAGCCAAATGGCTTGAACCAATGTTTGGACATCTGGATTCTGGGCAGCTTGTCGTCTGTCCAGGTGCGCAAGCGGCGATCGCTGCATTGATCCTTGCGCTGACGGAACCTGGCGACGCGATCCTGGCAGAAGCTGCGAGCTATCCTGGCTTGCGGGCCGCAGTGGCTCAATTCGACCGGCGCATCATTGCAGTGGAGGCGGATGAGTGTGGGATGGTGCCCGAAATGCTGGAGCAAGCGTGCCGTCTGCACAAGCCTGGGCTGGTCTACCTCAATCCGACGTTGCAAAACCCGACCGCCGTTACTATTCCAGAACACCGGCGCAGGCAAATCGCCGGCATCGCCAAGCGGTGCCAGGTGCGCATCGTCGAGGACGATCCCTACTGGCTCCTCGCCAATTCCCCGCCGCCACCCATTGCCACGTTTGCCCCGGAGCAGGTGTACTACATCTCGACCTTGTCGAAATGCCTGACACCCGGCTTGCGTGTGGCCTTCGTGTTGATACCTGACCTGCAAGAGCGCGAACGCTTCCTGGTCGCGCTGAGGTCATTTGCGCTGATGGACGCTCCTCTGATGGCCGCACTGGCCACTCAGTGGATTCTTGATGGTTCGGCTGACAGATTGATGGATGGGGTGCGCAAAGAAGCGCGTCTACGCCATCGGATGGCGCGGGATATTCTGGCCGGTCGATACGATGGCGCTGGAGATGGCCTGCATGTATGGCTGGAGTTGCCGGGCTATTGGAGTTCTGCCCAGCTTGCGCGCGCGGCTGGCAGCGAGGGTATCGCAGTCACACCGGCAGAGGCGTTCGCAACGGGGAGTGGATCCGTGAACGCAATTCGGATCTCCTTGGGTTGCATCAAGGACCGGAGACGCTTGCAGGCGGGCATTCAACGGCTGTCTCATCTGCTTGCACGGCGGCCCGAGTCGTTCGGTGCCGATTTGAACATGTAGATCTCCGATTCATTGCAGCGAATCGTGTGTCCGAGGCACTTGGTAATATGCAAAAAAAAGCGCCCTCCAGGGGAGGGCGCTTGCATGTTCACCGTTTGCGGAAATTCTTCGACCCCGTGGCAGGGCTCGATCGAGGCGCCAGGTGCCGGAAGGTGATCCGCCCTTTGGTTAAATCATAGGGGGACATTTCAACGGTTACGTTGTCTCCGGCAATGATCTTGATCCGGTGTTTTCTCATCTTGCCGCCCGTGTACGCAACCAGCGAATGGCCGTTATCAAGATTCACTCGATACCGTGCATCAGGAAGAATTTCTTCGATCTTCCCCTGCATTTCAATTAGGTCTTCTTTGCTCAATGGATATCCTTAATGATGGCCTGGGGCCTTATTTCATGAGGGCAAGATGAATGCCTTCATGCCTGGCATGGTCGACCGCCTCCTGAGCTGTCTCAAATAGCCTGGAGAAGGTGTACACGGTGTCTTGAGCGAGTGAGCCTTGGCCGGATTTCAGTGATACGGCAGACTTGAATTTGCCATCAGCCTGCTTGCAAACTCCTGGCGAGATGAAATAGCGAGATATTTTTTGGGTGTTTTTGATAAATTTAAACATGGATGCGCACTCCACATACATTTCAGTGGAGTTCTGTGCGCCAGAAATAAAAACAGAAATACGGAAAAGCCGAACCTAGGAATTTATTATGGCTTGTAGCTTGCCTAGGACAGTGCGCGAGGAGGGCGTGAGAAACCCAGCACTGAATTAGATCGAATCAGGGGGCAAGCATGCCCAGATCTGCGGCTCAGTCTATCACAGATGTCAAATATGTGCTTTTGGACTGCCGCTGCTCAGGAGCAGTCCAAATGCGGCTGGGTGCTCGCACATCAACCACAGGTAATCTTGAAAGGACTTGCAATGTCGCATGCTTTGCTCAATAATTCAATAAAAGTTGAATTGTTGAAATATGAAAGAACCTCAAGTCATCCGCTCCCTTGCAGCCCTGGCCCAGGAGGCTCGCTTGCGCGCCTTCCGTGCGTTGGTCGTCGCGGGTCCTGAAGGCTTGACACCCAGCGTACTGGCGGAGCAGTTGGGCATTGCCGCCAACACCTTGTCGTTCCATCTCAAGGAGTTGACCAATGCCGAGCTTATTACCCAGGAGCGTCAGGGGCGCAATCTGGTGTATCGCGCTTCGTTCGAGACCATGAATTCCCTGCTTGGCTACCTCACAGAAAACTGCTGCCAGGGCGCTGCCTGCGGCCCTGCTTCTGTCACATCCTGCAATTGCTGAAGGACAACACAATGAAGCGCTTTCACGTTCACATGCCAATGAAGCGCTTTCACGTTCACATGCACGTCGATGACCTGCCCCAGAACATCGCTTTCTATTCCCGGCTCTTTGGTGCCGGGCCCACCCGCGTGGAAAGCGACTACGCCAAGTGGATGCTGGAAGACCCGCGCGTCAATTTCGCCATCTCCACCCGTGGCCATGCCAGGGCAGGACTCGATCACCTGGGCTTCCAGGTCGATGATGCAGCCGAACTGGGTGCACTCAAGGCCCGGGCAGAAGCGGCCGACATGGCAATGCTCGATGAAGGCGAAACCACCTGCTGTTATGCCCGCAGTGAAAAGCACTGGATCACCGATCCGCAAGGGGTGGCCTGGGAGCATTTTCATTCGCTGGGTAGCATCCCGGTGTTCAACGAGTCGGTAGCTTGTGCACCTGCTGCGGTTGCCTGCTGCCCAACTGCAATCGCCACCCCTGCTGCTGCATCCAGTTGCTGCGAGCCTCGCGCCACGGCCCACACCGCAAAGGCTTGCTGCTGAACCACCATGACAAATGCCGTCTCTCCCCTAAATGTGCTGTTCCTGTGCACCCACAATTCGGCACGCAGTATCCTGGCCGAGGCCTTGCTCAATGACATGGGCCAAGGTCGCTTCAAGGCCTATTCAGCGGGCAGCAGCCCTCGCGAGAACCAGCAACCCAACCCCCTGGGCTTGGAAGTACTGCAGCGCGCAGGTATTGCCGTGGAAGGCCTGCGTAGCAAGAGCTGGGACGAATTCACCGGACCTGATGCGCCTCAGATGGACTTGGTGATTACCGTGTGCGACAACGCCAAGGGCGAGATGTGCCCCATATGGCCTGGCCATCCGGCTACGGCGCATTGGGGGTACGCTGATCCTTCCGAAGGCGATGCGCCGCCCGAGGTGAAGCGGGAGTCCTTCAGGCAAACCATGCTCCAGATGCGACAACGCTTGGAGCTGTTGGTGAACCTGCCTGCTGACAAGTTCCACCAGGCGGCCTTGCAGAACACGGCACGCGAACTCTCCACACACTGAACGCCATGAACCAAACCTGTGACGCTGCCTCACTGCAGGCTGGCAGTTCTTCGATGAGCGTCTTCGAACGCTACCTCTCGCTCTGGGTGTTCCTGTGCATCGTTGCCGGCATTGCCTTGGGTCACCTGTTGCCTGGCCTGTTCCGGGCCGTCGGTGCCATGGAGGTGGCCCAGGTCAATTTGCCGGTGGGCCTGCTGATCTGGGTAATGATCATCCCCATGCTGGTCAAAGTGGATTTTGGCGCGCTGGGCGAGGTGCGCCACCACATGAAGGGCATCGGCGTTACCTTGTTCGTGAACTGGTTGGTCAAACCATTCTCCATGGCCTTGCTTGGCTGGGTATTCATTCGCCATGCGTTTGCGCCGTGGCTTCCGGCTGAGCAGATTGACAGTTACATCGCCGGGTTGATCCTGCTGGCTGCAGCCCCGTGCACGGCCATGGTATTTGTCTGGAGCCGTCTTACCGGGGGTGATCCGCTGTTCACGCTGTCACAGGTTGCCCTTAACGACGCGATCATGGTCGTCGCGTTCGCTCCTCTGGTGGGTTTGCTGTTGGGTCTGTCGGCCATCACAGTACCTTGGGCAACACTGCTGGTATCGGTGCTGCTCTACATCGTGGTGCCTGTGGCCCTTGCGCAGTGGCTGCGCCGTAGGTTGCTGGTCAAAGGGCAAGCGCGATTTGATCGTGTGCTGGCGGCCATCAGCCCCTGGTCGATGGTGGCGCTGCTGGCAACCCTGGTGTTGCTGTTCGCCTTCCAGGGCAACGCCATCTTGCAGCAGCCGCTGGTAATTGCGCTGCTGGCCGTGCCGATCCTGATTCAGGTGTTCTTCAACTCGGCCTTGGCCTACTGGCTGAACCGCGCGGTGGGCGAAAAGCACAGCATCGCCTGCCCATCGGCCCTGATCGGTGCGTCCAATTTCTTCGAGCTGGCGGTGGCCGCAGCCATCAGCCTGTTCGGCTTGCAATCGGGTGCAGCTTTGGCCACCGTCGTAGGCGTGTTGATTGAAGTTCCGGTCATGCTGCTGGTCGTCCGCGTAGTGAACCGGACACGGGGCTGGTACGAAGCATAGGTGTCGCCGGGCTCGTGCTAGGGGCTTTCGGTACCAGCCATTGCGACGGGGCATGACCCTCGGCTTGAGGCGCCCGTCTACCCTTTTCTGAACTTCAACGGTATGATCCCGCAAGAGCTAACCCGGGTATCGACGGGTATCAAACCCACTCGGCGGTTTGGAGTTGTGTGCTCTGGCAGGAGACAACGGTGCTGATCCATACCAATGCCCGGCTGCTTTGTTTGTTCTTGTTGGCAAGCGCGTGCCGTGGCGCGCGTATCGCCGCGTCTGCAATGGCATTGTTGCTGTTGGCCTCCACAGTCGTTCGGGCGGCCCCTGTCGTTTTTCCTTCGAGCACGGTGGCTGTTACTCTGGACGGTGTGCCGTTGGGAACCCAAACTTCGGGTAGTGGCCTGCGCAATTCCGTAGTGCATGCTGACGATGGCTCCTACCACCTCTGGCTCATCAAAAATGGCGCTGATTCCTTCATCAGCAAGATGATCCATGCAACTTCCGTAGATGGCGTTGCATTTACGACGCAAGGAGTCTTGCAGCCTCCCGCCAATTACTGGGCCTTGGCTTGCGGTGCGAACAGCATCCCTGCGACAGAACCGATTGCAACATTCGTGCGGGTCTCGAAGGTCGGCGGCGAATGGTTGATGGCCGTCTGGCATCAAAACCAAGTGGGCCAGAACTGGTACAGCTACAACACCAGCATTTGGCGTATTGGGTCCAACCCCGGCAGCTTGGCCGTTACGCCCATCGGACCCTTGCCATCTCAGACCTGCGGCACCATCGCAGGACCTGGCCGCTTCCATGTCGGCGCTTTCGGTGTGGAGGATTCTTTCATCTATTTACGGCATGTGCCCCAGGCAGGTGCACTGCCTGGATCGAGGGGTGGGAACCTGGGGCGCTACGGTGTGAACCTTGCTGCATCTCCACCTCTGGCCACGCCACGCCCAGCCACAGATATTGGCAATCCCAAGCAAACACTGGAAGCAGATCTTTTTGCGGGTACCGGTTTTTCGGAAATTCTGCCGCTCCCGCCGGGGGGCGCTCGCGCGCTGGTGTACAACGCAGGTCGAACACTGCGCGTGGGAAGCGTGCTGGGCACCTACTACAACTTCGCAGACTACAACACCACTGCGGCCCTGGAGAAGGATCTTTGGTACGTGGAGTCTGCTGATGGCGGAGTCAGCTGGAGTTCTCCGGCTCGCATTTATGGCCCGGCAGGCGTCAATGTACTGGTCGGCGGATTGCCCAACGGAGGCAATTTCAGCGCTCCAGAGGTCACCTCGGACGGTCGCAGCTATTTCCTGACGCGCGACGCCTGCAACAACAGCGTCATGGTCACCGCGCCTGGCGGCAACAGCGACGATCCGGGCCTGAGTGTCAGCATGCAGTTCAATCCTGCAAACATCGTCGCCGGCCAAACTACGCAGTGGGCCGTCACATTGCAGGGGCCGCAAGGTTGTGATCCTCTCGCGACAGCAGCCATTGTTACGGATCTGGCCTATGCCCATTCGCTTCCTGCGAACCTGCAGTTCACGGGAGTTGTTGTAAGTAACAGCTGCTCGGGTGTGTTGGATGCTCCTGCCGGGGGCTCGCTGAGTTTGTCTGGCGTGGCGTTGGCTGCGGGGCAGAGCTGCACCACCGTCATGGAGGTGCGGGGTGTTGAGCCCGGCAGCTATGGCGACCGTATTGCTGCAGCAGAGGTAACGAATGCACAAAATCTGACGCCTGCGCGAGACGCTGAGGCAACACTGATCGTGTCGGAGGACCCTGTGGTACAGCTGCCGCAGATTTCTGTCACCAAGAGTCGCCCGGGTGCTGCTCTGACTCCTGGCGGCACAGCTGTCTATTCCGTGACCGTGGCGAACACAGGCCAGACATCTGCGGGCGGCACCTTGCTCAACGACGCAATGCCTGCAGGTATCGAAAGCTGGAGCTGGACTTGCGCGGCCACAGGAGGCGCGCTGTGCCCTGCGCCCAGTGGTGCCGCTGCTCTGAATGAGCAGGTGGCGACCTTTCCTGCAGGCTCGCAACTGGTGTATACCGTGACTGCGCGGCTACTGAGGACTGCCTCTGGATCCATCACCAATGTTGCAATAGTGACTCCGCCCGCACAGGGTGATTGTCTGGAGGCATGTCAGGCGCAGGTCACGGATGATGTGACTGCGCACCCTGGCGATGTTGTACCCGTTCCATCATTAGGCCAGTGGGCGCTGATGCTGCTCTCCATTGTCTTTGCCGCATTCGCTGCAACGTGCTCATCAGGTGCGCCGCCGCGCAGGCGTTGATTCGAGCGAGTGCATGGGCAGCGTTTCAAGGCCAGGTGCGAGGCCCCGAGTGGTATTCAAGCCCGCTGCATCCGGTGCTCGGCGACTTCCGCCCACTGCTGCCCGAGCCGCCTTGGCTATGTGAAACGAATTTCAACGGCAAGACCTTTGCTGCAGCATCGTTGCTCGCTTGTGGTGGAGGCGTGGGAGAAAAAGGGGAACAGGGCGACGCTAGAGATGCCAGAACATGGGCTCGCGCACCTGTTGACTTTTACGCCCCCAATTTGGATGGCTCCAACAACCCGGAACTGCATTTTGGTGACCAGACCCTGCGCCAAAGCATACGCATTTCCGTAGGAGGTCAGTCCGTTTATTGGCACGCTTCAAGCGCGATGCATTGGATGTGCCGGATGCCAGCCACATCATCGTACTGATTGGTATCAACGATATTCAGTACGGCAGCCTGCTCCCGAAGCGAGCCAGGACTTTTGACGAAATGGCTGTGGGCTATACGCAATTGGTGCAGGCGGCCCAGGCGCAGGGCGTGAGGATCCAATGGGGCACTCTTCTACCTTTTGGAGGACCGGCGGATGACTCGACTGAGGCTGAATCGCAGCGCCAAGCGCTGAATACCTGGCTGTGCGCCAATTCGGTCAAGGCGGATGCGGTGATTGATTTCGACCAGGCGCTACGAGACCCTGCTCAGCCGACTCGCCTGCTGCCTCTCTATGACTCCGGTGATCGCCTTAATCCCAGTGACGAGGGTTATGCAGCCCTGGCCAATACGGTCGATTTGGCATCTTTGCGTTGATCCGGGCTAGACCTTCCCTCTATCCATGACTGCAGCTCGCACAGCTATGGTTCCCTGGGAAGGGGGGAGATGGCCACCAAGGACGCCATTTTTCAGAAATCTGCATTTCTTCCCGAGACCCTCAAATTGCCTGCTATAATTTCAGCTTCGGCGCTGCGGAGAGGTGGCAGAGTGGTCGAATGTACCTGACTCGAAATCAGGCGTACGTGCAAGCGTACCGAGGGTTCGAATCCCTCCCTCTCCGCCATCGCATCGATAATAAGCGGCTGTAGCTCAGCTGGATAGAGTACTTGGCTACGAACCAAGGGGTCGTGGGTTCGATTCCTGCCAGCCGCACCATATTGAAAAGCCTGCAATCTTTGGATTGCAGGCTTTTTCTTTGTCGTCATGCCGCCTTGCCTCCATGCTGCGGCCCAATTTGCTTAAATGGCGGGTATGAACAAAGCTTTCACCAAAGAGTCCGACGCAGACGACGATGAGATGCCGGAGTTGCCCAGGATTGCTGGCGGCAAGAATTACATCACACCAGCAGGCTACCGCACGCTGGAGGCCGAACTGCTGCAGTTGATTGATGATGAGCGCCCGAAGGTGGTGGAGGTCGTGCACTGGGCGGCCAGCAATGGGGATCGGTCTGAAAACGGCGACTACCTGTATGGCAAAAAGCGCTTGCGGGAGATTGATCGCCGTATTCGTTTTCTGACCAAGCGCATGGAGGCGGCTGAAGTGGTAGACCCATCAGTGCACCACGGAAGCGATCAGGTGTACTTTGGCGCGACGGTCACATACTGTGACCAGAACGGTTGCGATGAGCGCATTGTCATCATGGGAATTGATGAGGCCGATGCAAGCCGCGGACAGGTGAGCTGGATTGCGCCTATTGCGCGGGCTTTGCTCAAGGCCCGGGTCGGCGACGAGGTTCAACTGCCAACCCCGGGGGGCGTGCGCGTACTGGAGGTGCTGGATGTGGAGTATCCGCCGCCCAAGACTGCCTGATTGACCTGATATGCCTGCTGGAGCGTGAATGGCGTTCAGGCTGTCGGCAGTATGCGATAGGCTCGCGATACATAGGATAGCTTGACGAGTTGACGCAGCATATGCTCCACCTGCTGGCGATCGCTCACTACCAGCACAAACTTCAGCTCCGTGGTGTTCATGGCGACTTCGTCGTCCATGGTGATATGGGTGATGTCTGAGCCCAGTGCGGCAATTTCCGCTGCAATCTTTCCCAGGACGCCCTTGCCATTGATGATGGTGACAACGACGCCAGTTTCGAAGTCGCCTTTGGGCTCGTCGGCCCATTCCACTTCGACAAAGCGTTCTGCGTCCTTGCTCAGCAACTTCTTGCAGACCGCGCAGTCGCTGTTGTGAACGATCAGACCTGCATTGCGATCCAGATAGCCGGCAACACTGTCGCCAGGTACCGGGCGACAGCATTTGGCGTATTTGACTGCGGCGTTGTTGCCGCCATCGAGAACAACGGCGCTGGTGACGGAGGAACTCCTGTTTTTATAGCGCTCCTGGGTCAGCAGCACGGCGTCGGGACGCATGCCCTGTTCTGCGAGCAGTTCCACCATTTGCTTGGCTGCGAATACCGCAATGCGCTTGCCCTGGCCAATGTCGCTGAACAGTTCGGCCTTGTTGCGCGCGCCCAATCGCTCCAGCAGTCCATCCCAGGCTGCTTTTGCCTCGGGTAGCTGCGAGATGCCTTCAGCACGCAGTGCTTGCAACAGCAGGCGCTCTCCCAGGACTGCCGTCTCACTTTGGCCCTGGGTCTTGAGGTAATAGCGAATCTTGGATTTGGCGCGCCCCGTGCGCACGATGGTGAGCCAGGAGGGGTGAGGCACCGCCTCAGGCGAGGTGGTGACTTCAACGATGTCGCCGCTCTTGAGTACGGTGCTCAGGGGAACCTGCTCGTTGTTGATGCGGGCGCCAGATGTGTGCTCACCCACATTGCTGTGGATGGCATAGGCAAAATCCAGCACCGTGGCGCCGCGCGGCAAGGTCAACATCTGGTTTTTGGGAGTGAACACATAGACCGAGTCGGGGAACAGGTCCACGCGCACGTTGTCCCAGAATTCATGCGCATCGCGGGTTTCGTCCTGGATATCGAGCAGCGACTGTACCCATTTGGTGCCCAACTGCTCGCCGCTGCCGGAGGCGCGAGCCTGGATCATCCAGTGCGTGAGCACACCGTTTTCGTCCACCAGATTCATGTCCTCGGTGCGGATCTGGAAATCCATGCTCACGCCCGATGGGCCAACCAGGGTGGTATGCAGCGACTGGTAGCCATTGGATTTTGGGTTGGCAATGTAATCGCGGAACTTGGATGGCACGGGACGGAAAACCTGGTGCAGCACGCCCAGCGCCGTATAACAGTCGATCAGGTTGGGAACGATGACGCGTACGGCATACGAATCGGTGACTTGCGCAAACGATAAATGCTTGGCATCCATCTTCTTGTAGATGGAATACAGCGTCTTTTCCTGGTTGCCCAGGCGAATCTTGATGCCGGATTTGGCAAAGGATGCATCCACCTCGGCATGGATTTTCTGCACCACTTCCTTGCGGCGGTTGCGCGAGCGGCCCAGCGCTTTGACCAGGGTGTCATGGCGCCATGGATACAGGTGCTTGAAGGCCAGGTCCTGAAGCTCCCGGTAGACGCGATTGATGCCCAGCCGGTTGGCAATGGGCACATGGATTTCCATGGTTTCGGTGGAAATGCGTCCCCATTTGCTGCGCGGCATGTCCGACATGGTGCGCATATTGTGGGTTCGGTCTGCCAGCTTGACGAGAATCACGCGAACGTCGCGCGCCATGGCCAGCAGCATTTTGCGGAAGGATTCCGCCTGGTTTTCCTCGCGCGAATTGAAATGCAGCTTGTCCAGCTTGGTGAGGCCGTCGACCAACTCTGCCACCGTGTCGCCAAACTGCCGGGCGATATCGTCGCGGGTGACGCCACAGTCTTCCATGGCGTCGTGCATCAGTGCTGCCATCAGGGCTTCGGCGTCCAGCTTCCAGGTGGCACAGATCTCGGCAACCGCAATGGGGTGGGTGATATAGGGGTCGCCGCTGCTGCGGAACTGGCCGGAGTGCGCAACCGCTGCAAATTCAAAGGCTTCTTCCACCCGCGCCAGATCGGCATCTTTCAGGTAATCAAGCTTTTCCAGGAATGCAGCATAGGCACTCACGACTACCGGGTAGGACATAGCAGGCTTGGCTGCGGCGGTAGCGGAAGTACCAGAAGATTGAACGGGAGGGGTGGAGATGGACACGGACTTCACGCCTTTACTGTAGCGTGCGATGACAAACTTGTGTGAATAACAAGAAAAATGGCACCGATATTCGGTGCCATTGCGCGTGAAGATACGAGGATTTAACCCGGAACTTTCTTCAGCATCTCCAGGCCGACCTTGCCAGCTGCGATTTCGCGCAAGGCAGTGACTGCCGGCTTGTTGCGGCTGTCGATCTTGGGGGTGTGGCCTTGGCTGAGCATGCGGGCGCGGTAGGTGGCCGCAAGCACGAGCTGGAAACGGTTAGGGACTTTTTCGAGGCAATCTTCTACAGTGATGCGGGCCATCAGGAGTTCTCCAGGCTGTCAGATATGTTGAGTGACGAGAATATTTCGGCACGGGCGCGGCGCTGGCACAAAAAACGCAGCCGTTGCGAATGAACAACAGCTTTCAGATCGAACAGTGCGCGTTCAAATAACTCGTTGATTATAACGAAGTCGAATTTGTCGACCTGGGACATTTCCTGATGGGCATTCTTCAGGCGCACTTCGATAACCTCCGAGGTGTCTTCGCCCCGGTTCTCCAGGCGCGAACGCAGCTCATCCCAGCTCGGCGGCAAGATGAAGATCAGCACGGCATGCGGAAAGCTTTCCTTGATCTGCAAGGCGCCCTGGTAATCGATCTCCAGCACGATGTCCGCGCCTTTGGCCAGGCGCTCCTCGATGGCCTTTTTGGCAGTGCCGTACATGTTGCCATGCACATTGGCCCATTCCACGAAAGCGTTGCCCGCGATCATTTTTTCGAAATCTTCGCGTGACGCGAAGTAGTACTCGCGACCATGCTTTTCCTGGCCGCGTGGTGCGCGCGTGGTGTGCGAGATGGAGCGGTAGACCTGGGAATCGAGTTCCAGCAGGGCCTTGACCAGCGATGATTTACCGGCCCCGCTGGGGGCCGATACGACGAAGAGATTTCCTGGGTAATCCATGGTGATGAATAGCTTTTTGTTTTTATTCGATGTTCTGTACCTGCTCGCGCATCTGCTCGATCAGCACCTTCATGTCCACGCTGATGCGTGTCAGCTCCAGCGCAGCTGATTTGGAGCCCAGCGTGTTGGCCTCGCGATGCAGTTCCTGGATCAGAAAATCCAGGCGCTTGCCGATGTCGCCACCCTTGCCCAGCAGGCGGGTGATTTCTTCGAGGTGCGAGCGCAGACGGGTGATTTCTTCGGCAACGTCGATGCGGATGGCAAAGGAGGTGGCTTCTGTCAGGGCGCGATCTTGTGCTGCTTCGGGTGAAACGCTGCCTTCGGTCAACGCCATAGCGTCCTTCCAGCGCTCCAGAAAGCGGTCTTTCTGCTGCCTGACGAGGTCCGGAACCAGTGGCTCGGCCTTTTCGGCCAGGGCCTTGAGCTGGTCGACCCGGTCCTGCAGCATCGCAGTGAGGCGTTTTCCTTCACGCTGGCGGGCATCGAGCAAGGCTTTGAGTGCCTGCTTGCAAACGTCGGCAACGGATTCGGCCCAGTTCTCGGGGAGGTCGGAGCTGCCGGTGCCGCTTAAACGCAACACTTCTGCCACGGTAAGAGGCTGGGCGCTGGGCATCCATGCGGTGACCGTGTCCTGAAAGCTGCCCAATTGCTGCAGCAGACGCGCGGAAGCCACGGGAATGTTTGACGCTTGTTCACTGACGACCAGAACCCGCACTTCCACCTTGCCGCGCTTCAGACTATTATCGACAAGAGAGCGTAACTGTGGTTCGCAGCTTCTGAGATCTTCCGGAAGCTTGAAAGATAAATCGAGAAAACGGCTGTTAACCGAGCGAATTTCCAGTCCGACGCGCCAGAGAGAGGGAGCATTGTCGCCACCGGCCGGTGGGATGCTTTGCTGGACAGAGGCATAGCCTGTCATGCTGTAAACTGGCATAGGACTGTATGGGGTTGCTTGCAATCGCGCTCATTATCAGGCTTCTCATATACCTGCGTTGTTCATCTAACTATGTCAAAAGCAAAGCCAGCGCCGTTACCCACCAATACCGTCATCGGTGGATATCGTATCGTGCGGCGTATATCGTCGGGGGGATTCGGGGTTGTCTATCTGGCTTTGGCGCCTGATGGCCAGCAGGTGGCCATCAAGGAATATCTGCCTTCCAGCCTGGCCTCGCGTGAGCCTGGCGCCCTGGCGCCCACGGTAGAGCCCGAAAAATTGTCGTTGTACCGCCTGGGCCTCAAGAGCTTTTTCGAAGAGGGGCGGGCGCTCGCGCAAATCTCCCATCCCTCGGTGGTCAGCGTCTACAACTTCTTCCGCGAGAACGAGACTGTCTACATGGTCATGAACTACCTGGAGGGTGCCACCCTGCAGGATTTCATCGTGACCGCGCGCGACCTGAAAGAGGCCAAGGTCTTCCGCGAGTCGACGATCCGCTCGCTGTTTGACGAGGTACTGCGCGGCCTGCGCATCGTGCACCAGCACAAGATGCTGCATCTGGACATCAAGCCGGCCAATATCTTCATCACCGATGACAACAAGGCCTTGATGATCGACTTTGGCGCTGCGCGCGAAGTGCTCAGCAAGGAAGGCAATTTTGTCCGTCCCATGTACACGCCGGGCTTTGCAGCGCCCGAGATGTACCGCCGCGACACACCGCTGGGGCCGTGGACCGATATCTATGCCATTGGTGCCTGTATCTATGCCTGCATGCAAGGCATTCCGCCCAATGACGCGCCCAAGCGGCAGGAGAAGGATCGCCTGGGCCTTGCGCTTTCGAAAGTGCGCGGCGTTTATTCCGACAACCTGATCGAACTGGTGGAGTGGTGCATGGCGCTGGATCCCCAGGCGCGCCCGCAGTCGGTGTTTCTGCTGCAGAAGGAGCTGGCGCGGGAGGACGAGCGCCGCTACACCAAGCTGACGGTTTCCGAGAAAGTTCGTATGTCGATTGACTCGCTGGTAAGCGATACCAAGAAAAATATCCAGGCGCGTGCAGGGAGCTCCACCAAATGAAGTTCTCGGTCTTCCAGCTCAGTCGCAAGGGTGGTCGGGAAAAGAACGAAGACAGGATGGGGTACAGCTACACCAAAGAGTCCTGTCTGTTCGTCGTTGCCGATGGCATGGGCGGTCACCCCGAAGGCGAGGTTGCAGCCCAGCTGGCGCTGCAGACGGTTTCGCTGGATTTCCAGCGTCTGGCGCGCCCCAAGCTGGATGACCCGGCGGAGTTCCTCGAAAACGCACTGCTGTCGGCACACCACAACATCCTCAAGTACGCCATTGCGAACAATATGGAAGACCCACCGCGCACCACTCTGGTGGCTTCGGTGGTTCAGGACGGCAATGTCTGGTGGGTGCACTGCGGCGATTCACGGCTGTACATGGTGCGCGGCGCCAAGGTGATGGCGCGTACGCGTGACCATTCGTACATGGAGCTACGCGGCTCTGGTGTCACCAGCGTCAACCCGGATCGCTTCAATCGCAATGTGCTGTTCACCTGCCTGGGCAGCCCTTCCCGGCCGTTTTTCGATGTGGCAGGGCCCACTGAGCTGCATCGCAGCGATCGCATCATGCTGTGTTCCGACGGGTTGTGGAGCAGCGTGTCCGAGACGGTGATTGCCCGTGAGTTGGGCAACAAGTCGGTATCGCGCGCCATCCCTGATCTGATTGACGCCGCACTGCGCAAGGCCGGTGCCAGCAGCGACAACGTCACCGCCGTGGCTTTGGAATGGGAAATGCCGGGGGCGGAGCGGTTTGTCTCTGAGGAAGATCCGTCTGCGGCAGGCGCCATGCCGCCAGAGCCGCCCGCCGAGCCAGACGGGAGCAAGGCCCAGCCGCCATTGCCCTGAGGCGTCTGTAGTCCGGCGTGCAGAAGGCCCGCAGCATGCAGCGTTTTGGCCGTCGGCTGATAATGAGGACTTACCACACCCACAACATCTGCAAGGCGGTCACCCAGGCCGCCTTGTTGCTTGGGTACTATTAAAAATATAGCGTTTGGCGTTTGATCATTGCACGCCAAGCGCCATTCAGACCATGAAAATCGTTCTTGCATCCAACAACCAGGGCAAGCTCGCCGAGCTGCAGGCCATGTTCCATCCATTGGGCGTAGAACTGGTGCCGCAAGGCGCATTGATGGATGGTGAGGCGCCCGAGCCCTATGGCACTTTTCTGGAAAATGCCCTGTCCAAGGCACGCTTTGCGTCAGAGCGTACGGGTCTGCCTGCAATTGCTGATGATGCGGGCCTGTGCGTGGCGGCATTTGGCGGCTTGCCTGGCGTGGATACCGCCTATTACTGCATGCAGTTCGGCTACGAGAAAAGCGATGCCAACAATGTGCGCGCCCTGATCGAGCAGATGAGTGGCGTGACAGACCGCCGCGCGGCCATGGTGAGCACCCTGGTGGCCGTGCGCCACCCCAAAGATCCGGAGCCCCTGGTGGCAGTAGGCCGGGTGGCCGCACTGATTGCGCAGCAGCCCATGGGTGAGGGGGGGTTCGGCTTTGATCCAGTGCTGCTGATCCCTGAGCTGGGAATGACCTTTGCGCAGATGACCCCTGAGGTCAAGCACGCCCACAGCCATCGCGGCCGTTCGTCGCGCCTGATGATGGAGCTGGTGCGCGAGAACTGGCTGGCTGGAAGCGCTGCTGTACGCGCTGCGGCAAAGGACTGAGGCGCATACGCTCGTCAGGCTGCAGCGCCGCTTGCTCGTCTCGGACGGCGGCTTTTGCTTCGGCCAAGGAGCCTGGGATATGACAGATTCAAAAATGATAGCTATCGGTGCCCACGAGGCGGTTGCAACAGGCCTGAAAGACGTTCAGCATTACATGCGGCCGGGCACTTTGCAGCTGGCCAGCCTGCCGCCGTTGTCGCTGTACGTACACCTGCCCTGGTGCCTCAAGAAGTGTCCCTACTGTGACTTCAACTCGCACGAGGCGCGCGATGGCCGCGCCGGGTTGCCGGAGGACCGCTACATCGACGCCGTGATTGCCGATCTGGAGCAGGCGCTGCCGCTGGTCTGGGGGCGCAGCGTGCACAGCATCTTCCTGGGTGGGGGCACGCCAAGCCTGTTTTCACCGGCGGCGATCGACCGGTTGATCTCGGCCATCCGCGCACGCCTGCGGGTCGATGCCGGGTGTGAGATCACCATGGAAGCCAACCCCGGCACCTTCGAGAAGGACCGTTTCAAGGCCTTCCGCGCCGCAGGCATCACGCGTCTGTCGATTGGCGTGCAGAGCTTTGACGACCGGTACCTGCAGGCGCTGGGCCGGGTGCACGACAGTGCTCAGGCGCTGGCTGCCGTGGCGGAAGCTGCCAGCAGCTTCGATACCTTCAATCTCGACATCATGTACGCCCTGCCGGGGCAGACCGCCGCCGATCTGCAGCGTGATCTCGATGTGGCACTCAGCTTTGCGCCGCCGCATATCTCGATCTACCACCTGACCATCGAGCCCAACACCTATTTCGCCAAATACCCGCCGGCCATTCCGGAGGACGACGAGGCCTACGCCATGCTCGACCAGATCACCGAGCGGACCGCCATCGCAGGCATGCAGCGCTACGAGGTGTCGGCCTACGCCAAGCCGGGCCACACATGCGTGCACAACAGCAACTACTGGTCGTTTGGCGATTACCTGGGCATTGGCGCTGGCGCGCACAGCAAACTGAGCTTTGCGCACCGTGTAGTGCGCCAGGTGCGTGTGCGCGATCCGGCCCGCTACATGGACGCTGCCTTGCAAGGCAATGCACTGGCGCAGGACGAAGATGTGAAGCGTGCCGATCTGCCGTTCGAGTACATGCTGAATGCGCTGCGACTGCGTGAAGGCTTTGCGCTGCAGGACTACCTGGACCGCACCGGCCTGCCGCTCAGTAGCATCGACAAGGCCTTGCAGCAAGCCGAGGCCAAGGGGTTGATCACGCGCGATTGGGCCCGGGTGCGGCCTACCGAGCGGGGTTTTGATTTTCTGAGCGACCTGCAAGAGTTGTTTCTGGCCGATTGAGTGGGCGTTCGGCAAGTCAATTTTTACCGAGTAGTCAATGTGTGATTTTTCGCTTTCTACGCAGAGCGTATAGATAAAGTGCAAAATCACGCTCCGCGTCAAATCATGCCGCCCTGTGCGGCATTTTTTGTGCGCGTTTCTTTCCGCACTACCAGAACCTCCCATGTCCGCTTCTGCATCACCGCCATCTGCCCTCCAGCCGCTCACGACCGTCAATGGCTATGGGTGGAAAGCGCTGGCGGGATCGGCGGTCGGCTATGCGATGGATGGGTTTGACCTGCTGATTCTGGGTTTCATGCTGGGCGCCATCCGGGAAGACCTGGGCCTGTCGACCGCACAAGCAGGTGCCTTGGTGACATGGACCTTGATTGGTGCGGTCGTGGGCGGCATTGTGTTTGGTGCGCTCAGCGACCGGTTTGGACGCATCCGCGTGCTCACCTGGACCATTGTGATGTTTGCCGTATTCACCGGCCTGTGCGCATTTGCGCAAGGCTACTGGGACCTGCTGGTCTACCGCACGCTGGCTGGCATCGGCCTGGGCGGCGAGTTCGGCATCGGTATGGCATTGGCAGCCGAGGCCTGGCCCGCACGTTATCGAGCCCGAGTATCGTCGTATGTGGCACTGGGCTGGCAGGTGGGCGTGTTGGGCGCGGCGCTGCTCACGCCGTTGCTGCTGCCATATATCGGCTGGCGTGGCATGTTTCTGGTGGGCGTGATTCCGGCATTTGTGGCCTGGTTCATTCGCAATCGCCTGCACGAGCCGGAAGTCTTTGTGCGCAGCCAGGAGAAGAAGCCCTCTGCGCTGCAATGCTTCAAGCTCCTGGTCAAGGACCGTGCCACCACCAAGATCAGTGCGGGCATCGTGGTGCTCACCTCGGTACAGAACTTCGGCTACTACGGCATCATGATCTGGATGCCGGGCTTTCTGGCGAACAAGCTGGGCTTCAACCTGACCAAATCCGCCATGTGGACGGCTGTCACCATCCTGGGGATGATGGCCGGCATCTGGATCTTCGGCCAACTGGCCGACCGCATCGGGCGCAAGCCGAGCTTCCTGCTGTTTCAGGCGGGTGCCGCCGTCATGGTGCTGGTGTACTCGCAGTTGAACGACCCGATCACCATGCTCTGGGCAGGCGCGCTGATGGGCATGTTTGTCAATGGCATGATGGGGGGCTTTGGTGCGCTGATGAGCGAGGCCTACCCAACCGAGGCGCGTGCAACGGCGCAGAACGTGCTCTTCAACCTCGGCCGGGCCGTGGGCGGGCTGGGGCCGGTGGTGATTGGCGCGATTGCCTCGCAATACTCATTCCAGATGGCGATTGCACTGCTGGCTGCCATCTATGTACTGGATGCATTCGCAACCATGTTTCTGGTGCCTGAACTCAAAGGCAAGGAATTGCATTGAGCGGCAGTGGATAGCTGCCACTGCGCTATTGAAATAGGAGCGGCGTGCGCACGCACGCATGATTCAGCCTGCCGCTTTCAGGCGGAAACCGTACTGACAAGCGGCAGTCGTGCGCAGCGTGCGGCGTGCGCGTGGGGTGATGGCCTCACTATGTTTCATGGGGTTGGTGGCAATGCGGTGTCATCCCCACCATTCATGGGCAGGTGCACGCTGAAGCACGAGCCTTCGCCTTCGGTGCTGGTGACCGATACAAAACCCTGGTGGCGTTGCACCACAGTCTGAACAAAGGTCAGCCCCAGGCCAATACCGGCAATGTGCGGCTGGCTGTTCTGGTGAAAGCGCTGAAAGGGCTGGAACAGGCGTGTCAGCTGTTCTTCGTTCATGCCGTATCCGTGGTCCTGGATATGCACCACCCAATAGCCGTGCTCCGCAGTCACATTGGCCTCGACCACGCCGCCGGCAGGGCTGTATTTGATGGCATTGGTGATCAGATTCACCAGGCAGCGGTGCAGCAGCGAACGGTCACCCAGGGTGGTGATTTCGGTGTGGGTGGCTTCCAGGCGGCCGGGGGCGTAGCGTACCTGCAGCTTTTTCTCGGTTGCCTTGGCCCAGCAGTCATCGATGGCCTCCTGCAGCAGGATGTCCAGGTGCACCGGCCTTCTCTGCAGGCTTTGCGACTGGGCAGAGGCCAGTTGCACGAAGCTCTCCGCCATTTCCAACGACTGGTTGGCCAGGCGGCCGATCTTGTGGTGCAGGTCGGCCTCGGTCATCTGGCCAGGGAATTCCTGGTACATCTCCAGCAAGGTGATGATGGAGGCCTGCGGCGAGCGGAAATCGTGGGAGATGAATCGCAGTGCCTGGTCGCGCTGCTCCATGGCCTTGTGCAGCTCGGTCATGTCCACCAGCATCAGGAGCCAGCCATCGGGCGCAGGTGCGCGAAACGCCTCGGCCAGAAGCAGCCAGGGCCGCTGCTGGCGGTCGATCACTTCACTTTCGGTCGGCAGGGCGCCCAGCTGTTCAGGCGTCGCAAACCACAGCTCCTGTCCAGTGGATTTGATGCGCAGGCCTTGCAGCACGGTGCGGATCGGGATCAGCCCTTGCGGAGGGATGCCCAGGTTCTGCATGTATTGGTCGGCGGCCTGGTTGTGTAGGCTGACCATGCCCTGCGGATCAATCGCGAAGGTGGGCGAAGGGATCTGGCGCAGGGTATCGCGGACGAAGCCGTGCATCTGGCGCAAGGTGCTGGTGGCGGTCTCGACGGCCTTGATGCGCCTGTCCAGAAAATCGTCCACCAGAGCAGTATTGCGCTGCGGTGCACCGGTGTTTTCGAGCGCTTCGCGCAGAGTGACCATCTCCTGCTGCAGAAAGGAGGCTGCCGCACTCAGGCGCCGCCAGCTCCAGATGGGATAGATGACGACCAGGCCCATCAGCGCGGCAGCAGGTGCGAGCTGCACACCCGCCCAGTTGCGCAGTGCAAAGCTCAGCAGCAGCGCTCCCACCGCCAGGGCCAGCTGCATGGCCAAGCCCGCCATCGGGCCCAGCACGGCAATGGCAGCCAGAGCCAGCAGGATGATGCCGACATTGACCACGGCATCAGTGGTTGCAGAGGCTGGGGTCACGTGCCGGCCAGAGAGCTGTGAATCCAGCGCATGGGCAATCAGCTCCACCCCGGCGATATGGCGCGAGGAAGGGCGTGCGGGACTGGCAAAGTAATCGCCAAGACCTGACGCAGTGGCGCCCAGCAGCACGTACTTGCCGGTGAACGCGTTGGATGGCACGCGTCCGGTCAGCACCGTTTCCGCAGAGTACAGGCGATAGGGCTCGGCGCCACGGGCAAAATTGAAGACCTCTGGAGACTGCTGTACCCAGGCGTCTCCGGGCCGGGGGGCTTGCACACCCCGGCAGAGTGGGTGGCTGCGTCCAGCCGCGCACAGCATGGCGATACCGAAGTGTGGCCAGGGGCCCGTGTCTTCTCCCTGGGCGGCAAAATAGCGGCGAATCACCCCGTCTTCATCCACGCTGACATTGACATGGCCCAATTCGCTTGCTGCGCTGCGCAGGTTGGCAATCGGCAATTCGGCACCGATGTCGACGCCAGCCATACGCCAGTCCACGGGCAGCACGATATTGCCTGCACTGCGGATGGCATCGGCCAGCAACTGGTCGTCCTGGGGATTCGCCCGGTCCGGCTCGCTGAACAGCACGTCAACGCCAATGGCAGCAGGTTTTTGCGCCTCGATGTCTCGCAGCAACTGGGCGAGAATCGCGCGCCGCCATGGCCAGCGGCCTACGCTTTGCAAGCTTGCGTCGTCAATGGCGACAATGACGATATCGTTGCGCGCGTAGGGCGCACTGACCCAGCCAGCCAGGTCTTGCACCATTGCGTTGACCGCACGCGGCTGGCCGCGCAGGCTGGCCCATGCCACACAGGCCAGCAAAATGGCAGCCAGCACCAGCCATTCCAGCCAGCGTAGCTGGGTTCGGGTCAGCAGAGGAGAGCGGCTCACGTTGTGGCGGACTGGTTGCCTTGGGCAGGGTGCCCGCAGGCTGGCAGATCGATCAGCGTGGGCTCTGCACCGGTCTGCCGTCGTCGGATTTGAGCATGGAACCGTAGCCAGTTGTGATCGCGGACTCCACGGTCAGCTTGCGAGCGGCTGAGTAGCGGCTTTGGAGTCCGGAAGGATCCAGCACCTGGATGCGCACGAAGTAATCGCCCGGGGCAAGTTCGTCGGAAACCCAGCGCGGCTGATCCAGTTGCACGGTGCTGAGGGGGGCGTCGAACTGCTCATTGCGTGCCAGTTGCAGGTTGTATTTTTGCCCTGGCTCTCCGGTCCAGAACAGCTGCAGTTGATTGGGCATGTCCATTTCACCAGGGCTGAGTGCATCCGCACTCAAGGATGCAGGATTGGTGCCCGCCTTGAAAGCCTGGGGTTTGGAAAACGGCCCCTGGTCCAGGCTGCCGTCGGCAGCCTTGCGCACGCTGGCTGCACGCCAGTAGTAGTTGCCTGCAGCCAGCTTGCCGATAGTCGTTTGGCATTCCGTCACCACGCCACTGTCTGCCAGAGGTTGGGTGAAGTCGGTGCTGGCTGCCACCTGAATGCGATAGCCGATGACCCCCTTGCCTCCTTCGGTGCAAGTCAACGTGCCATCACTGATGCCGATCAGACCACCCGGCGCGGGGTTGGAATACAGGGGGGGCACCGGCGTTGCCTTGACCTTGATCGCCTCCACATGGGGCCTGCCGGGAATCTGCTGGCTGTCGACTGCGCGGACTGCAACGTAGTAGTTGCCGTCTTCAACGCCGGGAAATTTGGCCAGCGGCGTATTGAAGCGTTGGCTGCGTACCACCTGCCGCATGTCGGCATCGTGCGCCAGTTTGACCTGGTACTGACGGGCTTGCTCCACGGGGCTGAGCTGGATGGTCAGAAAGTCGGCGTCCTCAAACACCGGCGGGTTGCCTTGCAGGCTGGGCGCTGCGAGCTGATCCACGATGGACCCCACACGACCATTGTTCTGCACGGCGATGCCCCGGCCGGCCGTGACCGAGGTTTCGCGTGCTGCGGCACTACCGGCCACCACGACCACACCGTGGTCAACTGCGGTGACGGCCTCGCCGGAATCGGAGACGCTGACTGAGAACACGGTGCCGCGCACACTGGTGGTCGCCATGGGCGTCTTGATCTCGAACTTGCGCTTGCGGCGCTGCTCAATAGCGGGGGTGACCTGCGACTCGATACCGCCTTTGTGCAGGTCCACCACGGACTGCTGCTCCTGTGTGCGCTGGTTCTTGCGCATTTCGCTGAGTTTCAGCTCCGATTTCTCGTTGATGCGGACCGAACTGCCATCGGCAAACTTCAGCGTGACAAAGCTGCCGGGCGCCACTTTCAGTTCATCACCTTCGGTCAGTACGGCTCCCTGGATGAGCCTCTGCCAATTGGCGCCACCGGCCATGTGGGGGGAGCGCAACTGGGCATCGCCTTGCACATACTCGGCAACGGCGTTCTGGTATCCCACCAACCGTGCAGGAATGACGATGGTCGAGCCGACCGGCAGACGGGTTGGATACCTGACCTGATTGAGTTCACCGAGCGCGCGCCACTGCTGCGGATCCTTGAGGTAGCGCTTGGCCACATCTTCCAGGGTGTCACCGGGCTGCACCCGGTGCTGGATATCCGGCAGCTGATCGGCTGAGGCAGCACTGGCCACGCATGGCAGCAGCACTCCCAAGGCAATCAGCAGCGAAACAGGCAGCGTTACGTGCAGGTTTACAAACATCAAAAATCCTTTTGTACCGCAAACATGCGGTGCGTATTTGCCAGCGTCATAGCGGCAAGACGGCCAACGCACCCCTAGGGGTGGGTTGGCCGGCAGGCGTATATGGCTTGGCAGCTCAATTCGGCGGCACGGCCTCAGCCTGCGGCTTGACCGCTTCAAAACGGTAACCTACACCGTAGACAGCATTGATCACGTAACCATTTTCCGGTCGCAGATCAAGCAGCGTGCGCAGGCGCGATACATGGGTGTCCAGCGAGCGGGAGATCACATCCGAGTTCTGGCCCCAGATGATTTCGCGCAGATGGTCGCGTGAGAGCAGGCGTCCCATGTTCTGGAACAGGAACAGCGCCAGATCGTACTCGCGGTTTTTCAGCTCCACCTGTTTGCCATCGACTTCAAGCGTGCGTGAATCCGACATGAAGCGGTAACGGCCAAACTCCATGGTGCCCTTGGTGGCTGCCGGGTAGGCACGGCGCAACAATGCACGTACGCGCGCCACCAATTCGGCAACACGCAGGGGCTTGACCATGAAGTCATCCGCGCCCGATTCCAGGCCTTCGACAATGTCGGCTTCACCCTGCCGACTGGTGATGAACAGCACCGGCAACTCCTGGCTGACATTGTCACGGATCCAGCGCACCACCACGGGGCCAGACGTATCGGGCAATTGCCAGTCCAGAATCAGCAGGTCGTAGGTTTCGCGGCGCATGTCTTTCATCAAAGACGCGCCAGTGGTATGGGTCGTACAGGCGTGGCCTTCCGCCTCCATGGTTTTGGAGAGCATGTCCAACACCACCAGATCATCATCCAGCGCCACAATCCTCATAGTAGCTCTCTCCCAAAACTTAATAGTTTGCCTTTATAAGATAAACCATCTTAAAGGCAAATCCAATCACCTACCCCAACTCATACAAATAACGAGCTGGCCTTCACCTATTCAACTGTTACAACATTTGGTTGCATTTGAAGTATAGGCAGCTAATCAACTTTCCGCTATCTCTTTTAGAGCCAATTGCACGTCAGAAAGCGAAAAACTGTCGCCCAATTGCACGTTATCCATGATCTGCCCCAAGGTTTCTGGTTGCGATTGCAACTGGGCGATCATCACACCCGCATCGCGTGGTGCATCAAATGCCTGGCTCTGCAGCAGTATGGCGCCATCTGCGCGTACCAGCTTGAAATAGAACTTGCCATCCTTTTCACGGTACTGCTTGAAGGATGCTGCCGCAGCCTTGGTGCTGACCTTGGCTGTGGTGGCGGTGGTCGCCACGGTCAGTGGCCTCAAACCAACGGCGCCGCGCAGCTTGTGCAAGAGCGGCTGAGAGTAGGCACGGGCCTTCTCGGCGCCTTGCAGCAAGATGGTCTCCACCTCCTGCGGATGGGCCATCAGGTCGTTGTAGCGCTCGCGCAGGGGCGCAATTTCGCGATCCACACATTCAAACAGCATGGTCTTGGCATCGCCCCAGGCAATGCCATCGGCGTAGGCCTGGCGCAGAGCTGCGGTTTCCCCATCGCTGGCAAAGGCCTGGTAGATCTGAAACAACGCCGATCCTTCCACATCCTTAGGCTCGCCCGGTGCCCGTGAATCGGTGACGATGGAGCCAATCAGCTTTTTGAGCTGCGCCTGTGTCGAGAACAGCGGAATCGTGTTGTCGTAGCTCTTGCTCATCTTGCGGCCATCCAGGCCTGCCAGGGTGGCTACCTGTTCATCGATCGCGGCCTCCGGCAGCGTGAAGAACTCGCCATACAGATGGTTGAAGCTCGATGCCATGTCGCGCGCCATCTCGATGTGCTGGATCTGGTCACGGCCCACGGGCACCCTGTTGGCGTTGAAGGCCAGAATGTCGGCACCCATCAGCACGGGATACATGAAGAGGCCTGCCGTCACACCATCATCGCTGTCCTTGCCTGCTTCATGGTTCTTGTCCTGCGAGGCCTTGTAGGCATGGGCGCGGTTGAGCAGGCCTTTGCCGGTGACGCAGGTCAGAAACCAGGTCAGCTCGGGGATCTGGGGAATGTCCGACTGGCGGTAGAAGGTCACATGTTCAGGATCCAGTCCGGCGGCGAGCCAACTGGCTGCGATCTCCAGGGTCGAGCGATTGACGCGCTCAGGGTCCTGGCACTTGATCAGGGCATGGTAGTCGGCCAGAAAATAGAAATTCTCGACATCCTTGGCGCGACTGGCGGCGATGGCCGGGCGCATCATACCGGCATAGTTACCCAGATGGGGAGTGCCCGATGGGGTGATGCCGGTGAGGAAACGGGTTTTTTGCATGGTTCTGTTATTGGGGAAATAAGCCGGGGTACAGGCTTTTTGCGTCTGTGCCCAGAGATATCAGTGGCGAGATGCAATGTAGCACTATCGTCCGAGCACCCATGGCGAGGCGTAATGGCGCTGTGCAGTTGCCATGCTAGCCGGTCTATAGAAAAAGCTTCAGGATGGTGTCCACGATCGCGTAGCCCACCGACATCAACGGACGCATCCAGACGGCGCTGATGACGCCGGCAACGACCAGTCCCATCACAATGAAAAAGCCATAAGGCTCGATCCGGGAAACCGCCTCGGCCTGCCGGTAGGGAAGCAATCCGACCAGCACACGGCCTCCATCCAGTGGGGGCAGTGGGAACAGGTTGAATGCCCACATCACCAGATTGACCGCGATACCGGCCTTGGCCATGCCCAGGAAGAACGGCTCGTGCAGTCCGGTGATGGCCAGAATGCCCAGTACCACCGCCCAGAGCAGAGCCTGAATGAAGTTGGTGGCAGGGCCAGCCAGCGCGACCCAGATCATGTCGCGCTTGGGGTTTCGCAGATTGCCAAAGGCCACTGGCACGGGCTTGGCATAACCGAACACAAAGGCACCCGAAGTCATGAAATACAGTGCCAACGGCATGACGATGGTGCCGATCGGGTCGATGTGCTTGATCGGGTTGAGCGTGATGCGCCCCAGCATCGCGGCAGTGTTGTCACCGAAATGACGAGCCACATAGCCATGCGCGGCTTCGTGCAACGTGATGGAAAACAGCACGGGCAGCGCATACATCAAGACGTTTTGGATCAGTTCAGGATTCACAGGACGATGGTCACAAGGTTGTATGGTGTGTTGCGGTGCAGCAACCGAGGCAGTCTAGCCTATCAGGCTGGAAATGGCCCCTCGGTTGGCGAAACGGATAGAAATGCTATCAAAATAAAAGTTCCTGCGCGCACTGGCTGTACGCTGAAAGCCCATTTTGCTTATAAAAGAATCTCATAGGCCAAGCTGCGCAAGTGGACCTCGCCCTTCGCGCACCACAACCGGAGCACCACCGGCGCCCATGGGGGTCAGATCCACGATGGTCGTGGGCTCCAGCGGGCAGGGGCCGGCGTCTACCACCAGTTCGATCTGTGATTCAAAGCGCTCACGGATTTCCTGCGGATCGTTCAAGGGCTCGGTCTCGCCGGGCGGGATCAAGGTAGTCGAGAGCAAGGGCTCGCCGTGCAGTTCCAGAAGCATCAATAGGCCCTTACGGTCGGGTACACGCAGGCCGATCGTCTTGCGGGAGGGGTGGCTGATACGACGTGGAACCTCCTTGGTGGCATCCAGAATGAAGGTGTAGGGGCCGGGTGTGCCAAGCTTGAGGATGCGGAACTGGTGGTTGTCCACCATGGCGTAGCTGGCCAATTGCGAGAGGTCGCTGCACAGCAGTGTGAGCATGCGCTTCTCGTCGATCTGGCGGATGCGGCGCAGCCGGTCCACCACCTGCTTGTTGTCCAACTGGCAGACAAAAGCGTAGCTGGAATCAGTGGGCACGGCCAGAATGCCTCCATCCTTGAGCATGGCCGCAGCCTGCTTGAGCAGGCGCGGCTGGGGATTGTCGGGGTGAACTTCAAAGTACTGGGCCATGGTGGTACTCCGGATGGGGAATTGTTTTTGCTCTTATCTTGATAGCTGTTGGCATTTGATGTGCAAGCGCAACAGCCGCATTTCATGGATGGATGATACGCGCTTGCAGCGCATCCCACACGGGCGTTACGCCGGCGGGCAACGGAGGGAGGGCGCCAAAGTCGGTGCTCGACTCTGCCGGGCTGTGGAAGTCCGAGCCACGCGAGGCGTACAAGCCAAACTCGCGGGCCTTGTCCGCGTAGCTGCCGTATTCGTGAGGAAAGTGGCTGCCGGTGACCACCTCCACGCCTTGGCCGCCATGCTGTTTGAACTCGGAGAACAGCACATACTCCTCGGTGGCGTTCAGCCGGTAGCGCGCGGGGTGAGCCAGCACGGCCATGCCGCCGGCGTCCACGATCCAGCGGACGGCATCGTGCAGCCGGGCCCAGCGGTGCGGCACGAAACCGGGTTTGCCTTCCACCAGATAGTTGCGAAAGACTTCATTCGTATCGCGGCAGACCCTGGCATCCACCAGAAAGCGCGCAAAATGCGTGCGTGAAATCAGATCGGGGTTGCCTACGTAGCGCAAAGCGCCTTCGAATGCGTCTGCAATGCCCGCCTGGGCAAGACCGGCCGCCATTTCGCGTGCGCGCTGCTCGCGGCCGCCCCGAGTGCGGGCCAGCCCTGCCTGCAGAGCGGCGTTGTCCGCATCGAAACCCAGGCCGACAATGTGCACGGTGGTTTCGATGAAGGTGACCGAGATTTCCACACCAGTCAGGAAGTCAAGACCCGCTGCGCTTGCCGCTTGTTGCGCCTGGGCCAGACCGCTGACTTCGTCATGGTCGGTCAGTGCCCACAATTGCACACCGCATTCGCTGGCGCGCGCAACCAATTGCACCGGCGTCAGGGTTCCGTCGGAGAAGGTGGAGTGGCAATGCAGGTCAGCGTTGAGAGTAGAAGGCACCGCTACATTGTAGGCGTGCAGGCCGATAGGCGCTTCTGGATTCCCAAAGCCCGGCCAGGTTGAGCCCTGGCGCCCCCGTCGAAAGTCGGTATTAACCCCTAAATTGTCAGTTTTTCGTCAGTCTGACGAAAATATTGATGCATCTCGACGTTTTGTATTTTTCACCAGGGTTTTCAGAGGAATACACTGTCGGTTTTTACATTGCGCGGTGCAACACTGCGAGCGGGGAATCAGAATGTTTGCTGTCAAAAGGTGGATGGGTGTGGCCGCGCTGGCGGTTGCTGGCGTTGCGGTCGCGGGCACAGCCATGGCGCAGGAGTCGACCATGGAACGCGTCAAGCGTACCAAGGAGTTGCGCGTGGGGACCGTGGCTGGCGCGATTCCTTACTTCAACAAGGATCTGGTCTCGCAAAAATGGGAAGGCTTTGGCCCCGATTTTGGTGAAAGCCTGGCCAAGAAGCTCGGCGTGCAGGTCAAGTTTGTGGAAACGACCTGGGGCAATTCCGTGCTGGACCTGCAGTCCAACAAGATCGACCTGATGTTTGCCCTGGCGCCGACACCGCAGCGCCAGGAGGTGGTGAATTTCTCCAAGCCCCTGTTGAACAATACCTTCACAGCCGTGTGCAAGAAGGGCCATGAGCCGGTCAAGACCTGGGAGCAACTGAACAAGCCGGAGGCCAAGGTCGTCGTGGACATTGGCTCCAACCAGGACCAGTTCGCCACCCGCGCGCTGCCCAAGGCCAGCATCTCGCGCCTGGAAAGCTCGGGCGCTGCCACCATGTCGGTGCAGACGGGCCGCTCCGACTGCCAGGTGCTGGTGGTGCTGCTGTCGCAGCCACTGGTTGCCAAGCGCCCCGATGTGGGCACGGTGTATGTGCCAACGCCTGTCGAGACCGCCAACACCAATGTCGGTCTGCGCAAGGAGGCGAACAAGGATTTCGAGAACGCCGTGAATGAGTGGCTGGATGAGGCCCGCAGCAAGGGTGAGATCCAGTCCGTGGTGCTCAAGAACATGGAAAAGCTCGCCGGCGTGAAGGCCGACGCCTTCCCCAAGGAAGTGAAGTTTTAAGCATGTACATGCATGGGCCCCAGGCCTGTGCGACGCACCCCGGCATGGCATTGCGCCGTTCCGGGGTGTATGCGTTCAAGGTTGGTTGAGATATGTACGAATGGGACTTTGGCTTCCTCTGGAAGTACCGCACCTTGCTGGTGGGTGGAATCGGTTACACCCTGCTGTTCACGGTGATCTGTGTGCTGGGCGGGCTGGCGATCGGACTGGTCGCGGGGCTGGGTCGGCTCTCGCGCCACAAAGTGGTCACTGTGCCGCTGCGCGCCTTTGTGGAGGTGTTCCGCTGCACGCCGGTACTGGTGCAGCTGGTGTGGTTCTACTATGCGCTGCCGGTGCTCACCGGCATCGAGATGAGCGCGCCGGTGGCGGCTGCGCTGTGCCTGTCGCTGTATGGCGGGGCCTTCTATTCTGAAATCATCCGGGGAGGCATCATCTCCACGGACATTGGCCAGACCGAGGCCGGCCAGGCCATCGGCATGACGCGCGGGCAGGTCATGCGCCGCATCATCCTGCCACAGGCTTTTCGCAAGATGATTCCGCCGCTCGTCAACCAATCCATTCTGCAGCTCAAGAACACTTCGCTGCTGATGGTGCTGGCAGTGCCGGATCTGCTCTACCAGGGCCAGGTGATTGCGCACGACACCTACCGTCCGCTGGAGGTCTACACCTTCATCGCGATTGCGTATTTCGTGATCCTGTTCCCGATCACCCTGTGGGCCAAGCGTCTGGAACACGGCAACCTGACTGCCAAGGAGGCCTGAGATGCAGGACCAACCGCTCATTTGTATCAAGGGCCTGAAAAAGTCCTTCGGCAAGCTCGAAGTGCTCAAGGACATCTGCCTGGAAGTGAACCGCGGCCAGGTGGTTGCATTGATCGGCCCTTCGGGCTCGGGCAAATCCACTTTGCTGCGCTGCATCAATCTGCTGACGGTGCCGGACGGCGGTGACATCCGCGTGGATGCGCAGTCGCTCGCCTTCAGCGGCAGCGCCACGCAACTGCCCAAGGACAAGGTGCTGGCCGGTTTTCGTGCGCGAACCGGCATGGTGTTTCAGCACTTCAACCTGTTTCCGCACATGAGCGTGCTGAAAAACGTGATGGAAGGGCCGATCACCGTATTGCGCCTGCCCAAAGCGGAGGCCGAGGCCCGTGCCCAAGCCTTGCTGCAGAAGGTGGGGCTGGCCGAGCGCGCGCACATGGTGCCCGATCAGCTCTCGGGCGGCCAGAAACAGCGGGTGGCCATTGCCCGTGCATTGGCCATGCAGCCTTCGGTAATGCTGTTTGACGAAGCCACCTCGGCGCTGGACCCGGAGCTGGTGGGCGAGGTGCTGCAGGTCATCCAGTCGCTGGCGAAAGACGGCATGACCATGATCCTCGTGACGCACGAAATCGCCTTTGCGCGCGAGGTGGCCGACAAGGTCGTCTTCATGCGCGATGGCGTGGTGGTCGAAGAAGGGCCGCCGTCACAAGTCATCGACAATCCGCGCGAGGAAGCCACGCGCAGCTTTTTGGGCCGTATCATCGGCCACACTGCTTAAGAAGAGGGAACAAGGAATGGATTTTCGACTTGACGACATCGACCGCAAGCTGCTCGCCTTGCTCCAGGCCGATGCCCGTGAATCCACGGCCAAGCTGGCCCGCAAGCTCAACCTGGCGCGCACCACCGTCGTGGCCCGCATTGCGCGGCTTGAAAAGGAAGGCGTCATTGCCGGTTACGGGGTGCGCCTGGGCAGCAAGCTCGAGCAATCGGCTGTGCGAGCCTATTGCGGCATTTCCGTCATGCCCAAGACGGCGCAATCGGTGATGCAGGTGCTCGAAGGCATTCCCGAGGTGGAAGAAGTCTCGGCCGTTTCCGGTCAGCACGACTACATGATCTTTCTGCGCTGCGACTCCAATGAAAAGCTCGACGCGCTGCTCGACCGCATTGGCCTGATCGATGGCATTCGGCAGACCTATACCTCGGTGGTTCTGAGCCGCAAGATCGACCGCCGCGGCGCACTGCCCACCATGCCCAACCTGGGCGGCTGATGGGCTCCAGCCAAACCGCCGTCAGGCGGCCGGCGCCGTTTCTCGGCATTCTGATGCTGGATACGCGCTTTCCACGGCCTCCTGGCGATATCGGCAACCCGCAAACCTGGGCGGAGTTGGGTATTCCGGTCCGCATGCTGAAGGTCGAAGGTGCATTGCCGGCCAAGATTGTGCAGGAGGCCGATCCGCGCTTTGTGCAGCCCTTTGTGGAAGCCGCGCAGCAGCTGGAGGCTGAAGGCGCCGCGCTCATCTCCACCAGTTGTGGATTTCTGGCGGCTTACCAGGGCCTGCTGGCGCAAAGCGTGGCGGTGCCGGTGGTCAGCTCCAGCCTTCTGCAATGCGCAGACCTGCCCGTGCCCGGTGTCGTGACGATTGCTGCAGCGTCGCTGACCCCGCGCATCCTGCAGGCCGCTGGCGTACCTGCGGGAACGCCCGTGCAAGGCGTGGCGCCTGGCAGTGAATTTGCCACGCGCATTCTGCAAAACGAGGCCGACATGGACATTGTCCAAGCCGGGCGCGATGTGGTTGCCGCTGCAGTGGCACTGCAGCAGGCGCATCCCCAGATCCAATCCCTGGTTCTGGAATGCACCAACATGCCGGTCTACCGCGATGCCGTGGCGCAGGCAACGGGCCTGCCAGTGTGCGATGTGGTGAGCCTGCTGGCTGTGCGCTGGGCTGCCTTGGGCTGAACAGACGCTATTCAAACCAAGCGCTGGCGTACATGGATTGCGCGCCAGCGCTTGGTTTTTGATAGCAACGTTGGGGGTGACATCAAGCCCTCTGCTGCGTCACTTTGCGGCGCCGCGTGCTTGGCTTCCGCATCAATGACGCAGGTCAAGCTTTCAGAAACCGCTCTGCCCGGAACGGAGTCGCATCCACGGGGGCGGCCTCGCCGTTCATCAGGGCTGCCAAAATGGCGCCGGTGCCGGGCCCGGTGCTGAAGCCGATGTGCTGGTGGCCAAAGGCGAGCCACAGGTTGCGCTTGCCGGGCATGGCGCCGATGATGGGGCGGCTGTCGGGCAGGGTGGGGCGACGGCCCAGCCAGGGCGTGGGCTCCAGCCGTGCACCCATGTCGATGGCCTGGCGGGCTGCGGCTTCTGCCAGATCCAGTTGCAGCGGATTGGGCGGGGCATCCAGGTCGGTCAACTCCACACCGCTGCTCACGCGCAGGCCTTGCTCCATGGGCGTCATCACGTAGGCGCCGGCGGTGTCGTAAATGGGGCGGCTGATGTTGCAGGCAGCAGGCGGCGCAAAGTGCATGTGGTAGCCGCGCTCATAGGCCATGGGCACATGCACCCCCAAGGTGGCCATGAAGTCGCGGCTCCAGGGGCCCAGGGCGACGACGATCCGGTCGGCTTCCACTGCGCCACCGGCATCGCCCACCACGCGCCAGCGGCTGCCCGCCAGAGGCTCCAGCGTCTTGAGGCGGGCCTGCAGAATCTGCCCGCCTTGCTTGCGGAACAGTTCGGCATAGGCTTTGACGACAGCGCCCGGGTTGTCGACCGACCAGGTGTCCTTGATCCAGAGCGCGCGCTCAAAGATAGGGTTGAGCGCGGGCTCCAGTTGGCGGATATGGTCGCGCTCCAGCACCTCGGTCGAAACGCCGAAATGTGCCATGCGCTCGCGGGCCAGTGCCGCGCCTCCCAGGGCGGCCGCCTGCCGGTAGGCCATCAGGTAGCCGTTGTCGCGCATGCGATGCGCGGAGCCGCTTGCGCGCAGCAGTCGGGCATGCTCGGTCATCGACAGGCGGATAAGGCTGTCGAGTGCCGTGGTGGTTTCGCGGAATATGCTGGCGCGGGCATTGGCCAGAAACTTCGCTGCCCAGCCCAGGTTGTGCAACAGAAACTGCGGGCGGTAGCGAAAGCCGGCGCTCTGGTTCTTCAGCAAGGTCGGCAAATTTCCAAACAGGGCAGGATTGTTGAATGGCATCAACGAGCTGCGGGCAATCACGCCCGCATTGCCATACGAGGTTTCCTCGCCGGGTGCACGCCTGTCCAGCAAGGTGACCTGGAAGCCTTTTTTCTGCAGGGCCAGCGCCGTTGCAACGCCGACCATGCCGGCTCCAAGTACGGCTACGGAAATATTGCTCATGGATGATGGTGGTGTGGTGCGCTATTGATATGAAATCAATAGCAAGCAGCGCTTTCTGGATATGCGAGAGCGCCATTTTTTCAGCAAAAAAACCGCAGCTACAGCGGACTGCTTTCATGCCGATGCAGCATTTAAAAACTATAGCACTTCCTGGCGGCAAGGTGGGTGAGCTGTAGCTACGCGCAGGTGCTTGGGTCTCTGCAAATTTTCGATTGCCTACAAGCTTGCAGTGCTCTGCGGGGGCGTAGGCGGCTTGCAGCCAGGGTTTTCTACCCAGCGGTCAACTGCGCACCTTCCACCAGAAACTGCAGCTTGCGCTGGCCCTGCCATTCGTTGATGTCGAGACGATAGGCGAGCAGCACCTTGGCAGGCAGGGGCTCGGTATGGCCGAACCAGATGCCGTCCACCATTTCGCCCTGGTGGCGCAGCTTGAGGGACAGATGCTTTTCGCCCACCAGGCGCTGGCTGATCACCTCCAGCTCTTCGCTGAAGGTCGGAGGCGCAAAGCCCTGGCCCCAGACCTGGCTGTTGATCGCGTCCACGGTCTCGGTACGGCGAAACTGCGCGGGCAGCGGGCCGTCGGTTTCCATCTGGCGGGTGAGCGTGCGCTCGTCCAGCCACTCCTGCGCCACCTGTGCCAGCGCCTGCTCGAACACCTCAAAATGTTCTTCTGCAATCGTGCAGCCTGCCGCCATGGCATGGCCGCCAAACTTGATCAGCACGCCCGGGTGGCGCTTGGCAACCAGGTCGAGCGCGTCGCGCAGGTGAAAACCTGCGATCGAGCGGCCCGAGCCTTTGAGCTCATGCTCATGCCCCGGCGCACTGCTGGCGGCAAAGACGAAGGTGGGGCGGTGCAGCTTGTCCTTGATGCGTGACGCCACGATGCCGACCACGCCTTCGTGGAAATCCGGGTCGAACACGCTGACGGCGGGAGGCGGCTCCTCGCCTTCTTCAAACAGTTCCTCGACCAGCAGCATGGCGTGCTCGCGCATGCCGCTTTCGATATCGCGGCGCTCGCGGTTGATGGCGTCGAGCTGGCGTGCCAGTTCGTCGGCGCGCAATGCGTCCTCCGTCAGCAGGCATTCGATGCCGATCGTCATATCCGCAAGGCGCCCTGCGGCATTGATGCGCGGGCCCAGGGCAAAGCCGAAATCAAAAGTGCTGGCGGCTGCCGCGCGCCGGCTGGCGGCCGAGAACAGGGCCCCCAGGCCTGGCGGCATCTGGCCCGCACGGATGCGGCGCAGGCCCTGGGCTACCAGGCGGCGGTTGTTGGCATCGAGCTTGACCACATCGGCCACCGTGCCCAGTGCCACCAGGGGCAGCAGGGTGTCCAGCCGGGGCTGAGGCCGTTTTGCCGCCGCGTTTGGCGCTGCATGCGCTGCATTGTTTCCCGAGGGAGTGCCCGCATCCTCAAAAGCGCCACGGCTGCGCAACTCGGCGCGCAAGGCCATCAGCACATAGAACATCACGCCGACACCTGCGATGGATTTGCTGGCAAAGCCGCAGGCTGGCTGGTTGGGGTTGACGATGGCGTCCGCTGCGGGCAGGGTGGCTGCAGGCAGGTGGTGGTCAGTCACGATCACCGTCAGGCCCAGCGCCTTGGCGCGGGCCACGCCATCCACGCTGGCGATGCCGTTGTCCACGGTCACCAGTACATCGGTGCCCAACTGGTGCACCCGCTCGGCGATTGCAGGGGTGAGACCGTAGCCGTCCACCACGCGGTCGGGCACCAGGTAGCGCACGTTGGCCGCGCCCAGCATGCGCAGCCCGCGCAGGGCCACGGCGCAGGCGGTGGCACCGTCGCAGTCGTAATCGGCCACCACGCAGATGCGCGCCTGCTGCTCAATGGCGTCGGCCAGCAGGCGGGCGGCATCCTGCGCGCCAAGCAGGTCGGCGGGCGAGAGCAATTGGGCCAGACCATCGTCCAGCTCGGCAGCGGCCTGTACACCGCGCGCGGCAAACAGCCGGGCGAGCAGCGGATGCACGCCTGCCTGCTCCAGCGCCCAGGCGGTACGTGGCGGGATATCTCTTGCTAGGATTTTCATAGTGAACGGAGCATATCGGCAGCATGCTGGCTGCCAAACAGTTGTTTGATTTTCTGGAGCAGTCCTCCAGGGGCATGCTCCAGCGTGACGGCATTTTTTTCGCCGCACAAGGTGAGTCTGGCAGGGGCGGCTGCAGGCAGGCTGGCATCGAGCCGCTGCCAGGTCTTTTGCCAGGCAGGCCAGTTGCCGGTGAGCGCTGCATTGCGCAAATCAGTATTCAGTACCGGCATGGTGGCGGGCAACTGGTAGCCGGAAGGCAGGGCGCCGGCGCCATGCACCCAGAAGGAATTGATGGGCGCCTGGCCCGCAGCCTCGCGCGCGTCGCTCCAGGCATGGGTGTAGAGCAGCATCTGCATTTCGGTCTGCAGGCGGTGCAGCACGGCGGCCTGGTCCTTGCTGGGCAGCCAGGGGCGCACATCGCGCAGGGCAATGCGATCCAGCGAAGCGGTTTCCAGGCCCCGGAATACCTCGCCCTGCGCCAGCCAGCGGTCTGCGCGGTCATAGGCGAGGGTGATGCCGTCCTCGGCAAACCAGGGCGCCATGATGGCAAGCAACTCGCGCGACTGCGCCTCGTGCATCTGCGCGGCTGCCAGCTCGCTCATGCGGACCTGGTCGGGCGAAATATGCCAATGGCAAGGGGTGATGAAGGCCCAGGCGGCATCGCCGGGCGTGGCGCCTTGCTGCAGCTGGTGCAGCGCTGCCCACGGTGTGGCGCGGGCGGGCAGTTGCAGGGCGCGGGCGAGGGCGCGTTCGTGCGGCGGGGCAAAATCCTCGGTCTCGCCGCTGTCGGTGGCGGCGGGCTGCAGGGTTTTGAGCCACTGCTGCAGCCGGGGCAGTGCAAGGTCTTGCAGCGCCTGCTGGCAGCCCTCCTCGTCGGAGGCTGCGTAGGAAATGATCAAATGCTGGAATTCCGACATGGGCCTATTGTCAGCGATGCCACAATGCTGGATTGCAAGCGGTGGCTTCCGCCGCCATGATGGCTACAAAAACATATGCAGATTCCCTATGAGCTGGCGCTGGGCTGGCGCTACACCCGGGCGGGGCGTGCCACGCGCCGCAACGGGTTCATTTCATTCATCTCGGGTGTGTCCATGCTGGGCATTGCGCTGGGGGTGGCAGCCCTCATCATCGTGCTGTCCGTGATGAACGGGTTCCAGAAAGAGGTGCGTGACCGCATGCTCAGCGTGGTCTCGCACATCGAAATCTTCACGCCCGGCGGCGATGCCCTGCCCGACGTGGCCAAGACCATGGCAGAGGCGCGGCAGAACCCCAATGTCATCGGTGCAGCCCCCTTCGTGGCGGCCCAGGCGCTCGTGGCGCGTGGGGAAGACATGCGCGGCGCCTTGCTGCGCGGTATCGATCCGGCGCTGGAGCCCGAGGTGACCGACATGGCCACCGGCATCCAGCAGCAAGCCCTGCAGGCGCTCACGCCCGGCAGCTTCAATGTGGTGCTGGGATCGGAGCTGGCGCGCATCCTGGGCGTGGAGCCGGGCGACCAGGTCACGCTGGTGGCGCCCAGCGGCCAGGTAACACCGGCTGGCGTAGTGCCGCGCCTCAAGCAGATGAATGTCGTGGGCACGTTCAACTCGGGCCACTATGAGTACGACTCCGCCCTGGTGCTGATGCACTACGAGGATGCTGCCAAGCTTTTCCGGCTGGAAGGCCCCACCGGCGTGCGCCTCAAGCTCAAGAACCTGCATGATGCGCCCGAAGTGGTGCAGCAACTGGCCAAGACGCTCAGCGGCCATCTGCTGATTCGCGACTGGACGCAGCAGAACAAGACCTGGTTTGCAGCCGTGCAGGTGGAAAAACGCATGATGTTCATCATCCTCACCCTGATCGTGGCCGTGGCGGCCTTCAATCTGGTGACGACCCTGGTGATGACCGTGACCGACAAGCGCGCCGATATCGCCATCCTGCGAACCCTGGGCGCCAGTCCCAAAAGCATCATGGGCGTGTTCGTGGTGCAGGGCGCACTGGTCGGGGTGATCGGCACCCTGGCGGGCCTGGCGCTGGGTTTGCTGATTGCCTGCAACATCGATGTGATCGTGCCCGCCATCGAGCGGGCGCTGCACACCAGCTTCCTGCCCAAGGATATTTACCTGATCAGCCGCATGCCGAGCGAGCCGCAAAGCGCCGACATCGTGCCGATCACCGTGATTTCGCTGATTCTGGCTTTTGTGGCCACGCTGTACCCGAGCTGGCGCGCCAGCCGCGTCAACCCTGCGGAGGCCCTGCGTTATGAATGATTCTTCTGTGGTGTTGCAGGCCGGCGGCCTGACCAAGCGTTTCTCCGAAGGACTTCTGGATGTGGAGGTGCTCAAGGGCATCGATCTGGAGGTACGCGCTGGCGAAACGCTGGCCATCGTGGGGGCCTCCGGCTCGGGCAAATCCACCTTGCTGCACCTGCTGGGTGGGCTCGATGAGCCCACCAGCGGCTCGGTGCGCCTGAAGGGCCAGTTGCTGGGCGAATTGAGCCCTGCGCGGCAGGGTCAGTTGCGCAACCAGCACCTGGGCTTCATCTACCAGTTTCACCATCTGCTGCCCGAGTTCAGCGCCCTCGACAATGTGGCCATGCCGTTGCGCATCCGCCGCATGCCTTATGAAGCGTGCACGGCGCGCGCCGAAGCCATGCTGGCGGCCGTGGGCCTGAAGGACCGCGTGCAGCATCGCCCGGCCGAATTGTCTGGCGGCGAACGCCAGCGCGTGGCCATTGCGCGGGCGCTCGTCACCCAACCGGCCTGCGTGCTGGCGGATGAGCCCACCGGCAATCTGGACCGCTCCACCGCCGACACCGTGTTTGCGCTGATGATGCAGCTCGCTCGTGAGCAGGGCACCGCGTTTGTGATGGTGACGCACGATGGGGAACTGGCAAAGCGCTGCGACCGCGCCGTACGCATGGCCAACGGCAGATTTGAATGAAATGGGTTGTCGGCGTTCAACCAGTGAGCGCTGATTGCTCATATTTTGATAGCGTTTGATGGACGGACATAGCCGCATATCGTGAGCTTCTGGATCGACACCCACTGCCACTGGGACGCGCCCGAGTTTGACCCTGATCGCGACCTGCTGCGCGAGGCTGCGCGTGCCGCGGGGGTGGCGCACTGTGTCATACCCGCGATTGGCCGCATGGATTGGGAGACGGTGCGTGAGCTGGCCCACCGCTGGGGTGACAGCTACGCGCTGGGCATTCACCCGCTCTATACCGGCCCGGGTCGTGCGCATGAGCGTGATATCGACGCGCTGGCGCAAATGCTGGAAGACTGCCGCGATGACCCGCGCCTTGTGGCCATCGGCGAGATAGGGCTTGATTTCTTTGTCGAAGGCCTGGGTGCAGACCGGCAGACCTGGTTCTACCAGGAGCAGCTCAAGCTGGCGCGCCGCTTTGACCTGCCGGTGATCGTGCATGTGCGTAAATCCAGCGACCAGTTGCTCAAGGCCTTGCGGCAGTGGCCGGTGGTGGGTGGCATTGCCCATGCCTTCAATGGCAGCCTGCAGCAGGCGCAGCAGTTCGTGGAACGCGGCTTTGCGCTGGGCTTTGGCGGTGCGCTCACCTATGACCGGGCGCTCCACCTGCGCCGCCTGTTGCAAGCAGTGCCGATGGAGAGCATCGTCGTCGAGACCGACGCGCCGGATATCCCCCCGCATTGGCTCTACGCCACGGCCGAGCAGCGCGCGCAGGGCGTGCCGCAGGGGCGCAACCAGCCTGCCGAGATACCACGCATTGCGCAGGTTTTGCAGGAAATACGCGCCCAGGGGTCATCAAACAAGCGCGAAATGCTACAAGATTGGATGCAAATCACCACGGCCAATGCTTGCCGCGTACTGCCCAAGCTGGGCGCCCTGCTGGCAGGAGCGCGCCATGGCTGACGGGCGCGAGCAGTCTTCGCTGGTGCTGCATGGCCTGTCGCCGGTGGTGGGGGCAGCGACTCGGGTGCTGATCCTCGGGAGCTTTCCCGGCGCTGCATCGCTGGGTGCCCAGCAATACTATGCCTACCCGCGCAACCACTTCTGGCCCATTCTGGCGCAGCTGTGGCCGCAGTACCCGCAGCCGCAGGATTATGCGGGCCGCTGCGAGTGGTTGCTGGCGCGCGGGCTGGGGCTGTGGGATGTGTACGCCAGTTGCGAGCGCGCCGGCAGCCTGGACAGCGCCATCCGCAATGCCACCGTCAACGATTTTGCCGCGCTGAAGGCCCATTGCCCGCAATTGGTGGCAGCCGCCCACAATGGCGGCGAGAGCTTTCGCCATGCCAAGTCCGTTCAGGCCATCCTTGGTCTACCGGTGTACCGGCTGCCATCCACCAGCCCGGCCAATGCCTCATGGAGCATGCAGCGCAAGCTGGAGGGCTGGCGCGAGGTGCTGCGTCACTGCGGCTTGCCGGTCTGAACACGGGCCAGGGGCATGGGCGTGCCCGCATGGCTTTGCAGCAGGCGCAGTGACAGCCTTTGCACCCATGGGCCGAGCAGCACCACGATGACGAAGGCCGCTGGCCAGGCGCATACATAGGCATGCAGCCACAGGCCGACAAAATGTGCGGTGAAACCCAGGTTCAGCCAGGTGACCCAGGCGGTCATCAGCCCGCTGAGCAGCAGAGACATCAGCATAGAAGTCAGCAGCCGTTGTTTGAGTGCGAGAGACATGGTGTGCGAAGCCTTTCTTGTGAATGGCTCGCAGTGTAGATTCTGATTAAATTAGAAAAAAGAGATAAATTATCATTTTTAAATTCCATATTTGAAATCATGTTCGATGATCTGGCCTTGTTTGTCGCCATTGTGGAAAGCGGCAGCCTGAGCGCAGCGGCGCGCAGGGCCGGACTACCGCCAGCGACCGTGACACGCCGACTGCAGCAACTGGAGCGCCAACTGGGATGCAAGCTACTGCACCGCAGTGCACGCCGCATGCTGCCAACGCCCGAGGGTCAGGCCTATTTCGAGCGCTGCAGCCCGCTCTTGCAGTCACTGGCACAGGCCACGCAGAATCTGGAGCAGAGCCTTACCCAGGTGCAAGGCATGGTGCGTGTGCTGGCGCCCATGAATCTGGCCAAAGGTCTGTTGCTGCCGGTATGGCAGGAGTTTCTGGCGCGCTACCCGGGTGTGCAACTGGACTTGCGCCTGTCCAATCTGCGGGAGGACCTGCTGGAGCAGGGGGCCGATCTGGCCATTCGCGTTGGCTCGCTTGCCGATTCGAGCCTGACAGGGCGCAGGCTGGGCCATGCTGCCATGGGGCTGCTGGCATCCCCCGGCTACCTGGCCCAGGCTGCGCCCATCAACGGTCCGCAGGATTTGGCCGGGCATCGCTGGATCGTGGCCGATCCACTGCGCCAGTTGCGCCTTGCGCACAGCCAGACGGGGGAGGTCTACAGCCAGTCGCTCTATGGCGCTGCGATGCGTGGCATGGTCAACGATGTAGCGGTGGCTGCCACCATGGCGGCCAGTGGGCTGGGTCTGCTGTTTGCCCCGCTGTGGGCCTGCGCGAGCTATCTGGAGCAGGGCAGTCTGGTGTCGGTGCTACCGCAGTGGCAGGCGGGTTCGCACGATATTTCGCTGATATGGCCGCAGCACCATCTGCCTGCGCGGGTGAGGGCCTTGATCGACCTGTTGCTGGAGTTTTCGGCCAACGATCCGCGACTGCAAGGCCAAATGCAGATAATGCCCGCACCATGACCAAAAGAAAAACCGTGGCAGCCGAAGCAGCGCTGCCTGAAGTGACCATTTCCGATTTCGACGGCATCCGTTACCTGCACCTGGGAACGCCCTGGGTGCAAGGCTCCATGCGTATCAGGAAGCCATTCGACATCGACCTGGAATACGTGCAGCGCATGATGGCCTGGTTGCTGCTGGTAGACCCGGCCACCGTACCCGAGCGCCGCGCCATGCAACTGGGTCTGGGCGCGGCGGCGGCCACCAAGTTCTGCGTGCAGAAGCTGGGCATGGCGACCACGGCGGTGGAGCTGAACCCGCAGGTCATCTCTGTATGTCGTCAGTGGTTCAAGCTGCCGCCCGACAGCGACAGATTGCAGGTGGTGCTGGGCGATGCGGGGGCAGAAATCCAGAAGCCCCAGTATCTGCAGACGGTGGACGCCTTGCAGGTGGATCTGTATGACCACGAGGCGGCGGCTCCGGTGCTCGACAGCCCCGACTTCTACCTGCATTGCCGCAACCTGCTGACCGACGAAGGCTGCATGACGGTCAACCTGTTTGGCCGCACCAACAGCTATGCGCGCAGCCTGGCCAATATCCAGCAGGCTTTTGGCGATGAGGCCGTATGGCGCTTTGCTGCCACCAAAGAGGGCAATACCGTCGTGCTGGCACAACGCACCGCCAGCCGCCCGGAGCGCGAACTGCTGGTGCAGCGTGCCGATGCCATACAGCAGGCAACTGGCTTGCCCGCACTCAAATGGTTGAAGGTTTTTAAACCTGTGGTGGCCCTGGCGGTCTGAGCTTTACCCCGCCTGCGCGGGCTTTCAGGTATAACCTCGGCAGACCAACTATGACATGAGGGATTGCACCATGGGCGCGCCAGATCACCCGTCGGATGACGAGCCGGATTTTCAACATACGGTGCTGGTGGACCCTGCTGGCTTGCCGAGGGATGCGGACCCTCCTGCACCGCCTGCCTCATCCGGCCGGCGCTCTGCCGTGTTTGTGCCCGGCGCGGTGGACAGCAACGATCCCGTGAGCGCACCGGCGGCATCTGCTTCTCAAGGTTCTGCATCCTCGCTCATTGGCCGCAGCGCCAAGTCTGCGCTGATGCAGCGCCCGCTCGATCTGGTGCAGATCATCAGCTGGCTGCAGGCAGATGGCTGGATCACTTCGGCCATTGCCAAGGCCACGATCGAGCGATGCAGCCATGCGTCCAGCAGCCAGCATCCGATCGTTCGTCTGGCCAGCGTGGTGGTGCCCCGCGCGCAGGATGGCAAGGCGCTCGACGTGGAGATGCTGACCGAGTTCGTCGCCAAGCACTGCGGCCTGCCTTATTACAAGATCGATCCACTCAAGACCGATGCGGCGAAGGTGGCCGAAACCATGGGCGCGCCGTATGCCCAGCGCCACGGTATCCTGCCGGTGCAGGCTTCCTCCCAGGAGGTGGTGATTGCCGTCAAGGAGCCCTGGATCGACGAGTGGGTGGGCGAGGTGGAACGCCAGGCACGGCGCAAGGTGCGCCGTGTGCTCGCCAACCCCAAGGATATCGACAGGTACCGCAGCGAGTTCTTTGCACTGGCCAAATCGGTCAAGGCGGCGAACAAGCTGAATGGCTCGCTATCGAGCATCGGCAATTTTGAGCAACTGGTCGATCTGGGCAACGCCAACCAGCAGTTCGATGCCAATGACCAGGGCATCATCCGGCTGGTCGATTGGCTGTGGCAGTTTGCGTTTTCGCAGCGCGCCAGCGATATCCATCTGGAGCCGCGCCGCGACCAGGCGGTGATCCGCTTCCGAATTGATGGCGTGCTGCACAAGGTCTACCAGATGCCCATTGGCGTGCACAACGCTATCGTCTCGCGTGTCAAGCTGCTCGGCCGTATCGATGTGGTGGAGAAGCGCCGCCCGCAGGACGGCCGCATCAAGACCCGCAACACCCTGGGCGACGAAGTGGAAATGCGCCTCTCGACCTTGCCGACCGCATTTGGCGAGAAGATGGTGATGCGTATCTTCGACCCGGAAAACACGGTCAAGGATCTGGCCGAACTGGGCTTCACCCCACATGACGCCCAGCGCTGGGAGCAGTTGGTATCGCGTCCGCACGGCATCATTCTGGTGACCGGCCCCACCGGCTCGGGCAAGACGACAACCCTGTACTCGACCCTGAAGCGGCTGGCGACGGAGGAGGTGAACGTCTCGACGGTGGAGGACCCGATCGAAATGATCGAGCCCTCCTTCAACCAGACGCAGGTGCAGCCGGTGCTTGATTTCAGCTTTGCCGAAGGGCTGCGCGCGCTGATGCGCCAGGATCCGGACATCATCATGGTGGGCGAAATCCGCGATCTGGAGACGGCTGAGATGGCGGTGCAGGCGGCGCTGACCGGTCACCTGGTGTTCTCCACCCTGCACACCAACGATGCCCCCAGCGCCATCAGCCGCCTGATGGAGCTGGGCGTGCCGCCTTACCTGATCAATGCCACCATGCTGGGCGTGCTGGCCCAGCGCCTGGTACGCACCCTGTGCGAAACCTGCAAGCAGCCTGATGAAGAAAGCACGGTGGATGCGCTGAACAACGCCATCCACCCCTGGAAGATCAAGCGCGAGTACAGGCCCTACAAGCCCGTGGGCTGTGACGAGTGCCGCAATACCGGCTACCGTGGCCGCATGGGCCTGTATGAGTTGCTGACGGTCAGCGAGGCGATCAAGGACCAGGTGCATATCTCGCCCTCCATGTCTGCCCTGCGCCGCCAGGCGGTAAAGGACGGCATGCACCCATTGCGCCTGGCGGGCGCACTGCGCGTATCCGAAGGCATGACCACCTTCGAGGAAGTCATCGCGAGCACGCCGCCCATCGAGATGGGCGACCGCTGACAGCCACTGGCTCTTCAGCCTGTCCGCCAGTCGTTCGGGCTGTTATCAAAAGCAAAGTTCTGCCGTGCGCCGATGGCACGGTGGTGGCCGGTCTCATAAAAAATTTCCGGGGCTAGAGAATCCCGGAAATACAGCCGTGCCCGTAATTGCTTGTGAATCATGGCGCTGCGGTTGGGAGCGGCGTTTTGACCTAGGGTTTTCCTGTGTCCAATCGTAAGTGGAATCCACATCTGTCAGCCAACTGTCAGCATCCACAATGCACAACATCCATATTTTCGTTTGGAGACATAGTGAAACTCAAGAGCCAAAAAGACTTTTGGGCGGGCATCATGTACATGACGGTGGGGATTGCGTTCGCAGTGGGCGCAAAGAACTACACGATCGGTACAGGCGCTCGCATGGGGCCAGGTTACTTCCCGCTGATTCTGGGCATTCTGCTTGCTGTGATTGGTGCGGCCGTCGCCTTCAAGGGCCTCACCAGTGGCCCCCGGGACGGTGATCCCATCGGTAAATGGGCATGGAAGCAGGTGTTCTTCATTCTGCTGGCGAACTTTGCATTCGGCATCCTGCTGGTTGGCGTGCCTACGCTCGGTATTCCAGCCATGGGCCTGATTGTTGCCATCTATGCACTGGTCTTCATTGCCAGCATGGCGGGGCATGAGTTCCGCGCCAAGGAAGTGTTCATTCTGGCCACCATCCTGGCCGTTGGCAGTTACGTCGCTTTCGTGTGGGCACTGAATCTGCAGTTCCCCGTGTGGCCTAGCTTCATTACCGGTTAAGAGGAGCCAGGACCATGGATCTGATCAATAACCTGGCCACCGGTTTCGGTGTGGCCTTCACTTTCCAAAACCTGATCTACTGCTTTGTCGGCTGTCTGTTGGGTACCCTGATCGGCGTGCTGCCTGGCATTGGCCCCGTGGCCACCATCGCCATGCTGCTGCCCGCCACCTACGCGCTGCCGCCCGTGGCCGCGCTGATCATGCTGGCCGGTATCTACTACGGCGCGCAGTATGGTGGCTCGACCACCGCCATTCTGGTGAACCTGCCGGGCGAATCGTCCTCGGTGGTGACCGTGATCGATGGCTACCAGATGGCCCGAAAAGGGCGAGCGGGGCCGGCGTTGGCAGCTGCGGGCATTGGCTCGTTCTTTGCGGGCTGCGTGGGCACCGTGATTCTGGCTGCCTTTGCGCCTCCGCTGACCGAGGTGGCCTTCATGTTCGGCCCTGCCGAGTACTTCTCGCTGATGACCCTGGGCCTGATCGGTGCCGTGGTGCTGGCCTCGGGCTCGCTGCTCAAGGCGGTGGGCATGATCGTGCTGGGCTTGCTGCTGGGTCTGGTGGGCACGGACGTGAACTCGGGCGTGGCCCGCTACTCCTTCGACATTCCTGAACTGACCGACGGTATCGACTTCGTCGTGATTGCCATGGGTGTGTTCGGCTACGGTGAAATCATTGCCAATCTGTCCAAACCTGACGATGAGCGTGAAGTGTTCGCCGCCAAGGTGACCGGTCTGATGCCCACGGCAGAAGACTTCAAGCGCATGTTCCCTGCAATGCTGCGCGGCACGGCCCTGGGCTCGGCGCTGGGCATTCTGCCTGGTGGCGGCGCCATGCTGTCGGCTTTTGCGGCTTACACGATCGAGAAGAAGACGCGCCTCAAGCCAGGTGAAGTTCCATTCGGCCAGGGCAATATCCGTGGCGTATGTGCACCGGAATCGGCCAACAATGCAGGTTCGCAGACCTCGTTCATTCCACTTTTGACCCTGGGTATCCCGCCAAATGCCGTGATGGCACTGATGGTGGGCGCCATGACCATTCACAACATCCAGCCTGGTCCCCAGGTGATGACCAGCAACCCCGAGCTGTTCTGGGGTCTGATTGCCTCGATGTGGATCGGTAACCTGATGCTGATCATCCTGAACCTGCCGCTGATCGGCGTCTGGATCAAGCTGCTCACCGTGCCTTACCGCTGGCTGTTCCCTTCGATCGTGCTGTTCTGCGCGGTCGGTGTGTATGGCACCAACAACAACAGCTGGGACGTGTGGATGGTCGGTATCTTCGGCTTTGTGGGTTATGTGTTCCACAAGCTGGGCACCGAGCCCGCACCACTGCTGCTGGGCTTCATCCTGGGCCCGATGATGGAAGAGAACCTGCGCCGTGCACTGCTGCTTTCGCGCGGTGACTGGTCGGTGTTCGTCACCCGCCCCATCTCCGCAGGCTTGCTGATTGCAGCTGCCATCCTGCTGATCGTGGTGTGCTTGCCCGCAGTGAGCAAGAAGCGTGAGGAAGCCTTCGTTGAAGAAGACTGATCGCTGATAGAGACAGACAACTACCACTTTGCAGCGGCACCTTCGGGTGCCGCTTTTTTTTGGGCCTTCGATGCAATGCGGCGGGTTGTGGAAGAACTGCGTTTCAGGGAGTGCGGCGCCGGGTGGGGAGCAGGTAACGACTCTGGATGGAACTCGCAAAATTAACAACAGGGCGGGCAACAGGTACTGGCTTGGCGTAACAATGGCTGCCATGGCTGCGCCACCTGCACAGGGCGTGGCTGCCAGCAACGCACACCTGCATGAAAAATCTGCCTCTCCTGCAACAGCACGGCCTGCGCCGCTCCTTGCACAACGAAGTCCATTCGCGCCCGCCCGAAGCCTTGCCCAACGACACCGCAGTCTTTTACGTGGTGATGTGGGCCGATGCTGCAGAGCGCGCAGCCAGCCGCCAGTGGCTCTACCAGTTGCTGCGCGAACTGCACCTGCCTATCCCCGATGGCGCAGACGATGCCAATCACCTGAGGCTGGATTTGGGAAACTGCCGCCTGCGCTGGGAGCTGCACACCGAGTTTGTATCGTGGACCTGGATGGTGTCCGCCAACGCCGCCACCATGCAGGCTACCGGCCCGCAATCGGCCAGTGACGCCATTCCTGCGCAATGGCTCGCCGGTTTGCCGGGCCAGTGCCTGCTGGCGATGAATGTGTGGGTACTGGCGCCGGCTGAAGGCCTGGAGCGGAATATCGAGCACGGCTGGCTGTATGAGGACAAGCTGGTTGCATCGCAAACCGCCGAGCAGCAGGCGCACATCTACACCGATTTCGCCATCCATTCGGATGGTGCCTCGCGCCTTTTTGTACTGAACCACGGCTTGCCGGCTGCACGCATGGGCCGGCTGGTGCAGCGGTTGATCGAGATCGAGACCTACCGCATGGCCGCACTGCTGGGTTTGCCTGCAGCGCGCGACACCATGGAGAAGCTGGCCGCCACCGAAATCGAACTGGCCCAGCTGTCCGAAGCCATTCGCAGTGCCGGTACCACGAGCGAGCCGCAACTGCTCGATCAGCTCACGCGGCTGGCGGCGCAGGTGGAGAGCCAGTACGCGGCCAACCACTCACGGTTTTCGGCCAGCACGGCCTACTTCGCACTGGTGCAGCAACGGGTGGGCGACATCGCAGAAACGCGCCTGGCGGGCTACCAGACCATCCGCGACTTCATGGACAGGCGCCTCACCCCGGCGCGCAACACCTGTGTCTCCGCCCACCAGCGGCTGGAGGCGTTGTCCCAGCGCGTATCGCGCATCAGCAACCTGCTGCAGGCGCGGGTCGATATCAGCCAGAAGCAGGGCCGCCAGGCAGTACTCAAGGCGATGAACGAGCGGCAGGGCCTGCAGCTCAAGATGCAGTCGACTGTGGAGGGCCTGTCGGTGGCGGCCATCACCTATTACTTCGTCGGCCTCATCAGCTACCTGGCCAAAGGCCTGCAGAAATGGGGCTGGCCGCTGTCGCCAGAAACGACGGCAGCGCTGGCGATCCCCATGGTAGGCTTGGGTGTCTGGTGGTCGATCCGCCGCATGCACCATCGCCTGTTCCATGGTGCGCAAGAGCACAACTAAACCGCCCGCAGGCCCTGTGGTACCCGGGCCTTCTTCTTCGCTGGATTCACTGTGTCAGTTACTGCAGCACCTGCACCGGTGCTTTCGCCATCGGCCCGCAAAATGGGCATGGCCTGTGCCGTGGTGGGCGCCATTGCCTTCAGTGGCAAGGCCATCATCGTCAAGCTTGCCTATCGCTACGGTGTGGATGCGGTCACGCTCATCATGTACCGCATGCTGTTTGCGCTGCCGCTGTTTGTTGTGATGGCCTGGTGGGCCGGGCGCGGCAAGCCCCCGCTTTCGCTGCGCGACTGGCTGGGCTCTGCAGCGCTGGGTTTTTCGGGCTACTACCTGGCGAGCTTTCTGGATTTTGCAGGGCTTACCTACATCACCGCAGGGCTGGAGCGCCTCATCCTTTACCTCAACCCCACCCTGGTGCTGGCACTGGGTTGGTTGCTCTATCGCAAGACAGCCTCCCGCCGCCAATTGCTGGGCCTGGCGATCAGCTACGCCGGTGTGATGCTGGTGTTTGGCGTGGAGGCGCTCGGGCACGGCGCTGCGGGCCCTGGTGGTGGCAAGGTGTGGTGGGGTGCCACGCTGGTGTTTGCCAGTGCGGTGAGCTATGCCATCTACCTGGTGTACAGCGCGCAGTTTGTGCAGCGCATGGGCGCGTTGCGTCTGGTGGGGCTGGCCACCAGCTTTGCCTGCCTGTTCTGCATTGTGCAGTTTCTGCTGGTTCGGCCCTTGGCTGCCGCACAGGTGGCGATGCCCGTCATCTGGCTGTCGGTACTCAATGCAACGGTGTGCACGGCGCTGCCGGTGCTGCTGGTCATGCTGGCGATCGAACGCCTGGGCGCCGCCACGGTGGCGCAAACTGGCATGATTGGCCCCTTGTCCACCATTTTGATGGGCGTTTGGCTGCTCGATGAGGCGCTGACACCCGTGATGGTGGCTGGCACGGCACTGGTGCTGGTGGGGATCTATGTATTCACCCACCAGGTGAAAATTATAAAAAAGATAGCTACAAGCGCTTGACATGTAAGCGCTGGTGGCAGATTTTCTTTGATCTTGGTATTGCAATCTCGAAAGGAGACGGATTATGGATTTGGGAATTGCGGGCAAATGGGCCTTGGTGTGTGCGGCCAGCAAGGGGTTGGGGCGTGGCTGTGCGCAGGCCCTGGTCAACGAGGGCGTGAATGTGGTCATCAACGCCCGTGGCGCCGATGCGCTCAAAGACACGGCGCGCCAGTTCAAGGTGATGGCTGCCATGTGGGCGGCTGCAGCACCTGGCCGGGTGGCTCCACAGGTGATTGCCGTGGCAGCAGACATCACCACCGAGGAAGGCCGCGCTGCGGTGCTGAACGCCGAAGGCGGCCCTGGCAGGAACTTTGACATCCTGGTGAACAACGCAGGCGGTCCGCCCCCGGGTGATTTTCGCGACTGGGACCGCGAGGCGTGGGTGAAGGCGCTGGATGCCAACATGCTCACCCCGATTGCGCTGATCCAGACCGTGATCGACGGCATGGCCGAGCGTGGGTTCGGCCGCATTGTCAACATCACTTCCAGCTCGGTCAAGGCACCCATCGATATCCTTGGCCTGTCCAATGGCGCGCGCAGCGGCCTGACTGGCTTTGTGGCGGGTGTGGCGCGCAGTTCCATCGCTGCGCAGGGCGTCACCATCAACAACATCCTGCCCGGCAAGTTCGATACCGACCGCATTGCAGGCACCATTGCTGCCACCGCCCAGAAAACCGGCAAGTCCGAAGCGGACATCCGGGCTGCGCAGCAAAAGCAGATTCCTGCGGGCCGCTATGGCACCGCTGAGGAGTTTGGCGCCATCTGCGCGTTTCTGTGCAGCCAGCAGGCGGCCTACATCACCGGGCAGAACATCCTGCCTGACGGTGGCGCCTATCCAGGTACCTATTGAGGTGAGGTACGGGGTGTCGGCTGGCGCTTGCCCCTGAGGGCCAGCTGCCATTGACTCGTCCTGTCATAGGTTGACACCTATTCGCGACTAATCTCCAGCCCAAGCTGGTTGGCGAGAGACGCCCGATGTACTGCATCGGGCGTTTTGTATTTTAGGGACAGGTGCGGCCGGCGCTCGTTGTACAGCCGTACCGATTCGCCCACCATGGTGCGGGCCTGCGAGAGATCGGCAGGTCGTTGCAACAAGTATTCCATCTTGAGGATTCCATTGACCCGCTCAGCCAGAGCGTTTTGGTAGCAATCGTAGCCATCGGTCATGGAGCAGGTGATGCGGTGGCGTGCATGGATGCGCTGGTATTGAGCCGAGCAGTACTGAACACCTCTATCAGAGTGGTGTACGAGCGGCTGATCTGTTCGCCGCTGACGCAGTGCCATCTTCAACGCTTGGCTGACCTGCTTGGTCTCCAGACTATCGTGCACGTGCCAGCCCACGATCTTGCGCGAGTAGGCATCGGTCACCAGGCTCAGATAGGCAGTCTTCTCCTTGGTGGGTAGATACGTGATGTCAGCGACCCATAGCTGCTCACAACCACTTGCCACTGTTTTGGTCGGGCCCTCCTTGAGTAGATTGGGGTGCCTGCGGTAGTGATGATGGCTATTGGTGGTCTTGTGGTACGCATGCCGTGGCAGCACCAGCATGCGTGCTTGGCGCAGGACAACGAACAGTGCATCGCGCCCGATCTGGATTCCCGCCTGTTCAAGCGGCGGCTTGAGCAAGTGCAGCAGTTTGCGCGTGCCAATGCGTGGCTGATGGCGCCTCTCTTCACTGGCCAACTCCACCACCGCCTTGTCCCGCTCGCTGCGTGCACGCTGGCAGACCAGGCGCTTGTAGTGCGCTTGGCGGCTGATTCCCATGTAGCGGCAAGCCCTCGTGACGCTTAACCCTTTGACGAGCTTTTGCGTGAGGACTTGCCCGCAGGCTTTTTTGTGACTTGGACTCCGTAGTCGCGCTTGAGCACGTTCACTACCGCTTCAAAGAAGGCCGCTTTCTCGCGGGCTTCTTTCAGTTGCACTTCCAGCTCCTTGATGCGCTGCTCTGGAGTCAGCAGCTTGGGCGATTCAGGCATCTTCTGTAATCCTTTGCCCCTTGATGATGCAGCTTTCCAGTCCTGCCGTCCGTGCTTGCGAAGCCACACCAGTACAGTTGAGGCGCCCTGGATTCCGTACCGCTCATGGGCCTGCCGGTAGGTCAGCTCACCTCTTTCTACTTGATCGACTACTGCGAGTTTAAAAGCCAGCGTGTAGTCCCGTTGCGTTCTCTTAACCCACTGTTCCATTTGACTTTCCTTTCTGTTCTTCAGAAAGGTGTCAACCCAATTCAGGACGGGTCACATCAAACAAAAAAGCCACGGCATGCCGTGGCTTTTTCATTGCAGTTGCATGCAATCAGGCGAAATTGTCGTCGTCAAAGCTATCGCCGCCGTCGCTGAAGTTGCTGCCGAACCCGTCATCGCGGCTGTCATCGGCGCGGCCGTCGTCCAGCAAGGTGTTGGGTGACGTATCCGGCTGGCCGACATGGTCACGCCCGGCTTGCTGGGCCAGCTTGTCCAGGCCGCTGTTGTCGTTGCCGGGGAGGGCGCTGCCATGGTCCGTGGTGTTGGCGTTGCTGTCCTTGTTCCAGCCATTGCCCGCAGTTTGTTGGCTGCCCAGCAGGTGGCCTAGTCCATTGAACAGCAGCATGCCTCCTGCGACACCGGCAGCTGCTGCGGCGGCGTTGCCAAGAAAACTGCTGCCCAGGTTTGACGCGGGTGATGTGTAAGCGCCAGAGGACGTGGCAGGAGCCTGCGCAAGGGGAGCGCCGATCCGGCGGTCGCGCCAGCCTGGGAGTGCGGAAGGCGCTGCGCCAACCGGCCCAGCAGTTGGCACATCGGCACGTCGGCCAAAGCGGGTGTCCAGGCCAGGCGCGGATGACAGAAAGCTGCCGGATCCGCTGCTGGCGCCAGTGCCAGCGGCGGCCGAGAGCTGGCCTTGCAGCTGTGCAATCTGCTGCTGGGCCTGTTGCAGCGATTGCTGCAGCAGCAGCGTGCGTTGGGTGAGCCAGTAAGCGGCATCCGGTGTTTGCGCGGCCCACTGGCGAATGCTGGCCTCAGCCTGCGCATCCTTGGGCTGGCCGTCCAGTTGGCTCAGTTGTTGAAACAAACTGCTGATCAGTTGCTGCTCTTGTTCGGTCATGGGGTGAATTCCTTCCAGTCTGCCGAGGAATGAACCGAAGATGGTTGCAGTGTGCGCCGAAACAAGAGCACTTATGTGAAGTTACAGAGGCAGCCGTTGCAGGGTGTAACTCTGCGTCGCAGCCAGAGGCCGTGCATGCGTTCTCAGGCGCGGCGCGATGAGATCACGATGCCCGCCACAATCAGCAGGAAGGCGATGGCATGGTAGAGGCGCGGTGGCTCCCCCAGAAAGGCTGCGGAGAGCACGGCGGCGAAGAGCGGCGTCAGATTGGTGAAAAAACCCGCAGCCGTAGGGCCCGCGCGCTGCACACCCACGCCCCAGAAGCGGTAGGCCAGGATGGCCGGGCCGATCACGATATAGGCAATGGCGGCCAGCAAGGTGCCGTTCAGTTGCAGGTGGCTTGCGCCCACGGCCCATTCGCCTCCGGCAAACAGGCCCGACCAGACCAGGCCGAAGGCCAGTTGCGCCATCAACAACTGCGCCCAATGGCTTTTGATGCCTGCCGGCTCCGTGGTGCGCACCAACAGCCAGCTGTAGAGAGACCAGCAGGCCGTGGACAGCAGCATGTACAGATCGCCGGGCACCAGCCGCAGTTGGGTCAACTGCTCCCACTGGCCATGGCTGAGCACGATCAGCACGCCGGTGATGGAGAACACTGCTCCCGCCAGTTGTGGGCGCGTGATGCGGCTGTTGAAGAACAGGGCGCCAAAGGCCATCATCCACAGTGGCATGCTGGCGGCCACCAGCGTTACGTTGATGGGCCCCGAAGTCTTGAGCGCCAGGTATTGGAAGGCGTTGTAGCAGCCGATGCCCAGAAGGCCGATGACGGACCAGCGCTTCCAGTGCGGCCACAGCGGGCTGTTCCTGGTCAGAATGCTGCGTGCCAGCGGCAGGATGACGGCAAAGGCAACCAGCCAGCGGATGAAGTTGAGCAACATGGGTGACACCAGATCGTGCACCACCCGCCCAACCACCGCATTGCCTGCCCACATGAGCGGAGCGGCTGTCAGGAAGAAGATGGTCGATGGCGTCAGTTTTTGTTGCATCGCGTGACTGTAACTGCTGCAGACCGCGTTCGAAGTCTCCTCGGGCAGTTGCCTGGTGCGCTGAGGCTTTGAGAAACCTGGGCTGCAGATTTGGCGAAACCATGGCAGCATGACCGTTCATTTGGCGACAGACAGGCGCAAAGGAGATCCCATGGTTTTGGCAGTACAGATTGAACGCAATGGTGGCCCTGAGGAGATGAAGCTCGTTCAGGTGCAGGTAGGCGCACCGGGCAAGGGCGAGGTGCGGGTGCGCCACCATGCCATCGGCCTGAACTTCATCGATGTGTACCAGCGCAGCGGCCTGTACCAGCTGCCCCTGCCTTTGCAATTGGGCATGGAGGGTGCGGGCGTTGTGGAGGCCGTAGGAGAAGGCGTGGACCATTTGAAGGAAGGCGACCGCGTCGCCTATGCCACCAATCCGCCGGGCAGCTACAGCGAAGTGCGAGTCATGCCCGCCACCTTTGTCTGCAAGCTGCCCGACGCGATCAGCTTCGAGACCGGCGCTGCCATGATGCTCAAGGGCATGACGGCGCAGTATCTGCTGAAAAAGGCCAAGCCCGTGGAGGGGCTGAACCCTGGCGATCATGTGCTGTTCCATGCGGCTGCAGGCGGTGTCGGCCTGATTGCCTGCCAATGGGCGAGAGCGCTGGGCCTGCGCCTGATTGCCACCGCGGGCTCGGAAGAAAAATGCCAGCTGGCGCTCGCCAATGGTGCGGATGTTGCTATCAATTACCGCACGGAGGATTTTTCCAAGCGCGTGCACGAGATCACCGGCGGTGAAGGCGTGAAGGTGGTCTACGACTCGGTCGGCAAGGATACATGGGAAGGCTCGCTGCAGTGCCTGCGCCGTTTCGGGCTGATGGTGTCGTTCGGCAATGCATCCGGACCCGTGCCGCCGTTTGCACCGGCGGCACTGGCACCCAAGAGCCTGTATGTGACGCGCCAGACGCTGTTTGCACACCTCAGCTCGCGCCAGGCCTGTCAGGCCATGGCCGATGATCTGTTCGGCGTGGTGGCTTCCGGCGAGGTCAAGATTCACATCGAACAGCGCTTTGCGCTGGCTGATGTGCAGGAGGCCCACCGCGCGCTGGAAGCGCGCAAGACGACCGGCTCCAGCATACTGCTGCCGTAAACACCCTAGGCGTTATAAGAACCATAGCTGGCAGCGCTGTCTGATATTGGGGTTGATGGATAAAATCCATGTAAAGCCAATAAGGTAAAGCGCTACCAGCTCTCTTTTTTGATAGTTTTCATGCCAGCCATTCTCTCCGCCCTCTTTGCTTCAGAGCCGCCAGCGTGGCTTGCTACAGCACAAGCTGCCATGCAGCAGCCAGCGCGCAAGCCGCGCATTCCGCTGTGGGTCAATGGCCAGGCAGTGGGTTCGCTGGTGGAGCACTTTCTGCTGGAGACCGGTATTGCAGGCAGACTGGGAGGCGACAGTCTGTTGTCCAAGGAGGAGCGCGCAGGCGTGGCGGTGTGGCTGCTGGAGTCTCCCACCCAGGACGCCACCCGGTTGATGAACCGGTTGGCCGATGCGCTGCGCGATGTGGGCCGCAATGGCCCATGGCGCAATGAACAACTGGCCGTGCAGGCCGTTGATGGCCGCCGCATTGGAACGGTGGAGCGCGGTGCAGTGCGCGTGCTGGGTATCGCGACGCAGGCCGTGCATCTGGTGGGCGTCAGCCCCGATGGCCGATTGTGGGTGCAGCAGCGGGCGGCAGACAAGGCCAGCTATCCGCTGCACTGGGATACCCTGATGGGCGGTATGGTGTCCGCACAGGATACGCTGGAGCAGGCGCTGGAGCGCGAAACCTGGGAAGAAGCAGGGTTGCGCACCGCGGAGCTGGCCGATATGCGCTGGGGCGGTGTTCTGCATTTTCGCCAGCCGGGCATGGATGGCGGTGACGACATCAGCTACATGCACGAAGACATTCACTGGTATGCGGCTACCGTGCCCCAGGGCATGGCGCCGCAGAACCAGGATGGAGAGGTTGCGCAGTTTGCCCCCTGGTCGGCAGACGAGGTGCAGCAGCACTTGGCGCAAGGCCAATTTACCCCCGAGGCCAGCCTGGTATGGGCAGGCTATGCGGGATGGATGAAGTAGCAACAGAGGATGGTCATGGCAGAGCAGGCAGGTGCGGGAGGCGCAAACGTGGTGCGCCCCAAGGAAGCGGTAGTAGTGGGCGCGGGCGTGGTGGGTGTGGCAACTGCGCTGGCGCTGCAAAGCTATGGCGTGGCCGTCACCCTGGTCGACCGTGGAGAGCCCGGCATGGAGTGCAGCTACGGCAACTCGGGCGCGATCAGCCCGGGCTCGGTGGCGCCGCTCGCCTTGCCCGGCATCTTGAAGACCGTGCCCGGCATGCTGCTGGACCAGGATGGCCCTTTATCCATTGCATGGAAGCATTTCCCCAAGGCGGCGTCGTGGCTGGTGGCCTTTGCGCAATCGGCCGAGCCCAAGCGTGTGGCGGCGGCTGCAGCGCGGCTCAACGACCTGTACCACGGCGCGGTTGATGCCCACGAAACCTTGGCGCAGCGCTTGGGCGTGCCGGAGCTGTTCATTCGCCATGGCCATCTGCACCTCTACCGCGATGCAGTGGCTGCAGAGAAGGACGCCATGGGCTGGAAGCTGCGCGAGCAATACGGCTACCAGGTCGAACAGCTGGACCGCGCCGGAATTGAAGCGCTGGAGCCCCATGCTCCCCCTGGCTATGGCCATGGCCGTTTTCTGGCTGACCACGGCACCATCCTGAACCCCTTGCGCTATGTACAGGCCATGGCGGATGCCTTTGTCCGGCGTGGCGGCACCTTGGTGCGTGCCGAAGTGCGCGCGCTCCACATTACCCCCGATGGCTGGTCGGTGAAAACCGGAGAGGCGGCACTGGACAAGCAACGCTGGACGCAGGTGGTTGTGGCGGCGGGCGTCTGGGCTCCGCAATTGCTGCGGCCGCTGGGCATGTTGCTGCCGGTGGAATCGCAGCGTGGCTACCACGCGCAGTTTGCGGGTGCCCAGCATCTGGTGGGCCGTACCGTGGTGCTGGCCGATAAGAAGGTGTTCATTGCACCCATGGAGGGCGGCCTGCGTGTCGGGGGCACGGTCGAGATTGCAGGCCTGAAGGCGCCGCCCAATCCGCGCCGCGCAGCGGGTATCGAACGTATCGCGCGCGAGGCATTCCCGGCCCTGGCGCAACACCAGGCCCAGCACTGGATGGGGCACCGGCCTTGCCTGCCGGGCTCAGTGCCGGTGGTGGGCCACATCGACACCATCCCCGGTCTGTGGCTTGCCGTGGGTCACGGCCATCTGGGGCTGACCGGATCGCTGCCCACGGCACAGCGCATTGCCACTGGCATGTGCGGTCCGCAGGCGCTGCCGTTCTGGCAACTGCGCACGGCAGGCTAGCGGTTGCTGCGCCACCGAAGACCTGCATGCCCGCGCAGTGCTTTTGGCCGGTGGCGCTTCGAGGTTTGGCGCTTTTAACTATATTTTCAATAGCAAAATAAAAACCCCCTGCCACCGATTCGGCTGCAGGGGGTTTTGCGCAGGGCGGGTGCCCGGGTTATGGCATCAGGCGTTCGCGCGGCGCGCAGCGGCGCTGGCAACGGCCAGGGCTGTCATGTTGATCACGCGGCGCACGGTGGAGGCCGGTGTCAGGATGTAGGCCGTAGCAGCCGTGCCCATCAGGATCGGGCCGACGGTAACGCCACCGCTGGTCGTGGTCTTGAGTACGTTGTACAGAATGTTGGCCGCATCCAGGTTGGGGCAGACCAGCACATTGGCTTCACCCTTGAGCGTGGAGTCTGCCGATTCCATGTAGCGGTCGCGGATGGCGGGCTCCAGCGCAGCGTCGCCGTGCAGTTCACCATCACACTCGATGCCGGGGTGGCGGGCGACGAAGATGTCGCGCGCTTCGCGCATCTTGCGGGCCGAGGCACGCTTGGACGAACCGTAGGTGGAGTGCGAGAGGAAGGCCACCTTGGGCGGAATGCCAAAGCGTTGCACTTCCTGCACCGAAGCCCAGGCGATGTCGGCCAACTCTTCAGCGGTCGGGTTTTCGTTCACGTAGGTGTCGGCGATGAACAGCGAACCGTTCTGCTCGGTCATCAGCGCGTTCAGGGCTGCGTACTGCTTTTCGCCTTCTGCGCGGCCGATGATGTTGTGGATACGCTCCAGATGGGTTTCGTAGGTACCCACCAGGCCGCAGATCATGGCGTCGGCGTCGCCCAGCTTGACCATCAGCGCTGCAATGATGGTGTTGGAGCGGCGCACCACCGCCTTGGCCACTTCGGCAGTCACGCCGTTGCGCTTCATCAGCTGGTGGTAAGCCTCCCAGTACTGGCGGAAGCGTGGATCATCTTCTGGGTTGACGATTTCCACGTCCTTGCCGGGCTGCATGCGCAGGCCAGCCTTGGCGATGCGTGCTGCAATCACGGCGGGGCGGCCCACCAGAATGGGGCGGGCAATGCCGTCGTCGATGACGATCTGAGCGGCACGCAGCGCGCGCTCATCTTCACCGTCGGCGTAGGCCACTCGCTTCTGGGCGTCCGGCAGGGCCTTGGCGGCTGTGATGACAGGGCGCATCAGCATGCCGGTCTGGTAGACGAAGCGGGTCAGGTGTTCCTTGTACGCTTCCATGTCGGTGATGGGGCGCGTGGCAACACCGGATTCCACTGCAGCCTGGGCTACGGCGGGCGCGATCTTCAGGATCAGGCGCGAATCGAATGGCGTAGGAATGAGGTAGTCCGGGCCAAAGGTCAGTTCCTTGCCGGAGTAGGCGGCGGCCACTTCTTCGCTGATGTCGGCCTTGGCCAGCTCGGCAATCTGGCGCACGCAGGCGAGCTTCATGGCTTCGGTGATCTTGGTGGCGCCGCAGTCGAGCGCGCCACGGAAGATGTAAGGGAAGCACAGCACGTTGTTGACCTGGTTCGGATAGTCCGAACGGCCCGTGGCGATGATGCAGTCGGGGCGGATGGCCTTGGCCAGCTCTGGACGGATTTCCGGCTCGGGATTGGCCAGCGCCAGGATGATGGGCTTGTCGGCCATGGTCTTGACCATGTCGGCCGTCAGCACGCCGGGAGCCGAGCAACCGAGGAACACGTCGGCGCCATCGACCACGTCGGCCAGCGTGCGTGCTTCGGTGTTTTGCGCGTAGCGGGCCTTGGACGCATCGAGGCCACCAGGGCGGCCTTCGTAGATCACGCCCTTGGAGTCCACCATGTAGATGTTCTCGCGCTTGACGCCCAGGCCCACCATCACGTCCACGCAGGCAATGGCTGCAGCGCCCGCGCCCGATACGGCAATCTTGACGGCGCCAATGGCCTTGCCCACCAGCTCCAGGCCATTGAGCAATGCCGCGCTGGAGATGATGGCGGTGCCGTGCTGGTCGTCATGGAACACCGGAATGTTCATGCGCTTGGACAGCTCCTGCTCGATGTAGAAGCACTCGGGCGCCTTGATGTCTTCCAGGTTGATGCCGCCCAGCGTGGGCTCCAGTGCTGCAACGATTTCGATGATCTTGTCAGGGTCGCGTGCGTCCAGTTCGATGTCGAACACATCGACGCCGGCGAACTTCTTGAACAGGCAGCCCTTGCCCTCCATCACCGGCTTGCCGGCCAGCGGGCCGATGTCGCCCAGGCCCAGCACGGCGGTGCCGTTGGTGATCACGCCCACCAGGTTGCCGCGCGAGGTGTAATCGAACGCCTTGCTGGGGTCGGCCTGGATGTCGAGGCAGGGGTAGGCCACGCCTGGCGAATAGGCCAGCGACAGATCACGCTGGTTGGACAATGGCTTGGTGGGGGTGACCGAAATCTTGCCTCTGCTGGGGCTGCGGTGGTATTCGCGAGCCGCATCGCGGAGAGCCTGTTCGGCGGCGGAAAGTGGTTGCTGTGCCATAGATCAATCCTGTAAATGTCAACTGCATCATAAATGCGTCGACCCACTCCATTTTGGTAGTGGGTCTCAATTTCAATGCTGCAGCGCAGCAAGTGTTGTTAGTGAGCGTCCGCCTGCCGAGCGGCCTGCACAATGGCGGCCTCGTCGTGTTTGGCACCGTTGAAGAACACGTTCAGTGCCACGGCGCAGATGGATGCCAGCAGAATGCCCGATTCGATCAGCGGGTGAATGGCGTGCGGCATCCATTGGCGAAAGCTCGGTGCAATCAGCGGGATCATGCCCACGCCAATGGACACGGCGACAATCATGCCGTTGTAGCGGTTGTTGCGGAAATCCACATTGCCCAGAATGCGGATGCCCGTGGCGGCCACCATGCCAAACATCACCAGGCCCGCGCCGCCCAGCACCATGGTGGGCAGCGATTCCACCAGGGCCCCCAGTTTGGGCAGCACGCCCAGAATGATCAGGATGAAGCCGCCAGCCACGCAGACGAAGCGGCTCTGGATGCCGGTGACTGCCACCAGACCCACATTCTGCGAGAAGCTGGTATAGGGAAAGGTGTTGAAGATGCCGCCCAGCAGGGTGCCCAGGCCATCGGTGCGCAGGCCGCGCGTCAGGTCATCCGGCGTCACTTCCTTGCTCGTCATGTCTCCCAGCGCGAGGAACATGCCAACCGATTCGATCATCACGACGATCATCACCAAGGTCATGGTCAGGATCAGGATCGGATCGAACACGGGTGCTGCAATCTCGAACGGCATCACGAAATCGAACCATTCGGCCTGTGCCACCTTTTCATAGGTCATGAAACCCATCGCCGTGGCGATGATGGCGCCGATCACGATGCCAGCCAGCACGGCCACATTGGCCAGAAAGCCTTTGGCGAACTTGGTGATCAACAGGATGGATGCCAGCACGATGCCCGAAATGGCCACGCCGCTGAGGTCTGCGTACTTGGGGTTGGGAATGGACGGCAGGATGCTCATGCCCTTTGGAATGGGTGGCAGCGAAGAGCCTGGTGCGCCGGCCATGGCCTGGGCCTCTTGCAACCACTTGGCGTATTCGGGGTTGACGACATTGGGCGCGGTCGGCCCTACTGGGTTGCCGAAGATCCAGTTGATGCCCACGCGCATCAAGCTGATACCGATGACCGTGATGATGGTGCCGGTGACGACAGGTGGAAAGAACCGCAGCATGCGGCTGACAAACGGGGCTATGGCAATCGATATCACCCCGGCCCCAATGACCGAGCCAAAAATCAACCCCGCCCCATAGGTGCCGCCCGTGGTCTGCGCCATGGAAATCATCGGCGCTACGCTGGCAAAGGTCACGCCCATCATCACCGGCAGCTTGATGCCGAACCAGCGCGTCGCGCCCCAGGCCTGGATCAGGGTGACCAGGCCGCAGACAAACAGATCGGCGGAGATGAGCTTGGCGATCTGGTGGTGGTCCAGGTTCAATGCCCGGCCCACGATCAGCGGCACCGCGACCGCACCCGCATACATGACCAATACATGCTGCAAACCAAGTGCCGTCAACCGCCCCAACGGCAGTACTTCGTCCACAGGGTGTTTGTTAGATTGCATTCTTTCGCTCCTATCACGAAAAATCTTGTACAGCTGGATTGCGGTACGGCGAATCCATACAAAAAGTGTATACACATTCGGCGTGCAAGCGACTTGCTGATTACCCTGAAACTGCCCGGAACCTGTTCAGTCGGTGACAATTTTCTTGCTATTGAATCAGGAGCTTGCATGCGGACAGTGCATGCGCTGGAAGACGAAAGAATGCAAAAAGCCTCCCGAAGGAGGCATTGCGAGAAGGCGATGCGCGGGGGATAGCTGCGCTCAGGCAGCGTTCGCGGCTACTTTCGCAGCCATCGTCAGGCCAGCAGGTCGTACAGCGCGCGTGCCACCACCTTGGTAGCGCGGCGCAGGTCTTGCAGATCAAGGCGTTCGTCGGCGCGCTTGGCATGCGATTCCAGCACGGTACGGGGGCCTGCTCCATAGATCACACCGGGAATGCCACGCTCCACATACAGGCGCACATCGGTGTACAGCGGTGTGCCGACTGCGGGCGGCTTTTCGCCGAAAACGGCTTCGCCATGCTGCTGGATGGCATCCACCAGGGGCTTGTTGCCGGGTAGCGGAGTCATGGCATTGGCCAGCAGCAGACGCTTGATATCCACGCGCACGGCATCTTCGCCGGTGTAGCCGCCTCGGGTGTTGAAATCTTCGATGGCCTTGGCGATGACCGCACGGATGTGGGCCTCGACTTCTGCGGGATTCTCTTCCGGAATCATGCGGCGGTCGATCTTGAGCATCACCTTGCCCGGCACCACGTTGGTGTTGGTGCCACCGTCGATGCGGCCGATGTTGAGATATGGGTGCTTGATGCCGGGCACCTTGGAGGTGATCTGCTGGTACTTGGCATTTTCGGCATACAGTGCATTCATCAGCACCACGGCGGCCTGCAGCGCGTCCACACCGGTGTGCGGCACGGCAGCGTGGGCCATCTTGCCCTGCACGGTGATTTCCATCTGCAGGCAGCCGTTGTGGGCCGTCACCACTTCGTAGCTGAAGCCGGCAGCGATCATCAGATCGGGCTTGGTCAGTCCCTTCTCCAGCAGCCAGCCCGGGCCCATGATGCCGCCGAACTCTTCGTCGTAGGTGTAGTGCAGTTCGACCGCACCCTTGACGGGCTTGGCCACGGCTTCGAGGGCACGCACGGCGTAGGTGAAGCTGGCGAAATCGCTCTTGCTTACAGCGGCTGCGCGGCCATAGAGCTTGCCATCCACGATTTCGGCGCCGTAGGGGTCCTTGGTCCAGCCTTCGCCCGGAGGCACCACGTCGCCGTGGGCGTTCAGGGCGATGGTGCGGCCCGTGCCTGCGCTGCCGTACTGGCGGCGCACGATCAGGTTGGTGATCGATTCCATGCCATAGGCCTTGACCTCGGCTTCCGGCACGACGTGCTTCTCGGCTTCGTAGCCAAAGTCCTTGAGCAGCTCGGCCGTGCGCTCAGCGTGAGGCGCGTTGTTACCGGGCGGCGTATCGGTGGGAACCTGCACCAGCTTCTGGAAGAACTGCACTTCTTCGTCAAAGTGCTGGTCGATCCACTGGTCCAGGGCTGCGTAGGTGGTTGCGTTGGTCATGCTGCCTCTTTTTCGAGTTGTTGAAGGATGTGGGTGAAAGCGTCGATGGACAGCTGCATGTCGTCCGACGTGCTCGATTCCAGCGGGTTGTGGCTGATGCCGCTGTTGATGCCGCGCACGAACAACATGGCCTGCGGCATGACTTCGTGCAGCTTCATGGCATCGTGTCCTGCGCCGCTGGGCATGCGGAACAGAGACACTCCCTGGGCCTCTACGGCTTTTTCCCAGCGTTGTTGCCACTGCGGCGCGCTGGGGGCAGCGGCAGCCTGCATGGTCAGCTCGCTGGTCACGCGCAGGCCGCGGCGCTCGGCAATGGCTGCCAGCTCGGCGAGGATGTCGTTCACCATGGCATCGCGCTGTGCATTGGTGGGGGCGCGCATATCGAGGCTGAACTTGCAGCGGCCGGGCACCACGTTGATGGAGCCGCTGGGCACCTCCAGCATGCCGACGGTGGCGACCGAATCGCCATCCTGTGCGGCACGCTTTTCGGCGTACAGCATCAGCTCGGCCACGCCACAGGCGGCATCGCGGCGGCGATCCATGGGGGTGGTGCCTGCATGGCTGGCCATGCCGATCATCTCGCACACATAGCGGGAGCTGCCGTTGATCGAGGTGACGATACCCAGCGGAATATCGAGTTCGTTGAGCACCGGGCCCTGCTCGATATGCACTTCAATGAAGCCCAGGTACCTGGCGGCATCACGCTGGATCTTGGGGATGTCGTCGATGCACAGGCCGGCGTGCTGCATGGCTTCGCGCATGGTGATGCCGTCCGCGTCCTTCTGGCTCAGCCAGTTTTGGTCAAAGTGGCCGATCAGCGCGCCTGAGCCCAGGAAGGTTGCCTTGTAGCGCTGGCCTTCCTCTTCGGCAAAGCCGACGACTTCGATACCGAAGGGCAGACGCTTGCCTGCGCGGTGCAGTTCGCGCACACAGGCCATGGGCACGAAGATGCCCAGGCGGCCATCGTACTTGCCGCCGTTGCGCACGGTGTCGTAGTGGCTGCCGGTCAACAGGTATTGGGAATCGGGCGTGGCGCCGTGGTAGCGGCCCACTACGTTGCCTACGGCGTCGATCTCGACTTCGTCAAAACCGCTCTCGCGCATCCAGTGGCTGATGCGCTGGGCGCAGGCGCGGTGCGCGTCCGTGAGATAGGTGACGGTGAGCTGGCCCTTTTCGGCGTAGCCCTCGTCGCTGTGCTGAGCCAGTTTTTCCTGCCAGTCCCACACGTCGTTGCCCAGCGCGGGCTCGTAGCCGAACTTGTCGTTCAGGCGGATTTCTGCAATGCGGTGGATATTGCGCAGTGCTTCGTCACGTTCAAAGGCCGGGTGGTTGTGCAGGCGGCGCTCGAAGGTGGCAATGATCTCGGCCTTGGGCAGGCCCAGGCCACGCGGGCCGCGCACGGCAAGCACGGGTGGGAAGCCAAAGCGCGCCTGGTAGTCGGCATTGAGCTGGCGGATATGGGCCAGTTCATCCGGAGTGCAATTGGTCAGGCCCGCCTTGCTCTGCTCATTGGTCGATTCGGCCGTGAGCGCGTTGGTTTCCATGGCCTTGCCAGCCAGCTCAGGGTGAGCGCGGATCAGGTCGAGCTTCTTTTGATCGCTGCTGGCAGCCAGCGCCTGCACCATGGCGTACTTGAGCTGCGCGAGCGACCGAAAAGGGCGCTGTGCCAGCGCGGCCTCTGCGATCCACGGTGAATGCTCGTAAAGGCCATCGAGCATGACAAGCGCTTCTTCAGATGTTGCGCTATTGAGTTGTTCCAAGGTCAATGCCATGGTTGTCTCCTATCAAAATATGAGCATCCAGCGCTTGCCAATCAAGCACTTGGACTTGGTGCCGTTTTCATTCAAAGTGCAGGGGCTGGAAAGTGCTGGGCCCAGTGGCGGGCAATGTCGATGCGCTTGCAGACCCAGACCTTGTCATGCTGCTGGATGTGATCCAGAAAGCGCTGCAGCGCCGTGATGCGGCCAGGGCGGCCAAGCAGGCGGCAGTGCATGCCGACGCTCATCATCTTGGGGCGGTTCTCGCCATGCGGGTCGCCTTCGGCATACAGCACGTCAAAGCTGTCCTTCAGGTACTGGAAGAACGGATCGGCATGCGAGTAGCCCTGGGGCAGCGCAAAGCGCATGTCGTTGCAGTCGAGCGTGTAGGGCACGATCAGCTGGTGGGCGGCTGCGCCATCGGATTTTTGCAGCTTCATCCAGAACGGCAGGTCGTCACCGTAGTAATCGCTGTCATAGGCAAAGCCGCCGAAATCGGCCACCAGGCGGTGGGTGTTGGGGCTGTCGCGGCCGGTGTACCAGCCCAGGCCGTGTTCGACGCGGCTGCCATAGATATTCTTGAAGATATCCATGGCCTGCTGCATGTGCGCGCGCTCGATCTCTTCGGGCACGTTCTGGTAGTGGATCCACTTGAGGCCGTGGCAGGCCACTTCATGGCCCAGGTCGGCAAAGGCCTGCGCCAGTTCTCGGTGGCGCTGCAACGCCGTGGCCACGCCAAACACGGTCAGTGGCAGGCCGCGTTTTTCAAATTCGCGCAGCAGGCGCCACACGCCTGCGCGCGAGCCGTATTCGTAGATGCCGTCCATGCTCATGTGGCGCTCAGGGTAGGCCGCCGGGTTGAACATTTCGGACAGGAACTGCTCGCTGGCGGGATCGCCATGCAACACGTTGTTTTCACCGCCTTCTTCGTAGTTCAGCACAAACTGCACGGCAATGCGCGCGCCCTGCGGCCATTGCGCATGGGGCACGTCGCGGCCGTAGCCGATGAGGTCGCGGGGGTAGGAGGCGGTGGCGTCGTAAGTCATACCGTGATCGTGGACAAAGCCATGGACAAATCGTTGCTGGGAATATCGCGCTCAAACTGCAAGCCTTGCTCGACGTGCTCCAGGTGCTCCTGCAGCAGCTGCACGGCGCCTTCAACATCTCGTGCAGCAATCGCCTGCACGATGGCCTCGTGCTCTTCGTGCGAATGCGCGGCGGCGCTGGCCGATTGGTACATCAATGTGATCAGCGCGCAGCGGGAGATCAGATCGCTCAGCATCTGGGCAAGCACTTCATTGCCCATCAGTTCGGCAATGCGGACATGGAAGTCGCCCAGCAGTTCGGTACGGCTGCTGACATCGGTGCCTCCCATCGCGGCGGCTTCCTGCTTGACATGGTCGCGCAGGGCCTTGAGCTGTTTGGGCGTCACGTTCTGCGCAAAGTTGCGCGTCATCTCTATCTCGAGCATCTTGCGCACGGCAAACACCTGGCGGGCCTCTTCGACCGAAGGCGTAGACACGAACGCGCCACGGGCCGGTTCGAGCGTGACCAGATGGTTCTGCGACAGTTGGAAGAGCGCCTGGCGCACCAGAGTGCGAGAGACCCCGAAGTGATCGGCAAGCTTTTGCTCTGCCAGTTTGGTGCCTGGCAACAGCTTGTGCTCGACGATGGCGCGGGTCAGCGCCTGAGCGATGGTGGAAGTGGAGGTGGATTCCATACCAGGATGATAGATCGATTGACAAAAAGTGTATACACTTTCAGTGCACATCACCAGTGTCATCTTAACCATAATCATCAGGAGATTTCCCTATGGGCCTCAGCACCCACGTTCTCGATACCATGAATGGCTGCCCCGCTGCGGGCATGGCGGTGGAATTGTTCGCCACCGAAGGCGACAAGGCCACTTTGGTCAAAAGCCTGGTTTTGAACCTCGACGGACGTACCGACGCGCCGCTGTTTGACAACAACACCCTCCAAGTGGGTACGTACCGTTTGACTTTTGACGTGGCGGCTTATTTCAAGGCACGGGGCGTGCAACTGCCCGAGCCCAGCTTTCTGAACAAGGTGAGCCTGGATTTTGGCGTGGCCAATGTGGACCAGCACTACCACGTGCCGCTTCTGGTCAGCCCCTGGAGCTATTCCACGTACCGAGGCTCGTGATGCAGGTTATGCCCGACATGTTGGCAGGCACTCGCGGCCAAGGCTTCTGAGAATAGCTTCTGTAGCGCGCTGTTGATGCGTGCGACAGGCTACTGTTTGGATAGCAATCAGCGCTGGCCTTCGGTGAGGGTGTGCAGCTGGAAGCGGCCACTTTCATCCCACAGCCAGGTATCGGTGTAAATGGTTTGTGCCAGCCGGGGTGCAGCCGGAAAAGGGGCGGCGTCGTAGACCATGTCTTCGATCTGCTGCACTACTTCTGGTGCGTGGCTTGGTTCGCGCAGCCAGTTCAGGCCTTCGATACGGCCTTGGGCGTCCAGATAGAGCTCCAGGCTGCCGATGGCGTATAGCATGGGCGGCATCATGCCCTGGAAGATGCGGTCCGCATAACGATCGTACAGGTGGCGCGCGCACTCGCGGCGGTACTCATCTTCGTTACGGGCGGCAGACAGTGTGACGGGCTTGTCGGCAGATGGTGCAGAAGGCGCAGGTGGCGCGGGCTGTGCCGCTGTACCTTCCGTGGCAGCCAGGCTGGATTTGGAATCTGCGTGGCCGGTGATTCTCTTCCAGAAGCGCTGCCAGGCGCTGGGGTTGGGTTCGGTCATGGTAGAAATGATAGCGTGCAGCGCCAATGGGCGTTGCCGCCTTTCGGGATGGAGAACTAGGAATGCGTGCGTTGCAGCAACTATTGGCCCGCCTGTCAACGGAGCCGGCGTGCCTGGTCGAAGTCGAGGCGACCCAGGGGTCGGCGCCACGTGAGCAGGGCGCATGGATGGCGGTGTTTGGTACAGGTGTTGCACCAACCGCCATGGGCCAGATCGGAACCATCGGGGGCGGCCACCTGGAATGGCTGGCCGCCGAAAAAGCCCGCACCATGCTGGCTGGCTGCGAGACGGAGGCACACGAGCGCTACCCATTGGGCCCCAAACTTGGCCAATGTTGCGGCGGCGTGGTGCATCTGCGTTTTTTGAAGGTGGGGCTCGCAGACCGTGCTGCCTTGCAGGCTCGGCTGGCGGAGAAGTTCGCGCCGGTCGCCATTTTCGGCGCTGGTCACGTAGGTGCGGCTCTCGTGCAGGTGCTGGCGCCATTGCCTCTGCAAATCACCTGGGTGGACAGCCGGGACGCGATCTTTCCCACCGAGTTGCCCGCCAATGTGGTGGCCGAGCACTCCGAGCCCATCGAGGCTGCGGTGGCCGATCTGCCTGCAGGCAGCAGTATTTTCATCCTCACGCACAACCACCAGCAGGACCTGTTCATCACCCAGTCCTGCCTTGCGCGGTTGCGCGAGCAGGGCGATTTGGGCATGGTCGGCCTGATCGGGAGTGCCACCAAGCGTGCGAGTTTTGCGCATCGCCTGGAAGAGCGCGGTTTTTCTGCCACTGAATTTGCCCGTGTCACCTGTCCGATCGGCGTGCCGGGCATCACGGGCAAGGCGCCCGAAGTGATTGCCATTGCGGTGGCAGCGCAGCTTTTGCAGTCATTGAACTATTAATTTGATAGCTGGCGGCGCTTTCATGCTGTACTCCAGAGGCCGAAGGAAGGCATCTTTTAGCCTTGGTTGCACGCACCTGTTCGAGACAGTGCGTAATCATGGTGTATTTCACATCAGGGTTTTAACTAGGGCGAGCGTGACGCAATAAGCTCCCGCTGTCGTCAAAAATTGCATACACTTTGCGTCTACAAAATGGTCGCAGCGGAGCCCTGGCATCAATGATTGCTGTGGAGCGCGGCCACTTGGCTGCTCAGAGCGCCCGCAGTGGTGAGCAGCTTTTCCCGGACGGTGCCGGTTGCCCCACGCAACAGCGCCGCCCGCTAGGGCAGCTCCACGCTGCCAAGGATGAAAGCGATGGAAGGCTATATCCTCGACTGGGCGAATCTCTTGCTGCGCTGGCTGCATGTCATCACGGCAATTGCATGGGTGGGCTCGTCGTTCTACTTTGTGTTTCTGGACAGCAGCCTGACGCCGCCCGAAGACGAAGACCTGAAGAAGCAGGGCGTCAGTGGCGAGTTATGGGCCGTGCACGGCGGCGGCTTCTACCACCCGGTCAAGTTCAATGTCTCACCCCCCAAGCTGCCCGATCACCTGCATTGGTTCTACTGGGAAAGCTATACCACCTGGTTGTCCGGCTTTGCGCTGCTGACGGTGTCCTACCTGTGGAATGCGAATATCTATCTGGTCAACCCCGCCAACCCCAATGCCATGAGCACGCCGATGGCGGTGTTTGCGGCGCTGAGTTTTCTGGTGGTGTTCTGGCTGTTGTATGACGGCATCTGCCGCACCTTCGGCCAGAAGAAGAATGGCGATGGCATTGTGGGCGCCCTGGTGCTGGTGCTGGTCTGCATCGCAGCCTTCCTGGCCTGCCACATCTTCCCCGGCCAGGCGGCTTTCCTTCTGATGGGCGCCATGCTGGCGACATCAATGAGCGCCAATGTGTTCTTCTGGATCATCCCCGGCCAGCGCACGGTGGTGCGCGCGCTCAAGAACGGTGAACCGGTCGACCCCATCCACGGCAAGCGCGGCAAGCAGCGCAGCGTGCATAACACCTATTTCACGCTGCCAGTGCTGTTTGCCATGCTCTCCAACCACTACGGCTGGCTGTACAACCAGAAGTACAACTGGCTGGTGCTGATTTTCATGATGTTCGCGGGGGCTGCCATTCGCCAGTTCTTTGTACTGCGCCATGGCTTCAAGCTTGGCCGCAACAAGCATCCATGGCCGTATGCGGTGATCGGCGTGGCCGCCATCCTGGGCGTGATGGTCTGGCTCAAGCCTGTTCCCCAGGTTGCCGCGCCGGCAGCACCCGCAGCGGCTGCAAAGCCTGCAGCAGAAGGAGCTGTGGCGTACAGCGAGGTGTCCAAGGTGTTTGCCCAGCATTGCGTGGCCTGCCACAGCGCGGCTGGCCTCGCGCAGAAGAACGTGAAGCTGGATTCGCCGGGCGAAGTGGCGCAGCATACTCAGCAGATTTACCAACAGGTGGTGGTGCTCAAGAAGATGCCATTCGGCAACCCCGATGGCCTGTCTGCCGACGAGCGCGATCTGGTCAAGCGCTGGTATGAAAGCGGTGCGTCGACGGCACCTTGATGGCTGGCCGATGAATTGCCGACGAAACGCCCTCTGCTGAGGGCGTTTTTCATGGCGTTGGTTCTGCCGCTCGGTAGCTCTTCACCTCTGGTTTGATCCAGGAACAAGAAAACCTCCAAACTTTGCTTGGAGGTTTTTGCTTGTTTGCGCATAGGTAATGCGCGTCAGAGGCTATCCATCAGAGTGCAAGGTCGCAGGTGCATTCAAGTGGCGGTATGGAGAGCATCGGCTGACGCGCAATGGGCTAGGGTCAGAAGCGGTGGCGAATGCCCACGCCCACGCTGGTGCTGCTGCCAACGTCCTTGACCTTGTCATACATCACGATGGCGTAGCCATCGGTGCGTTTGGAAAAGTCGTAGTTGTAGCCAATCGAGACCGTGTTGCGCTTGGTGCTGGACTGGTCCAGCTTGGACTGAGCCCAGGCGGCCAGGATGCGGCTGTTGGCAGCCAGTGGAATGGTGGCGCCCAGCGAGCCGGTCTTGGCCTTGTAGTCGTCATTCTTGCCCTTGGTCTGGCCATAGGTGGCAAAGGTCTTGACCACGCCAAAGTCATAGCGTGCGCCCAGCATCCAGTTCTTGCGGCCATCAGGTAGCACGGTGGCAATGGGGCTGGTGATGCTGACGTCTTCGTAAAACGCCGTCAGGCCCAGCGGGCCCTGGCTGTAGGTAGCGTTGACGCCGACATTCTTCTTGCCGTTATCGCCGGGTTGCTCGCCAAACTGGTAGTGCACATTCGCCCTGAGACCGCTGAAGTCAGGGGTGGAATAGACGATCTGGTTGCTCCAACCGGTATCGGTGGGGTTGGTTCTCTGCCAAGCCGGACCGCTGATGTTCTGGTGCAGTACCAGTGGCGAAAAAGTGAACGAGTCGCCATAGGGATTGAAGGAGATGGTGGGCACGAAGTTGGGTGCCACCGTGCGGCCGAGCAATACGCGGCCAAAGCCGCCATCCAGGGCCACAAAGGCATCGCGCGAGAAGAATGGGTCGCCATTGAAGCGGCCAGGAGAGCCCGTGTCGCCGCGGAAGAAGCTGTTCAGCATGAAATTGAGCTTGAGGCCTCCGCCCAGATCTTCTGTGCCCTGGAAGCCGATCCAAGAGGTGGTCATGCCGCCGCTGTTGACGACGTTGCTGCGACCGGCATCGCCAGGGGCCTTCATCGAGCCCACATAAATGTCGGTCAGACCGGTCACCGTGACCGACGACTGGGCTTGTGCTGCTGCAGCGCAAGCCAGCATGGCAGCCATCGCGAGCAGTTTTTTGTTATGCATAGCAGTCCTTTGTTTCAGTTTTTTGACAGGGAATTGAGGAAGTTTTCAAAAGTGGGTAGCCCCACAGTGAAATATGCGTTTCAACCTGCGCTGTGTCAGTCAGAACTTACACGAGGTGTGGTGTAGAAGCAGCACGCAAGTGGATTGATGTAGCTCAATACGCGCGAGGGCAGCGGCATGCAAAGTGCGGGTCATGCTCGATCTGCTTTCTTTGGATGACTTTGTGACCCACAGCGCGCCTGCTGGCGCGACGGTGCGTCGACGGCATCAGCCGTTGGCGGATGTGCTGTACCTTGAAAGCGGCACCGTGGTCTTTGGCGTTCATGAAGAGGGGCGCATGCGCCATCTGCTGGGGGTAATGCATGCGCCTTGCTGGCTGGATGCGGCCCCGGCACTGGCGGGCCAGCCGTGTGCGGTGGACATGGTTGCGCAGACGCCCGTGCAGTGGCGCTCGGTACCGGTCGAGCAATTGCGCAGCAGCCTGCAGCAATGGCCTGCCGATGCGCAAGGCCTGGTGACCAGCATGGCCCAGGGCTACTGCCAGCAGGCTGCGCTGGCAGTGAGCCGGGTGGCGCAGGATGCAGTGGCGCGCTGTGCCCAATGGCTGCTGCAGCATGCCGAGCCCGTGCAGGCCAGCGAAGCTATTGGCGGATTGGCCGTACATCTGGCCCAGTCCAAGCGCCAGATTGCCGCCCACCTCGGTATCGCGCCAGAAACCCTGTCGCGCGTGCTGCGGCAGCTGCGTGACCAGGGGCTGCTCGATGGCATGGGCAAAAGCCTGCGGCTGCCCCAGCCGGAGTCGCTGCGCCAACTGGCTAAATCCTGATTTTCTGGCTCAGTGGCTGTGCGAGCCTCTTGCGGTGCTTTCCTGCAAACCCTTGGACCAAGGTGTTTTCCTTACGGCCTTCTACCGATAGCGGGATGGCGCTGAAATAGCGAACATGTGCGCAGTCTGAACAGGAGTTGCGCCATGTCCTTGCCTTTGGCAATCCGTCTCCCTTATCTACCAGCCGTTAAGGCCGCCTAGGGAGCGTATGGGACGTCTGCTTGACAACCAACGCCTGCTGCCTTCGCAGCACGCCACGCAGCCCGGCAGTGCTGTGGCGGGCCGCTGGACTCTGCAATTGATGGTGGTGGTGCCGCTGCTGGTACTCTTGGCAATGGCATTGGCGGGGCTGCTGGTCGTGCGCAGCAACCAGGAAAGCACCACCCGGCAGCTCGTGGCGCAGCAGGCTGATGAGACGGAGCTTCTGGCCAAGCTGATCGGCAGCAAGCTTGAGCAGAGCCAGAAGGTGCTGGCCACCGTGGCAGAGGCTGCAGCGCCCTGGGCGCTTGACTCCCGTCCCACCCTTGAATGGCTGCTGGACCAGGGGTTGCCTGCCACCCGTTACTTCGACAGCATGGTCTTCGCCCGTGGCGCGCAGGTGTTTCGGCTGGATTTCCGCTCGGGCGACGGCAACCGGGCAGAGGTGGAGTCGGCAGAGCGCGACCTGCTGAGGCGGGTGATTGTCGACGGCAAACCCCAGGTATCCGATCCGGTCAAGAGTACGCTGGGCGGGCCCAGCATCGCGCTGGGCATTCCGCTGCGGGCCCGAGACGGCAGTGTGCAAGGCGCCATGGCCGGTGTGCTGCGCCTCCAGTCGCAGAGCCTGTTGCCTGTGTCGTTGGCCGTACCGGCCCGTGAGAACGCGCAGTTGGTTGTGATGAGTACCAGCGGAGTGGTCATCTCGCACCCTGATCCATCCCGTATTCTGGGCATGGCGGTCGATGAGCCTGCGCTGGCCCAGGCTTTGCGGCTGTGGAGCGAGCGTGAGCGCAATGGTGCGTCCAACGGCGCGAAAGCCTGGTGGCGCGCACCGCAACTGATCAGCGTGGCGGAGATTCCGGCCGCGCGCTGGCTGGTGGTGCGGGTGGTGCAGCATGAGGCAAGCCTGCCTCTGGTGGGGCATATGCTCGACACTTGGGCGGGGCTGCCTGTTCTGGCTCTGGCACTCGCCATGGTGGCTCTTAGCCTGGCCTGGCTGTGGTGGCATACGTGCAAGCTGAGGGCGATGGTTGCCGATATCCCGCCGCCCATGCCGGGCGAGGCACTGATTGCGGGGGATGAACTCGATCAGATCGGGCGCCAGTTGCGCAGCCTGCAGCAGCAGCAAAGCCTGCTGGAGCGCCGCTTGCAGCAGAAGTCCCAACTGGCCGATATCGTGCTGGAAAGTGCGCGCTTTTCCATGTTGCTTCTGAAAAATGAGCGCATGGTGCAGGTTTCGCAGGCGCTTTCGCATCTCCTGGGCTACGACCGCAGTGAGCTTGAGGGTAAGGATGTGCAATTGCTGGCGATGGATGCGGCGGATCTGGACGCGTTGTGGAATCAGGCCCAGCCATTGCTGTCTCGTGATGGCAGCGCCGAGGTGACGGTGAGCTTGCGCCACCAGTCGGGGGCACCGGTGATCGCCACGGTGCAGATGGTGCGCGTGCCTGGTGTGGCAGAGGGTTATCTATGGTGCTTTGTGCGCGCGGGCCAGGCCCGGGTGGCCAGCCGTTCGGCCTCACAGCAGGACAAGTTGACCGAATTGCCCAGTTACGATGCGCTGTTCTCGCATCTCACCGCCATGCTGCAGGCGCAGCGTGAAGGCCTGGACGGATCCTCTCCCAGCACGCCGGTCCTGTTCTATGTGAATGTCGACAACATGTCGTCCATCAACGCATTGGCAGGCCATGCGCAAGGTGACCTGGTGCTGCAACAGGTGGCGCGCCAATTGCAGATGCTCCAGCCATTTCAGGGGTTTGCCGCGCGTGTGGCTGGCGACAAGTTTGCCCTGGTGTTGCGCCAGTGCAGCCGCGAAAAAGCCGACGCGCTCGCAAGGCAGCTGTGCGAAGCGCTGCAGAATTGGCAGCCAGAGCTGCGTGGCAAGCACTTCATGGTCACGGTCAGCATCGGGCTGCTGCACATGGACGCAGGCTTTGCCGATGCCCACCAGGTGATCCGTGCTGCAGACATGGCCTGCTACGAGGCCAAGCGGCAAGGCGGTAACAGCGTGCACTGGAAAGCCGACCGGGTGGAAACAAGTGGTGCGTCGTTGCGCCACGGGTAAGACCGGGATTGCCGCGAGGGCCACTGCTGCTAAGCTCGTCGGATACGAGTTTTTCTGGCATGCGCTGCGTGCCCGCCGGCATGCGAGACCAAACCCTGTTTGACAAGATAGACCTGCACCTCATCCGGGTGCTGCACACGGTGCTGACCGAGCGCAGCGTCTCGCGTGCGGCGTTGCGCCTGGGCATGTACCAACCTGCGGTGTCGGCGGCCCTGAAGCGCCTGCGCGAGTTGGCGGGCGATCCTCTGCTGGTGCGCTCGGGTGCCGGCATGATGCCGACCGAGGCAGGCCAACGCATGGTGGAGCCGGCAGCGGCCATCCTGCGGGCGGCAGAAGGCCTGTTCAGCGATGTGCGCAGCTTTGACCCGCGCACGGCCACACGCACCTTCCGGATTGCAGCAAGCGATTACTTCGACCCGCTCTACCTGCCCACCCTGGTCGCACATATCAAGGCCGAAGCGCCGCTGTGTACGGTCGAGATCTATCCGCTTTCGCCCGAAACCCATTACCACGCGCAACTGGCCAACGGTGACATCGATGTGGTGGTCGGCAATTGGTTACAACCCACCGATGACCTGCACATGGCCAATCTGATGCGCGACGAGGTGGTGTGCCTCGTCAGCAGCAAGCACCCGGCAGTACGACGAGGCTGGGATGTGACCAGCTGGCTGGAGGCCGAGCACATCGCCCCCACGGCCACCCACCCTGGCGCGCGCGGCATCATCGACGCACATCTGGACGCCATGGGGCTGCAGCGTCGCATCACGGCGCGCTGTGCCCATTTCAGTGCCATTCCGGCCATGTGTGCATCCACTTTGCTGGTGCTGACGACCGGCCGCCAGTTCTGCGAGCGGTTCAGAGGCCAGTTGCCTGTCGAGATTCTGGAGTGCCCCGCGCAACTGCCGCCACTCGATTACTACCTGCTGTGGCATGCGCGCTCGCATGCATCGGACGCCGCAGCCTGGCTCCGTGATTGCCTCAAGAAAGTGGCGCAATCCTTGCGTAGTACTGCTGGCACCGTGTAGAAAATCGATGTAAGTGAGCGCTTCTCCGGATTTTCTCCCGCTCCCCGTAACATTCTGAGAGACAATTGCGGCCCATGAATGCACAGACTCCGACTCCGACGACCGCAGGCACTGCAGTGCCCCGGTTACAGCTGATCGGCATCACCAAGCGCTACCCCGCGGTAGTTGCCAATAACCAGGTATCACTGACGGTACACGCGGGCGAGATACACGCCATACTCGGCGAAAACGGCGCAGGCAAGTCCACGTTGATGAAGATCATCTATGGATCGGTGAAGCCGGACGAGGGCCAGATCCTGGTCGATGGCAAACCGGTGCAGGTGCGCAACCCGCAGGAAGCCCGCCAGCTTGGCATCAGCATGGTGTTCCAGCATTTCAGCCTGTTCGATACCCTGACGGTTGCGGAAAATGTCTGGCTGGGTCAGGACAAGCGGCTTTCGCTGGCCGAGGTGACTGCACGCATCACTGCCGTTGCCGGCGAGTACGGGCTGGAAGTGGATCCGCTGCGCCCGGTCCATACCTTGAGCGTCGGCGAAATGCAACGGGTCGAGATCATTCGCGGCCTGCTGACCAAGCCGCGCGTGCTGATCCTGGACGAGCCTACTTCGGTGCTGACGCCGCAGGCGGTGGAAAAGCTGTTCGTGGTGCTGCGCAAGCTGGCTGCAGAGGGCTGCAGCATTCTGTATATCAGCCACAAGCTGCACGAGATTCGCGCGCTGTGCACCGCCTGCACGGTGTTGCGCGCCGGGCAGGTCACGGGCGAATGCAACCCGGCTGTTGAGAGCAATGCCTCGCTTTCGCGCATGATGATTGGCGCAGAGCCGCCGCAACTGGAGCTGCGCCCCAGCCAGGTCGGTGCTGCCGTACTGCAGGTGCAGCAACTGCGACTGCCTCGGCAAGACCAGTTCGGCGTCGATATCGACGGCATATCGCTGCAGGTGCGCGCTGGCGAGGTGGTTGGCATCGCCGGAGTATCCGGCAACGGCCAGAAGGAGCTGCTCTACGCGCTGTCGGGGGAGGACATGCGCGCTGCGCCTGCGATGGTGATGATCGGCAGCACGCCCGCAGGTCGCCTGACACCGGGCCGCCGCCGCGCATTGGGGCTGCATTTCGTACCGGAAGAGCGTCTGGGCCGGGGAGCCGTTCCCAGCATGGGCCTGGCCCACAATCTGATTCTGACCCGCAAGGAGATGGTCGGCCCTGGCGGCTGGCTGCGCATGGGGCTGCTCGATACCATGGCGCGCAACATCATCGATCGCTTTGGCGTCAAGGCGGGCGGCCCGCACTCGGCGGCGCAGTCGCTGTCGGGGGGCAATCTGCAGAAATTCATTGTGGGCCGGGAGATCGACGCCAAGCCCAGCCTGCTGATTGTGTCGCAGCCGACCTGGGGCGTGGATGTGGGCGCCGCAGCGCAGATTCGCGGGGCGATACTCGCGCTGCGCGATGCGGGCTGCGCGGTGCTGGTGGTCAGTGAGGAGTTGGACGAATTGTTTGAAATCAGTGATCGCCTGCATGTGATTGCCCATGGACGCCTGTCGCCTTCGGTGGCGCGTGCCGATGCCACCGTGGCGCAGATTGGCGAATGGATGAGCGGCCTGTGGCCCACAAGCAACGCGGAGGTGGCCCATGCTCAAGCTTGAAGCCCGCCCGCAGCCATCACGCATCTGGACCCTGGCGTCTCCATTGCTGGCACTGGTCATCACCGTGCTTCTGGGCATTGCACTGTTCGCGCTGCTGGGCAAGGACCCGGTTCGCGGCCTGCAGGCCTTCTTCTGGGAACCGGTCAAATCGGCCAATGCGCTGGCAGAACTCACCGTCAAGGCCACCCCGCTGCTCTTGATTGCACTGGGCCTGGCCGTGTGCTTTCGCTCCAACGTCTGGAACATTGGTGCCGAGGGGCAGTTCGTCATGGGGGCCATTGCCGCTGGCGGTGTGGCGCTGATGGCGGGCAAGGGCACAGGAGGCTGGATCGTGCCCGTCGTACTGCTCGCCGGTGTGGCAGGCGGCATGGCCTGGGCTGGCGTTGTGGCGTTGCTGCGCGACAAGTTCAATGCCAATGAGATTCTGGTGAGCCTGATGCTGGTCTATGTGGCCACCTTGTTCCTCGGATATCTGGTGTATGGCCCGTGGAAAGACCCGATGGGCTACAACTTTCCGCAGACCAAGATGTTCGAGCGCGTCACCCAGATACCGAAGCTGGTGCAGGGCATGCGCATGAACATCGGCGTCATCATTGCCCTGGTGGCGGCGGCCCTGTTGTGGGTGTTTCTGTTTCGCACCAAAGTGGGGTTTGCGCAGCAGGTGGGCGGTCTTGCACCGGCCGCGGCCCGCTATGCGGGTTTCAGCTCGCGCCGCGCGCTGTGGACGGCATTGCTGATCTCGGGCGGCTGTGCAGGCCTGGCAGGGGCGCTGGAAGTGGCGGGCCCCGTAGGCCAGCTCACGCCCTATGTGCCCATGGGCTACGGCTTTGCGGCCATCATCGTGGCCTTTGTGGGGCGCCTGCACCCAGTGGGCATGGTGTTCTCCGCCATTTTGATGAGCATGTTCTATATCGGTGGCGAGCTCGCGCAGTCGCGCCTGGGCTTGCCCAAGTCGCTGACCGGCGTGTTCCAGGGCATGCTGCTGTTCACCTTGCTGGCCTGCGACACCCTGATCGCCTACCGGGTGCGCTGGGTGCGGCCCGCTGTCGCTGTGAAGGGAGGCCTGTGATGGACGCTTACGCACTGTTATTGGGCTCCACGCTGACGGCGGGCACCATTCTGGCGCTGGCGGCGCTGGGCCTCCTGATCAATGAAAAGGCCGGTATCGTCAACCTGGGCGCCGAGGGGATGATGCTGTGCGCCGCCATTGCGGGCTTTGCCACCGTGGTGCACTCGGGTAGCACCTGGCTGGGCTTTGTGGCGGGCATGGCCGCGGGTGCGGCATTGGCACTGGTGTTTGGCTGGCTGGTGATCTGGCTCAATACCAACCAGTACGCGACCGGCCTGGCGCTGAGCCTGTTCGGCGTGGGCTTCTCGGCATTTGTCGGCATCAACTATGTGCAGGCCAAGATGCCGGCATCGCCCAAATATGGCATTCCGGTGCTGGAAGACCTGCCTGTCGTTGGCAAGGCGCTTTTCACCCTGCATCCACTGGTCTACGGCACCATGGTGCTGGCTGCGGTCATGGTCTATTTCCTCTACCGTACCCGGGCAGGCCTGGTGCTGCGCTCGGTGGGCGAATCGCCTGCCTCTGCCCATGCACTGGGCTACCCCGTGCGCCGCATCCGCCTGATGGCCGTGGTGTTTGGCGGCGCGTTGTGCGGGCTGGCTGGTGCATTCATCTCGGTGGTGTATACGCCACTGTGGGTGGAAAACATGGTGTCGGGGCGCGGCTGGATTGCGCTGGCACTCACAACCTTTGCCACCTGGCGCCCGGCGCGCGTGCTGCTGGGGGCGTACCTGTTCGGCGGCGTGACGATGCTGCAGTTCCACCTGCAGGCCACGGGTGTGCAGGTGGCCAGCCAGTTGCTGTCCATGCTGCCGTATGTGGCCACCATTGTGGTGCTGGCAATCATGTCGCGTAATCCAACCTGGATTCGCGTCAACATGCCGGCATCGCTGGGCAAACCGTTCTACCCGGGTTCATAAAAAGTATAGGCAGTAACCCATTCCGTTCCACCATTTCAGATTCGAAAGCGTTCACCCATGAGCCATTCCAGCAAACGTACCTTGATCCAGTTGATCGGCCTGTCGGCAATTTCCATGGCGGCTCTCGTGGCCTGCGGCAAGAAAGAAGAAGCTGCGGCCCCGGCGGCTGCGCCAGCACCTGCTGCAGCCGCTCCGGCTGCTGACAAGTTGAAAATCGGTTTCGTCTACGTCAGCCCTATTGGCGATGGTGGCTGGACCTACCAGCACGAGCTGGGCCGCAAGGCGATTCAGGAAAAGTTTGGCGACAAGATCGAGACCTCGATGGTCGAGAGCGTGCCTGAATCTGCCGATGCCGAGCGTGTGATGCGCGACATGGCAGGCCAGGGCAACAAGCTGGTCTTCGCCACCAGCTTTGGCTACCAGGAATTCGTGCAGAAGGCTGCAGCCGACCTCAAGGATGTGAAGTTCGAGCACGCCACCGGCTACAAGACCGGTGACAACGTGGCCGTTTATGACACCAAGACCTTTGAAGGCGCCTACCTGGCTGGCGTCGTGGCGGGCGCCATGACCAAGACCAAGACGGTGGGCGTGGTGGCATCGGTGCCGATCCCCGAAGTGGTGCGCAACATCAACAGCTTCGTGCTGGGCGCGCAGAGCATTGATCCTGCGATCAAGGCCAAGGTGGTGTGGGTGAACGAATGGTTTGCGCCACCCAAGGAATCCGAAGCCGCCACCAGCCTGATCAACGGTGGTGTGGATGTGCTGTACCAGAACACCAATTCGCCAGCGGTGCTCAAGACCGCCGAAGAGCGCGGCGTGCGCGCCTTTGGCAAGGATGGCGACATGAGCGCCTTTGCGCCCAAGGCGCACCTGGGCTCAGCCGTGATCGACTGGACGCCTTACTACACCAAGGTGGTAGAAGACACCCTGGCTGGCAAATGGCAGACCGGCAACTTCTGGTGGGGCGTGAAGGAAGGCGCCATGGACCTCAAGAAGATCGCAGACGATGTGCCGCAAGAGATCAAGGACAAGGTCGAAAAGGCCAAGGCCGGCATGAAGGACGGCAGCTTTGCCGTCTGGACGGGCCCTGTGCAGGACAACACCGGCAAGCAGGTGCTCGAAGCTGGCAAGGTGGCTGACGACGCCTTCCTGCGCGGCATCAATTTCTATGTGAACGGTATTGAGGGCAAGGTACCCGGTACCAACTAGACACGGCAAAGGGCGCATTGGCGCCCTTTTTGCTAGAGGGTACGGAGCAGGGCGCTGCATCCATGCAGACCATGACCTGTCGTTTTTTGGCGGCAGAGCTCGGCAAATCCCATGCTTTGTGCCTATATTGAACACAGTTTGATTGATCTCCCCGATAACAACCACGCAACCGAGGACTTTTCCATGAATCCCATGCACAAGCGTTCGCTGCTCAAGGTAGCAGCCCTTTCGGCCCTGGCCAGTGCGGCCCTGGTGGGCTGCGGCAAGAAAGACGAGCCAGCGCCTGCGCCGGCCCCCGCACCGGCAGCTGCTGCGCCTGCACCGGCTGCAGAGCCGCTCAAGATTGCCTTTGGCTACGTGGGCCCCGTGGGCGACGGCGGCTATTCGTTTGCGCACGACCAGGCGCGCAAGGCCATCGAGAAGGAATTTGGCGACAAGATCCAGACCTCATTCGTCGAGAGCATTCCTGAAGGTGCCGATGCCGAGCGCGTGTTCCGCGACATGGCGGCCAACGGCAACAAACTGGTGTTTGCCACCAGCTTCGGCTACATGGAGCCGATCCAGCGCATCGCGCCCGATTTCCCGGATGTGAAATTCGAGCACGCCACGGGCTACAAACAGGGCACCAATGTGGCGACCTACGACAGCCGCACCTACGAAGGCGCCTATCTGGCGGGCGTCATTGCCGGAGCGATGACCAAGTCCAATGTGCTGGGTGTTGTTGGCTCGGTGCCGATCCCCGAGGTGCTGCGCAACATCAACAGCTTCACCCTGGGCGCCCAGTCGATGAATCCGAAGATCACCACCAAGGTGGTCTGGGTGAACGAATGGTTTGCGCCGCCGAAGGAAACCGAGGCAGCCACGGGCCTGATCAACGGCGGCGCCGACATCCTGTTCCAAAACACCGATTCGCCTGCCGTGCTCAAGACGGCCGAGGAAAAAGGCAAGCGTGCCTTTGGCTGGGATTCGGACATGACGGCCTACGGCCCCAAGGCGCATCTGGGTTCGGCCATCATCAACTGGACACCGTACTACAGCAAGGTGGTGAACGACGTGCTGGCCAACAAGTGGACCAGCCAGCACACCTGGTGGGGTGTGAAGGAAAACGCCATCGACATCGTGTCACTGGCGCCTGATGTTCCCGACAACGCCAAGGCCAGGATCGAGGAAGTGAAAAAGGGCCTGAAGGACGGCACCTTCACCATCTGGAAGGGCCCGATCCTGGACCAATCCGGCAAGGCCGTGGTGGAAGAGGGCAAGTCGGCGGATGACGACTTCCTGCGCGGTATCAATTTCTACGTCAAGGGCGTGGACGGCAAGGTGCCAGGCGCGCAGTAAACCGCTTTTGGCACATGCCCAGGGCCGCACATGCGGCCCTTTTTTCGTTACAGTGGTTCATTCATCGGACTTTGCGATACTGGCAAACTGCTATGAAAATTGAACTGCTGGCGCTTGCAGCACCTCCGCCAGCGGCCGAAATCGATAAAAACCACAAAACAAACAGAAAGTACCCATGCCCTCCTTGCCCACCGATTTTCCCCATGATCTGCCTGCAGACCGCCTGCCTGCCCTGCTGCGCGCCATGCCTAAAGCCGAGCTGCACATGCATATCGAAGGCTCGCTGGAGCCCGAGTTGATCTTTGCGCTGGCCCAGCGTAACGGTGTGGCGCTGGCCTACCCGGATGTGGAAGCCTTGCGCGCGGCCTACGCCTTCACCAATCTGCAGAGCTTTCTCGACATCTACTACGCAGGCGCCAGCGTGCTGCTGACCGAGCAGGATTTCTATGACATGGGCATGGCCTACCTGGAAAAGGCCGTGGCTGACAACGTTGTGCATACGGAGATATTTTTCGATCCGCAGACGCACACGGCACGCGGCGTGCACATCAAGCACGTCATCCTGGGCTTGCACCGCGCCTGCCAGGTGGCGGAAAAGCGCTGGGGCATCACCTCGCAACTGATCCTGAATTTCCTGCGCCATCTGAGCGAGGACGACGCCTGGCTCACGCTGGAGCAGGCCTTGCCCTACCGCGACTACTTCAGCGGCGTGGGCCTGGACAGCAGCGAAGTCGGCAATCCGCCGGAGAAGTTTGCCAGCGTGTTCGCCCACTGCAAGGACCTGGGCCTGCGCCGCGTGGCCCATGCGGGTGAAGAGGGGCCTCCAGCCTATATCTGGGGTGCGCTGGATCTGCTGCACGCCGAACGTGTTGACCACGGCGTGCAGGCCGTGCATGACGCAGCCCTGGTCCAGCGTTTGAAAGAGGAGCGCATTCCGCTCACCGTCTGCCCGCTGTCCAACCAGAAGTTGCAGGTCTTCCCTGATCTGGCCGACCACAACATGCCCCAACTGCTGGCGCAAGGGCTGGTAGCGACCGTCAACTCGGACGATCCAGCCTATTTTGGCGGCTATGTGAACGACAACTTTGTGCAGCTGTTTGCTGCCACCGGCATGGGCGCGCGCGAAGCCTACCAGCTGGCTGCCAACAGCTTTGAGGCGAGCTTTGTGCCACAAGAGCGCAAGGACGCATGGATGTCGCAGCTGCAGCAATGCTTTGTGCAGGCAGCGCGCGGCGCATAAACTGGATAAAAAGGGCGTTTGCGCAGTATGGATGTGCGCTGGCAGCTATCAAAATCATAGAAAGGAGACGCTGCGGCGTCTCTTTTTCGTAGTGTGGCAGGTGACTGCCCGCATCTGCGCCATGGCGGAGCGCTGTGCCAGGCGTACATATGCCATGACAGAATGCCGACCATGACTTTTTCCAACTGGAACCGTCCGCTGGTCTGGCTCTCCGCCTGGGTGGTGGTGGCCGTTGCAGGCGCTGCCTGGCTGGGCCACGCGCGCCTGCGGGTGCTGGAAGACGCGTTTGTGACGGACGCGCGCATCGTGCACCGCCTGCTCAGCCAGCGCGCGGTACAGCACGATGCGGTGATGGCCATGCTGCCGCTGCTGCAGCCACCGGTCGACCGTCCGGGCAACGTGGCCTTGCCGCTGCCGCGCCTGCCCGCTGCCTATCCGCAGATCACCCAGGTGTTTCGCCGCCTGCCGGACAGCACCTGGCCCGCCAACTGGCCCGACGCGTTGTGCGCTGGGGCGCAGGAGGCGGTCACCCGTTCGGGCCAGAGCGGCCATGCGGAGCTGGCCCTTGCTGATCTGCCTGCGGGCAAGGCCTGGCTGGCACTTGCAGGCCAGGAGGTCGATTTTGCGCTGCTGCTGGATTTGCGCGCAGCGATTCCCTGGGAGGAGTGGCCCATGGATGCTGCAACCAGCGCGGTGCGCGTGCGGCTGGAATACCAGGGGCAAGCCATGGTGGTGCAGGCCGGGCGGCCACCATCGGATGGCTGGCGCTATGCCTTTCGCAAAACCCTTGCCTCGCAGAGTCAGCCTTTCGATGTGGTGCTTGCGCGTGAAGTGGGTTGGGGCGAACTGCCCTGGGGCCGCATGCTCACCTGGGCGGTGGTGAGCGCAGCAGTGCTTGCTGCGCTGCGAGCACTTCTGCGCCAGCGGGCAGCGGTGCGCCGGGCCGAAGAGCTGCTGCGTGTGGGGCAGGTAGCGCGGCTCAACCAGCTGGGAGAACTTGCCGCCGGCATGGCCCATGAGTTGAACCAACCCCTGACCGCCTTGCTTGCCAATACCCAGGCTGCGCAACGTTTGCTGAAGGACGAAGAGCCCGATCTGGACACCGCGCGCCATGCGATGGGGCAGGCCGTGGAGCAAGCGCGGCGCGCGAGTGCCGTCGTGGGGCGGTTGCGCCGCGTGGTGGAGCGGCCCGATCTCTCGGGCCAGGCCCAGCCGCTGGCACTGGCCGCTGCCGTGCACGAAGCGCTGCACCTGCTGGAGCCCGAGCTGCGCCGCCGCAGCATTGCTGTGCAGGTGGATGCGCCTGCCGATCTGCCTGCCGTGCTGGCCGAGCCGGTGGCGCTGCAGCAAATCCTTCACAACCTGGTGATGAACGCACTGCAGGCGATGGAGCAGGTGGAGGCCAGCCAGCGTCGCCTGCATATTCGCTTGCGTGTGCAGGGTGCGCAGGCGCTGCTTGGCGTGTGCGATTCGGGGCCTGGTGTGCCCGCCGAGGCGCGTACACGGCTTTTCACGCCGTTCTATACGACGCGCGCAGGCGGGCTTGGGCTGGGCCTGTCGCTGTGTGAAAGCCTGGCCCAGGCAATGGGGGGCGAGTTGACACTGGCGCCATCGCCGGAAGGGCCCGGCAACCGGCCGGGCGCTGAATTCCACCTGCTGTTGCCGCTGGCCGTTCCGGCCTCGCTGGCCTGAACGATTTCCTTTACAGATGCCATGACCTCTGCACTCTCGCCCCTCATCCATCTCGTGGACGACGATGCCGCTGTGCGTGACAGCCTCGCGCTGCTCATCGGTACGGTGGGCCTGCGTGTGCAGCCATGGAGCGATCCGCAGGTGTTTCTGTCGCAGTTTGAGCGCGGCGATGTCGGTGCCATCGTGCTGGATGTGCGCATGCCCGGCACCAGCGGGCTGGCGGTGTTGGACATGCTGATGGCGCAGGGCGTGGACCAGCCGGTGATCATGTTGACCGGCCATGGCACGGTGGAGATGTGCCGCCGCGCTTTCAAGGCGGGAGCTACGGAGTTTCTGGAAAAGCCGGTGGATGACGAGCTTCTCATCGAGGCATTGCAGGCGGCGGTGCGCCAGCATGTGCGTTCGCGCGAGCGCCTGCAGGCCGACCGACAGGCCCGCGAGCGCTATGCACAGCTCTCGGGCCGCGAGCGCGAGGTGCTGGGGCTGATTGTGGCAGGTCTCACCAACAAGGAGATAGGCCGGGCGCTGACGCTTTCGCCACGTACCGTGGAGACGCACCGCGCCAACCTGTTTGCCAAGCTGGGGGCGGATTCGCTCGCGCAGCTCATTCGCGGCTACGCCGAGCTGGTGGACGAAGACACTGCGTAGTTTTACGGAGGTGCGCGCGTAGCCGACCGCATTGGCGCGAGGCTGGTGTTTTTCTACAGTGGCATGCATTCCATCCCTTTCGGAGAACCGCATGCAACGTACCTTGATCCTTGCCGCCCTGTCCCTGGCCGCCACCGCAGCCAGCGCCCAAGGCGTGCGCACCGAGAAGAACATGTCGCTGGAGCTGGCGAGCCAGATTGCTGCGCAGACCGTGGCTGCCTGTACTGCCAGTGGCTATGCCGTGACTGCCACCGTGGTGGACCGCGCAGGCGGCGTGCGCGCCGTGCAACGTGCCGACAATGCCGGCCCGCACACGGTGGAGGCAAGCCGTGCCAAGGCATTCACCTCGGTCTCGGCCAAGGCGCCGTCGCTCGCCATCATGGAGAACGCGCAGAAGAACCCCGCTGCAGCAAATCTGAAGGACATTCCCGGCTTTTTGCTGCTGGGTGGCGGTGTGCCCGTGAAGGTGGACAGCGAAGTGATCGGCGCTGTGGGCGTTGCCGGTGCGCCGGGTGGTCATCTGGACGACCAGTGTGCCCAGACTGCCCTGTCCAAGGTCGCCGACCTGCTGAAGTAAGCCATCGCAACCATCCCTATCTACCGATGAAGAACCTCCAACGCATCCTTACCGTCCTTTTTCTGGCTGCGAGCGGCTGCGCGCTGGCCCAGGGCAATCCGAGCAATTCAAGCACTGGTAGCGGCAGCTACTATGGCGCGCTGCGCATCAATTCCGCCAGCTACAAGGCGCATGACATGGATTCCAGCGCCCGCCCAGGCCTGGGACAGTTCGTTCCGGGCGACGATTCCCGCTCTGCGGCTGGCGGCTCACTGGCTTTGGGCTACCAACTGCCTTCGAACTGGCGCGTGGAAGCGGAATACACGCTGCCGAAGAACAACGAGTTCACCAGCGGTTCCACCAACTTCCCGACCAGCTTCAACCACCACAAGATCCGCTCGCAGCGTCTGATGCTCAATGCGTACAAGGATTTCCCCTTGAATGCGCAGTTCTCGCTGTACGGCATGGGCGGCCTGGGGCTCTCCCTCCTGGAGTCCAGCGGCTGGCAGGGCAATGTGAACCGCCAGTATTTCAGTGATTCGCAGAACAAGCTGACATATTCGCTGGGCCTGGGCCTGAGCTACTCGCCAGTGCAGAAGGTCAGCATCGACCTGGGCTGGCGCTATGTTGCCATGGGCAAGACCAGGAGCGGGGCGAACAACTTCACCAATGTTCGCGGCAAGCAGGACGAGCAGATGCGGGCCAAGCTGACTTCCAGCGAGGTCACGCTGGGCCTGCGCTACAGCTTCTGATCAGGCGGCCGACGTGGCTTGCACATGCATGGCGTTGCGCAGCTGCAGCGCATAGCCTTCCAGCATGGCGCTGCCCGGCTCCTTACGCGGCCAGGTGAAGGTGAGGCCGTCGCCTGCATGGCGCGGCACCACATGCAGGTGGAAGTGCGCCACGGTCTGGCCACCTTCGGCACCATTGGCCTGCAGCAAGGTGAGGCCCGCAGGCTCGAAAGCCAGCTTGGCTGCCAGCGCCACCTTGCGGGCGGTCTGCATCACGGCAGCCGATTCGGCATCGGTGATCTCGAAGATGTTGGCTGCGTGGCGCTTGGTGGCGACCAGCACATGGCCGGGGTTGACCTGGCCCAGATCCATGAAGGCGAGGGTCAACTCGTCCTCGTACACCTTGGCCGAAGGAATCTCGCCGTTGACGAGCTTGCAGAAAATGCAGCTGCCTGGGGGAGAGGTGTCAACAAAATGCGGCATGGGCTGTGCCTCCTCCTTTTCGCGAGTCCTTCGCAGAGGGCGCGTCGGTTCATGGTTGATATGGGTGAAAACTGATTTCACCAACCGGTAAAAGAAACACTATAGACCGCCCAATTGCGCTCATTGGGATTCAATATTCAGGGTTTTCCCTTGATTTTTAATGGTTTGCGATTGCCGCGTTTACGTGGGTTCGGCACCTTCGGGTACGCCAGGCACCGATAGGTGATATAGGTCAATCCATATATCGGTGGCGCTGGCTGCGTTTAAGCTTGCTGCATGCATATCTACCGATCCTCCCTGCTGCGCTTTGCCGATGATGGCCGCGCCATGTATGACGAAGATGGACTGCTGGCCACGGCGCCCGGCGCCGATGGCCGTGAGCGCGTGGTGGCAGTGGGCAGCTGGCAGGCACTGTCGCCCCAACTGCTGGGGCAGGCGGGTGGCGAAGTGGTGGTGCGCCACCTGCCGGGCCGCCTGATTGCGCCGGGCTTTGTCGATCTGCACATCCACTATCCGCAGACCGATGTGATCGGTGCGCCGGCGCCCGGTCTGCTGCCTTGGCTGGAGAACTACACCTTTCCGCATGAATCGCGCTTCCACGACCGCGCCTATGCCGACGGGGTGGCTGATTTCTTCATGAACGAATTGCTGCGCAACGGCGTGACCACGGCGCTCGCCTTTGCCACATCGCACCCCACGTCGGTGGATGCGATCATGACGGCTGCGCAGCAGCGCCGCATGCGCATGATTGCCGGCAAGGTGCTGCAGGACCGCAACAGCCCGGACGGCGTGCGCGACGATACCGAGCAAAGCCTGGTCGATACGGAAACGCTGATTCAGCGTTGGCACGGCACAGATCGCCTGGGTTATGCGATCACCCCGCGCTTTGCCCCGACGAGCACGCCTGCCCAGTTGCGTGGTGCGGGCGAGTTGGCTGCCAAGTACAGCGATGTGTGGATTCAGTCGCATGTGGCAGAAAACCTCGACGAAGTGGCCTGGGTGAAGGAGCTGTTTCCGGCCGCGCGCAGCTATCTGGCGGTCTACGACGACTTTGGCCTGATGCGCGAGCGCGCCGTGTATGCGCACAGCATCTGGCTCGATGACACCGACCGCCAGTTGATGTACGCCACCAGATCAGCGGCAGCCGTGAGCCCCACCAGCAACCTGTTTCTAGCCAGCGGCTACTTCGATTACCTCAAGGCCGACGAGGCGCAGATGCTGTACGGCCTGGCCAGCGATGTGGGGGGCGGCATGAGCTTTTCACCGTTCCGTACCATGCAGGCGGCCTATGTGGTGGGGCGTGAAAGCCACGCCAAAGCGGGGCAGAGCCTGTCGCCGCAGCACCTGTGGTGGCAGCACACCGCGGGCGCTGCCAAGGCGCTGGGCCTGCAGGGCGTCATCGGCAACCTGCAGCCCGGCTGCGAGGCAGACTTTGTCGTCATCAATCCGCGTGCGACACCGCTGCTGGCCCGCAAGGCCGAGCAGGCGCGCAACCTCGATGAGTTGCTGTTTGGCATGGTCATCCTCGGTGACGACCGCTTGATCGAGCAGACGCACATTGCCGAACAGGTTTGAGTAATCTTGGCCGGTGGCGCACGACAGATGAGCGCCACCAGCTATCAAAAAGATACTAAACCTGTGATTCGGGTCTTGCTCCTGCATTCGCTACAATCTCCGCCCAGGAGTTTTAGACATGAGCATTCAGAGCGATAAGTGGATCCGCCGCATGGCAGAACAGCACGGCATGATCGAGCCGTTTGAGCCCGGCCAGGTGCGCCAGGTCGATGGCAAGAAGATCATCAGCTACGGCACATCGAGCTACGGCTACGACATCCGCTGCGCGCGCGAGTTCAAGGTCTTCACCAACATCCACAGCACCGTGGTCGACCCCAAGAATTTCGACGAAAAGAGCTTCGTTGATTTTGAAGGCGATTACTGCATCATCCCGCCCAACAGCTTTGCACTGGCGCGCACGGTGGAGTACTTTCGCATTCCGCGCGATGTGCTGACCGTCTGCCTGGGCAAGAGCACCTATGCGCGCTGCGGCATCATCGTCAACGTCACGCCGTTCGAGCCCGAGTGGGAAGGCTATGTGACCCTGGAGTTCTCCAACACCACGCCGTTGCCTGCCAAGATCTATGCAGGTGAGGGTTGCGCGCAGGTGCTGTTCTTCCAGGGCAACGAGCCTTGTGACGTGAGCTACAAGGACCGTGCCGGCAAGTACCAGGGCCAGCACGGGGTGACCTTGCCCAAGGCCTGACAGCGTCGAGCATGCAGAAAAGCCATCCAGCGTCTTGGATGGCTTTTTTTATCGATCTTTGTTAATGCCTAACTTTTTGCAAGATTTGCAAATTTTGTTCAATTGCAGGGGCGACTGTCCTGCGGTTGGCCGCCCAAAGCGTTGCTTTGCGAGCATGGCGGCAACAAATGCGCTACTGTAGCGTCCAGTGACAGGTAATAGATAACTGATGCGGCGCCTTGGCGCGGCAAGGAGAGTGACGATGAGATGGGAAGGCAATCGCGAATCTGAGAATGTGGAAGACCGCCGTGGGCAGGGTGGCGGCGGAGGTGGTGGTGGTTTTGGCATCGGCGGTCGCAGCATTGGCATCGGCACCGTGGTGCTGGCGCTAATTGGCTGGGGCGTGTTCGGCATCAATCCGCTGACCACGATTGGAGTGCTGTCGGGCAGCGGTTCGCCCGCACCGGTGGAGCAAGGACCCGCCAAGGCGCCGCCGTCGAACGATCAGGGTGCTAAATTCGTCTCGACCGTGCTGGCGTCGACCGAAGACGTCTGGACCGATATCTTCAGCAAGGCCGGCGCCCGCTACCAGGCGCCAAGGCTGGTGCTGTTTACCGGCGTGACACGAACCGCCTGTGGCACGGGCCAGTCCGCCATGGGGCCGTTCTACTGCCCGGGTGACCACAAGGTCTATCTGGATATGGACTTTTTCAACACCATGAGCCGCCAACTGGGAGCGCCTGGCGAATTTGCCCGCGCCTATGTCGTGGCGCACGAAGTGGGCCACCACGTGCAGAACCTGCTGGGCATATCGGACAAGGTAGACAGCATGCGGGGCCGTATCAGCGAACGCGACCAGAATGCGCTGTCCGTGCGTCTGGAGCTGCAGGCAGACTGCTATGCAGGTGTATGGGCCAACCATTCGCAGCAGGCCAAGAACTGGCTCGAGCAGGGCGATATCGAATCGGCCGTGAATGCCGCGCAGCAGATTGGCGACGACAAGCTGCAGCGAGAAGCCTCGGGCACGGTGCGGCCAGACAGCTTCACCCACGGCTCCAGTGCGCAGCGGGTGCGCTGGTTCACCCAGGGCTACAAGACGGGCAGCGTGCAGTCGTGCGATACCTTCCAGGCGGGCAGCCTGTAATTCTGTCGGGAACACGTATCCAGCAGCCGGCTTTGCCGGCTGTTTTTTTGTGCGGCCTGCAGTGGTTGGGCTCCCATTTTTTAAAAACAATAGCAGTCAAGCAAGGGTATGCGCGCCAGGGCAGCAATACATGACAGCTACACCCCCATTCCGTAACCGTGTACGGGGTTAAGCGCAGCAGCAATCTGCCCACGGTGCGACAATAGGGGGCTTACATGACAAATTCTTTCTCCAACCTTCATCTGGCCGAGCCCTTGGCCAAGGCCATCGCCGAGATGGGCTATGCATCCATGACGCCGATCCAGGCACAGGCCATTCCTGTGGTGCTGACCGGCAAGGATGTCATGGGCGCAGCGCAGACTGGTACCGGTAAGACGGCTGCCTTTTCATTGCCGTTGCTGCAGCGCTTGATGGCGCATGAAAACAGCTCGGCATCGCCTGCCCGCCACCCGGTGCGCGCCCTGGTGCTGCTGCCCACGCGCGAGCTGGCCGATCAGGTGGCCCAGCAGATTGCCCAGTTTGCCAAATACACCAAGCTGCGCAGCACGGTGGTGTTCGGCGGCATGGACATGAAGCCCCAGACTATCGAGCTGAAGAAGGGTGTGGAGGTGCTGGTGGCCACACCGGGTCGCCTGCTCGACCATATCGAGGCCAAGAACGCCGTCCTCAATCAGGTGGAATATGTGGTGCTGGACGAGGCTGACCGCATGCTCGACATCGGCTTTCTGCCCGATCTGCAGCGCATCCTGTCGTATTTGCCCAAGAAGCGCACCACCTTGCTCTTCTCGGCCACGTTCTCGCCCGAGATCAAGCGGCTGGCCGGCAGCTACCTGCAAGATCCGATCACGATCGAAGTCGCCCGTCCCAATGAGACGGCTTCCACCGTCGAGCAGCGCTTTTTCAGCGCCTCCGACGATGACAAGCGCCGCGTGATCATCAAGACCCTGCGTGATCGCCAGGTTCGCCAGGCCTTTGTATTCGTCAACAGCAAGCTGGGCTGCTCGCGCCTGACGCGCACTCTGGAGCGTGACGGTCTGCGTGCCGCAGCACTGCATGGCGACAAGAGCCAGGACGAACGTCTGAAGGCGCTCGAAGCCTTCAAGCAAGGCGAAGTCGATCTGCTGGTGTGCACCGATGTGGCTGCGCGCGGACTGGACATCAAGGATGTGCCTGCCGTCTTCAACTACGACGTGCCTTTCAATGCCGAAGACTATGTGCACCGCATTGGGCGAACGGGCCGTGCGGGCGCTTCAGGTCTGGCCGTGACTCTGGTCACCAATGCCGACGCGCGCCACGTGAGCGACATTGAAAAGCTGATCAAGAAGAAGATCGAGGTCGAACCCTTCGAGCTGGATGAGCGGCCACGCGGCCGCTTCAACGACGGCCACCGGGACCGCCGCGAGCGTGAAAGCCGCGATCAACGTGGCCGCGAGCGCGACGACGAAACATCGGACCGCCGGGAGCGCTATCGCCCGGCACCCGTGTCGCGCGATCCGTTCTTTGACAAGCCCTACGAGGCGAAAGCTGCCGAGCCCGCAGCCTGGGATGCGGGCTCCAAGCCCGCACCTGCACGGGGCGCTGCCAGCGTCAAGCCACGTCGCAAGGTGGCGGCGCTCTTCAAGCCCGCACCCACGACCGAGTCGTGACACTGTGATTTCAACGGCAAGGCCTCTGCAGGAATGCAGAGGCCTTTTTCCATCTGGCTCTTCGGCGGTTGTTGAGGCTCAGCCGGGTTGCTGCGCCTGCTCGCATTCCACGTGAATGAGCTCGCGCTCTTCCAGGCTGGCACCAAAGCGCACGGCCGTCAGGCATCCGCCCCAGACACAGCCTGTATCCAGCGCAATCAGGTGCGGGCGATTCAGTTCGCCGAGTGTGGACCAGTGGCCAAAGGCGATGGTGGTCTCGGCGGTCGCGCGGCTCGGCAGGTCGAACCATGGCAGAAGACCGGGAGGGGCATGTTCGGTGCTTTCGGCGCTTTCAAAATCCATCCGGCCGTCGGGGGCGCAGTAACGCATACGGGTAAGCACATTCGTGATGACGCGCAACCGCTCCATGCCGGAGAGCTGCTCGCTCCACTGGTCGGGCTCGTTGCCATACATGGCCTGCAGGAAGAGGGGCAGCTCATCGCCCTGCAACACGGCTTCCACCTCCTGTGCGTAACGAAGGGTATCGGCCGCGCTCCAGCGTTGGTGGACGCCGGCATGCACCATCAGCAGGCTTTCTCCGCCCACATCATGGGTACGTGCCAGCGGCTGCTGCCGTACCCATCGCAGCAGTTGGTCTGCATCGGGCGCCTGCAGCACTTGTAGCAGGGTGTCGCGCCTGGAGAATTTGCGTCGTCCGTTGGCTGCGGCGAGCAGATGCAGATCATGGTTGCCCAGCAGCACGCGGATGCTGTCCCCTGATTCCATGCAGCGGCGAAGGGTTTTTTCCGAATCTGGTCCCCGGTTGACCAAGTCGCCCAGAAGGTAGACGGTGTCGCGGCTGGGCGAGAAATCAATTTTGGCGAGCAGGCGCTCCAAAGCGCCATCGCATCCCTGGATATCGCCAATACAGTAAAGTGACATGCTTGTTGAACTACCTGTGAACTATTTTGTTAGACGTACTTCTGATCGCGCTTTTGACCCTGCTTAATGGCGTATTTGCCATGTCGGAGTTGGCGCTGGCAAGCAGCCGTAAATCACGTTTGCTGGCCATGGCGGAAAGCGGCGACAAGGGCGCCAAGGCGGCCCTGGAATTATTGGCCAATCCTACCCAGTTTCTTTCGTCCATTCAGGTGGGTATCACTTCCATTGGCATGCTCAATGGTATTTTCGGCGAAGCCGCTTTCAGCGACGGCCTGGCGAGCTGGCTCATTTCTGCAGGAATGCCGGCCTCGGTGGCGTCTGTGGCAGCAACGGCCACGGTGATCATTGTGATCACCTACCTCACCATCGTGTTTGGCGAATTGGTGCCCAAGCGCATTGGCCAGATGTATCCCGAGGCTTCCTCACGCATGATTGCGCTTCCGCTCACATGGGTGTCCAGGATTGCCAAGCCTTTCGTGTGGTTGCTGTCGGTTTCCGCGCAGTATGTACTCAAGTTGTTGCGTATCAAGGATGAATCGAGCCGGGCTGTGACCGAGGAGGAAATCGTGGCCAGCCTCGATGAAGGCCGTGATGCAGGTGTGATCGAGCAGCACGAACACCTGATGGTGCAGAACGTCTTCCATCTGGATGACCGCCCTCTGATCTCGATGATGGTGCCTCGCGGCGACGTGCAGTGGCTGGATGCTCGCCTGACAGTGGCCCAAGCGCTGCACGAAGTGCGTGCGGCCGGAGGCAAGGGAGCGCACTCCTGGTATCCCGTCTGCCGCGAATCGCTCGACAACGTGGTGGGTCTGGTGAGCGTTGCGCACCTGCTGGATGTGGTGTCTCCCAAGACAGTGCCGGTGTCGGATCTGGTGGTGGCGGCCACCTATGTGCCTGAAACACTGAGCGGCTTTGAGTTGCTGGAGCAGTTCCGCGCTCGCGCCGGCCGCATGATTTTCGTGGTGGATGAATACGGGGTCGTGCAAGGCATCATCACGCCGCGCGATGTGCTGGAAGCCATTACCGGAGAGCTCAAGCCAGGTGGTGCCAACGAGGCCTGGGCCGTTCAGAACGACGATGGCTCCTGGTATCTGGATGGCCTGATGCCGATATCCGAATTGAAGGCACGCCTGGATATCAAGGAATTGCCGGATGAAGGCAAGGGCAGATATAACACGCTGGCCGGTATGCTGATGGCCGAATCCGGGCATATGCCGCCGGTGGGCGAGAAGATATATTGTGCAGGATGGGTATTCGAAGTAATGGCTCTGGAAGGGAAACGCGTGGACAAGGTGATTGCTCGCATCGACGCGGGCCTTGCCGATTACTAAAGGTAATAGACCGCCATGTTTATGAAAATTTACATTGGTATTTAATGGTTGAGGGGCAAAAAAGCCTTTTGCAAATTTGAGTTTTGGGTATACTGGGGCCGTTAATTAAATTACTTGGATATACCAACATGGCTACTTTGAAGGAAATCGACGCCCAATTGGCGGCACTGCAAGCCCAACGTGAAGAAGTTCGCAAAAATGAACTGAAGAACGTCGTGGATCAGGTACGCAGCCTGGTGGCCGAATATGGACTGAGTGAGCTGGACGTGTTTCCCCCAGCACGTGGTGGCCGCAGTGCCGCAGCAGGCTCCAAGGTTGCTCCTAAATACCGCGATCCAGCGACTGGCGCAACCTGGACTGGCCGTGGCAAGGCTCCAAAGTGGATTGAAGGCCAGGCCCGCGAGAAATTTGCGATCTGATCAAGAGAGCGCAATGCATGAAAACCCGCTTCGGCGGGTTTTCCTTTTTCAGGGAGCGATTTTCAGCATTTTGCAGCTACAGAAATCCCCTTTTTCATAGATTGCTGCTATTGAAAATTCTGATGAATCTATAGGCTTATTTTTCGAGTTGCTGAGTGGAGGGATATTGGGGCAATGGGTATGACAAGTCCCCGGTCACGAAAGCTTCAGACGGTCCGTGCCTGAGGTGGTATGGACTTTGCGAATGGGCGGGGCGCGGTGGCAGGCAGCACCAATAGCCATATCGAATGTCTGGCGACATGCAGGTGTCGGCGCACGCAGGTAGACTGTCTGTTCGAGAAGAATTTCTGTGGCATTCCCAAGCAAAACAGGAGCAACGATGAAATCGAGCAACCCTCAGTCGGGCAAGCATGCTTTTGCCTCCACCTTGAAGTCTCTGTCGCTGGGTAAGGCGGGCAAGGGCAGCTTCTATTCGCTGCCAGCCCTGGCCAAACAGTATCCCAATATCAAGCGGTTGCCGGTTTCACTGCGCATCGTGCTGGAGTCGGTGCTGCGCAACTGTGATGGCCAGCGGGTTCTGCCGGAGCATGTGGAGCAGCTTGCCAATTGGAAACCTCGGGCGGAACGGACCGAAGAGGTGCCATTCGTCGTTGCCCGCGTGGTGCTGCAGGATTTTACGGGCGTGCCATTGCTGGCAGATCTGGCTGCCATGCGCAGCACTGCCGATCGGTTGGGGAAAAAGCCCAAGGCGATCGAGCCGCTGGTGCCGGTGGACCTGGTGGTGGATCACTCGATCATGGTCGACTACTACGGCAACAAGAATGCCCTCGACCTGAACATGAAACTGGAATTCCAGCGCAACAACGAGCGCTACCAGTTCATGAAGTGGGGAATGCAGGCTTTTGACACCTTTGGCGTGGTGCCTCCGGGTTTTGGCATCGTGCACCAGGTCAATCTGGAATACCTGGCGCGGGGCGTGCACCACACCAAGGACGGGGTGTACTACGCCGATTCCCTGGTCGGGACGGACAGCCATACCACCATGATCAATGGCGTTGGCGTGGTGGCGTGGGGCGTGGGCGGTATCGAGGCCGAAGCCGCCATGCTGGGCCAGCCGGTGTATTTCCTGACACCCGATGTCGTCGGCTTTGAACTGACGGGTAAGCTGCGCGAGGGGGTGACGGCGACCGATCTGGTGCTGACGGTGACCGAAATCCTGCGCCGCGAAAAGGTCGTGGGCAAGTTCGTGGAGTTCTTTGGCGAGGGCACGCGCAGCCTCTCCGTTCCTGACCGGGCCACCATCGGCAACATGGCGCCCGAATATGGCGCAACCATGGGCTTCTTCCCGGTTGACGGCAAGACCCTCGACTATTTTGAAGGTACCGGGCGCACCAAGGCCGAAATCGAAGCATTTGAGGCCTATTTCAAGGCGCAGGACCTCTTTGGTGTTCCCAAGGCGGGGGACATCGACTACTCGCAGGTTGTCAGGCTGGATCTGGGCACCGTCGCTCCCAGCCTGGCGGGGCCCAAGCGCCCGCAGGACCGCATCGAGATCGGACATGTGGCCGACAAGTTCGCGGAGCTGTTTACTGCGCCGATTGTGCAAAATGGCTTCAATCTGCCTGCGGACAGGCTCGGGCAGAGCGTGCGGGTACATATCAACGGCGAAGGAGAAACCGCCGAGCCCGATGCCAAGCCTGTGCCCGCCGGTGCTCCGCGCAACGTGGTAGAAATGGTGGCCAATACCCCCAATGTGGAAGATGCACCGGGCAGCCTGCGCAGCGAGGAAGCGCATGTGGAGGCCAAAGAGCGCGGTGGCATCGATCTGCACAATGGAGATGTGCTGATTGCGGCCATCACCAGCTGTACCAATACTTCCAACCCCAGCGTGATGCTGGCGGCAGGCCTGCTGGCCAAGAAGGCGGTGCAGGCTGGCTTGACGGTCAAGCCCCACGTCAAGACTTCGTTGGCTCCTGGGTCGCGCCTGGTCACGCTCTACCTCACGGAGTCGGGCCTCTTGCCCTATCTGGAAAAGCTGGGTTTTGCGATTGCGGGCTATGGTTGCACCACCTGCATTGGCAACGCTGGCGATCTGCTGCCCGAATTCAATGCCGCGATCCAGCAGAACGACCTGGTATGCGCCGCCGTGCTGTCCGGCAACCGCAACTTCGAGGCCCGCATCCATCCCAACATCCGCGCCAACTTCCTGGCGAGCCCACCTCTGGTCGTGGCCTATGCCATTGCCGGCAACGTGCGCAAGGACCTGATGACCGAGCCGGTTGGCAAAGGCAAGGACGGGCGTGACGTGTACCTGGGGGATATCTGGCCGAGCACGGATGAGGTGCACAAGCTGATGAAGTACGCGATGAACGGCAAGGCTTTCCGGGCCAACTACGAAAAGGTCACCAGCGAGCCGGGCAAGCTGTGGGAGAAGATCAAGGGTGTGACGGGAGCCACCTATACCTGGCCCCAGAGCACCTATATTGCCGAGCCTCCGTTCTTCAAGAGCTTCCAGCTGGAGGCCAAGCACGAGAATGCCCAGGGCGCAGACCAATATGCCATCCACAGTGCACGGGTCATGGCGCTGTTTGGCGATTCGATCACGACCGATCACATTTCGCCGGCCGGCTCCATCAAGGAGACCTCGCCTGCCGGGCAATGGCTGCTTGCCAATGGCGTCAAGAAGGTCGATTTCAACAGCTATGGCTCGCGCCGCGGCAATCACGAAGTGATGATGCGCGGCACTTTTGCCAATGTCCGCATCAAGAACCAGATGTTGCCAGTCGGCGCCGATGGCTCGCGCGAGGAAGGGGGACTCACCATCTACCAGAACCCCGGCGAGGACCAGGGCCAGAAGCTGTTCATCTATGACGCGGCCATGCGCTATGTTGCGGCCAACACCCCCACCGTGGTCTTTGCCGGTGAAGAGTACGGTACCGGATCGAGCCGCGATTGGGCTGCCAAGGGGACGCAGTTGCTGGGCATCAAGGCCGTCGTGGCGCGCAGCTTTGAGCGAATTCATCGCTCCAACCTGGTGGGCATGGGGGTGCTGCCCCTGCAGTTCCTGGCCGGGGAAAGCTGGGAGACGCTGCGCTTGCGTGGCGATGAGCAGGTCGACATCATTCCCGACCCCTCTCTGGCTCCGCGCAGCAAGGCCAGACTGGTCGTGCACCGCGCCGACGGCAGCAAGACCGAGACGGAACTCGTGTTGCGAATCGATACGCCTATTGAAGTAGAGTATTACAAGGAGGGCGGTATACTTCCTTTTGTACTGCGGCAGCTACTGTAAGTAACTGCTTGCAAAATATCCTAACCGGGCCCGTTCTAGCAGGGCCCGTTTGCGTTTGACGGCAATTGCTGGTCAAATGCCGCTATTTACATTTACCTTTTTTACCCCCTCGGTAACCGATGGCACGTCCTTACACCCCCTTATCGCTTGGTCGGCGCCTGTGGGATACACATACGCGTGTCATGCTGTGTCTGCTGGCTGGAGGGGTTTTGCTGGCGGGGCTGATGGCCTCGGACGACCAAGGCATCGGTTTTGCTGCCGCCCTGGGCACCTGGATTCAATTGCTGGCCTTGCTGGCAGCCCTGGCCACCATTGGCTGGGGAGCGCGTTTGCTCTTGCAAAGTGCTTCAGGCGGCGCGCCTCTTGGGCGGCCCTTGTGGGTATGCAGCGCAGTGGCCCTGGCCGTCTATACCGTGTTTGCAGCGCTTCCGGTCAGCCAGGCCGAAGCCATGGTGCAGGCGCAGTCCTGGTCGATCATTGCAGTCAATCTGCTGCTCTCCCTCACGCTGTTGATCATTTCGATAGATGTCAGACATCCTGCGGGTCAGGATGGGCTGGCAACCAGTGTCGAGCGCACGGGCAGTCTGCAGTTGCGCAGCAATGCCGGCGTGCTGCTGATGCTGGTGGCGTTGGCTGTGCTGGCTGCCATCGTGGCGCGTGGGTTGGTTTTTTCCCATTGGGCGCAGGCATATGCCTTGCCTGCGGGCATGCTGCTGTGCTGCGGCAAGGCATGGTGGGATACGCGCAATCTGGTAGGGCGCTCCAGCCGATGGCCGGTGCGCAGCATGACCGCTGCCGTGGCGCTGGCTGCGCTGGCACAGGGCGCATATTCCCATGCGCCCTTGGCGCTGTCGGTCATGGAGGCCGCCTGGTGCTATGCATTGTCGGTGGTGGCCCTGGTCATGCTGATGGCTTCGGTGCGGCATACCCTGGTTGGCTGGGCCTCTGCGCATCCGGAACGCCTGCAAGGGGCTGAATGGCTGGAGCAGGCGCCTATCGGCATGGTGCGTGTCGATGGAGCTGGCATTATTGTGCATGCCAACCAGACCCAGCTGGAATGGCTGGGGGTCAAGACCCTGAGCGGCCAGCCCTGGACTCAGGCCCTGACCCCTGCATTGCGCAGCCAGGGCCCCGAATGGATGGAGCGGCTGCGTGCGGGCGAATCGCTGGCTTTCGAGCAGAGCATCGAGACCCGGCACGGTGTGCGTCACCTGCAGACCGATCTGATGGTGGCCCCACAGGGGTTCGATGACAACGCGTTTCTGCTGCTGTCGCATGATGTATCGATGCAGAAGCTCATGGCAGGCCGCATGCAGGAGCAGCAGTCGCAACTGGTGTCGTTGGTCAGTGCGATTCCCGACCTGGTCGTGCTCAAGGGCGTGGATGGCCGCTTTCTGCACTGCAACCAGGCCTTTGAGCGTCTGGTGGGGTTGACGCATTCGCAGATCATTGGCCGAACCACGACGGATCTGGCGCTCGATGCCTACCTGCCGTCCGAGGTTGAAACCGACCTGCAGGCCAGGCACTCCCTGTCTCCTGTGGTGTATGAGGAAACCCTGCGCTTTGCCGATGGCGGCTATCAGGGGCGTTTTGAGATCACCAAGTCGGCCATTCGCTCGGCGTCCGGTGAAGTCACCGGCCTGCTGTGCATTTGCCGCGACCTGGCCGAGCGCAGCCATGCGCGCAAGGAAATCGAACGGCTCGAGTTCTTCGACGTGCTCACGGGCCTGCCTAACCGGCGCATGCTGATGGACCGGCTGGAATGGTCGATCCGCGCCTGCAAGCTGCGCGCCAGTTATGCGGCGCTGCTGTTCATCGATCTGGATAATTTCAAGGATCTGAATGACTCCCTGGGCCACCAGCAAGGGGATCGCCTGCTGTGCGAAGTAGGCAAGCGCCTGATCGCCAGTGTTCGCAGCGGTGACGTGGTGGCGCGCTTTGGCGGTGACGAGTTTGTGGTGCTGGTGGAGCATCTGGGCGGCGTGCGCGAGCAGGCTGAGAACCATGTCCGTGGCGTGGTGGAGCACCTGATCAGCCGTTTCAACCAGCCCTTCAGCCTCGACGGTGTTGCCCACTACAGCACGCCCAGCATTGGCGTGACGGTGTTTGGCGACAACGATGTGCACAGTGCCGAAGAACTGCTCAAGCGCGCGGACATGGCCATGTACCAGGCCAAATCAGCCGGGCGCAATACCCAGCGGTTCTTTGATCCGCAGATGCAGGCGCAGGTCAATGCCCGTGCGCACCTCGAATCCGACCTGCGCCATGCGATTCACGATGGCGAGTTGCAGGTGTACTACCAGCCGGTGATGAACGGCCATGGGCGTCTCCTGGGGGCCGAGGCACTGGTGCGCTGGCGCCATCCGGGGCGGGGCCTCGTCATGCCTATCGAATTCATCGATCTGGCGGAGCAGACCGGGCTCATCGTGGACCTGGGCACCTTTGTCATGCGCACCGCCTGCGAGCAACTGGCGGCCTGGGCAGACAGTCCTTTGACCGAGTGCCTCACCATAGCGGTCAATGTCAGCCCCCGCCAGTTCCGCAATGCAGGGTTTGTCGATGAAGTGCTGTCCATTTTCGACGAAACCGGCGCCGACCCGTCCAAGCTCAAACTGGAGCTGACCGAGAACCTGCTGCTGGGAGACGTGAACGAGACCGTGTGCCGCATGCGCGAGCTCAAGGAGCGCGGCGTGGGCTTCTCGCTCGACGATTTTGGCGTTGGTTACTCTTCGCTGGCCTATCTGAAACGGTTGCCGCTCGACCAGCTCAAGATCGACCGCAGCTTCGTCAATGATGTGTTGAGCGATGTCAATGATGCCGTCATCGTGCGCACCATTCTGGCCCTGGCCCACAACCTGGAGCTGGAGGTGGTGGCCGAAGGCGTGGAAAACGCCGGCCAGGTGGATTTCCTCGTCAGCAATGGCTGTGAGCGTTTCCAGGGTTACCACTTCGGCAGGCCGGTGCCGATCGGCGAGTTCGAACGCCTGCACGGCTTTGCTTCGTGCGTTTAGGCGCCTGACTCCGTTTCATGCACTCCTTTGAGCAATTTGCTGCGTCTTCGCGCTGGCTCAAATGTGCGTGGCCTGATCCCGGCACAATGGTGGCATGCAAGAACAGATTCTGATCGCGGGCGGGGGTATCGGGGGGCTGGCTGCAGCGCTGGCAGCAAGTCTGGCCGGTACGGAGGTGCGTCTGTATGAACGTGCCCCGGCTTTCGGCGAAATAGGGGCTGGCGTACAACTGGGTCCCAATGTGGTGCGGCGCCTGCAGGCCTGGGGGCTGCAAAAGGGTTTGCAGGCCACCGCAGCCTTTCCGCAGGCGCTGGTGTCGCGCAACGCAACCAGTGGCGAGGCACTGGCCCGACTCGACCTCGGAGCCGATGCCGTGGCACGCTATGGCGCCGCGTATGCCACCATCCACCGGGCTGATCTGCACCAACTGCTGCTCGATGCCGTGCAAGGGCGTGATGGCGTGCACCTCAATCTGGACAACCCCGTGGATTACCACGAGGACAATGGCGAGGTCGTCACCATCACCACCAAGAAAGGGAAGAAGATCGAGGGCGATGCGCTGGTAGGGGCCGATGGCGTCTGGAGTCGCACCCGCCTGCGCATGCTGCACGATCAGCCGCCGCGCCAGACCGGCCATCTCGCCTACCGTGCCATGGTGCGCCAGGCCGATCTGCCGCCTGCGCTGCGCACGCAGGAGATCACCGCCTGGATGGGGCCGCGTTTTCATGCCGTGCAGTACCCGGTGCGCGCGGGCGAACTGCAGAACCTGGTCATCATCACCGAAGGTGCACCGCCCGATGATCTGGAAACCTGGGACCATGCCGCCAACGCAGCGGATCTGCAGCGCAGCCTGGCTGGCGCGCACCGGCAATTGCTGGATCTGGTGCAGGCCGTAGCTGCAGTGGGTTCTTCGCCGTGGCGCCTGTGGCCGCTGGTCGAACGTGCACCCGTTGCGGGCCCGCATGAGATGGCCCAAGGTCTGGTGGCGCTGCTCGGGGATGCGGCGCACCCCATGCGACCCTACCTGGCCCAGGGTGCAGCCATGGCCATCGAAGACGCTGCCGAACTGCAGCGTGCGCTCACCATGCACGATCTGGAGTTGCCGCTGCGTTTGCGCCGCTACGCGCTCAACCGCTGGGAGCGCAATGCAAGAGTGCAGGCGCGCGCCATCCGCAACGGTGACATCTTCCATGCCCGCGGCCTCGTGGCCCTGGGCCGTGACACGGCCTTGCGCGCCCTGGGATCGCGGCTGATGGACGTGCCCTGGCTGTACCGGGGCGATGGTTCGTCAGCCACGGTGCTCTGAGGGGTTCCGTTCGCCTTTCGGGATGCATGGCTTTGCTTTAAAAATCATAGCTAGAGGCGATTTACTCTATTGATTTTTAAAGGCTTATAGCTCTGAGGTGCGCTGTTTGCATACACGCATGGCTATCTTTTCGATAGACAGTGCTCTGCCTATCTGCCGCCTTGCTGCGCCAGCAGGGGCGATTTGGGCAGAAAGCGAAAGGCCAGACAGCCCAGCATCAGCATGGCGGCCACGAAAAGCATCACATATTCATAGGTTTCGGCCTGGTGGTGCTCGGCCCAGGCCGCGACTTTGCCAGACCCCCATTGCATCAGCGCCACGCCCAGAAACATGGCCATGGTGTAGACCGAGAGCGCGCGGCCCGTGGTCTCTTTGGGGTAGGACGAGCGCACATCGGCATACTGCAGCACGGAGTAGCCGGATACCAGGCCCATCAGCAGGATCAGGGCTACGGTGGCAAGCGGATGGTGCACAAAGGCGAGGGCGCAGAAGATGCTGGCCATCACGGTGGCGCCAATGATGATGCGGCGGCGGCGCCTGGCCGGGCCCGGGTCGAAGCGGCCAAAGATCGATGGGACGAACAGCGAGATCACCGACACCACCAGGGCCACATTGCCCGTGGCAACGAGGCTGAAACCGTAGCGGTCGATCAGCATCGGGCTCAGCCACAGGCCGCGCACGGTCAGGAACGACGCATAACCAACCATGCCCATCAGCGCAATCGCCCAGGTGTGTGGCACCTTCAGGAGACCGCCAAAGCCTTTGACGGCATTGATCCAACTGGGCTTGGGCAGATCGTCGCTGGCCAGGCGCGGTTCGTGCACGCGCCAGAAGATCGCCAGCCACGACAGCGCACACAGCGCTGCCAGCAGCCCGAAGCCAAAGCGCCAGCCCTGGTGCTGCACCAGCCAGGCCAGCGGCGTGCCGGTGAACAGCAGACCCAGGCCTCCAACCCCCATGCCCACGCCCGACATGAAGGCAAAGCGATCACTGGGAAAGTGGCGCGAGATGAACATGGTGCAGGCCAGAAACGCGGGCGAACAGCCAATGCCGATCAGCAGCTGCCCCAGCATCAGCCAGTGGTAGCTGGGCGCAGCGGCGGAAATGGCTGAACCCGCAATCGCCAGCGGAAAAGCGGTGAGTACGGTTTTGCGCAACCCGTACAGATCCATGCCAACGCCCATGAAGAGCTGGGTGACACCGAAAGACAGGCCAAACAGCCCGGCAAATGCGCCCAGCGACTCAGCAGACAGCCCGAAATCCGTTCGCAGCCCGTCGGCAATGATGGAGGTGACGGTACGGAACGCCTGGCTCAGCGCAAAAGCCGAGAGCAGGGTGAGCAGCATGGCCCACAGTACGGTGGGGGATGCGGGCGGCTGGGCGGCTGCGGGCGCAGCCTGGGATGGGGTTGGGTTGTTGTCGGGCATGGCACAGGCAGGCATTGGCGTGGCAGCGGCGCCGCCTGAAGTATTTGTTTGCTATGTAAAAAATAGCAATTGGCGCTCATCAGGCGGGCGCTGGAGGCTGAAAATGCTGCAATCGCACATGCATACTATAGGACAGACCCGCTGGGTCTGCAGCCCGCGCATGTCACATGCGGCAATCCTGGCAGGATCGGATGCTGGCGTGACGCAACGAGCAAAGGCCACTCGTAGCGCCGCAGGGGAGTCACAAATCTGTACGCAGGCTCCAGATTTCGGGGAACAGCACGACATCGAGCATCTTCTTGAGGTAGCTCACGCCACCCGTGCCGCCTGTGCCGCGCTTGAAGCCGATCACCCGCTCCACGGTCGTGAGGTGGCGGAAGCGCCACTGGCGGAAAGCGTCCTCGATATCGGCCAGCTTTTCGCCCAGCTGGTACAGGTCCCAGTACTGGTGCGGGTCGCTGTAAACGGTGATCCAGGCCTTCTTGACACCTTCGCTCTCCGTGTAGGGCTGGGTCCAGTCGCGTTGCAGTGCTTCCTGCGGCACGGCGATGCCCTCGCGTGCCAGCAGCTGCAGGGCAATGTCGTACAGCGATGGCGATTCGTAGGCCCGCTGCACCTGCTCCAGCAGGTCGGGGCGGTGCGCATGGGGCTTGAGCATGGCTGCATTCTTGTTGCCGAGCGAAAACTCGATGCAGCGGTACTGCGCGCTTTGAAAGCCGCTGGAGTTGGCCAGATAGGGCCGCATGGCCGAGTACTCGGGCGGCGTCATCGTCGAGAGCACGGTCCAGGCGCCCACCAACTGCTCCATGATGCGCGAAACCCGCGCCAGCATCTTGAAGGCCTCGGGCTTGGTATTGGCGGATGGGTTGGCAATTGCCTGCATGGCGGCGCGCAGCTCGTGCAGCATCAGCTTCATCCACAGCTCGCTGGTCTGGTGCTGCACGATGAACAGCATTTCGTCGTGCGCGGGCGACAGTGGGTGCTGGGCGTTCAGGATCTCGTCCAGGTGCAGGTAGTCGCCATAGCTCATGTCTTTGCTGAAATCGAGCTGGGCGCGCTCTTCATGCACAATGGATTCGGGCTTGCTGTTGGTGTCTCGCATGGTGTGTGGGGCTATGAAGCGGCTTGAATTACAGCGCAAGAATGGCACTGCATCGAGGGGCCGCAAGGCCTAAAGTGGCTGCATCGATTGTACTGAGGTGATTCGCATGAAACCGTCTGCCACTCTCGCTTCTGCTTCCCAGCGCGCACAGCAAACCCAGGCTGATCCGCGCTGGGCCGACGTGCGTGCCCGCGATGCCGGTGCCGATGGTCGCTTTGTCTATGCCGTACGCACTACCGGTGTATTTTGCAGGCCCTCGTGCAGCTCGCGCCAGGCCAAGCCAGAAAACGTCAGTTTCTTCGACTCTCCCGCACAGGCGCAGGCAGCGGGCTACCGCGCCTGCAAGCGCTGCCAGCCCGACGCACCGGCCAAACCCGGGCATGCGGCGCTGATGGCTCAGCTGTGCCAATGGATCGCTACCGCTGAGGAGGAGCCCAGCCTGGCCGATCTGGCTGAGCGCGCGGGGATGAGCCCTTTCCATCTGCAGCGGGTCTTCAAGGCGGCGGTGGGTGTGTCGCCCAAGGCCTACGCCAAGGCCCAGCGCCGCCAGCGCCTGCAGGCGGCGCTGGGCGACGCCCAGGAGGCGCCGCGTGTCATCGATGCCATTTTTGACGCTGGCTTTGCCAGCACTGCGCAGCTTTACCGCGACAGCCAGGCCGTGCTCGGGATGACGCCGCGCCAGTACCGCACCGGCGGCGCGGCTCAGAACATTCGCTTTGGTGTGGGCGAGTGCAGCCTGGGGCCTATTCTGGTGGCTGCCACGGAACAAGGCATTTGCGCCATCCTCCTCGGCGATGATGCCGATGCGCTGGTGCAAGACCTGCAGCAGCGCTTTCCCAAGGCGCAACTCGCGGGGGGCGATGCGGCGTTCGAGCGCTGGATGGCGCAGGTCATCGGCTTTGTGGATGAGCCCTCGCGTGGGCTGGCGCTGCCGCTGGATGTGCGGGGCACGGCCTTCCAGCAGCAGGTATGGCAGGCGCTGCGCCGCATTCCGGTGGGCAGCACCGTCAGCTACAGCGAACTGGCGCGCACGCTGGGCATGCCGCAGGCCAGCCGTGCGGTGGCGGGCGCCTGCGCTGCCAATGCGATTGCGGTGGCCATTCCCTGCCATCGCGTGGTGCGCAGCGATGGCGAAATCTCCGGCTACCGCTGGGGCGTGGACCGCAAGCGCGCGCTGCTGCGGCACGAGGCAGAACTGGCTCCCCAGGCCCTGCGGGTGGCGCGTCATGGCTAAGCGGGCGGCCAGCGCTGGCCAGGCTGCCTTGCCGCTGGGTGATGAGGAAATATTTGAAGAGAAATTGCCTGCTGCGCCCATCCATAAAGCGCCAGTTGCTATGAATTTTGAAGATAAAGCGGCAATTCGCCATCTGGCGCACTACGACTGGCCCGGCATTTGCGCGCAGGTGGACAGCCAGGGTTGGGGCCTGCTGCCGGGTTTGCTGGATGCAGGGCAGTGCGCCCAGTTGGCCGGAATGTATGACGAAGCAGCGCATTTTCGCAGCCGCATCACCATGCAGCGCCACGCTTTTGGCCGGGGCGAGTACCAGTACTTTGCCTATCCGCTGCCAGCGCTGGTGCAAGCCATGCGCGACGCGCTGTATGCCCGGCTGCAGCCATTGGCCGAGCGCTGGCGCCAGTTGCTGCAGCCAGAGGCCAGTCCGTGGCCTGCCTCGCACGAGGCTTTCATCGACCAATGCCATGCGGCGGGCCAGGTGCGGCCTACGCCCCTGCTGCTGCGCTATGGCACGGGCGATTACAACTGCCTGCACCAGGATCTGTATGGCGAGCTGGTGTTTCCATTGCAGGTGATCGTGCTGTTGTCGCAGCCAGGGCAGGATTTTGAAGGGGGTGAGCTTGCGCTGACCGAGCAGCGCCCGCGCATGCAATCGCGTGTGCAGGTGCTGCCCCTCAGGCGTGGCGATGCGGCCATCATCGCAGTGCGGGAGCGGCCGGTGCAGGGTGCGCGCGGCAGCTATAGGGTGCAGCACCGGCACGGCGTCTCCACCATACTGCGAGGCGCACGCCACACCCTGGGGGTGGTGTTTCATGATGCGGAGTGAAAACCGCTGGAGGCACAATTGGAGTACACGGTAATCGCTATCAAAATGAAAGCAAATCAGCCAGTCCTTGGTCGTCGCCATAGTGACCCTCGTGTCTGCGTTAGCACTGCCACCTTCTGACTGTCTCCCCATGCCACTGATTCTGGAAACCATTGCAGCGCTGCCCGCCAACTACCGCCCACAAGATGTGCTGGCCCTGCATTCGCGTGATACCCAGCAGCGCTCTGAAAAAGTGGAGGGCTTGCACATCTCCAAAGGCGTAACTTGGCAAGGCCGCCCGGCACTGCTGCAACTGCAGATAGGGCTCGGCCAGGAAAGGCTCGGCCAGAAAGGGCCCGGCCAGGAAAGGCCCGGCGAGCAAACACACGGCCAGGTGCAGGCCCGCCTGACGGTCGACGGGCTGCGCAAAGGCAAGCTTGCCGCTGCCAATGCACAGCAACTGGCCCTGAACGCCATGGTCTCGCGCATGCTGGGGCTGGGCGATGGTGCAGACCAACTGGAGCGGCAGCATGCACAGCACCCGGTGCTGGGCCCCTTGCTGCGTAGCCAGGCGGGCTTGCGGGTACCGGCCAGCAGTACGCCGTTTGAAGCGCTGGTGTTGGCGATTACCGGCCAGCAGATCAGTGTGGCAGCCGCCATTGCGCTGCGTCGGCGGCTGATTGAAACGGCAAGCGTGCAGCACAGCAGTGGCTTGCTATGCCACCCCGATGCGGCGGCACTCGCTGCGCTGACACCGGAGCAACTGCGTGCGGCGGGTTTCTCGGTCAGCAAGATCGCCACCCTCGAGCGGGTTTGCGCCGCGATTGCCGACGGTGCCCTGCCGCTGGACACCTGGGCTGCGCAACCCATGGAGGCCGACTCGGCCCGGGCGCTGGAGGCCGCGCTGCTGGCCATCAAGGGCATTGGCCCGTGGACGGTGCACTACGCCTTGCTGCGCGGCTTTGGTTGGCTCGATGGCAGCCTGCACGGCGACGTGGCGGTGCGCAATGCCTTGGCACGCCTCCTGGACGTGCCCAGCGTGTCACAGCGCGAGGCGGAGCAATGGCTGGGCGCGTTTTCTCCCTGGCGTGCCTTGGTGGCTGCGCACCTGTGGGCCAGCCTGTCGGCCAAAAGCTATTGAAGCCTGAGCGCATGCCCACACGCTCTTTGTGCGCGTGGCTGGCGGCTGGGCCGTTCCTCCAATCCCTGGCGCCAAGCTGTTACGCACCGTGCGACGGCGCTGCCACCAGCAGGATGAAGCGTGCGGTGGCGTTGCCTTCGTTGGCAAAGTGGTGCTCCGTATCCATGGCCAGCTGCGCGCTGTCGCCTGCCTGCAACAACACGGACTCCGCTCCCGTCCAGACCCGGAGCGTGCCGCTTTCCACGTAGAACACCTCGCGTGTGCCGGGGCGGTGGGGCGCAAAGTGGCTGGATACCTGGCCGGGCGGCACGTCGTAGTGCAGCAATTCCAGGCCAGGCAGGGGGCGGGCAAGCGCCAGCCGGACGATACCCGTGTCCTCGTGCACAAAACGCGGGTGCTCGCCCGCCCGGGTGATCTGCGCGGCAGCGGGGCTCTGGATCAAATCGCTCAATTCACAGCCCAGGCCACGTGCGATGGCCATGGCATTGCGCAAGCTCACACTGAGCAGCCCGCGCTCCACCCGCGACAGCGCCCCCGATGTCACGCCGCTTGCCTGGGCCAATTGGTCCAGCGTAATGGCCAGTTGCGCGCGGCGGGCGCGTACGGCCAGGCCGAACTGCAGGTCGGAGTCGGAACCGGGAGAAGGGATTTCAGTCTGCATGGATTGACAAATTTCGTGTAGGAAATATTATTTACCTATATGCAATTTTTACAAGGTCACTACCAATGTACCTGCTATTGAGTGCTTTGCCGGTCCTCGCTGTCATCGCGGGACTGTTGCTGGGGCTGCGTTCGCTGTATGCGGCGCTGCTGGGCGTGGTGCTGGCATTGGCTGGCTGCATGCTGGCTTTTCCCTTGACCGCGCAGGCGGCGCTGCAAGCTGCGACGGGTTGGCTGCCCGTGCTGGTGGAGGTGCTGCTGATCGTTGGCGGCGGCCTGCTGCTCTCGGAGGTGCTGCGTGCTGCGGGGGCGCAGAAAGCCCTGGCGCAATGGGTGATGGGGCGTACCGGCAAAGGCGTTGGCGCCGTGCTGCTGGTGGTGCACGGGGTCACCCCTTTTGCTGAATCGCTCACGGGCTTTGGCATCGGCATCACCATCGGGATTCCGCTGCTGGCGCACAGCGGATTGCCTGCGCGCAAGGTGGCGGTGATCGGTCTGCTCGGCCTGTGCGCTGTGCCATGGGGGTCCATGGGCCCGGGCACGCTGATTGCGGCCACGATGTCGGAGCTTTCGTTTGACGCACTGGGCGTGGCATCCGCGTGGGTCAGCGTGATTCCCATGGTGGTGGTGGGCGTGGCTGCGGCATGGCTGGCCAGCGATAGCGGCCAGCGTGGCACTGCGATGCTGCAGGGGGCGCTGTCCGGCCTGCTGCTGGCTGCGGCCATTGGCCTCGCCAATATGCTGGCCGGCACTTCGGCCGCCGGGGCATTGGGCGCATTGGTGTTGACCGTCTTGTGGCTATGGCTTGGCAGGCGGGGCGTGAAGGGTTCTGCGACGGCTGCCCCTGCGCCATTGAATGCCCTGGGTTGGCGCGCGCTGGCAGCCTATGGCCTGCTGCTGCTCGGTGTGCTGGTGGCAGGGGTGGCGGTGCGCGCAATGCAGTGGACGGGTGTGTGGCATCTGCTGGCATCGCCTGCGGTCTGGCTGTTTGTGGCAGCGGCCTGGTTTGCCAAGGGCCTGCCCGCTGGCAGCAGCCTGCAGCGGGTGTGGCAATCGTGGCGCCAGGTGGCGCCCGTGACCGGTCTTTTCATTGTGCTGGGGGTGGTGATGGCGGTATCGGGCATGGCGGCGCAGCTCGCGCACGCTCTGGCGCAGGGCGGCAGCGCCTATGTGTTTGCCGCCCCGTTTGTGGGCGCCCTGGGCGGCTTTGTGACAGGCTCCAACACCGGGGCCAATGCCATGTTCGCTGCCACGCAGGCCGAGATTGCCCAGGCCCTGGGCGTAGGGGTGCTGCCGTTCATGGCGGTTCACAATGTCAGCGCGGCACTGCTGCTGATGGCATCGCCCGGCAAAGTGGAAATGGCTTGCCAGCTGGTGCCGGTAGGGGCGCCTGGCGAGGTACAGGCGCAGCGCTCATGGGTGCAATCCACCGTGCTGTTGATCACCATGGCTGCGGTGCTGCTGATGGCGATGCTGAACGTGGTGCTCAGTATGGCGTTGCCTTGACCGGGGTCATGCTGGCAAGCTCTGGCAGCTGCGGCTGGGTCTGGCGGGCGGATGTATTGCTGAGCCAGCGGCCCAGGTGCTTGCGCTGGCAGGCCTGCAATTCATTCAGCAACGCGTGGCTAGGGTCTGGAATATGCCAGCGATTGCGCAGGTCGGCCTGCATGCGCAGCAGCAAATGCGCAGTCATTTCGGCATCGGCCAAGGCGCGGTGGGCCTTGTCGGCAGGCGGTAATTGCAGGTGGCGCACGATTTTGCCCAGCGAGTGGCTGGGGGCCTCGGGGTAGAGGCGGCGCGACAGCAATACCGTGCATGCAAACAGGCCGGTACCGAACTCTTGTGAGGCTGGGCAGCCAGCGCGCTCCAGCTCGTCGCGCCAGAACTTGCTGTCGAACGATGCGTTGTGCGCCACCAGCGGCGCGCTGCCGACAAAGGCAGCCGCCTCGCGCATGACCTCTTCGGCCGGTGCCGCCGCCTGCAGCATGGCGGTGGTGATGCCGGTCAGCTGCGTGATGAAGCTGGGCATGCGCTGGCCTGCGTTCATCAGGCTCTGGTAGCGATCGACAATGCGGCCATCCTCCACCATCACGATGCCCACCTCGGCGGCACGCGCCCCATGGGCCGGGCTCATGCCCGTGGTTTCGAAGTCGAGGATGGCGATGCGTTCAGACATGCAATGTCAGGCGGGCGGAGATCAGGTGACCGCGTTGATGCGGTTGAATTCCGGACGCTTCCATTCGCCCGATTCCAGCACCTGGCGCAGGTGTTCCACCGCGTTCCACACGTCTTCAAAGCGGGTGTACAGCGGCGTGAAGCCAAAGCGCAGAATGTCCTTGTGCGGGCCCTTGCCGTTATCGCCCTTGCGGAAATCGCCAATCACGCCACGGGCGATCAGCGCCTGCATGATGGCGTAGGCGCCGCTGCCCTGGCCGTCGACACCAGCGCCTTCATCGCGCGTCAGACATACCTGCGAGCCGCGCGCAAAGATGTCGCGCGGCGTGGCCAAGCCCAGGCCGTGGCCGGCGCAACGGGTCTCTACCAGCTCGATGAACAGGTCGGTCAGCGCCACCGACTTGCGGCGCAGCGCCGTCATGCCGCCATACTGTTCGGCTTCGGTGTACACATCCAGCCCACACTGCAGGGCGCTCAGGGCAATCATGGGCTGGGTGCCGCACATGTAGCGGCGAATGCCCGCCGCAGGCTGGTAATCGCTGGTGAAGGCAAATTGCTCCGCATGGCCGAACCAGCCTGACAGCGGCTGCCAGAACTTGTCGGTGTGGCGCGCATTGACCCAGACAAAGGCCGGCGCTCCCGGGCCGCCGTTGAGGTATTTGTAGCTGCAACCCACTGCGTAGTCGGCATTGGCGCCGTTCAGGTCTACGGGTACTGCGCCTGCGGCATGGCACAGGTCCCAGATTGTCAGAATGCCCTGGGCATGGGCGTCGCGCGTTACCTGGGCCATGTCGTGCATGTGGCCGGTGCGGTAGTTGACGTGGCTGAGCAGCAGCACGGCCACGTCACCCGTCAGGCAGGCGGGCAGCTCTTCGGGCTCGATCAGCACCAGCTCCAGGTTGTGCTGCTTGCACAGTGATTCGGCAATGTACAGATCGGTGGGGAAGTTGCTGCGCTCGCTCACGACCTTGGTGCGGGGTACCGGGTCGGAGAATTCCTGCTGAGACAGGCGGATGGCGGCACTTAGCACCTTGTACAGGTTGACCGAGGTGGTATCGGTGAACACCACTTCGCCCGGGCGGGCGCCAATCCATGGCGCAAACTGGTCGCCCAGGCGCTGGGGCAGGTCGATCCAGCCAGCGTCGTTCCAACTGCGGATCAGGCCCTGGCCCCACTCGCGTTGCACCACATCGGCTACATGGGCCGCTGCGGCCCTGGGCAGGGGGCCCAGCGAGTTGCCGTCGAGATAGATCACGCCATCTGGCAGGTCGAACAGATCGCGCAGTGGCGCGAGCGGCTCTTGCAGATCGACTTCGCGGCAGGCTTCCAAGGTGGTCATGGCAGTGTCTCTTAGAGGAAAATAGGCTGTTGGCGCACGTCTATCAAGCGCCAACAGCTATTGAATTTGTAGTTCAGGAATTTCGATGATTGTAGGCGCCGGGCAGGGCGCGCAGCACGGCGCGCACCGGTGAGGCATCGGCCTGCACCAGTTTGAGCGGCAGCGCAATCAGTTCATAGTCGCCCTCGGGCACGGCATCGAGCACCAGGTTTTCGAGCACGCGCATGTCGTGGCGGCGAATGGTCTGGTGGCTGGGCAGCGCCTTGCTGTCCGCCGGATCGATGCTGGCCGTGTCGATGCCGATCAGGCGCACTCCGCGAGCAGCCAGGCGTTCGACGGTATCGGCTGCGTATCCGGTGAGTGCAGCATCCCAGCGGGTTTGCGGCATCTGCTGGTAGGTGCGCACCAGCACGCGCTCGGGCAGGTCGTCACTGATGGCGTGCTCCAGATGGCACCACTCGATCAGCGCGCCGCAATCCATCGCGTGGATCACCCGGCAGCGGCCCAGGTAAGGCGCCAGATCCACATGGCCGATGGTGGCGCCATCAGGGGCGTAGTGCAAGGGCGCATCGGCATGCGCGCCCGCGTGGGGCGTGCTGGTGATGCTTGCCACATTGACCGGGCAACCCGGCCCGATGGTGGCCACCCATTCCTGCTGGTAGGGCGTATCACCAGGGAAAACCGGCATGCCCACATAGACAGGCGGCGAGATGTCCCATAGCTGCAGAGCGGTGGTGGGTGTGTTTGGCATAGGTATGCAATGTATCAGCGCTGGCGGTACCAGATCTGGTAGACGGCAGCCAGCACCAGCAGCATGGGCACGCCGATCACTGCCGTCATGTGAAACACATCGGTGAAATAGGTGGTGACGATGACGGCCAGCATCAATACGGCGCCGAGCAGCGTCAACACCGGAAAGCCCCACATGCGAAACTGCAGACGCTCGCCCGGGTGCTCGCGCTGCCAGCGCGAGCGGAAGAACAGGTGCGTGACGAACACCATGAACCACGCAAACATGGCGCCGAACATCGAGATCGACATCATCAGCGTGAGCGATTCCTCGGGCTTGAGCACATTGAGCACCATGGCTACCGCCATGCCCAGGCAGGAGACGGCAATTGCACCCATCGGCACGCCACGGCTGTTGACGCGGCCAAGGGCCGCTGGCGCATAGCCGCCGCGCGAGAGGCTGAACATCATGCGCGAGGTGACGTAGAGCTGCGCATTCATCGCCGACAGGCTGGCCACCAGCACCACAAAATTGAGCACGCTGGGTGCGCCCGGGATGCCGACGATCTCCATCACCTTGACGAAGGGACTCTTGTCGGTGCTGGCATGGCTCCACGGCACGATGGCCAGCATCAGCGCCAGCGACAGCAGGTAGAACAGCACCAGGCGCAGCACCGTGGTCTTGAAGGCGGAGGTCACTGCCTGGCGCGGGTTCTGGGCCTCGCCTGCGGCAATGGCAATCGATTCCAGGCTGAGGTAGCTGAAGATGGCCACGATCACCCCCACCCAGGTGCCCCACCAACCGTTGGGAAAGAAGCCGCCATCGGCCGTGTAGTTGGAAAACCCGACACCTGCCGGGCGCGAACCGAACACCACGTAGGCGCCGATCAGGATGAAGGCCACGATGGCCACCACCTTGACCATCGAGAACACATATTCCATCTGCCCGAACGCCTTGACGCTGGTGGCATTGACCGCCGCCAGGACGACCGAGAACAGCGCCACCCACACCCACTGCTCCACATCGGGAAACCAGTACTTCATGTACTTGCCGACCGCGGTTACCTCCATGCCCACGGCCAGCACCACGGCGGCCCAGTAGGCATAGCGCACCACAAAGCCAGCCATGGGGCTGATGTAGTGCTCGGCATAGGCACCAAAGGAGCCGCTCGTGGGGTGCGCCACGGTCATCTCGGCCAGGCACCCCATCAACAGCAGGCCGATGAGCGCGCCAATCGCATAGCTGATGAGAACGCTCGGCCCGGCAAAGCCGATGGCGAAAGCGCTGCCCATGAAAAGCCCCGTACCGATGGCACCGCCAATGGCGATCATGGTCATTTGGGCGGCGGTGAGCTGCTGTAAAAGCCCGCGCTCGCGGCGAGCAATGGATTCAAAAGGGGACACGGGAATGGGCCTGAGTGAGGGGCCGGAGCGGCATTGGTAGCTGCTGGCGCATGGAAGGGAAAGCGGCGATTTTAGGTTTTGTGGGAAATCCATGTTGGCTGTTTGCTGCTTGGACTGCTTTTAATTTTGCAAGTAGCTGTTGGCCGGGACTCGCCCCGGCGGGTGAGGCACTTTCTTGTCTCGCAGCAAGAAAGTACCCAAAGAAATGCGCCCTGTGCTCCTCGGCGCAGGCAGAAGGGGTGAGAGCCGAGCGCAGCGATGGCCCGCGTGGATGTTTGGCTGTCGGGTTGCCCCCTTTTGCATGCGCCTGTGGCGTGGTGTTTGCAGGGTGGCGCTGGCACCGCAGAGTGCCAGCGCTTCGTGATCTGACTTGCCGCATCTGTATGAACGAAGCGCGGAGCGCGCAGTGAGTTATGCGGCACACCCCGCAAATGCTGCGACCCAGGTTGCCCGAAGGCGAAGCCGCAGGGACGCAGGCAGCAGGGCGGCCTTCTTTTGGGTACTTTTCTTGGCCGACAAGAAAAGTGCCTCGCCCGCCGGGGCGAAACCCGGCCAGCAACATGCAACTCAGCCATAGCTTAAAAGCAGGCTACAAGTTCCAAAGCCCAAATCCCAAAGCCTTAGCGCACCCCCACAATCACATCCCAACTGAGCCCAAACTTCTGCAAATACTTGCGCAACCGATCCGCATCATTCACCACGCTCCGCTGCGCCCGCGAGGCTTGAAAAAGTTGGCGCCCAGCATCCGACAAGCTGCTGGCACCGCGGCAAACACGTACGACAGACGCCAGCTGCATCCGGTCAAACAGATCCATCGCAGCAATCGCATCGGCGGGCAATACATCCTCCAGCGCCACCTCTGCAGGGTCATCATTCGATGGCTGCAGTGCATCGGGCCGCTGCCACAACCACTGCAACCGGCCAATCTCGGCCTCAACCTGATCCTCGGTGATACGGCCACTGTGAGACAAGGTGGCCAGGCGTGTCACGCTGGCGTGCAGGTCGCGGAAGTTGCCGCTCCACAAGGCCGCCGGGCTTTGCGCAAACTGCAGATAGCGCTTGCGTGCCTCGGCGTTGAAGCGCTCGGTGCGGTGGGTCTGCTGCGCGTGCAGGGCCAGCAGATGGTCGATATTGGGTTCGATGTCTTCAGCGCGCTGGGCCAGGCCGGGCAGGTTGTAGGTCCACAGGTTGATGCGGGCAAACAGGTCTTCGCGAAACCGGCCAGCGCTCACCTCCAGCCGCAGATCGCGATTGGTGCCGGCAATCAGCTGAAAGTCACTGTTCACCTCGCGGTCCGACCCCATGGGGTAGAAGCGCTTTTCCTCAATCGCCATCAGCAGCATGGCTTGCTCGTCCGCGCCCAGCTCGCCGATTTCGTCGAGAAAGAGAACGCCATGGTCGGCGGTGCGCAGCAGGCCGGCACGCTCGGTAGCGGCGCCGGTGAAGGCGCCCTTTTTGTGGCCAAACAGCGTGCTGGCGGCGCTGTCGCCGCGCAAGGTGGCGCAGTTCACTTCCACAAAGGCGCCGCTCACCTGGTGGCGCGCCTTCTTCAGTTCATACATGCGCCGCGCAAGGAACGACTTGCCCGCGCCGGTGGGTCCCACCAGCAGCATGGGTGCCTGCGAGCGGCCCGCCACCTGTTCGATCTCTTCGATCAGCCGGTTGAAACGCTGGTTGCGTGTGGCGATATGGCTTTTGAGAAAGGCCACGCCGTCTTCGCTGGCCCGTGCGTGGCGCGTGGCAATGGCGTCGTAGCGCGACAGATCCAGATCGATGAGCGTGTAGTTGCCCGCAGCGCCATCCACCTGGCGCTTGGGGGGCGAGGCCTGCAGGATGACGCCCGGCATGGCGCGTGATTCGGCCAGCAGGAACAGGCAGATCTGCGCCACATGCGTACCGGTGGTGATGTTGAGCCAGTATTGCGCGGAATCGCTATCAAATTGATAGCTTTGAGCCCAGTCATAAAGGGCGCCATATACCTGCTGAAAATCCCAGGGATCATGAATGGGCAGCTCCACCAGATGCACCTCGGTCTCGGGGCTCACAGCCGCGATATCAGCCTGCACCAGCCGTGCCAGGTCGATGTGCGATCGCGTATACAGCAACTCCATTCGCGCCACCACCATGTCTTCATGCTGTGTGATCGCGACCGACGGGCGCCACTTGCTCCAGCGGCCAGCGCCGCGCCCGCTGTCCAGCTGGGTACCCAGAAAGCCGATGACGGTGATGGATTTCATGTTGGGATGGGGTGCTAATGATGATAAATAATTCTAAAGTAGCTATCTAAATAGATAAATTTCTATGGTTGAAAAAACGGTGTCAAGATGGCTTGAAAAATGAATTTCTTTAAAAATCATTTTGTTATGACTTTCAAAGGCATAAATTCAAAAGCTGGCATGCTTCTGGCAATAAGAATGGCAAGCGCTGTGTGGCGTGAGTCGGGGAAAGCAAGGCAGGGTCCTTGCTTTCCCGCCGGGCCAGGGCCCGCAATGAACCAGACAAACAAGAAAAAGGAAACACCATGACCTACCAACAAATGCAAGTGCCCAACGGCGTGCCGATCAAGATGTGGACCAACGGCGTGCCCGTGGAGCCAGAGGCCCAAAACCAGCTGGCCAACATCTCGCGTCTGCCCGTCGTGTTCAAGCACGTGGCGGTGATGCCCGATGTGCACCTGGGTATCGGCGCCACCATTGGTTCGGTGGTACCCACCATCAAGGCCATCATTCCGGCGGCCGTCGGTGTGGACCTGGGATGCGGAATGATGGCCTGCAAGACCACGCTGACCGCGAGCGACCTGCCGGACAACCTGGCACCCATTCGCGCTGCCATCGAGCGTGCCGTGCCCGTGGGCATGACGCCCAAGCGCTACGGCCGCGACAAGGGGAGCTGGGAGACGCCGCCTGAGGAAACCGATGCCGCCTGGACGGTTCTCGTCAAGGAGTTCGAGGAAATCTGCGAGGCGCACCCGCGCATCAAGAACACCAACAACTACAAGCATCTGGGAACGCTGGGTACCGGCAACCACTTCATTGAAGTGTGCCTGGATGAAAACCAGTCGGTGTGGATCATGCTGCATTCGGGTTCGCGCGGGGTGGGTAACGCCATCGGCACCCACTTCATCGAGTTGGCGAAAAAGGATGCCGAGCTGCACCAGCGCAACCTGCCTGACCAGGATCTGGCGTACTTCGAAGAAGGCGCCGCTTACTTTGGTGACTATGTGAAGGCGGTCGGTTGGGCGCAGAAGTTTGCGCGCGCCAACCGCGAGGTGATGATGATCCGCGTGATCAACGCGCTCAAGAAGGTGATCACCAAGCCGTTCGAAACGCACTTGGAAGCGGTGAACTGCCACCACAACTACGTGCAACGCGAAACGCACTTTGGCGAAGAGGTGTTTGTAACCCGCAAGGGCGCGGTGAGTGCGCGGGCCGGTGAGCTGGGCATCATTCCCGGAAGCATGGGCGCCAAGAGCTTCATCGTGCGTGGAAAGGGGAACCCCGAAAGCTTCAACAGCTGCAGCCATGGTGCGGGCCGCACCATGAGCCGTAACAAGGCCAAGAAGTTGTTCACCGTGGAAGACCAGGTGCGAGCCACCGAAGGCGTGGAATGCCGAAAGGACGCCGACGTGATCGACGAGATCCCGATGGCCTACAAGGATATCGACGCGGTGATGGCTGCACAGAACGACCTGGTGGAAGTGGTGTACACGCTCAAACAGGTGGTGTGTGTGAAGGGGTGAGGGCCAGGGTCGTGCTGCCGCTTTTGGGATGAAAGGCGGCAGCTTCAGCGCTGGCTGCCGCTCAGCCGTGGGATGCGTCTCGTCTGAACCTCTTCTGTAAATTTGATCTCGCTATATCTATATATTTGGTGGCTGTGTGCGTTTTAGGAATAAACGCTGGAGGTTGTTTGATGTGCGAAGAAAGAGAACTGCTGCATTCTGCGCACCCCGTGGAGGCGTCCATGCGCATTGAGGTATTGGAGAGCTTGCGCCGTATAGAAGCGGAACACAAGGTGACCGTATTGTTTGCCTGCGAATCCGGCAGCCGTGGCTGGGGTTTTGCCTCGCCTGACAGCGACTACGACGTGCGATTCATCTACGTTCACCGGCTGCCCTGGTACTTGACGGTGGCACCGGGCCGAGACGTTATCGAGCTGCCGATCAGCGGTGAGCTGGATGTGAACGGCTGGGATTTGCGCAAGGCGCTTGCGTTGCTGCGCGAATCCAACCCCACGCTACTGGAGTGGCTGGGCTCGCCCATCGTCTATCGGGAGGAGGCAGATGTCATGGACCGCTTCCGCAGGTTGGCGCAGCGCGTGTTTTCCAACGCCAAAGGCTGGCATCACTATGCCAGCATGGCCAAGAAGAACTTTCGCGAACATCTGCAAGCGGATGAGGTGCGCTACAAGAAGTACTTGTACGTGCTGCGTCCCTTGTTGGCTGCGCGCTGGATTCGTGCCCGGCCAGGTGTGCCGCCCATGCGCTTTGCGGAACTGGCCCAGCACACCCTGGATGCCACCCGCGACGCAACGCTGATTGCTGAAATCAACGCATTGCTGGAAGTCAAGATGCGAGCGGGCGAAGCAGCCACCAGCCCACGTTGGCCCGGAATTCATGCCTTCATCGAGACCGAGCTGGCGCGCAATGCGGCGGAGCCCGTGCAGCCTGTGCCAATGGCAGGACATGCCGATCTGGATGCATTGCTGCACGATACGGTATTGCATTTTGACCGCCGCTGTCATGACCGCAGTTGATGTGCGAGGTGTATTGCAACGCGCCTGGCTATGCAGGGCTCTGGAATGGAGCCTTGCAATTTCAGAGAGACCTGCCTGCTGGGCAATTTGGCCCCAAGCAGGCACCAAGAGAAAAGAACAAGAACGATGTCAACAACAAGTACAGAATGGAAGGCGGTAGGCCGGGACGTGTCGCGGATTGAGCCGCAAGTCGAAATTGACGGCTCGCAAGGCGAAGGCGGTGGCCAGATTCTGCGCACAGCGCTGGCGCTGTCCGTGATCACGCAAAGGCCGCTGGCGGTGCGCAACATCCGCGCAAAGCGCCCCAAGCCTGGCCTGATGCGCCAGCACCTGGCCTGCGTGCATGCCGCGCAGGCGATCAGTGATGCCCAGGTATCGCCCGTGGCGGTGGGCGCTACCGAACTGCACTTTGCGCCGCGCGCGCTCCGGGCGGGCCAGTACCAGTTTCCGATTTCGGGTGCGGGCAGCTCCATGCTGGTGCTGCAGACGGTATTGCCTGCGCTGCTGCTGGCAAAGGGCGAGAGCGAAGTGCGCTTGTCGGGTGGTACGCACAACCCGATGGCGCCGAACTACCACTTTGTAGAGCGCGCTTTTGCGCCGCTGGTGGCGCGGTTGGGCGCGCGGGTCGATATGGAGCTGCGCCGCTTTGGCTTCTATCCTGCCGGCGGCGGTGAGGTGCAGGTGCGCATCGTGCCTGCAGTTGGTACGCTGCAGCCATTTGATCTGCTGGCGCGGGGCGATCTGCAGCATGTGGTGGCAGAGGCCGTGTGCGCTGCAGTGCCCAAGGCGGTTGCCGCGCGGGAGTTGGATGAGTTGGCGAGGCTGACGGGCTGGGATCGCAGCGCCATGCAGCAGTTGCCCGCCCGCCAGCATGAAGGCCCTGGCAATATTCTGCTGGCTACCCTGCATTACACACACGTGACGGAGCTGTTCAGCTGTCTGGGCGCGCATGGCGTGTCGTCGGAAGCGGTAGCGCGCAATCTGTGCCAGCAGATGCGCGATTACCAGAAGAAGCCCGAGGCGGCGGTGGGCGCACACCTGGCTGACCAGCTGGTGCTGCTGCTGGCGCTGGCGGTATGGCAAAGCGGAAAGCGCGCGGCTTTCAGTTGCAGCGAGGTGACGGAGCATCTGCGCAGCAACATGGAAGTGATCCAGCAGTTCTTGCCGCTGCGCATTTCCATCGAAACAGCATCGGCCCCGGTGGTGCATATCGCTCCGGCGTAGAACCTTCACAGGAGCAACAGCGATAAAAAAGCGGTCTAGTACAGACCGCTTTCCAGTGCAGGCAGACCGTGCCTTTGGCGCACCCGGTTGCAGGCCTCGCTGCCTGCTGCAAATTCGCGGCAGGGCGAGGGTCGCCATTCGTAGATGCCGCAAGCGGCCTTTTCGCCCACCGTGCCCGTCAGTGCTGCACAGCGTGGCCGTGCGTAGTCGGTACCGCGCATGCGGCAGATGGAATCATTGATCTCGTCCGCCAGGCTCGCCGGTACTCGCCCGCCATGGATCTCCGATTCATAGACCGAAAAATCGACACGAAAACTGGCGCAGCAGGCGCCACAGGTAAGGCAGGGGTGAGGCATGGATTTTGTGACAAAGCGAAAAAAGCCCGAGCTAGCGTGACCAGGGTGATTGCATGCAGCTAGCTAGATATGGCATAAGCCTATCTATGCAATAAATAAAGGAGTTTGTATGGCGCTACGTTCTATTTTGCCATTTCGACTGGGTGCTGTAGTCGGGGCTGCGTTGCTGGCGACCGCGTGCGGCGGAGGTGGTTCTGACAGTGCCAATCAAGGCAATCCCAATCCACTGGTTGCGGATACCGCTTTTGGAGAGGGCGGCAATGTCCGTATTGCTTTGGGATCTTTTAACGGAGCATTGAGCGCCATTGCCGAACAGCCCGATGGCAAGTTGATTGCCGCGGGGTATCGCAAACTGGGGCCGTCAGTGGTAGAGCAGTACCCCTTTGGGGTACGGCCCAAGAGTGCGGTGTTTGTGAATCGGTATCTTGAGAATGGGCAGCTGGATTCCAGTTTTGGAAGTGGCGGAACCGTCGACATTTCTGTTCGGGGCGCAGATATATCACCATATCTGAAGGTGATGGAGGATGGTGAAATCTATGTATCCATTAATGCGTCTCGGCCATGTAACTATGAATATGCAGGCAGTCTTCGGCTGATGTGTACTGTTGATGGGGTGCGCGAAGATTCGAAAACGGTATGGGTGAAATTGAAAAGCTCTGGGGAACTGGATGCAGGCCCCGCTGGTGATGGCTTGAATGCAGCACAGTTACCTGAAGCGATTCGTGTGCTCGCTAACCAGGTAACGGGACAGCGATTGGCTCTGGAGAATGGAAAATACCTCGTTTTGCAATCCAATACCAATGCGGTGGGGCAGATATATAGCTGGAGCCTGATGCGCTATTTGGCAGATGGATCTGTGGACAGCCAGTTTGGCACCAATGGTGTGGTGTATTCGCGTTGCAAGACCAACCAAGGCCGTGTGGTTGCGGACAGGCAAGGCAATGTATGGGTTGTTTCAGCTGTCAGCGCTAACTATTCCCAGCCGTCTGCCGATATGGGGCTTTGTACCGAAAAAATCAGCGAGTCGGGCTTGCCGAGCGTGAGTGCGCCCAATCCGATAAAGACGGCGTTGGGTGCCAATGTGTCTGTTCACGATGCAAAGCTGACGGATGACGGGGCATTGATGGTGGTATTGGGAACAAGCAATGCAGGCGGCTATGGGCTGAAAGCATTGAAGTACCAGGCAGATGGAAATCTGGTGGATAGCTATGGCACACGAGGGATTGCCGATCTGCAAGGACTGAGTGCAGACCAAATGGCAAGAATTGGGGTTCGTATCGTGGATGGTTCCGGGGCGATGGCCGGACTGGCCCCAGGACAGCGTTCTTCCAATAGCAACTATGACCGCCCGAATCTTTGGGCGCAGTGGTTGGCAGACGGAACACCCAATAGGCGCTTTGGAAATGACGGGATATTGACCATGGGAGATGTGCCTGATTTTTCCATCCGTGCTGTGGCCCTGGTAGACCGTCGTAAGCGTTGGCTGATGCAGACCACGACTTCGGCAAGTGCCCACATCGATTCAGAAGGTTTGGTGACCTTGACGCGTCTGGTTGGCGATAGCCATTAGCGTGGTAAAAAGCCCCCTGCAAACTTGCAGAGGGCTTTTTTCCAGGCGAGTAGATTATTTACCGGCTGCAGCCGCCTCCTTCACCCAGCCATCAAACCTGGCCTGGTTCTTCTTGATCCAGCTGTCCACATGGCGGTCGATGTCGGCGGTCTTGTTCTCGCCATTGCGCATCAGCAGATTCTGGGCGGTGATGTCTTCAATGGGCACTTGCATGATGGCAAACAGCTTGGCTGCTGCCGGGTTGGCATCGGCCCATTTCTTGTTGGCCAGAATGTACTGATTGTTCACCTTGAAGCCATAGTTCTTGCCGTTGGGCAGGCGGGTGTCGTCATCGCCCTGGGCGCCAGGGATGTTGGGCACCTGCAGCCACACCACGTCCTTGCCCGGCTGGAGCACCCCGTTGACCCAGTAGGGCGTCCACACATAGTAGAGCACCGGTTTGCCGGACTGGTAGCGCGCAATGGTGTCGGCAATCAGGGCGGCGTAGTTGCCCTGCCTGTGGGTGACGCTGCCTTCCAGGCCCAGGCCCTTGAGGTGTTTGTTGATGGCCAGCTCGCAACCCCAGCCGGGATTGCAGCCGGTCAGGTCTGCCTTGCCGTCGCCATCGGTGTCAAACAGCTTGGCGATTTGGGGATCCTTGAGCTGCATGATGTCGGTGATCTTGTATTTGTCAGCTGTGGCCTTGTCGATCAGATAGCCCTGCGCCGCATTGGTGGAGAACACGCCTTCGCGGTAGAACACCTTGGCGCCGCCGTTGCGGTCGTAAAAGCTCTGGTGCAGCGGAATCCAATGGTTGGCCATGAAGGTGGCATCGCCCTGGGCCACCACCACGTGTTCGGTGCCGTTTTCAAGACCCTTGGGAGCCTTGACGCTGTAACCCAGCTTTTCGAGTGCGCGCGAAACGATCAGGGTCTGGAACATTTCTTCATCGACGGTGCCCAGAAGCGGGAGGGCATCCACGCCCTTGCCCGGTAGATTCTGTGCCTGGGCATGGGCAGTCGTGCTCAGCAGCAAGGCAGCGACGATGCCTGTCAGGGCGGTGCGGCGGGTGTTGTGTTGGTTCATGGTTCTCCTTGGATGAATGTTGCCCTTGGCGAGCTGATGCAGGCCATTCGAACCCAGTGGCCTGGGCCCGGTGGGCATGAAAAAGCGGCACACACGGTGCCGCTCGGAAGCGAAGAATTATTTGGAGGTGGCTGCTGCCTTGGCCTGTTCGATCCAGCCGTCAAAGAGCTGCTGGTGGGCCTTGATCCAGCCATCGGCATGGCGCTCGATATCGGCAGGCTTGTTCTGGCCGTCCTTCATCGCCAGGTTCTGCGCGTTGATGTCGGCCACGGGCAGCTTCATGAGGGAAAACAGCTTGGCCGCCGCGGGGTTGGCGTCGGTAAAGCGTTTGTTGGCAACGATCTTCTGCGTGTTCAGCGGAAAGCCGTAGTTCTTGCCATTGGGCAGTGCCGTCTTGGTTTGCGCCTGATCACCCGGCAGCGCGGTAAAGGGTACCTGCAGCCAGACCACGTCGCGGCCTGGGCGCAGCTCGGCGCTCACCCAGTAGGGCGTCCAAGTGTAGTAGAGGATGGGCTTGCCCGATTTGTAACGCGTGATGGTGTCGGCCATCAGCGCCGCGTAGGCCCCCTGTACATGGGTGACGGTGTCGCGCAGCTTGTAGGCTGAGAGTTGGTGCTCGATGGCGCCTTCACAGCCCCAGCCGGGCGTGCAGCCGGTCAGATCGGCCTTGCCATCGCCATTGGTGTCGAACAGCGCCGCAATCTTGGGATCCTTGAGCTGTTCGATATTGGTGATGTTGTGGGCATCGGCGGTTTTCTTGTCGATCAGGTAGCCCTGCACGGCGCTGGTGGAGTACTCGCCTTCTCGGTAGAGCTTGGCGGCGCCCCCTGCGTTCTTGTAGAACTCGGCATGCAGCGGATCCCAGTGGTCGGCCATGAAGGTGGCATCGCCGTTGGCAATAGCCACGTGGGCGGTGGCGTACTCCACTTCGCGGATCGGCAGCACGTTGTAGCCCAGCTTCTGGAGCGCCTTGCTTACCAGCAGGGTCTGAAATGTTTCTTCGGCAATCGAGCTTTGCAGCGGCTGCACCTGAACGCCTTTGCCTGGCAATTCCTGTGCCTGAGCACCGGTGCCTGCGGCCAGGCCCATGGCAAGCAGGCTGCTGGTGAGGATGGTGCGGGTGTTGCGCAACGCCGTTGTGAGGGGAGAATGTTGAAACATGATGCTCCTTTTTAATAGCTGCCTGCGCTTTATAGAAAAGCGCAGGCGGTGGTTTTTATGAATGAGTGGAATGTGTGCTCAGTGCGCAGCCGCTGGCTGGGGCTGGTGCGTGCCCTGTGTTGCGTTTGCAGGTGCAACTGGTGCAACCGCTTCCGTCTTGCGCAGGCTGCGTGCCACCAGGCCGACGGGGCCCGTCTGCCACCAGTGGCGCACGCCACGTCGGGGCTGGCCCATGGCCTGGGTGATGCGGTCGAGCAGGATGGCCAGCAGCACGATGCCCAGGCCGCCCACGGTGGCCAGGCCCATGTCCAGGCGGCCAATGCCGCGCAGCACCATCTGGCCCAGGCCCCCTACTGCAATCATCGAGGCGATCACCACCATCGACAGCGACAGCATCAGCGCCTGGTTGATACCGGCCATGATCGATGGCATGGCGAGCGGCAGTTGTACCTTCCACAGCAGCTGCATTGGCGAGGCGCCATAGGCGCGGCTGGCCTCGATCAGATCGGGCCGCACCTGGCGGATGCCGAGGTTGGTCAAGCGGACGAGCGGCGGCAGCGCAAATACGATGGTGACCACCACGCCAGGCACGTTGCCAATGCCAAACAGCATCACCACGGGCACCAGGTAGACGAAGGCGGGGGTGGTCTGCATGGCGTCCAGCACGGGGCGGAAGAACTTCTGCGCACGGTCGCTGCTTGCCAGCAGAATGCCCAGCGGCAGGCCAATGATGATGCAGAAGGCGAGCGAGGTCAGGACCAGCGACAGCGTGACCATGGCCTCATGCCAGATACCCAGCATGCCGACGATCAGCAGCGACACGATGGCCCCAATGGCCAGGGCGCCGCCGGCAAACTGCCATGCCACCAGGGACAGGATGGCAATCATCGCGACCATGGGAATGGCGGTGAGCAGGTGTTCCACGCCATTGAGCGTTCCGTCAATCGGCACGCGCACGGCCTGGAAGAAGGGGCGGAAATGCGCCACCACCCAGGTCAGGCCGCTGTTGATCCAGTCCTGCACCGGCAGGCTGCCGTCCCACAGCTGGTGTAGCGAAAAGCCGCTGTCCTGCACCTGTTGCGCCGCCTGCACGGCGTGCGATGGGTCGGCCGCCTGCGCAGCGCCCGTGACGGCATTGGCAACTGCATCCGGGCCGCCAAGCCAGTCGGTATTGCCCGAGACCTCGCCTACGGCGACCCAGGGATCACTGCTGGCACTGTTGGCGGTGGAGGCTGCTGCTCCAGCGGCATCGGCGGCCGGGCTGGCGGCGTTGCCGGTCCAGGACGCTGCGGTTTCGGTGCTGGACATGGTGTCTGCCCACGGGTCGCTGGCAGTGTTCTGGGCGATGGTGATGGGGGCTTTACTCATGCGGCAATCCTGTTCTCGTTGTTGTGGGTTTCAGCGGTCGTGGCGGTGGCTGCCTGCACGGCAAGCACGGCAGGGTCGGTGGGCGGCACTGGAGGGGTGTCCCGATCCAGGAAGCGCAGCAAGGTGTTCTTGCTGATCACGCCGGCAAACCGGCCATCGGCTTGCAAGACGGGCAGCGGACAGGGGGCTTGCGCCACCTGGCCGAACAGATTGGCCACCAGCGCATCGGCAGCAATCGGTTCCACCTTGTCCAGGTAGGCGTTCTGCAGGCCCAGCGGGCCGACATGGCCTTGCAGCGCGCCGCGCAGCGAATCGGCGGACACCGTGCCCAGGTACTGCTTGCGGGGCGAGACGATGTAGGCGAAGTCGCGGTCTTCGTCTTGCAGCAGCTGCAACGCCGCGCGGGCACCGCGCTGGTCGCTCTCCTTGACGATGGTGATCGCGCGGCGTGCAATATCGCCTGCCTTGAACACGGCGGCTGCATCCACGCCCTGAATGAAGGCCCGCACATAGTCGTTGGCGGGGTTGCGCAGAATCTCGTCCGGTGTGCCCACCTGCTGCACCTGGCCGTCCTTCATGATGGCGATGCGATCGCCAATGCGCATGGCCTCGTCCAGATCGTGCGAGATGAACACGATGGTGCGACGCTTGACCTCCTGCAGGCGCATCAGCTCGGACTGCATCTCGGTGCGGATGATGGGGTCGAGGGCGGAGAACGCTTCGTCCATCAGCAGGATGGCGGGGTCGGAGGCCAGTGCCCGGGCCAGGCCCACGCGCTGCTGCATGCCGCCCGAGAGCTCGTCCGGGTAGCTCGCGCCCCAGCCAGCCAGGCCTACCTGTTCCAGGGCCTGCTCGGCGGCGGCAAGGCGCTCCTGGCGGCCCACGCCAGCCAGCTCCAGGCCGAAGGCAGTGTTGTCCAGCACGGTCAGGTGCGGCATCAGCGCAAAGCTCTGGAACACCATGCTGATGTCCTTGCGGCGCAAGGCACGCAGCTCGCGGTCGCCCAGTTTGTTGATGTCCTGGCCGTCGACCACGATGGCGCCACTGGTGGGCTCGATCAGGCGGTTGAGCATGCGCACCAGCGTGGACTTGCCCGAGCCTGACAGGCCCATGACGACAAAAGTCTCGCCGGCTTCGATGGTGAAGTTGGCATCAAACACGCCAATCGACTGGCCGGTCTGCTCCATCACTTCTTGCTTGCTGGCGCCCTTGCGCACAAGATCCAGCGCAAGCTTGGGGGAATCACCGAACACCTTGAACACATGCTCGATACGGATTTGTTTGGCCATAGAGGCACCTCCCTTGTCAGAAGCTGCTTGCGCCAGATTGCGCCAACGCACGGCCCCGTTCAGCGCGGGGGGGCGATGGTGAAACAAAAGCAAATCCGTGATTTGCGATCTGTGAAAAGGCGTAAGCGGCTTGTATGAAGTTGCACATTGCCGGGCGCGCGCAGCAGCGCGCGGACCCGGCACGGGACCGTGAAAGCCAAACCCTGATGCCGACAGCTCCGCCCGCCAGCGCAGACGGCGCCAGCTGGGCAAGCCCTCGTGGTGAGGGGCGGGACACATAGTGACCAACAATTTCTGCCTGTACCGGGCGTGCATGCCAGAAGCCAAAAGGCGCCAGTTGCGCTGCTTCAGGGTCGAGCCCGGGTACAGGGTCTCTCGTGCGCATTGGAAGAGGTCCGGTCAGGAGGACTTCCAATCACGCGAGCGTGGCGGGCACTGTACAAAGGCCACCACGCCGGGGCATCAGGGCCGGAAGCATTCCGGCCTTTAGACGGACTTCGGCATGGCGCCAAAGACCCGACGGAGACGATCCACGCTGACGTTGTTCAGCACGGATTACCTGCATTGCAGGTTGTAAAACATCGTTTTAGTATACGGATTTGAGATAAAGAAATCAAAGGATGATGGTTTCATCCGGGGTAATTTCGGTCCATTTCGGTGGTGGAGCGGTGCGTGCGTTTTTCAGAACCGCTATCTTTTTTGTAGTTCTTTTTGACGCTATATGGTCGGATCGGTCGATACCGGGTGTTGTGAATTTTGTAACATTTAAAGAATAATTTCGTTACAAAAAAATCAAAATGTGGAACTGCCGAAACGCAATTTTTGGCGGTTGCCGGCGGATGGCCTAGCTTGCTCAGTCAAAGATGTCTTTTGCTGCAAATTGACAGCGCGTTGACGTAATTGGCTGCGTCGGCAGCAATGTGCCCGGCCTCTGGGCGCAAAAAAGCCCCGGCGGGCGGGGCTTTCGGGGCGTGGGCAATGTGGTGTAGTCGTTCAATGCCCGTCTTTCGCTCCATGGGTGTGGCCTGCTGCGGGGTGCAGGATGCGATCCGTCCAGGCGATGGCGAGGGCCGACAGCAGGAAGACCACATGGATGATGGTCTGCCACATTAGTACCTTCTCGCTGTAGTTGGCGGCGTTGATGAAGGTTTTGAGCAGATGGATAGAGCTGATGCCGATGATGGACAGGCCTAATTTGACCTTGAGCACCGATGCATTCACATGGCCCAGCCATTCGGGCTGGTCGGGATGGCGGTTGAGGTGCATGCGGCTCACAAAGGTTTCGTAGCCGCCCACGATCACCATGATGAGCAGGTTGGAGATCATCACCACATCGATCAGGCCCAGCACCACCAGCATGATCACGGTTTCGTTGAGCGAGGTGATCTGCACATCGGGCGAATAGCCGACGGAGGTGACGAGGATGCGCAGCGCCTCCTGGTTGCCGAAAACGGCCTCCACCAGATGGAGCAACTCGACGAGGAAATGCCAGACATAGACCAGTTGGGCGGCGATGAGGCCCAGGTACAGCGGCAACTGTAACCAGCGGCTGGCAAAAATGATCGCTGGCAAGGGGCGCAGGGGAGCGTTTTCGGGAAGAGACATGGAGCGGTGGTTCGAAGTTGCGAATAACTTCCTTCGCCTGCCTGAACGGTGAAATGAATGGTTGTGGCAGCGGGCGGCGCGCAAGGCGCAAGTCTCATGGCCTGGTACTGCCAGTCCATGCCCGCTGGGACATGCAGCAAAAGAGCGTCGCGCATTGTAGCGAGCGCGACGAGGCGGTGGCCAAGAAATGTGCTGCTTGCCCTCGGGAATGCAGGGGAGAACGTCGTCCGCGCGCATGAGAGGTGGTGCATTCCACCTGTACCAGGGAATGGGCATTTCTCTCATATGGGAAAGCGCTGATAGCTATCAAAAAATGAGCTAAATGCGAATAAACGAATCCTGCAGCGATTGCAGTGAAAGCCAAACTCCCGCGCAGTCACTGCTTGTCAGATGCTTGTAAGTGCGAGGGTCCACAGTAGCGGCGAGTTTCATACCTACAATGGTTACAAAGGAGACAAAGCAATGACCGCAAATTCCCAAGGAACGATTGAATCCGTATTGGTAGAAAACCGCGTGTTCCCGCCGCCTGCATCGGTGTCGGCCACGGCCCGTATCGGCAGCATGGATGCGTACCATGCGCTGTGCCAGGAGGCCGAGCAGGATTTTGAAGGCTTCTGGGCCAAGCGTGCCAAGGAGCATGTGCAGTGGACCAAGCCCTTCACCCAGGTGCTGGACCAGAGCAACCCGCCGTTCTTCAAGTGGTTCCATGATGGCGAGCTGAACGTCAGCGCCAACTGCCTGGACAGGCACATCGGCACGCCGGTCGAGCAAAAGACCGCCATCATTTTCGAGGCCGACGACGGTGCAGTCACCAAGGTCACTTACAAGGAGCTGCTGGCACGCGTGGGTGCGTTTGCCAATGCGCTCAAGGCCCAGGGCGTGCAAAAGGGCGACCGGGTGCTGATCTACATGCCGATGACGGTCGAAGGCATTGTGGCCATGCAGGCCTGTGCCCGCATTGGCGCCACGCACTCGGTGGTGTTTGGCGGCTTCTCGGCCAAGGCGGTGAACGAGCGCGTGATCGACGCGGGCGCCGTGGTCATCGTCACGGCCAACTACCAGATGCGTGGCGGCAAGGAATTGCCGCTCAAGGCGATTGTGGACGATGCGCTCGCCATGGGCGGCTGCGAATCGGTGAAAAAGGTGCTGGTGTTCGAGCGCACCGCATCGGCCTGGAACAAGGTGGAAGGCCGCGATGTGACCTTTGCCGAGGCGCTGGACGGCCAGAGCAGCGATTGCGCGCCCGTACCGGTGAATGCAGAGCACCCGCTCTTCATCCTGTACACCAGTGGCTCCACCGGCAAGCCCAAAGGGGTGCAGCATGCTTCGGGCGGCTATGTGCTGTGGGCGAAGATGACGATGGAGTGGACGTTCGATCTCAAACCATCTGACGTTTTCTGGTGCACGGCTGACATCGGCTGGATCACCGGCCACACCTATATCGCCTACGGCCCGCTTGCCGCAGGCGCTACCCAGGTGGTGTTCGAGGGTGTGCCTACCTACCCGGACGCAGGCCGTTTCTGGCAGATGATCGAGCGCCATGGCGTGAGCATCTTCTATACAGCGCCCACGGCGATCCGCTCGCTGATCAAGGCCGCCGATTCGGATACAAAGGTACACCCCAGAAACTGGAACCTGGGCAGCCTGCGCATCCTCGGCTCGGTGGGCGAGCCCATCAACCCCGAAGCCTGGATGTGGTACTACAAGAACGTGGGTGGCGAGCGCTGCCCGATTGTCGATACCTTCTGGCAGACTGAAAACGGCGGCCATGTCATCACCCCGCTGCCGGGGGCGACGCCGCTGGTACCCGGCAGCTGCACCTTGCCGCTGCCCGGCATCATGGCCAAGATCGTGGATGAGACCGGCAAGGAGCTGCCCAACGGCACGGGCGGCATTCTGGTCATCTCCAAACCCTGGCCGTCGATGATTCGCACGATCTGGAACGATCCCGAGCGCTTCAAAAAGGCCTATTTCCCTGAAGAGATGGGTGGCAGCATCTACTTGGCAGGTGACGGCGCTGTGCGCGATGCCAAGACGGGCTACTTCCGAATCACCGGCCGTATTGACGACGTGCTGAACGTGTCGGGCCACCGCATGGGCACCATGGAGATCGAATCGGCACTCGTCTCCAAAACCGATCTGGTGGCCGAGGCCGCCGTGGTGGGCCGCCCGGACGACATGACCGGCGAGGCCATCTGCGCCTTCGTGGTGCTCAAGCGCGCCCGCCCCACCGGCGAGGAGGCCAAGCAGATTGCCAAGGAACTGCGTGACTGGGTGGCCAAGGAGATCGGCCCCATTGCCAAGCCCAAGGACATTCGCTTCGGCGACAACCTGCCCAAGACCCGCAGCGGCAAGATCATGCGCCGCCTGCTGCGCTCCATTGCCAAGGGTGAAGCCATAACCCAAGACACCAGCACTCTGGAGAACCCGGCCATTCTGGATCAGTTGTCCGAGAACAACTAATCTATAAGGCAAGAAGTGGCGAAAGGCCTCCTCTTGAAAGAGGCCCCGCCAACTGCTCCCAAGCAGCCCGGCTTTGCCGGGCTTTTTTTGCGTCCGCGAACGAGAAATCAGGCTAAATTGGTTTCCAGCGCCCAGCCAGAAAGCGCTTTATAGGCAAAAACAATAGCAAACATCCGCTTGCAAACCGCTCCATTGGCTGACATGACGGGATTGCCCGCTGCGTGGTAAGGTTGGTGCATTGCACAACAACGATGTTCTGTCATGCGAACCATTCTTCTTCTCATCATTGCCGTGCTGATCGGCGGTCTGGCGGCGCTCAATTGGGAGACGCTTTCCACCCCGTCTGAGGTCAATCTGGGCCTGTCGGTCATCCATGCGCCCCTGGGTGTGCTGATGCTGGGGCTGACGGTGCTGCTGTGCGTGCTGTTCGTGGCCTATGTGCTGTCGATGCAAGGCTCGGTATTGCTGGAGGCGCGCCGCCACAACAAGGAAATGGCTGCCCAGCGCGAACTGGCTGACAGGGCAGAAGCGTCGCGATTCACTGAACTGCGCCAGGTACTGGCGCGCCAGCACGCCGACGGCCAGACCGCACTGATGGTGCGCCTTGCGGAGCTGGAATCGCACCTGATTGCCCGCGCACAGGAGTCTGACAACAGCAATGCGGCCTATCTGGGGCAACTGGAAGACCATATGCGCCACAACGATACGGGATCGCGCAGCCTTCTGTAAACACGTTCTAAGAACCTGTTCAAAGTCTTTTGAGCAGCAGAACCAAGAAGGCCAGATGGACAAACTGCAAGCTGGTATTGAGCAGCCGCTCGCAGTTCTTCCATAATCGCCTGTTCTTGTCCAGCCAGGCAAAGCTGCGCTCAACGATCCTGCGCTTGGGCATGACCTTGAAGGTGTGTAGCTCGCTCCTTTTGGCTATCTGCACCTTGATGTGCTCGCCCAGGATTTCCTGCGCGCTCTGCTCAAAGGGCCTGCCCACGTAGTCGCTGTCGCACAGCAGGCTTTGCACCTGCTTGAGCCCGCTCTTGCAACGCTGCAGTGCTTGCAGCGCTCCTTTGCGATCCGTCACATTAGCCGTGGTCACGGCTACTGCATGTGGCAAACCCTGCGTATCCACTGCAAGGTGGCGCTTGATGCCCGATACCTTCTTGCCCGCGTCATAACCTTTCAGGGCTGCCGTGTCCGTGTTCTTCACGCTCTGCGCGTCCACGATCAAGTGCGCGCTGCATGCGTTGCGCCCCTGTCTCTCTCGGGCCGCGCCAACCTGATTTTTTGAGTGCCTGCTCCAGCAGGCTGCCTCCTTCACGAGGCTCACTCCAGATCGCAAAGTACGAGTGCACCGTGCGCCACTTGGGAAACTCTTCCGGCAGCATGCGCCACTGGCAGCCGCTCCTGAGCAGGTACAGTACCGCACAGAACACCTCATACAGCTCCACTCTGCGCGGTGCCGTCTTCTTGCGCGCGCTCTCCAGCAACGGCCTGATGATCTCGAATTGTTCGCGACTGATGTCGCTTGGATAGCTTTTTCTCACCCTCCAAGCTTCTCACATATTCGAGAGACTTTGAACAGGTTCTAAGACCGCCATGCCATCGGCCTGGGGGCCTTTGACTGACAAAAGGATCATAAAAGAAGCCACCGCGAGCGGTGGCTTTGATTTTTGCCTGGCGCTAGATAGGTAAGGGCTGAATGCTACTTATTGAATAGCAATCGAGTCTGTGGCACCTGATGCCACAGGGCTTACTTGAGCGACAGCACCCAGTTGGCCAGCGTCTTGGCTTCTGCCTCGCTCACCTGCGTATTGGCAGGCATGGGCACGGGGCCCCAAACGCCGGAGCTGCCCTTCATGATCTTCTGTGCCAGCATGTCGGCAGCACCCGCCTGACCGCCGAACTTCTTGGCGATGTCCTTGAAGGCGGGGCCGACCACTTTTTTATCTACCGAGTGGCAAGCCATGCAGTTCTTGGACTGGGCCAGCGCCTGATCTGCCCACGCAGGGGCACTGGCGCTCAGGGCCAGTGCCGTGGCAATCAGAATACGTTTCATCGTGCAATCTCCTTGGTATGGGGTACATTTCATTCTAATGCTCCCAGCGCTGGAGCATGCCCGCTGTGGGCAATTGCATGTGTAGGAGGGGATTGCAATGTATTTTTTGATTCTGGGGATCATGCTTCTGTTGCTGAAGTACCTGGAAATCGGCCCGGTGGCAGCCTGGTCGTGGACCGTGGTGCTGGCGCCTTTTGCCTTGGCGGTTCTATGGTGGGCCTGGGCCGACTGGTCTGGCTACACCAAACGCAAGGAGATGGAAAAGGAAGACCAGAGAAAGGCCGCCCGCATTGCCAAGGCCAAGGAAGCCATGGGGCAGGGGCCGCGCCGCCGCTAGGCCCACTTCGCCTCCGGTTTCGCCATGCAGAACCGCCCTCGGGCGGTTTTTTGTTGCGCGTCACCCGACGGAGGCGTCTCTTTGGGCGGGTATTCAGGGAACCCGAGCGTCATACAGATGCTTTGTAGTGCGCCATAATCAGATACTGCACTGGCGCGCACTCAAGAGGTTCACGCCGACTTGCCCCGCTGGCTGCGGGCCTACCGCCGCAGGCAGCCCTTCGCAAGACAGGCTTATTCTCATTGATCATCTGTTTTCCCGAGTACCACGATGCCCGCATACCGTTCCAAAACCTCTACCGCCGGCCGCAATATGGCCGGCGCCCGCTCGCTGTGGCGTGCCACCGGCATGAAGGATGGTGACTTCTCCAAGCCGATCATCGCCGTCGTCAATTCGTTCACCCAGTTCGTTCCCGGCCATGTGCACCTGAAGGACCTGGGCCAGCTCGTAGCCCGTGAGATCGAGGCCGCAGGCGGAGTTGCCAAGGAATTCAACACCATTGCCGTGGACGACGGCATTGCCATGGGCCACGACGGCATGCTGTATTCGCTGCCCAGCCGCGAAGTCATCGCCGATTCGGTCGAGTACATGGTCAACGCGCACTGCGCCGACGCCATGGTGTGCATCTCCAACTGCGACAAGATTACCCCTGGCATGCTGATGGCAGCCATGCGCCTGAACATTCCGGTCGTGTTCGTCTCCGGCGGCCCGATGGAAGCAGGCAAGGTGCGCCTGGCAGTGCCTGCGGCAGATGGCAGCAAGACGATTCAGATCAAGAAGCTCGACCTGGTCGACGCCATGGTGATGGCTGCAGACAGCAATGTCAGTGACGCGGATGTGGCTGAAGTCGAGCGCTCGGCCTGCCCCACCTGCGGCTCCTGCTCGGGCATGTTCACCGCCAATTCCATGAACTGCCTGGCTGAAGCCCTGGGCCTGGCATTGCCCGGCAACGGCACGGTGGTGGCAACGCACTCCGACCGGGAGCAGCTCTTCAAGCGCGCAGGCCGCCTGGCGGTGGAGCTGTGCCAGCGTTACTACGAGCAGGAAGATGAGACTGTGCTGCCGCGCTCGGTGGGTTTCAAGGCCTTTGAGAATGCCATGACGCTGGACATCGCCATGGGCGGCTCGACCAACACCATCCTGCACCTGCTGGCGATCGCGCAGGAAGCCGGCATCGATTTCACGATGACTGACATCGACCGCATGTCGCGCACGGTGCCGCAGCTGTGCAAGGTGGCCCCCAACACCAACAAGTACCACATTGAAGACGTGCATCGCGCAGGGGGCATCATGGCCATCCTCGGCGAGCTCGATCGCGCCGGCAAGCTGCACACCGATGTACCCACGGTGCATGCGAAGACCATGAAGGATGCCCTGGACCAGTGGGACATCGTCCGAACGCAGGACGAAGCAGTGCGGACCTTCTACATGGCGGGCCCCGCAGGCATTCCCACGCAGGTGGCCTTCAGCCAGGGCACGCGCTGGCCGAGCCTGGATCTGGACCGCGCCGAGGGCTGTATCCGCTCATACGAGCATGCCTTCTCCAAGGAGGGGGGCCTCGCTGTGCTGCGTGGCAATATCGCGCTCGATGGCTGCGTGGTCAAGACCGCCGGTGTCGATGACTCTATCCTGGTGTTCGAAGGCTCTGCACACGTGGTCGAGTCGCAGGACGAGGCCGTGGAGAACATCCTGAGCGACAAGGTCAAGGCGGGCGATGTGGTGGTTGTGCGCTATGAAGGCCCCAAGGGCGGCCCTGGCATGCAGGAGATGCTCTACCCCACCAGCTACATCAAGTCCAAGGGCCTGGGCAAAGCCTGCGCGCTGTTGACCGATGGCCGTTTCTCGGGCGGTACCTCGGGCCTGTCCATCGGCCATTGTTCGCCAGAAGCGGCAGCTGGCGGCGCTATCGGCTTGGTGCAGAACGGCGACAAGATTCGCATCGACATTCCCAACCGCACCATCGATGTGCTGGTGAGCGATGAAGAGCTGGCCAAACGCCGCGAAGCGCAGAACGCGCTGGGCTGGAAGCCTGCCAAGCCTCGCCCCCGCCAGGTGTCCACTGCCCTCAAGGCCTACGCCAAGCTGGTCACGTCTGCAGACAAGGGCGCGGTGCGCGATATCTCACTGCTGGACTGAGCGCCGTCGCTCCCAATGAAAAGCCGCCCCAGGCACAGGTTTGGGGCGGCTTTTTTGTCGCTGTGCGGCTTTTGAGGCATGAAGCTGCCAACCGCACTTGTCACTTCGCTCGCCTGCGTACTACCAATGCAGGCAGATCTTGCCGAAGTGTTGCGCGCTGATCTGGTGTGCAAACGCATCTGCCATCTGCGCCAGCGGGTAGCTGCTGTCGATCACCGGGCGCAGCGCCAGGTGGTCGAGTGCGCGCACCAGATCCTGCTGGTGCTCGCGGCTGCCGACGATCAGGCCCTGAAGGGTCTGCTGCTTGCACATCAACTCCACCGTGGGCACATCGCCGGCAAAGCCGGTCAGCACGCCGATCAACGCGATGTGGCCGCCGGGCGTGCAGGCCCGGATGGATTGCGGCAAGGTGCCGGGGCCGCCCACTTCGACCACAATGTCCGCGCCGCGCCCGCCAGTGGCGGCCAGCACAGCATCGCCCCATTGGGGTTGGTCGCGGTAGTTGATGACTTCATGGGCACCTAACGCACGCAGGCGCTCTGCCTTGGCAGCGCTCGAGGTGGTGGCAATCACCCGCGCGCCCATGGCGTGGGCCAGTTGCAGTGCAAAAATCGACACCCCGCCAGTGCCCAGCACCAGCACTGTTTGACCAGCTTCGAGGCGGCCATCCACCACCAGGGCGCGCCAGGCGGTGAGGCCTGCCGTGGTCAGCGTAGCAGCTTCTTCATGCGTATAGCCTTTGGGCGCATGGGTAAAGGCGGTGGCTGCCATGGTGACCTGTTCGCGCGCAAAGCCGTCCACGCCATCGCCAGGCACGGTGGCAAAAGTCGATGGCACCTGCCTGCCCGATTGCCACAGCGGGAAGAAGCAGGAAACCACCGCGTCGCCCACAGCAAATTCGGACACCCCTTCGCCCACGGCGGTGACCACGCCTGCACCGTCGGCCATGGGGATGCGGCCATCGGCCGTTGGCGAACGACCGGCAGCGATGGCCAGGTCGTGGTAGTTGAGTGAGCTGGCGTGCAGGCGCACCTGGATCTCTCCGGCGCGAGGCGCCGCAGGCGCTGGCAAGTCGACCAGTTGCAGCCGGTCAAGGCCGCCGGGGGCTGCAAGTTGCATGGCTTTCATGGAATTCCTCTTTCGTCAGTTTGGATGGCAAGGGCTGCACAACACAGCCGCCCGGCCATCATGCAAGCCATGGCCTCACAATGCCAGAACCAACATATTTGTTGTCTAGTATTAAAAATGTAAGTAATGCATGTCCATTGACTTGCGGCTAGTATCGGGCGATTGCGATGTAACGCTGTGGAGGTGTGATGAAACGATTGAACAGCAAAAGCGGTTGCGCAGTGGAAGTGACGCTATCGGTCATGGGTGGCACCTGGAAGCCCATTGTGCTGTTCCACCTGCTGCATGGCACCAAGCGTTTCAGTGAGCTTTCGCGCGCCATTCCCAACGTAACGCAACGCATGCTGACCTTGCAGCTGCGCGAACTGGAAGAGGCTGGCATTGTGGCGCGTACCGTATACGCCGAAGTGCCGCCACGTGTGGACTACGCACTGACCAACATGGGGCGCAGCCTGGAGCCTGTGCTGACCGCCATGCGCGACTGGGGGCTGGGCTATGCACAAACCCAGGGGGGTGAACCGGCGGAGAGCATGCAGGTGCGCTGCACGGCCTGAGCTGTGTCGAAAGGAGTATTGAGGTTTGCCTACAATGCGTCAATAGCTGTTAAAAATATAGCAAAATGGTAATGCCGTCATTGATTGCAGGTTTGGCGATAATGCCTCCGTTGCACCTTCTCCCCTGAAGTCTGCCTTCCATGATCTTCCGCCTGCCTCTGCTGCCCCTGGCGCGGCGCCAATTCCTGTGCCATGCCGCAGTGCTGTCCTTTCTGGCGGGATGGTCCACCAGCTATGCACAGGCGCAAAGCAAGCCTGCCTATCCGCGCCAGCCCGTCAAACTGGTGGTGCCGTTTGCACCTGGTGGGTCAACCGACATCGTGGCTCGCCTCATTGCTGATGCCATGCACGGCCCGTTGGGGCAACCTGTGGTGGTGGAAAACAAGGCAGGCGCTGCAGGCCTGATTGGCGCAGAAGCCGTGGCACGTGCGCAGCCCGATGGCTACACCATTGGCATAGGAACCATCAGTACCCTGGCCGTCAATACCGTGGTGCTGAAAAGCGCCCGCCATGACCCGCTGCGCGACTTTGCTCCCATTACCGCGCTGGCCCAGATTCCTTCGGTGTTCTCCACGCATCCCAGCCTGGGTGTCGGTGATCTGCAGAGTTTCATCGCCACCATGCGCGTCCGCCCGGATCACTACACGATTGGCTCTGCAGGCGTGGGCTCCATTGGTCACTTGATCGCTGAGTCGATGAACGCCGAGTTGGGTATTCGCATGCGCCATATTCCCTACAAGGGCCAGGGGCCGGTGGTGAATAGTGCGCTGGCGGGTGAGACGCAGGTGCTGAGTGACCAGTACCCGTCATCGAGCAGCCTGGTGCAGTCGGGCAGGCTGGTGCCGTTTGCGGTGGCTGCGCAGCAGCGCCTGCCGTCCCTGCCGCAGGTGCCCACGCTGGCAGAGGCTGGCTACCCTGCGCTCAATCGCCTGGCCATCACCTGGTTTGGCCTGGTGGCGCCAGCAGGCACTCCGCAAAATGTGGTCGATACGCTGAATCAGGCAGCGCGCGATGCCTTGAAAACCCCCGCCGTGCGCGAACGCCTGGCGCAGCTCGGCGTGCAGCCGTTGGGGGGAACGCCTGCGCAATTCGCTCAGTTGATTGCCCAAACCCGTAGCCAGGTGGAGCAATTGGTGGAGCAGCGCAGGATTCCGATGGAGTGACCGCGCAGCACCTGTGCAGGGCTCGTTCATGAAGATTTGGTAATGTACGTATAAACCCCTGGTCATTTGCCCCATCACGGCCTACAATCCGCGCCGAACCAGTTGAAAAGGAGTTGTCCTGTGGACGTACCAAGTTGTTGGCCAGCCGCCAACGCACCACAGGCAAGGTAACCGCAAACGCCTCAGCTTTGCGCGCTGCCTTGCCAATCAGGCGGGCAGCCTGCGAATCCCTGTAGCTACCCTTATATAGCGCACAGGTTTCGCTCGCACCCCATTCCAAAAAATCGACCCAGCAACAGGCATGGCGGAGCGCTGCCGTGCGCTGGATAGGGAGCGAACCATGCAAAAACGCAAGTTGTTGCGCACTTGCAGCCGTCGTTTTTCGTCGCAGCTCGTGCGGCTTGCGCAGCGGCTGCATCCTGCACGCCTGCCGCGCGGCGCTGCACGCCTTGGGCATCGCGGCATTTACCGCAAGCCGCTGCATGCGCTGGCTGCGGCCCTGGATCCTTTCAGTACCCCATTCCGTTCCTGATCGGGCATTGACGAGCAGCGCAGGGCCATAGCGCCTTGCAGACTGTCTCCATCGCTGGGGCCTGATCCCCGCATGTCCCGCTGATCAAGGAATGGAGTAACCCCTTCTCTGTGCGCGCCCGCATGGCTGCATGCCGCTTGCCTGCGCGCTTCATGACTGAGCTTGCCTTGGGTGCGGCTACGCCGTGCCCGGCACCAAATCGCTTGAAGGAGGGTGGCCATGTTGACCACGCTGAAAAACGGATTCGTGAACTTTCTGCGCTCGCGCCACTGGGCCGAGCATTTCCGCCGCATCCCCATGCTCGATCAACTGGCCAAGGCGCCAGCCGATCTGCGTGTGCCTGCAGCTTTGGGCGACCGCCTGCGCGCAGCCGCACTGGCGGCTGAAGCAGAATTGCTGCAAGGCATGAACAGTGCCACCGACGGCCTGGACGCGGCCCAGGTGGACGCTGCGCGCGCCGAGGCGGGCTGGAACACCATCGCACAGGACAAGCCCATGTCGGCGGGCGAACACCTGTGGCTGTGCTTTCGCACGCCGTTCAATATTCTGCTGACCTTGCTCGCCACCGTGTCCTGGGTGACGGACGATTTCAAGGGCACGGTCGTCATCAGCAGCATGGTCCTGCTCTCCACAGTGCTGCGCTTCTGGCAGGAGGGGCGCGCCAACAAGGCCGCAGCCTCGCTGCAGGCGATGGTGTCCAATACGGCGACGGTGCTGCGACGCAGGGTTCTGGGCGAGGATGAGCCCTCTGATGCACGCCCATCGGGCTTTCCCACCGCGCCCGCCGCGCTGGAGCTGCCGGTGCGCGAGCTGGTGCCGGGAGACATCATCAAGCTCTCTGCTGGCGATATGGTGCCCGCCGATTGCCGCCTGCTGCAGGCCAAGGATCTGTTTCTGGCCCAGTCGGCGATGACGGGCGAATCAATGCCGGTTGAGAAGTTCGCCCAGTTGCAGGGCGCAGACCAGAGCAATCCCGTGGATCTGGACAACATCGTCTTCATGGGCACGAATGTGGTTTCGGGCGCGGGCACGGCGGTGGTATTGGCCACGGGCAACAGCACCTATCTGGGGGCGCTGGCAGGGCGCGCCACAGCCATGGACCGGGCGCCGACTGCATTCCAGACCGGTGTCAACAAGGTCAGCTGGGTGCTGATCCGTTTCATGCTTGTCATGGTGCCGCTGGTGTTTGCCATCAACGGTTTCACCAAGGGCGACTGGACCGAAGCGCTGCTGTTTGCGCTGTCGGTGGCGGTTGGCCTCACACCCGAGATGCTGCCGATGATCGTGACCGCCACGCTCGCCAAGGGCGCGGTGTTCCTGTCGCGCAAGCAGGTCATCGTCAAACGGCTGGACGCCATCCAGAACTTCGGCGCCATGGATGTGCTGTGTACCGACAAGACTGGTACGCTGACGCAAGACAAGATTTTTCTGGCACGGCATCTGGACGCCTGGGGCGATGAGTCGCACCACGTGCTGGACATGGCCTACCTCAACAGCTACTACCAGACCGGCCTGAAGAACCTGCTGGACGTCGCCGTGCTGGAACACGCCGAACTGCAGGAGGTGGTGCGCAACTACGCCAAGGTGGACGAGATTCCCTTCGACTTCGTGCGCCGGCGCATGTCGGTGGTGGTGAGTGATGGCAGCGGGCATCACCTTCTCATCACCAAGGGGGCGGTCGACGAAATTCTGCAGGTGTGCGCCTCGGTGCATGCGGCGGGCGCCGTGCTGCCGCTCGATGATGGCCTGCGCAGCCGCATTGTGGCGGTGACCGAGGAGCTGAACAACCAGGGCCTACGTGTGGTGGCCGTGGCCACGCGCGAGAGCGCCGCCAACCAGCAAAGCTACGGTGTGGCCGACGAGGCTGGCATGGCGCTGTGCGGCTTTGTTGCCTTCATCGATCCGCCCAAGGAGAGCACGGCTCCCGCCTTGCAGGCGCTGACGCAGCATGGTGTGCATATCAAGGTGCTGACGGGGGACAACGCTGCCGTCACGGCCAAGGTCTGCAAGGAAGTAGGCATCACCGAGCAGGCGATGGTGCTGGGCGGCGATGTGGAGCGTATGGACGATGTGGAGCTGGCCCGGGCCGTGGAGACCCACAACATCTTTGCCAAGCTGAGCCCGGCGCACAAGGAGCGCATCGTGCGCATGCTCAAGGCCAATGGCCATGTGGTGGGGTTTCTGGGGGATGGCATCAATGATGCTGCGGCACTGCGCGCGGCCGACATCGGCTTCTCGGTCGATACGGCCGTCGATGTGGCCAAGGAGGCGGCCGACATCATCCTTCTGGAAAAGAGCCTGATGGTGCTGGAGCAGGGCGTGCAAGAGGGAAGACGTACCTTTGCCAATATGCTCAAGTACATCAAGATGACGGCCAGCTCCAACTTCGGCAATGTGTTCTCGGTACTGGTGGCGAGTGCCTTCATCCCGTTTCTGCCCATGCTGCCGCTGCAATTGCTGGTGCAGAACCTGGTGTACGACCTGTCGCAGACCGCCATTCCCTTCGACCATGTGGACGAAGAGTTGATTGCCCACCCGCAGCGCTGGAACCCTGCGGACATCGGCCGCTTCATGGTGTTCTTTGGCCCCATCAGTTCGGTGTTTGACATCCTGACCTTTGTGCTGATGTGGAAGGTGTTCGATGCCAACACGCCGGAGAAACAGACCCTGTTCCAGTCAGGCTGGTTTGTCGTGGGGCTGCTCACGCAGTCGCTGATCGTGCACATGATCCGCACGGCGCGCATTCCGTTCATCCAGAGCCGCGCGGCATGGCCAGTGATTCTGATGACGCTTGCCGTGATGACCATCGGCATCTTTCTGCCCATGGGGCCGCTGGCCTCGCATTTCAAGCTGGAGGCCTTGCCCGGCTCGTACTTCGTGTACCTGGTGCTGATCGTGCTGGCCTACATGGGTCTCACGCAGGTCATGAAGAAATGGTATATCCGTCGCTTTGGCTGGCAATAGATGCCACCTGTTGCTTGTGGGTGAACAATGGTGAAAGACAAGAGGGGATCACAACCGTGGAAGCTTTGAAGTTCATGCAGCTCGATTCGCTGCTCAATACCTTGCTCAGCCTGGTCACGGCCTTTGTGCTGGGCACCTTGATTGGGCTGGAGCGCCAGTACCGCCAGCGCACGGCGGGGCTGCGCACCAATGTGCTGGTAGCCGTGGGGGCGGCGATTTTTGTCGACAGTGCCAACACCATTGCCGGGGCCGACGGCGCTGTGCGGGTGATGGCCTATGTGGTGTCGGGTATCGGCTTTCTGGGCGCCGGCGTCATCATGCGTGAAGAGGGTAACGTGCGCGGGTTGAACACGGCCGCCACCTTGTGGGGGTCGGCAGCCGTGGGCGCTGCCGCCGGTGCCGATCTGATCGTGCAGGCCGTGATGGGCACGGTCATGGTGCTGGCAGCCAATACCTTGCTGCGCCCGCTGGTCAATGCCATCAACCGCAAGCCGCTGGATGTGGTGTCCACCGAGGTGACGAACGCCGTCTTTGTGGTGGCCGAGCGGCTGCACCAGCGCCTGGCCCTGGCCATGCTGCAGGATGTGCTGGAGCGTGGCGGCTATCCGCCAGGTGACATCGACATCAAACCTTTTGGTGACGAGGAAGTGGTGATCGAGGCGACGCTGGCGGCGCAGTCCGTTCATGGTGACGAGCTGGATGCCCTGGTGCAGCAACTGGCTGTCAAACCGGGTGTACGCCAGGCCTTCTGGAGCCCCAGTACGAGGGACTGATACAGGGGCGATGGCAGCCTGTCAAAAAAGAGGCGATGAAGGTTTGCCGATCAGGCCTCAAACGCAAAGCCCACACCGTACACGGAGCGGATGCACTCCGCATCCTCTCCCAACACTACCCGCAGCTTTTTGCGCAGGTTCTTTATGTGGCTGTCGATGGCGCGGTCACTCACTTCCAGCGCGTCGGCATAGGCCAGATCCAGCAACTGGCTGCGCGGATAGATCTTGCCGGGGTGGCGATGCAGGATGGACAGCAGCGTGTACTCGCGCCGTGTGAGCCCCAGGTCCTGACCCCGCCAGCTGGCTTGGCAGGTGGCGTCATCCAGCCGCCAATCAGAAACGGCGGCGCCGCTTGCTATCGCTTCTCCGACCTGGTTGCGGCGCAGCACCACTTTGACGCGGGCAATCAACTCGCGCGGGGAAAACGGTTTGCAGATGTAGTCGTCGGCACCCATTTCCAGCCCAATGAGCCGATCCACCTCTTCCACCTTGGCGGTGAGGCAGATGACCGGGCACAGCTGGCGCGCGCGGCATTCACGCAGGATCGTGAGGCCGTCGGTGCCCGGCAGCATCAAATCGAGGATGGCAAGCGCCGGTGGGCGTGCAATGGCCGCCGCCAGGGCTTGCGAGCCATCGGCAAAGTGCTCGACCTCGTAGCCCGCATGGTGCAGGTAGTCGGTCACGATCGAGGCGATGTCGGCCTCGTCTTCGGCATACAGAATGCGGGGTTTGACACTGTTCATGGGTTGGGGTCCGTCAAGGGCAGGATCACGGTCATGCGCAGGCCGCCCAGTGCAGATGCACTGGCACGCAATTGGCCACCATGGGCCTGCACAATGCTTTTGCAGATGGCCAGGCCCAGGCCTGAGCCACCGCTGGCGCGGCTGCGTGAGGCTTCCACGCGGTAAAACCGTTCAAAGATACGCGGCTGGTCTGCCGGGGCAACGCCCGGAGCACTGTCGTCGATATGCAGTTCAATCCAGCGCTGCTGGCTGCTGGCAGCAGCAGCCTCATGCACGCTGGCGCTGATGGCCACCGTGCCCGGCGCATCGGTGTAGCGCAGATTATTCTCAAAAATATTGCCCAACACCTGGTGCAGCTGCGCTGCATTGCCGTGTATCCAGGCAATTGGCAGGCTCTGTGCCAGGGTGGCTGCTGGTGGCAAGGCAATCTGCGCCTGCACAAATCGCATCTGCACGGCATCCACCGCTTCGGCCACGAGGGCCCGCAGGTCCAGCGCCACGGCAGATGCCGCGCGCGGCGCGGTCAGTTGCAAGGCAGGCGCGTCTTGCGGGGCCTGCACTGCGAGCGTGGTGGGGATGGTCGCGCGCATGTCGGCCACCAGTTGGGTCAGGCGCATGATCTGCCGGTGCAGGCGCTCGCTGGTGTTTGCGTCAAACTGGCGGATACCGTCCTGAATGGCTTCGATCTCTGCACGCACAGCGGCCAGGGGCGTTCGCAACTCATGCGCCACCTGGGTCAGCCATTCGTTCTGCTGGGCCTGTGCCTCGTGCAACTGCGCGGCCATGTGGTTGAAGCGGCGTGCCAACTGGCCCAACTCATCACTGCCTTCGGCTGCAATGCGGTAGTCGAGCTGGCCCTGCGCAAAGGCTTGGGCGCCTTTGGACAGCGCTTCGATTGGCCGGATCCAGCGGCGGCTGAGCCACCAAGACAGGGCGCCCGCCACCACCAACCCCAGACCGGCCGCAATGGCCAGAAATACCAGATGTTCCTTGAGGAAGGCGCTGTCGATCTGGTTCTTCAGATCGGCGGGCGGCCCCAGGGTCAAAGTACCGATCAACTGGTGCTTGCTGTCAAACAGCGGGTTGGTCGCACTGGCGGCCTGCGGTGCTACCCCGGCAATCAGCTGGCCTTTGGCATCGAGCAGGCCCAGGCGCTCATGCAAGGGATGGCGCTCAATGGGCTTCAGATCGGGCGTGCGCAAAGGGCCTATCGTGGCGCCCCTGGGTTTGTTGTCGTCCGATGGGGGCGCTACCGGTATGGCGGCCTGGGCGCCAAATCGGGTCAGGGCGTTCCAGCGCTCGGCGCTCAGGCCCGACCAGCTTTGCTCCTTGGCATACTCCCGCCTGAGCTGGCTCTCCAGGTATTCCAGCCGCCCCAGCTCGATCTGCGCAACGTAAGGCGCCAGACCGCGCTGCAGGCTCCAGTACGAAAAGCCTGCAAAGCCCAGCAGCAGACCGAGCAGCAGCAGGACCATGGCAAGCAGGACACGGGTTTGGAGGCGGTTCAAATACAAGCTGGAAAGTAGAGGGTAAAGGTAAAACGGGCAGACACAATGCCTGCCCGGCTATTCTCTTACACAGTGCGTGGTGTGTGCAGGAGTGTCGCAGAGGAGGTCCTCACGGACCGATAGAGGCCGTGCGCATGGCAACCAACTGGTTGCCTGCTTTGCGGCAAAAGGCTTTGGCTGTTTTGCCATTGCCCATGGGCAAATCCACCTTGTCGCCTTCCTTCTTGCCCTTGCAAGCCTCAATGGCTTCCTTGGGCACGGCGGTTTTGGCGGCGGCAGGCGCCGCATGGGCGTTGCTGGACAGCGTACCCAGCAACAGGGCACCGGTCATGGCAGCGCCCGACAGCAGCAGGCAACTCATCTCGATGGCTTTCATGCACATTCCCTTTCATCAAAAAGATGGCTCTGCGGGAAAACAAAACAATCTGCAAGAGCAGAAAAACTGGAGTGTGTTTTGCACCTGGCTGCAGAGCCAATGGATGTACTTTAGAAGCCAAATGAGGAGGAAATTGGAGAGGGTCTGAGGAGCTTGTGACAAAGCGCAATCGTGTGCCAGGCCCTTTATTGGCGCGCCTTGCAGGCTGATGGGGCCATGCCCAGGCACACGCAGCTGCGCAAAGTTATGCAAAGGGCTGGCAAAAAATGCTGCGCATCAGGCAGGGTATACAAGCGACGAGGGCGTCTCGTCATCACCATCAGCGCCCGGCTTGCGTGCGGCAATGCGCTGAACCACGCGATCCGGGGCGGTGAGGCGCCCCTGTTCAAAAGCCACGATATGCCAGCCCGCACACACTTGCAGCAGTTCACCAGGCTGAAGCAGGAAGTCGGCCCGCGAAGGCTTGCCAAAGGCTTCGTTGCCTGCGGCAAAGGTCTCGTACAGCAGCAGGCCGCCAGCGGCCACACTGTCCAGAATGTGCGGCCACAGCGGCCGCCACAGGTAGTTCGTCACCACCACGGCGTCAAACTGCTGATGGGGCAGCGGCCAGGGGGCGTTTTCGATATCGGCAACGATCCATTCGCCTTGGGTGTCACCGCGCAACCCATCAATGGCTGCAGCGTCGCGGTCCAGGCCAGTCACCTGCAGGCCCAGTGACTGCATATGGCGCGCATGGCGGCCAGTGCCGCAGGCCACATCAAGCGCCGTTCCGTTCCGCAGAACCAGTGGTGCAAAGCGGGTAATCCAGGCGGAAGGAAGGCTGCCAGAGTGCATTTGCTATTAAAAATGGAGCTTGTTGCGCATAGTGGGCGGGCGCACAATGCCGTTTTTCAAGCTACTAGAAGCAGGCCCACACATGGTCGGCCATTCGCACCATGAATTCGGGCTGCGTGTACAGCATGAATACGGCAGCCAGCACCACCGCAGCCAGCGCCCAGCCGCCTGCTCGCAGCCACAGGCGGCGGCGTGGTGCGAGCGAGGTGGCGGATGGGGTGGTCATGGTGCCGAGTGTACGCCCAGCGGCATTTACGCAATGGCTGTGCTGCGTTTTACGGGGCTTTCCTTGACGGGCAGATTCACGAGGCCCGCGAAGATGCCCAGCGCAATGGCCACGTACCACACTGCGTCATAGCTGCCCGTGTGGTCGTACAGGTAACCACCGAGCCAGATGCCCAGGAAGCTGCCGATCTGGTGGCTGAAGAACACAAATCCCGACAGCATGGACAGGTGCTGCACGCCAAACACCTGGGCGATCACGCCATTGGTGAGCGGCACCGTCGACAGCCACAAAAAGCCCATCACCGCCGCAAACGCATACACCGACCAGGGCGACAGCGGCACCAGCAGAAAGATGATGATGGCCACGGCGCGGATGAAGTAGATGCCTGAGAGCAGGTAGCGCTTGGCCATGCGTTGGCCCAGCGATCCTGCGAGGTAGGTGCCAAAGATGTTGAAAAGCCCGATCAACGCCAGAGAATAGCTGGCCACGTGCGCGGGCAGGCCAAAATCCTTCAGGTAGCTGGGCATGTGCACGCCGATGAACATGACCTGGAAGCCGCAGACGAAATAGCCTGCAGTCAGCAGCAGAAAGCTCGGGTTCTTGAAGGCCTCAGCCACCGCCTGTGCAATGGTTTGCTGGTGGCCTGCGGCTGAAGCCTTCTTGATGGCATGGAAATTGGGCTCGCGCAGGGCAAAGGCCAGCGGCACGATGATCAGTACCAGCAGCGCGCACACCACCAGCGCGTTGTGCCAGCCCAGGCTGGCGATCAACTGGCCTTCGACCGGCACCATGAAAAACTGGCCAAACGAGCCTGCGGCAGCAGCAACGCCCATGGACCAGGAGCGCCTCTCTGGCGGTATCTGCCGGCCGATCACGCCGTAGATCACCGCGTACGTGGTGCCAGTCTGCGCCATGCCGATCAACAGGCCTGCCGTCAGCGCAAACAGCACGGTATTGGGAGCCCAGGCCATGCCTGCCAGGCCCAGCGCATACAGCAGGGCCCCGGCCACCAGCACCTTGGTGGCGCCAAAACGGTCTGCCAGCATGCCGGTGAAGATGCCGATCAAGCCCCAGCTGAGGTTCTGCACGGCCAGCGCAAAGGCGAAGGACTCGCGTGTCCAGCCCATCTCCTGCGTGATGGGTTGCAGCCACAGGCCAAAACCGTGACGAATGCCCATCGACAAGGTGACCACGGCTCCGCCGCACAGCAGGACGCGGGCGATGGACAAATGTTGTGCGTTGTTGTGTTGCATATGCTTAGGCTGTCTCGTAATAACAGAATTGTTACTGCAACGCAGCAAACCAGCTGTCACCCGTATATTGACCGGCCATGTTTCAGGCCCATTTGGGAGTCCAGGAAGGTTTTTGCACGCTCTGGAGCCAATCGTTAACAACTTCTACCTGTTTATTCATACAGCTATCTACAATGGCAGCCGCTAGAATGGAAAGTTATGGCAAGCAAAAACACGTCTACCAGTGAATACGGAGAAGGCTCGATACGCGTCCTCAAGGGACTGGAGCCGGTCAAGCAGCGTCCGGGCATGTATACCCGCACTGACAACCCGCTGCACATCATTCAGGAGGTGATCGACAACGCGGCCGACGAGGCCCTGGCAGGGTTCGGCAAGAAAATCCGCGTCTACTTGCACACCGACGCTTCCATTAGCGTGGAAGACGATGGTCGCGGCATTCCGTTCGGCCTGCACCCGGAAGAGCACGCGCCCGTGGTCGAGCTGGTCTTCACCCGCCTGCATGCCGGCGGCAAGTTCGACAAGGGCCAGGGGGGCGCCTACAGCTTCTCGGGCGGCCTGCACGGTGTGGGTGTTTCGGTCACCAATGCATTGGCCACACGCCTGGAGGTGACGGTGCACCGCGAAGGCTCTGCCGCCACCATGGCGTTTGCCGGGGGGGATGTGGTCGAGCCGCTGAAGGTGCGCGCGCTCACCAGCGGCGACCGCAAGCAGGGCACAACCGTTCGCGTCTGGCCGGATGCCAAGTATTTCGAATCCAGCAACCTGCCCATGGGCGAACTGGTGCACCTGCTGCGCAGCAAGGCCGTGCTGATGCCAGGCGTGAGCGTGCAGCTCACCAACGACAAGACCCGCGACACGCAGACCTGGCAGTACAAGGGCGGCCTCAAGGACTACCTGCTGCAGACCCTGCCTGTGGACCCGGTCATTCCGGTATTCGAAGGCGAGGGCTTTGCTGGCAAGCACGATGACAACTTCGCCGAAGGCGAGGGCGCCTCGTGGTGCGTGGCCTTTACCGAAGAAGGCCAGCCGGTGCGCGAGAGCTATGTCAACCTGATTCCCACCAGTGCGGGAGGTACGCACGAAAGCGGCCTGCGCGACGGTCTGTTCCAGGCGGTCAAGAGCTTCATCGAGCTGCATTCGCTGCTGCCCAAGGGCGTCAAGCTGATGCCTGAGGACGTGTTTGCCCGCGCCAACTATGTGCTGTCGGCCAAGGTGCTGGATCCGCAGTTCCAGGGCCAGATCAAGGAGCGCCTCAACTCGCGCGATGCCGTGCGCCTGGTCTCGGGCATGGTGCGGCCTGCTCTGGAGCTGTGGCTGCACGAAAACGTGGAATATGGCAAGAAACTCGCAGAAATCGCCATCAAGGCCGCGCAGACCCGCCAGCGTGCGGGTCAGAAGGTCGAAAAACGCAAGGGCAGCGGCGTGGCCGTGCTGCCCGGCAAGCTGACCGATTGCGAAAGCCGTGACATCGCTTACAACGAAGTCTTCCTGGTCGAGGGGGATTCAGCAGGTGGCAGCGCCAAGATGGGCCGTGACAAGGAAACCCAGGCCGTGCTGCCACTGCGCGGCAAGGTGCTCAACACCTGGGAAGTGGACCGCGACCTGTTGTTCAAGAACACCGAAGTGCATGACATTGCCGTTGCCATTGGCGTGGATCCCCACGGCCCCAATGACGAGGTTGACTTGAGCGGCCTGCGCTACGGCAAGATCTGCATTCTCTCGGATGCAGACGTGGATGGTTCGCACATCCAGGTGCTGCTGCTGACGCTTTTCTTCAAGCACTTCCCCAAGCTCATCGATGCAGGCCATGTCTGCGTGGCGCGGCCACCGCTCTTTCGCGTGGACATTCCAGCGCGTGGCAAAAAACCGGCGGCCAAACTGTATGCGCTTGATGAGGCTGAACTCAAGGGCATCTTCGACAAGGCCGCCAAGGACGGTGTGGCGCGCGAGAAGTGCAAGGTCAGCCGTTTCAAGGGCCTGGGCGAGATGAATGCCGAGCAATTGTGGGATACCACTCTCAACCCCGACACCCGCCGCCTGCAGCCAATAATGCTGACGCACTCCGACCTGCAGCAGACGCAGCAGGTGATGGGCCAGCTGATGGGCAAGGGCGAAGCCGCCGCGCGGCGCGATCTGATGGAGATTCACGGCAACGATGTGGAGATCGACGTCTGATTCCATTCCTCAACCATCCGATGACTTTGTCGGCTTCGCTCGTCGTGCTACAGCACTGCCTTCGCTTCGCCTTCGTGTATTCGAATGGTGGAGACACGGAATAAGGCAACCACCACCGCTCTAGCACCAAATGGCGCCGCATCAATAGATAAAACCATTGCTGACGCCCGTCTATCAAGCGCAGAAAGCTATCAAAATATGAGTGAACAAACCGGTTTGGACCTGTTGTCCAACACACCGCCGGATGACGGCGGCAGTCTTGATCTGGGCAACTACGCCCAGCGTGCCTATCTGGAGTACGCGCTCTCGGTCGTCAAGGGCCGTGCGCTGCCCGATGTGTGCGACGGCCAGAAGCCCGTGCAGCGCCGCATCCTGTACACCATGGCGCGCATGGGTCTGGGATTTTCGGGGGCCAATGCGGCGCATGGCGCTGCTCCCGCCAAGAGCGCGCGGGTGGTGGGCGACACCATGGGCAAGTACCACCCGCATGGCGACTCGGCCATCTATGACGCCATGGTACGCATGGCGCAGGATTTTTCTCAGCGCTACCCGCTGGTCGATGGACAGGGCAACTTCGGTAGCCGTGACGGCGATGGCGCAGCAGCCATGCGTTACACCGAAGCGCGGCTGGCCAAGATCACCACCTTGCTGCTCGACGAGATCGACATGGGCACCGTCGACTTCGTGCCCAATTACGACGGCAAGGAAGAAGAGCCTGCCCAGTTGCCTGCACGCCTGCCCTTTGCGCTGTTGAACGGCGCCAGCGGCATTGCCGTGGGTCTGGCAACCGAAATCCCCAGCCACAACCTGCGTGAAGTGGCCGATGCCTGCGTGGCGCTGATCAAGAAGCCCGCGATGACGGATGCCGATCTGCACGCCATCGTTCCTGGCCCCGATTACCCGGGTGGCGGTCAGATCATCAGCAGCGACAAGGATATTGCCGATGCCTACCGCACCGGCCGTGGTTCCATCAAGGTGCGCGCGCGCTGGACGATTGAAGAGCTGGCGCGTGGCCAGTGGCAACTGGTGGTGAACGAGCTGCCGCCCGGTGTCTCTTCGCAGAAGGTGCTCGAAGAGATCGAGGACCTGACCAACCCCAAGGTCAAGACCGGCAAGAAAGCGCTGACGCAGGACCAGACCCAGCTCAAGGCCACGGTGCTGTCGGTGCTCGATGGTGTGCGCGACGAGTCGAGCAAGGACGCGGCGGTGCGTCTGGTGTTCGAGCCCAAGACCGGCAAGACGCCACAATCCGAATTGATCACCTGCCTGTTGGCACACACCAGCCTGGAGACCTCGTCATCGATCAACCTGACGATGATTGGCATCGACGGCAAGCCAACGCAGAAATCGCTGCGCCAGATGCTGGAGGAGTGGATCGAGTTCCGCCAGATCACCATCACCCGCCGCTCGCAGCACCGCCTCACCAAGGTGCTGGACCGTATCCACATCCTCGAAGGTCGCCAGCTGGTCCTGCTGAACATCGACGAGGTGATTGCCATCATCCGCGCCAGCGATGAGCCCAAGGCCGCACTGATGGCGCGCTTTGACCTGACGGAGCGCCAGGCCGACGACATCCTGGAAATCCGTCTGCGCCAACTGGCACGGCTGGAAGCCATCAAGATCGAGCAGGAGCTCAAGGAGTTGCGCGAAGAGCAGGGCAAGCTCGAAGACATTCTGGCCAATCCCGCTTCGCTCAAGCGCCTGATGGTCAAGGAAATCGAAAGCGACGCCAAGCAGTTTGCCGATGCGCGCCGTACCTTGATTCAGGAGGAGAAAAAGGCGGTTGCTGAAGTCAAGGTGGTGGATGAACCCGTTACCGTTGTGGTGTCCGAAAAAGGCTGGGTGCGCGCGCGCACCGGCCATGGTCACGAGACCGGCAGCTTCAGCTTCAAGTCGGGCGACAGCCTGTACGGCACCTTTGAATGCCGCACGGTCGACCAGTTGCTGGTATTTGGCAGCAACGGTCGGGTCTACTCAATCCCCGTGGCCGCCTTGCCGGGCGGGCGGGGCGATGGCCAGCCGGTGACCACGATGATGGAGCTGGAGGCAGGCACGCAGATTCTCTACTACTTTGCCGGGCCGCTGCCCGCCAGTCTGCTGCTGGCATCAAGCGCTGGCTACGGCTTTACCGCGCAGGTGGAGAACATGGTTTCGCGCCAGAAAGGCGGCAAGGCCTTTGTCACGCTGGCAGACGGCGATACGCTGTGCCGTCCCTCGCTCGTGTCGGGCACCAATGGCAGCGTCGAGCTGCCAGATGCCACCCATGTGGTCTGCGCCTCGGCGGGCGGACGCATCCTCACGTTCGACATCACCGAACTGAACCAGATGGCCAATGGTGGCAAGGGCCTCAAGCTGATCGATCTGGAGGGCAATGACCGCCTGGCGGGCGCCGCCGCCTACACGCGCAGCATTCGCATCGAGGGCATTGGCCGTGGCGGCAAGGCGCGCGAGGAAACGCTGGAGATCCGCAGCCTGAACAACGCCAAGTCCAGCCGCGCCAAGAAGGGCAAGGCAGCCGACCTGGGCTTCAAGCCGAACGCGGTGTTCCGCGTGGAGTGACCGACGGGGTCGATACGGGCCCTGCCATATTCAAAAAAAAAAGAGAGCTGGCTGCGCGCTCCTGTCAATGATTCCGCTACGAAAATGGTTGGAGATCAAGGATGGGGAGGTGCAGCCGACTTTCTTTTTTTGTGATCGAAAAACCTCAGCCCATGCGATCGTCCGACACAGTTGAAGGCAGGTGCTGCAGGCCCTGACTGAACCAACCTATGCGTTCGGTAGAGCGCACATCCAGCTGCGGTACATAGGGCTTGATGTCGAGCACTGGCGTGCCGTCCAGCATGTCATTGCCGCGAAAGCGAAGCACGTGGCCCTGCACCTGCACCAGTTGCACGATGGACAGGCCGATGCGGTTGGGCCGCGCCGGCGCGCGCGTGGCGAAAACGCCGTGGCTCTCGGTATCCATGAAGGGCACGACTTCGAGCTTTTCCGTCGCCTGGTGCAGATGCGTGAGCAGGATCAGGTAGGCGAAGCCTTCGATGTCACGCAGGCCGGCGGCAAAGGCTTCGAATACTTCCAGTTCACCTTCCGCATCGGCTGCGGCCACGGTCTGGATCGGCATGCCCTGTGTGCTGTGGAAGGGACTGCGGATCGTGCCGATGGGGCGCATGGTGATGATGTCGTTCATGGGTGGCTTTTATTGGCGGCAAAGGGATCGGAGAACTGGGGATTGCTGATGAATGTGTAGTCGGTCAGCGTTTTCAGAAAGGCCACGAGGTCGGACTTGTCCTGAGCCTGCAGGCGGATCTGTGAGATGAGCGGATCCTTGTAGGGGTTGAGCCGGCCGTCGCCTGCATACAGGCCATTGCCCACATTGCGGCCGCCGTCGGCATAGAAGTCGAGCACGGCTTCGAGCGTGCCGATGCTGCCGTCATGCATGTAGGGTGCGGTCAGCTCGATATTGCGCAGGCTGGCTGCACGAAAGCGTCCCATGTCGGTGATCTTTCGGGTGAGTTCGTACACTCCGCGGTTCGGCTCCGGGTAGGCGCCTGTACCTCCGATGTTGAACAGCCCCGTGTTGTGAAACACCGCTGGCGCGTCGGTTGTCGTGGCTGTGCGGAACTGGTCATTGAAGTTCGGGCTGCCGTGGCAGCGCGAGCACAGCGCCTGATCGCCGAAGAAAAGGCGCATTCCCCGCGTCTCCGTATCCGTCAGTGTCACCTGCCCGGCAAGATGGCGGTCATAGCGGCTGTCTGCCGAGATGAGCGTGCGCTCGAAGGCTGCGATGGCCTTGGCAACATGGTCCCAGCTCAGCGGCTCTGGCAGGCCCGCAAACGCTGCTGCAAAGCGTGGCGGGTAGTCGGGATCGCGGCGCAATCGGGCCAGTACCTCGTCGCGGTTGCCGTCATTCACGCCTAGCTCTACCGGATGGACATTGAACAGCGGCGCGAGCAGCTGCTGCTCCAGTGTGGTCGCTGCCGGATCGGCCCAGTTCAGCGTGCTGTGGTAGGCCACATTGGCCAGGGGCTGGGCGTTGCGCGGGTGTATCTCGCCGGTGGAACCACGTGCCAGTGCCCGGTTGTCGGTGAAGGCGCTGGCCTGTGCATGGCAACTGGCGCAGGACTGCGTGCCGTTGCCCGACAACCGGGTGTCATAGAACAGGCGCCGACCCAGCTCCACTTTGGCCGTGTTCATTGGATTGTTTTCAGGCACGACAGGCGGACTCCAGTCGGCTGGAAGACTCCATTGCCAGGGCTCGGTAGCAGGCAACTCGATGGTGCTGCCTGCCGTGGAACCGCCGCCGCAGCCTGCGAAGGTTGTCGCCACTGCCAGGCAGGCGAACATCCAGATCTGCAGGCGTGTTGTACGCAGGGAACGGCCGCATGGTGGGGCGGCGCTATCATGGGGTTGCATCGCTATTCCAAAATATAATAACGATGGTATTTTATTGAATGAATTCAAATCAATGAGGAGCACATGAAAATCATTTCCGCTTTGCGCAACACCTTTGGGCTGCGCCGCTGGTTGCTAGCCGGTATGGCTTCGGGGTTCGTGGCGCTGTCGGCCTGTGGTGGCGGGGGTAGTGACGTGGATCGGGGACCGACCACACTGCCGGTGGCAGCCAAGCTCAATGGCCTGTACTGGGACAAGGCCGAATCCAGGCTGTACCTGACTGACGACACGGCCAACAATATCCGTGTGTGGGACGGCAACCAGTCCTTTCCGGCCTATGCGGCCTTGCCTGCAGCGCCAGCCAGCGGCGCCACGCTGGGACAGTTGACGCGCAGATCTGATGGCGCGTTCTACACCACGCGTTTTGGTTTCGGTACCGATGGCGCAGTCGTTGCCGTTCCCAAGAGCGGCACCGCCTTCAACCTGGAAGGGACGGACCCAAAGCGCCGCCGCATCGGCATCACCACGGCACCTGATGGCGCCTTGCTGGATGGATGGTTCATCAAGGGCGGCGCAGGCGCAGTGAGCCAGCTGAGCATGAACGGCCAACAGGCGAGCGAGCGTGAACTGGTCACCGGCCTTGGCAAACCGGTAGGCCTGGCAGTGGCGGGTGACACGCTCTACATCGGCGATCAGAACAACGGGCAACTGCTGTCGTACTCGCTGAGCAAGGTGCGCGCGCAGCCCGCCGGTCTGGCTGACGGCAAGCTCGTGGCCACTTTCACGACGCTCGATGGTATCGACCTGATGACAGCGGCGCCAGACGGTACGCTGTTCTTCGGCGGCTCAGGCGGCAAGCTGTTTCAGGTCAACCCCAAGGGGGAAACCAGTGTGCTGGCGAGCGGCTGGTCCAAGATCATCGGCGTGGCCTACGACGAGTCCAACCGCCGGCTGTTCGCGGCAGTGGCGGCTCCCGATGCGAGCGGCACGGCGAGCGTTCGGATCGTGCCGGTGAAGTGAGCAGGATATGCCTTGGCCGCTTGCCTTGTCTGGTGCAGGCAGCACGGCTGGGGCCAGAAAGGCAGGCCGGTAGCCTGAAGGCAATCCCGGCTGCCATCACCTTGCAGGCAGCAAAACTCGCAGGTGCTCCACAAACGCCTTCACACCTTGCGGCAGCTGGCGTCCGGTCAGCGTCTGCAATTCGATGGAGCGGGCATTCATGCCGCGCTCGCGGATGGCCGCCGTATGCAGCTGGCCCCGGCGCACGTATTCACGCACGGTTACTTCGCCGCCCAGCGTGAGTCCGCCGCCGTGCAGCACAAATCGCACCAGGGCATCGAACTGGCTGCTCTCCAGCGCCGGTTCAAACTCCAGCCCGCGCTGACCGCAGGCAATGTCGAACAGCTGGCGCGCGGTGTTGCCTTCGTCCAGCAGGGCAATTGGGTAGGGGTGCATCTGCGCAAGCGTCACGCTGGCAAAGCGGGCCAGCGGGTGATCGGGCGGCATGATCGCAATCACGGGCGAGTTCTGGCGGTGTTGCACATCGATGTCGCGTACTGCGGCGCGGCTGTAGGTGAGACCGATGTCGGCGTCTCCGTTGCGCACGGCGTGGGTCACCTCGGCAGGTGATGCGGCAGTGAGCTGAAACCGCATGCCCGGGTGCTGGTTGCGGAAAGTGGCCATGGCATGGGGCAGAAACTCGAAGGCAAACCCGGCGGATGCAACCACGCGGACATGGCCGCGGCGCAACCCGTGCAAGGCCTGGATATCCGACACCACCTGTTCTGCTTCCAGCGCGTGGCGTCTGGCATGGTGAGCGAGCAGCTCTCCTGCGGCACTGGCCACCATGCCTCGTGGGCGGCGCTCGAACAAGGGGGTTTGCAGCACTTCTTCCAGTGATGCGATCTGGCGGCTGACGGCCGATGCCGAAACGTTGAGCCGCAGCGCAGCTTCGCTCACCGAGCCGCTGCGCACCACTTCCAGAAAGTAGCGAATGGCGGTGTCCTGTAGATGCTGAGACGTTCGCATGGCCTGCTTTGCAAAAAACGCAACGATAACCGCAGAAAATTGTGATTGTCGGAAAGTGGATGTTTACCTATGCTGAATTTTCAAGACATCCAGGAGACGGACATTCAATGAGCGAGCACCGTATTTCTGCCAGCTCCGGCATCGTGGAACTCAGCGCCACCCAGCTTTCAGCAGCCATCCATCGCAAAGAGGTTTCCTGCACTGAGGTGCTGCAGGCCTTCTGGGGCCAGATGGATCGGCTCAACCCCCAGGTCAATGCCTTGGTGGCGCACATGCCCCGCGAGCCGCTGCTGGCGCAGGCGCGCCAGCTTGACGAAGAGCTGGCGCGTGGCCACAGCAGGGGCCCGCTGCATGGCTTTCCGCAGGCGCCCAAGGACATTTCACCCGCTGCAGGCATGGTCACTACCAAGGGCTCGCCGATCTTCGCGGGCCAGGTAACGCAGGCGGATGCGGTGGCTTTCGAGCGCATGCGCGCTGGCGGCGCACTGTTTGTGGCTCGCAGCAACTCGCCCGAATTCGGGCTGGGTGGCCACACCTACAACCCTGTCTATGGCACCACGCGCAACGCCTTCGATCCCGCGCGCTCGGCGGGTGGCAGTAGTGGCGGTGCAGCCGTGGCTGTGGCCTTGCACATGCTGCCGGTAGCCGATGGTTCGGACATGATGGGTTCGCTGCGCACGCCGGCCGCATTCAACAACGTCTACGGCCTGCGCACTTCGGTGGGCTGTGTGCCGCACGGGCCGGGGGATGAGGTGTTCTTTCAGCAGTTCAGCGTGGCGGGGCCGATGGCGCGCAATATTCCCGATCTGGCGTTACTGCTGTCGGTGCAGGCGGGGTTTGATGCACGGCTGCCGCTCACGCGGCGCAGCGAGGGCGCGCAGAACTGGGGCGGGGCGCTGTCGCGTGATTTTCGCGGTACGCGCATCGGCTGGCTGGGCGATCTGGGCGGGCATTTGCCCATGGAGCCTGGGGTGCTCGATATCTGCCGTACGGCACTTCAGTCGTTCATCGAAATCGGCTGCAAGGTGGATGAAGTGGTGCCGCATTTCGACATGGAGCAGCTGTGGCGGGCCTGGATCGACCTGCGCAGCTTCACCGTGGCGGGCGCCAATGCAGCGTTGTACGACGATCCGGCCAAACGCGCATTGCTCAAACCCGAAGCCGTGTGGGAGATGGCGCGTGGCCGCGCGCTGTCCGCCATGGACATCTATGCGGCAGCGCGCGTGCGAAGCGCCTGGTATGAGACGCTGCGGCGGTTGTTCGAAACCTACGATTTCCTGATCCTGCCTGCCGCCCAGGTCTTTCCTTTCCAGGCGGAGCTGGACTGGCCCAAGACCGTGGGTGGCCGCACCATGGACACCTACCACCGCTGGATGCAGGCGGTTATTCCCGCCACCATGGCGGGCCTGCCTGCGCTGGCAGCACCTGCGGGCTTCAGTGCGCAAGGGCTGCCTGCAGGCTTGCAGATCATCGGACCTGTGCAGGCCGATCTGGCCGTGCTCCAGATAGGCCATGCCTACGACCAGGCCAGCGGCCATGCGCGCGTAGCGAGTCCGCTGCTGGCTTGATGTCGTGTTTTCAGAAAGCGTATCTTCCAAAGGAGATTTTCACCATGGCCTTGTCCCGCTCCCGCTTCCTCATCTGCATGGCGGCCAGTGCTGCCGCACTGGCGCTGCCGCCGGCCCTCGCGCAGCAGCATTACCCTGATCGGCCGATCAAGCTGGTGGTGCCCTATGCGCCCGGCGGCGCGACCGACATTCTGGGCCGCCTGCTGGCCACTGCGCTGGGCGAGAAGCTGGGCCAGCCTGTGATCGTGGACAACCGCCCCGGCGCCAGTACGGCCGTGGGGGCGGGGCTGGTGGCCAAGGCGCAGCCTGACGGCTACACACTGCTGCTGGGTGCAGGCTCGACGCTGACGATGAACCCCGTGGTGCGCAAGACGCTGCCCTACGATCCGCAGCGCGGCTTCACCATGCTGGGCGTGGTGGCAGACATGGGGCTGGTGCTGGTGGCCCACAATGAGGTAAAGGCCAATACCTTGCAAGAGCTGGTCGCTGAATCGAAAGCCGCGCCGGACAAGTTCTCGTATGGCACTTTCGGCGCGGCGTCATCGGTGCATTTTGGCGGCGAGCTCCTCAAGTCCGCCACGGGCTTGAGCATGCTGCACGTGCCCTTCAACGGCAGCTCGCCCAGCCTCACCGCGCTCATGGGCGGACAGGTGCAACTGGCCGTCGATACGGTGGTGGCGACCTCGCCACTGATCAAGTCGGGCAAGATCAAGCCGATTGCCGCACTGGGAGCCAAGCGGCTGGCCCTGTTGCCGCAGGTGCCGACGGTGGCCGAGAGTGGCTACCCGGGTTTTGACATGAGCACCTGGTTCACCTTCATGGCGCCAGCCGGACTGCCTGGGCCAGTGCAAAAGAAGCTGGAGCAATCACTGGCCGATGTGATGGCCGTGCCCGAGATGCAGCGCAAGCTCGTGGACATTGGCCTGACACCCGCCTGGGGGCCGGGTGCGGCACTGCGCGAACGTGTGGAGCGCGAACTGCCGCTGATGCGCGAAGTGGCGCAGCGGGCCAATATTCAGGCAGAGTGAGTGCCTGCAGCGGAGTTGAGGATCGGTATCAAAAAGATAGCTGCTGGCGCATATGCAGAAAGCGCTGGCAACCATTTTTGGTTTTCAGCAGATCAGGCGACCTGTGCGTGGAAGGCCTTGTTGGCGATCTTCCAGCCTTGCTCGGTCTTGAGCAGCACGAAATAGTCGGTGAAGGTGACACTGCCGTGCACCAGCGTGACCTTGGCGCTGGCCGCCGTGCCCACGATATCGAGCGTATCGATGGTGCGGCGGCGCGTGGCTTCGTCGATGGCGGGGGTGTTCTTGAAGCGCTGGCAGTAGGTATCGAGGTCCCACGATGTCAGGGGGCCTTCGCGCACGCTCTCCAGCCGTGCGGTAGGCATGAAGGCGGCGCGCATGTGCTCGGCACTGTCTTCGGCATGGCCTCGCATGTACAGCTCCAGCGGCACGCGCACGGCGGCCTCTTCGGGGTGGCTGGTCAGGCGGGTGGCGGCGTTGTTCATGGTGTTGTCTCCTCGGAAATAGTTCGGAAATCGGTGGGAAATCTGCCGCAGGACCGTGAACACGGTCCCGAGAGGCGCTCATACAGGGCAGTACGGCGCCCTGCGGCAGGTATGCGAAGCGATGGTAGTGGGCGCAGGCGCTGCGATTAGCGCCATTGCGGTCATCAGTGCTTAACGTAGGTTTTTCCACCACAGCGCATTGATGCGTGGCAGGCCAACGGTCAGCACCTCGCCGATCTCCGGGGTTGCCAGCGTGATGCTGCGCTGCTTGGTCAGCGCCTCCAGGCGGTCCAGAGGATCGCGCCAACCGTGCATGGCGAGCGCAAAGGTGCTGTTGTGCACGCTGTAGAGCACCTGGCCACGTACATCGGTAAACGCTTGCACGGTTTCCTCTGGTGTCATGTGTACCGAGGGCCAGTAGGCATCGTAGGCACCGTTTTCCATCAAGGCCACATCCATGGGGCCGAGCTTTTCGCCAATGGTCTTGAAACCGGGGAAGTAGCCTGAATCGCCGGTATAGAAAATGCGCTGGCCTCCCGCCTGCAGCACCCACGATGCCCAGAGCGTGCTGTTGCGGTCATTGAGCGTGCGGCCTGAGAAATGCTGCGACGGCGTGGCGGTGAGGGTAACGCCGGCATGCGCATCGGCCTGCCACCAGTCGAGTTCGGTGATGCGGTCCGCTTCCACCCCCATGGCACGCAGGCGGGCACCGACTGCCAGTGGCACGAAATAGCGCTCCACCTTGCCAAGTAGAAACTTGATCGTGGGCTCGTCCAGATGGTCATAGTGGTCGTGCGAGAGCACGAGGCCTGCAATTGGCGGCAACTCCTGCAGCGGCAGCGGCGTGGGGTGAAAGCGCTTGGGACCGATGAAGCTGAAAGGCGATACGCGCTCGCCAAACACCGGATCAATCAGCCAGTAGCGCCCCTGCAGCTTGAGCAGGTGCGAGGAGTGACCCAGCCGGATGATGTGGTTGGCGTCGTCTGGCAGCGCCTGCAACTGCGCCTGCGTCACCGGCCGCACGGGAATCGGGTCTTGTGGCACGGTGCCGGTCTTGTCGCCAAACAGAAAACGCGACCAGATCTGCAACCCGCCTGCGTGGGGCTTGATGTCGGGGTTGGGGCCATTGCGAAAGCGCTGGTCCTGCGCCGAATATTGTTGCGAAGCCTGGTAGCGGCGCTGGCTTTCTTCGTCGGGAGTCGATGCGCATGCGGCAATGGAGCAGGCCGTAGCGACCAGCCAGCCGCTGCGCAGGCGTTTGAATCCGCTGCGTGGGCTTGCCGTGGCGGGGGATGGCGAGGGGGAGGGTGTGCTCATGGAACAGGTGTCGAGTTCTCCGAACCATGATAGCGGCCTGAAAAAAAGCCGCAGGCGTGCGGCTATTGGCTCCAATCTTCCATGCACAGAGGCTATGCCAGTGCCTTGCGCCCTACGGCCTGGATCAACTGGTTCAGCCGCGCATATTGCTGCTGGAACACCTCATCCGCCTGGGATTGCGAGTTGATCGGCTGGCGCACATTGCGGCCTTCGGATTCGAGCTTGCTGCGAATGGCAGGCGTTCCCAGCGCGGCAGAGACTGCATTGCGCAGTACCGTGACGCGCTCTGGCGGCGTGCCTTTGCGTACAAAGTAGCCGCCACCGATCGTATGCTCGAAATCGGGTGTGTACCGGCTTGCGGAGATGAGTGGCAGGTGTTGGATGGGCGCGGGCAGCGCCTTGGAGAAGCTGGTGAGAATGTGCAGGCGGCCCTGCTGCTGCATGCCATCGAAGCTGGTCTGGTACGGCAGGATGGCGAAATCCACCTGGCCGCCAGCCACATCCTGCAGGGCAGGTGCTGCGCCCTTGTAGGGCACGTGCAGAAACGGCAGCTTCAGCTGTGCTGCCAGGGCATCGCCCATCAGGTTGTACATGGAGTCGATGCCCACCGTTGCATAGGTGAGCGGTTTGTCCTGGCGCTTTTTGGCAAAGTCGATGAAATCGTCATAGGTGCGGGCGGGCAGGTCGTTTTTCACCAGCAGCACGATGACGGCATCGGTGGTGGGGCAGGCGAAGCTGAAATCCTGCGGTTTGTAGCGCGCAGCCGGGTTCAGCATGGGGGCCAGAAAGACTTCATTGGCCGAGCCGTGGAAGAAGGTGTATCCGTCACTGGGGGCGGACAGCACCTTGCCAGCGCCCAGTAGGCCGGTGCCGCCGCCGATGTTCTCGACGATGACCTGCTGCTGCAGCGTCTTGCCCATGGATTCCGCAAAGATCCGCGCTGCAACGTCGCTGGCGCCGCCTGCGGGATAGGGAACGACCAGACTCAACGGTTTGCTGGGGAATGCATCACTGGCCCGCGCAAGCGGTGAGATGGCCGACAGACCGGCAAGGCCCGCCGTGGCGCTCAGACTCTGGATGAAGTGGCGGCGATGGATGTGCTGCATGAAAGCTCCGGAAAGATGTGCAGATGTGCGGGGCCGACAGGGGCTAGCGCAGATAGCTCTGGACGAGGTGCGACCAGAAGGCGGCGCCAATGGCCAGGGCCTTGTCGTTGAAGTCGTACAGCGGGTTGTGCACCATGCAACCCCCATCTTCTCCGACGCCATTGCCCAGGCGAATGTAGGCGCCGGGGCGCTTCTGGAGCATGTAGGCAAAATCCTCGCTGCCCATGGTGGGCGTGCGCTGGCTCACGTTGTCGGCGCCCAGTAGGCGGATGGCGGCCTCGCGGGCGTACTCCGTCTGCGCGGGATGGTTCACCAGCACGGGGTATTTGTGCAGGTAGTCGATCTCGCAGGTCAACTGGTAGCTCTGGGCCTGGCCTTCGACAAACTGGCGAATGCGCTTTTCGACCAGCGTGCGCACCGCAGGGTCGAGCGTACGCACACCGATTTTCAGCAACGCAGATTCGGGAACGATGTTGTAGACCTCGCCGGCCTGGATGGAGCCGACGGTGATCACTGCCGCGTGCAAGGCATCGATTTCGCGGGTGACGATCGATTGCAGGCCCAGCACGATGCTGGCTGCGCACTGCATCGGGTCGATGCCATGGTGCGGCATGGCGCCGTGGGCGCTGCGGCCATGCAACCGGATGGTGACGCGGTCGAACGAGGCCATGGCGGGGCCGGGGCTGATCGCCATCTTGCCAACGGGCAGGCCGGGGGCGTTGTGCAGGGCGTAGATTTCGTCGCAGGGAAAGAGGTCGAACAGGCCTTCATCCACCATGCGCAGTGCGCCGCCTTCATTTTCTTCCGCAGGTTGGAAGATCAGGTTCAGCGTGCCGTTGAAATCCACCGATTGGGCCAGATGCCTCGCAGCGCACAGCAAGATGGCGGTGTGGCCATCATGTCCGCAGGCATGCATCTTGCCAGGCAAGGTGCTGGCGTAATCGAGGCCCGTGCGCTCCTGGATGGGGAGCGCATCCATGTCGGCGCGAATGCCGATGGCCTTGCTGCCATTGCCCTTGGTCAACTGCCCCACGACACCAGTGGAGCCCAGGCCGCGATGCACCCGGTAGCCCAGGCCTTCGAGGGTGCTGGCGACCAGGTCGCTGGTTCGCTGCTCTTCAAAAGCCAGTTCTGGGTGGGCGTGGATCGATCTGCGGATCGAGACGAATTGCGGTGCAATTGCTTCCACGGAAGACAGGAGACCGGCGCTGGCAGGGAAATCTTGAGACATGGCTTGTGCGATGGCAGGCGGAGAGGGTGTCTGGCATTGTGGAGTGGAGTGCCGGGACGCTTTGTCACTCAATGGACAAAAGGAGTGTCCTGAGCGCCCAGGGCAGCAGATGCAAAACGCCGAGAGCAAAAACGCAAAAACGCGCCCTCGGGCGCGTTTGAGTCTGAAATGTGAAGTCTGGGATTCAGGCTTTGCGGCGAAGCGTGCTCATTCCACTTCGGCAATCAACTCGATCTCGACGCAGGCACCACGGGGAACCTGTGCCACGCCAAATGCGCTGCGTGCATGGGCGCCTTTTTCTGGGCCGAACACCTGGGCGATCAACTCGCTGGCGCCGTTGGTGACGAGGTGCTGCTCGGTGAAGTCTTCCGTGCTGTTAACCAGGCTCATCAGCTTGACGATGCGCTTGACGCGGTTGAGGTCTCCGCCCACGGCCGCCTGCAGGGTGCCCATCAGGTCAATGGCAACTGAGCGCGCAGCCAGCTTGCCTTCGGCAGTGTCGATGTTCTTGCCGAGCTTGCCTGCCCAGGGTTGCCCGTTCTTGCTAGCTGTGTGGCCACTGATGAAGACCAGGTTGCCGGTCTGCGCAAAAGGGGAATAGGCTGCAGCAGGCGTGCGCACGGGCGGCAGCTCGATGTTCAGGGCTTTGAGTTGGTCGTAAACGCTCATGGTTGGTGTCCTGGGGATGGTCAAGAAAAGGAATGCCTGCAAACCAGTTCTGCTATCAAATTTGCATGCTTACCGCACATCGTACCAGTCCCATCGGCCATTTTTCTATGCAAAAAGGCAGCGGCGCCATGCCCAAAAGACATTGGCGCCGCTGGCGTAGGCCTGGCGCCCGGGTATCAGGCCAGCTCGGCGATCAACTCGATTTCCACGCAGGCGCCGAAGGGGATCTGTGCCACGCCAAAGGCACTGCGGGCATGGGCGCCTTTTTCAGCACCGAACACTTCGGCCATCAATTCGCTGGCACCGTTGGTGACGAGGTGCTGCTCCGTGAAATCGCTGGTGCTGTTGACCAGGCTCATCAGCTTGACGATGCGTTTGACGCGGTTGAGATCACCGCCCGCTGCGTGCTGCAAAGTGCCCAGCAGATCGATGGCCACGGCGCGCGCGGCAAGCTTGCCTTCTTCGGTGGTGATGTTGCGACCAAACTGCGCCACCCAGGGCTTGCCATCCTTGCGCGCGATGTGGCCGCTCAGGAAGACCATGTTGCCGGTCTGCACATAGGGCACATAGGCAGCAGCAGGAATGGCCAGCGGCGGCAGGCTGATGTTCAAGGCTTGGAGTTGGTCGTAAACGCTCATGGAGTCCTCGGTGGTTGGTGGGGGCAGCAGCGCTGCGCCGATTGCAGAAAGCGCCAAGTGTGGCACAAATGCATACTGCTTCCCAGCGCAGGCGATGACCTTCGTCATGAATGTCTACCGTTCGTCTGTTCAGGGGGCCGACCCTTGGAAGCACAGCGGCGGTGATGCCTAGCATGGCACCATGCCAAGCGCCTTGTCACCGTCACCACGCTCTTCTGTGCAAGACGCCACTGCGTCTTTTTTGGGGTGGCAGCCTCTGGCATGGCTTTGGGGCGTTGTGCTGGGCGCCACATTGCAGCTGCAGCAAGCGGAGCTGTACCCGCAAGCGGTGTATGGATGGGCGATGGGTTTGGGCACATTGGCAAGCGCCTGGTGCATATGGCGTGCAGGAGCATGCAGAAAACACGGTGGATGGCGCCGGCGTGCCGATCGTCTGGGCGCAATGCTGGCGGCTTGCGCGCTGGCCTGGGGGCAGGCGGGTTGGCAGGCCACGCAGCAGATGGCGCTGCGGCTGGATCCCGCGCTGGAAGGGGTAGATTTGCTGCTGCAAGGCACCATTGCCGCCATGCCGCAGCAAACGGCGCTGGGGCAGCGCTTTCGTCTGCAGGTTGACACGGCGGAGTCAGGCGGGCGACCGGTTGCAGTGCCGCCGTTGGTCGATCTCGCATGGTACGCACAGCCCGCTGCCAATGCCACGCGTAGTGGTGCACCTGCTGGCTCTGTAACGATTCCCACGCTGGCGGCGGGGCAGCGCTGGCGCTTGCCGGTACGGCTCAAGGCGCCGCACGGCAGCGCTAACCCGCATGGGTTTGACTATGAACTGTGGATGTGGGAGCAGGGCGTGCACGCTACGGGCTATGTGCGCTTGCCAGTGGGCGCTCGAGCCGGTGGCAGCCTGCAGTCCGGCCCGCAATTGCTGGAGGTTGGCAACACACATCCGGTGGAGCGCCTGCGGCAGCATGTGCGCGATGCCATGGTGCACCGGCTGGCGCCGGTTGCCGATGGCAGGCGTGCAGGTGGCGATGGGGGCGAGCAGGAGGCTGAGACACGGCGGGCCCGTATCGCTGGCGTGTTGGTGGCTTTGGTTACCGGTGAACAGCGCGCCATCGACCGGGAGGACTGGCGTGTCTTTCGCATTACGGGCGTGGCGCATCTGATGGCGATTTCGGGCCTGCACATCACCGTGTTTGCCTGGGCTGCCAGCATGGTGGTGAGCTGGTGCTGGCGCCGCAGCAACCGCCTGTGCCTATGGCTGCCCGCGCCCCAGGTGGCCCTGGCTGCCGGGGTGCTGAGTGCTTTTGCCTATGCTGTGTTCAGCGGCTGGGGAGTACCTGCGCAGCGAACTGTGCTGATGCTGGCGGTGATCGCCATGCAAAGGCTGAGTGGCAAGACATGGCCCTGGTATGCGACATGGCTGATGGCCTGCGGCGCAGTGGTGGTCTTCCAACCCATGGCATTGCTGCAGGCGGGGTTCTGGCTCAGTTTTCTGGCTGTGGGCATCTTGTTTGCTTCGGATATTGGAGCGGGCGCTCCCCGTGAACCCTCTGCTGGACGGCTACAGGGCACCAAGCGCCGCTTGCAGGCCTTGTTGCGCGAACAGTGGATCGTGACGGTGGCCATCACGCCACTGTCCCTGTTGCTGTTTGGCCAGGTGTCGGTGGTTGGCCTGCTGGCGAATGTGCTGGCCATACCGTGGGTGACCTGGGTAGCGACGCCTATGGCGCTGCTGGGCGTGGCACTGCCTCCGTTGTGGGATATGGCTGCCTGGGCCATGCAGATACTGATGGTGTGGCTGGAATGGCTGGCGCGCTGGCCGCACGCCGCGCTGTGGCTGCCTGCCGCGCCATGGTGGGCGGCAGTGGCAGCCATGGCGGGCGGCATCTGGCTCGTGTTGCCGCTGCCATGGCAGTTGCGCATGCTGGGCCTGCCATGCCTGCTGCCCGCACTCTGGTGGCAGCCGCTGCGGCCTGCCGAGGGACAGTTCAGCCTGCTGGCGCTGGATGTGGGGCAGGGCCAGGCCGTGCTGGTGCAGACGGCTCGCCACAGTCTGTTGTACGACACGGGGCCGGTCTACGGCCCGGGCAGCAATGCAGGGGACCGCGTGGTGGTGCCCGTAATGCGTGCGCTGGGGGCGCAAGGGCGTGAATCGGGCGTGTTGGACATGCTGGTGCTCAGCCATGGTGACAGTGACCATACCGGCGGCAGCGCCGCTGTGGCAGAGCAACTGCGACCTGCGCAGGCCATGGGCTCTCTGACCTTGCAGGAGCGCAGCCAAGCAGGTTTGCAGGCGCTGCCCTGGCGTGACTGTGCTGCGGGCCATTCCTGGAGTTGGGATGGGGTGCAGTTTGAAGTCCTGCATCCTGATGGCCCCTTGCCAGTGGAAGAGCGCATGGGGCGCCAACGTTCAGGCAATTCGCGCAGCTGCGTATTGCGCATTCAGGCGCAGCCCTACCAGGTCCATGCGGCAGCGGCTCTATTGCTGGGTGATCTGGAAAAGCAGCAGGAGCAGCTACTGGTGCAGCGCGGTACTGTGCTGCGTGCAGACCTGATGCTGGTTCCACACCATGGCAGCAATACCTCGTCGAGCCCGTCGTTGCTGGCCGCCGTGGGTGCCAGCCGGGCCGTGGCGCAAACGGGCTATCGCAATCGGTTTCGCCATCCAGCAACCCCCGTGGTGCAGCGGTATGCAGAGCAGCGCATCCGGTTTCACTCCACAGTCGAATGCGGCGCTGCATTGTGGCATTCCACCTTGCCAGCAGCATTGCAATGCCAGCGCCAGATTCGGCAGCGGTATTGGCAGCATGGATTGCACCAGTTTGGTGCAAATTCAGCGCATATCGACAGCGAGTCTCTGCCGGAGCGCGATGCTGCTCCTGCAAAATCCATAGGGGATGGCAATGGGGCCTTGATACCCGATGAAGGTTAGTACCTAGCTGGCGGTGGCGCGAAACTTGCTAAGCTGATTCTGTGAGAAAGGACATGTTGATGCAGAAATTTGATGAGATGTACCAAGGGCTGCCATACGCCACGGGGGCCGAGCGGGTGCATTACCAGACCTACGCCAAATGGCTCAAGGAGCAGCCTTTCGACAAGATGCAGGCATTGCGTGAAGAGGCCGAACTGGTGTTCCGCCGTGTGGGTATCACTTTTGCGGTCTATGGCGAAAAGGACGAAGATGGCTCGGGCACCGAGCGGCTGATTCCGTTCGACCTGATCCCGCGCATCATTCCCTCGCACGAATGGCGGCAGATGCAAAAGGGCCTGGTGCAACGGGTAACGGCCCTCAACCGGTTCATCCATGATGTCTACCACGACCAGGAAATCCTGAAAGCCGGCATCGTGCCGCGCGATCTGGTGCTGGACAACAGCCAGTACCGGCCCGAAATGCAGGGCGTGAATGTGCCGCTCGACATCTACGCGCATATGGCAGGCATCGACATCGTGCGCGCGGCCGAAGCCGACGGAAGCGGCACCTACTATGTGCTGGAAGACAATCTGCGCGTGCCGTCCGGGGTGTCGTACATGCTGGAAAACCGCCGCATGATGATGCGGCTTTTTCCAGGGCTTTTCAGCAGCCATGCCGTAGCGCCTGTGGCCCATTACCCCGATTTGCTGCTCGATACCCTGCGTGCCAGTGCCCCCGCCCACGCCGTCAACAATCCGACGGTGGTGGTATTGACGCCAGGCATGTACAACAGCGCTTATTTCGAACATGCCTTCCTCGCGCAGCAAATGGGGGTGGAACTGGTGGAAGGGCAGGATCTGGTCGTGCGCGACGATATGCTCTACATGCGCACCACACAGGGGCTGCAGCGCGTCGATGTGATCTACCGCCGTGTGGACGACGACTTTCTGGACCCGCAGGTCTTCCGCCCCAATTCCACGCTGGGCTGCGCGGGCCTGATGCAGGTGTACCGCAAGGGCAATGTCGCCATCTGCAATGCGGTGGGAACCGGTGTGGCCGACGACAAATCGGTCTATCCCTATGTGCCCGACATGATCCGTTTCTACCTGGGGGAAGAGGCCATCCTGAAAAACGTGCCGACCTGGATGTGCCGCAAGCCGGATGACCTGGCCTACGTACTGGACCATCTGGATGAGCTCGTGGTGAAGGAGGTGCACGGCGCTGGCGGTTACGGCATGCTGATCGGACCGGCAGCCACGCGCGCAGAGATCGAGGAGTTTCGCGCGGTGCTCAAGGCCAAGCCCAGTGGCTATATCGCGCAACCCACGCTCAGCCTCTCGAGCAGCCCCACCTATGTGGAAAGCGGAATTGCGCCGCGCCATATCGATCTGCGCCCGTTCGTCCTCAGCGGCAAACAGGTGCAGATGGTGCCGGGTGGCCTGACGCGCGTTGCCCTCAAGGAGGGCTCGCTGGTCGTCAACTCGTCGCAAGGCGGAGGCACCAAGGATACCTGGGTGCTGCGCGGCCCGGAGGATGACTACAGCGAGTGGGAGGGCGGCCAGCAGTGAGGCTTGCACGCACCACCTGACCTTCGACCAAGATCATGCATAGCGAAAGATTTTATTGATGCTGAGCCGTACCGCCGATCACCTCTACTGGATGTCCCGTTACACCGAACGGGCGGAGAACACCGCCCGCATGCTGAATGTCAGCTACGAAACCTCCATGCTTCCGCAGTCTGCGTCCGCTGCCACCAAGGCCTGGCAGAGCGTGCTGTCGATCAGCGAGCTGCTGCCCGCTTACTACCAGCGCCACGATGAAGTCACCCTGGAAGGCGTCTTGCACTTCATGGTGCGGGACGAAACCAATTCCTCATCGATCTACAGCTGCCTGCAGGCGGCGCGCGAGAATGCCCGCGCCGTGCGCGGGGCGTTGACGACAGAAGCCTGGGAGACGCAGAACCTGACCTGGCTGGACATGAACCGGCTGTTCAAGGCCAAGAAGTTCGAGACTGACCCGGCCAAGTTCTTTGAATGGGTCAAGTACCGTTCACACCTGTCGCGTGGCGTGGCGTTGGGCACCATGCTGCAGGACGATGCGTTTCGCTTCCTGCGGTTGGGCACCTTCATTGAGCGGGCAGACAACACCGCGCGCTTGCTGGATGTACGCTTTCACGCCATCAAGAACGATTACCATGGCACGGTGCCAGGCAAGGGCCAGGCGCAGTTCGACTTCTACCATTGGAGTGCCATTCTGCGCAGCGTCTCGGCGTTCGAGGTGTACCGCAAGGTCTACCGCAATGTGATCACGCCCGAGCGTGTGGCAGAGATGCTGATTCTGCGCCGAGACATGCCACGCTCCCTGCATGCCAGCATGTACGAGGTCGTGCAGATTCTGGAAGCCGTGGCCAATGACCACTCGGCTGAAACCCAGCGCCAGGCAGGCTTGCTGCTGGCCGAGTTGCAGTATGGGCGCATTGACGAATTGCTGGCCACCGGCCTGCATGCCTACCTGGTGCACTTTCTGGAACGCGTACATGCGCTGGGTGGTCGCATCGGCAACGATTTTCTCGCTACCGCGGACCTGTAAGTGAACAGCATGTAGCGGAAACGAAAAAAGAAAAGGGAAAGGGCGCATGGCGCCCTTTCCCTTTTCTTTGGATGGTGTGAGCTTGACGCTCGGCGGGCTTACTCCAGCTCGCCCATCACTGATTGCAGGTAGTTCTGCGTGCCGACCTTGTCGATCAACTCCAGCTGGGTTTCCAGGAAGTCGATGTGCTCTTCGGTGTCGTCCAGAATCTTCTGCAGTAGATCGCGCGAGACATAGTCGCGCACGCTTTCGCAATGGGCAATGCCGTCCTTGATGGTGGCTTGCGCGCCTTGTTCCAGGCGCAGATCGCAGGCGAGCGCTTCAGGCACGTCTTCGCCGATCTGCAGCTTGCCCAGATCCTGCAGGTTGGGCAGTCCGTCGAGCATGAAGATGCGGTCCATCAGCCAGTCGGCGTGCTTCATCTCGCCGATGGATTCCTCATATTCCTTCTTGGCCAGCTTGTCGAGGCCCCAGTGCTTGTACATGCGGTAGTGCAGAAAGTACTGGTTGATGGCGGTGAGTTCGTTTTTCAGCTGGGCTTGCAAAAAGCCAATGGCCTTGGGGTCGCCTTTCATGGTGGGCTCCTTCTCGGTGTGTCAGTGGTCGATGGGTGTATTGTCGGGGCGAATCGGCGATGCGCCAAACCGGTGGGTTGCTAATCCCCGCTGCGGCGTTCTGGCTGCGTTTAAGGTTGAGTTGTGTTCGCATTTGACAGTGCCTGCCTGCGCCTGCATGATTCGGCCTTGTCGGAGCGCAAGGCCGTTGTCACATGGCTGTGCTAACTTGCAGAGGTGGTGCGCAATCTGCTGTGCGGCCTTGCAAATTCGGCAATCGTCCCTATTGAAGAAGTACGACAGGTCGGGATCTTGAAAATAGCTTTTGCAAATTAAAACGATCAATTTAATTGACTGGATTAATGATTCAAGTTTTCCTACACTAACTCCTGTCAAGCAATTTTTACCACTAGAAGGAAACAGCAATGTCCCTGATCAATACGCAAGTCCAACCCTTCAAGACCACTGCTTTCGTGCAGCGCGCTGGCGCCGCCAAGGGTGAGTTCATCGACGTGACCGAAGCCGATTTGAAGGGCAAGTGGTCTGTCGTGATCTTCATGCCAGCCGCTTTCACCTTCAACTGCCCCACCGAAATCGAAGACGCAGCCAACAACTACGCCGAGTTCCAGAAGGCTGGCGCAGAGGTCTACATCGTCACCACCGACACGCATTTCTCCCACAAGGTGTGGCATGAAACCTCCGACGCCGTGGGCAAGGCACAGTTCCCACTGGTTGGCGATCCAACCCATCAACTGACCAATGCCTTTGGCGTGCACATCCCTGAAGAAGGCCTGGCGCTGCGCGGCACTTTCGTGATCAACCCTGATGGCGTGATCAAGACCATGGAAATCCATTCCAACGAAATCGCCCGTGACGTGTCGGAAACCCTGCGCAAGCTCAAGGCTGCCCAGTACACCGCTGCTCACCCAGGTGAAGTGTGCCCCGCCAAGTGGAAAGAAGGCGAGAAGACCCTGGCTCCTTCGCTGGACCTGGTCGGCAAGATCTGATCGATCTCACACTGCTACAAAATAGGTAGCTTCAGACGCCCGGGTGCCTGGCGCCCGGGCATTATTTTTTTCAAAAACTAGAAAATTCAATCGTTACAAAGTCAAAAGGAAGATCCATGCTCGACAACACCATGAAAGCACAATTGAAAGCGTACTTGGAGCGTCTGACCAAGCCCGTCGAGCTGGTGGCGGCCTTGGGCGATGACGAAAAGTCGCAGGAAGTGCGCGAACTGCTCGCGGACATCAAGGAGCTCAATGACAAGATCACCGTGGTCGAGAAGAAGGATGGCGACGAACGCCGGCCTTCGTTTCTGATCACCAACCCAGGCGTGGATACCGGCGTGCGTTTTGCCGGCGTGCCACTGGGCCACGAATTCACCTCGCTGGTGCTGGCGTTGCTGCAAGTGGGTGGCCACCCATCGAAGGAATCTGCAGATCTGCTGGAGCAGGTCAGGAATATCGATACGCCACTGCACTTCGAGACCTACTACTCGCTGTCATGCCACAACTGCCCGGATGTGGTGCAGGCGCTGAATCTGATGGCGGTGCTCAACCCCAAGATCACGCATACTGCGATTGACGGCGGCATCTTCCAGAAGGAAGTGGAAGCGCGCGAAGTGATGGCGGTGCCCACTGTTTTTGTCAACGGCGAACGCTTTGGCCAGGGCCGCATGGAGCTGGCCGAGATCGTGGCCAAGGTCGACACGGGCGCTGCGGTACGGGAAGCCGCCAAGATTTCTGCCAAGGAAGCCTTTGATGTGCTGGTGGTGGGCGGAGGCCCTGCTGGCGCGGCTGCGGCCATCTATGCCGCCCGCAAGGGCATCCGCACCGGCATCGCGGCCGACCGCATTGGCGGCCAGATGCTCGATACCGTGGATATCGAGAACTTCATGTCGGTCAGCAAGACCGAAGGCCCCAAACTATCTGCGGCGATGGAAAACCATATCCGTGACTACGAGGTGGACATCATGGCCTTGCAGACTGCCAAGCGCCTCACCCCTGCTGCGCAGGAAGGCGGCTTGATCGAGATTGAGACGGAATCGGGTGCCAAGCTCAAGGCCAAGACCGTGATTCTCTCGACCGGCGCCCGCTGGCGCAACATGAACGTGCCTGGTGAAGACAAGTACCGCACCAAGGGTGTGACGTACTGCCCGCACTGCGATGGTCCGCTGTTCAAGGGCAAGGATGTGGCCGTGATCGGCGGCGGCAATTCGGGCATTGAAGCAGCCATCGATCTGGCTGGTGTCGTCAAGAGCGTCACGGTGCTGGAATTTGCTGCGGAGCTGAAGGCCGATGCCGTGCTGCAGAAGAAGCTGGCGACCTTGCCGAACGTCAAGGTGATCCTGAATGCCCAGACCACCGAAGTGAATGGCGACGGCAAGAAGGTGACCGGTCTCACGTACAAGGACCGCACCAACGACGAGATCAAACAGGTTGCGCTCGAAGGCATCTTTGTGCAGATCGGTCTGCTGCCCAATACCGATTGGCTCAAGGGCACGGTGAACCTGACGCGCTTTGGCGAGATCGAGATCAATGCCAAGGGTGAAACCAATCTGCCCGGCGTGTTTGCTGCCGGTGATTGCACGAACGTGCCGTTCAAGCAGATCATCATTGCCGCAGGTGCTGGTGCCACGGCGGCGTTGTCGGCCTTCGATCACCTGATCCGGCATTGAAATGGCTGCTGGCGCTTGACTGGTAAGCGCCAATTGCTATCAAGGCAATACTGAAATCTCCCGTAAATGCAAAGAGGACTGCCTGGCAGTCCTCTTTTTTTGTTTGCCTCTGTTGCCGAACTTGATCGGCATCAAAAAACGGCCCGAAGGCCGTCTGTGGGAATGGCGGGATGCCGATCAGCCCTGCTTGCCGATGAGCAGGTATTCCATCAGGGCCTTTTGCACATGCATGCGGTTCTCGGCCTCATCCCAGACGACGGATTGCGGGCCGTCGATCACATCGGCCTGCACTTCCTCGCCGCGGTGCGCGGGCAGGCAATGCATGAAGAGGGCATCCTTCCTGGCAATCGCCATCATCTCCTGGTCCACGCACCAGTCGGCAAAGGCCTTCATGCGCTTCTCGTTCTCTTCCTCGTAGCCCATGCTGGTCCACACATCGGTGGTGACAAGGTCTGCATCCTTGCAGGCATCCATCGGGTTGCTGAAGATTTTGTAGCAATCCTTGTTGTAGGGACGGCCGCTGAAGGCCAGTTCTTCATCGATCTCGTAGCCGCTTGGCGTGCTGACGTGCACCTTGAAGCCCAGCAGGTTGGCCGCCTGCAGCCAGGTATTGGCCATGTTGTTGCCGTCACCCACCCAGGCCACCGTCTTGCCCTGGATGGAGCCGCGATGCTCGATGAAAGTGAAGATGTCGGCCAGGATCTGGCAGGGGTGGAACTCGTTGGTCAGGCCGTTGATCACCGGCACGCGCGAGTGGGACGCAAAGCGCTCGATCTTTTCCTGGCCGAAGGTACGGATCATCACCAGATCGGTCATGCGGCTGATGACGCGTGCGCTGTCCTCGATGGGCTCGGCGCGGCCCAGCTGGCTGTCGCCGGTGGTGAGGTGCACCACGGAGCCACCCAACTGGTACATGCCCGCCTCAAAGCTCACGCGCGTGCGCGTGCTGGCCTTTTCAAAGATCATGGCCAGCGTGCGGTCGGCCAAGGTGTGGTGGGTGACGTAGCCCTTGAACTTCTGCTTGATCAGCGCAGCACGCTTGAACAGGTATTCATACTCATCGGCCGTGAAGTCTTGGAATTGCAGGTAATGTTTCATAACGCTCGGGTCTTGTCTGTAGAGCTTATGCAAACAGGGAGGTGCAGCGGGCCTTTCCATTGGCAGGCTGCGGCCTGATCCTGATTTGCATAAGCCGTGGTTTACTTGCCAGCCAGGAATGCCTTGACCAGCGGAGCCAGCTTGGCGACGATCTCGTCGGCTTCCGCTTCCGTCAGGATGAGGGACGGCACAAGGCGGATCACGGTGTCGGCGGTCACGCTGAACAGCAGGCCTGCCTCTTGCGCTCCACGGGTGATCAACTCGCCGCAGGGCTTGTTCAGCTCCACGCCGATCATCAGGCCCTGGCCGCGCACTTCGACGAAGCCTTCCGTACCCGCCAGCGCCTTGTTCAGTGCGGCCTTCAGATAGTCGCCGACCTTGGTGGCGTTGTCCAGCAGCTTCTCTTCTTCCATGATGCGGATGGTTTCGACGCCAGCGCGCATGGCCAGGGGGTTGCCGCCGAACGTGGTGCCATGGTTGCCAGGCTGGAACACCTTGGCTGCCTTGGGGCCCGCCACCACTGCACCGATCGGCACACCCGAGCCCAGGCCCTTGGCCAGCGACATTACATCGGGCACGATGCCGGCCCACTGGTGGGCAAACCATTTGCCGGTGCGGCCCATGCCGGCCTGGATTTCATCCACCACAAACAGCCAGTCCTGGGCATCGCACAGCTCGCGCACCTGCTTCATGAAGTCGGCGCGCATGGGGTGCAGGCCGCCTTCGCCCTGGATGGGCTCCATCATCACGGCAACGATATTGGGGTTGCCTTCGGTTGCCTCTTTCAATGCCACGAAATCGTTGGCCGGCACGCGCAGGAAGCCATCGAGCAGCGGGCCAAAGCCATTGCGCACCTTGGGGTTGGCCGTGGCGCTCATTGTGGCAATGGAGCGGCCGTGGAAAGCGTGGTCAAAAACCACGATGACCGGCTTTTCGATGCCCTTGTCCACGCCATACTTGCGGGCGATCTTGATCGCCGCTTCGTTGGCTTCCAGGCCGGTGGAGCAGAAGAAGGCGTTGGTCATCTTCGAGCGCTCCACCAGCAGGGCCGCCAGCTTTTCCTGACCAGGCACGTAGTAGTAGTTGCTGGTGTGGATCAGCTTGGTCATCTGGTCATGCAGTGCCGCCACCAGCTTGGCATGGTTGTGACCCAGCGTGTTGACGGCGATGCCGCCCAGTGCATCGAGGTATTCCTTGCCGTTGACATCCCACACGCGCACGCCCTGGCCTCGCTCCAGTGCGACTGGCACGCGGCCATAGGTAGTCATCACATGGGGCTCTGCAGGCTTGACGATGTCGGTCATGGGAAATCTCCACAAAAAAGTAAATAAAAACTCCACAGATACCCGCTAAAGTGGCTGGGCGTCGGGTGGAAAGGCCATTCTAGGGGCTGGGCGGTACACCACTAGTGAAGAATGTGCATCACTGCATTGCGCAAGCGATCTCTTTGTGAAATATACGCTTTGCGTTGAAGAGCTGTACATGAAATGGACCAGCTGTGTAGTGTTTTCGGGATTTCGTGCCCGGTATCCTGTTGGTCTGCCTGAATTGCGTGAATTTGCGGCAAAACTATGTTGCCTGCGCATTTCATGATGTCTTGAAGTTATAGGCCCTGCGTGCTTATCTCTTATATAAGAGTTAAAATGCTGGTTTGGCCTCGGGCAGTGATCCTCCTGGAAGGCCGTTATCAGAGGTTTCCGTCACATGGTTTCTCCGTCGTCTCAAGAGGTTTTCATTTTGGGCATCACCCAGGGTGGAAGGACATTTCGCCCCAGCGACTGGGCGGAGCGCCTGGCTGGGGTGATGAGCCAGTTTCGTCCGGGCGGCGCGCGTCCCGGCAGCCATCTGGGCTACTCGCCCTGGTGCATTCCCACCACGATGAATGGCGCCAAGTGCGTGGTGGTCAAGCGCGAGTTGCAGGCCCATGAGCCGATGGCCTGGGACTTCGTGATGAATTTCGCCCGCGACAATGATCTGCAGACCACCGATGCCTGTCTGATCCCGGATGCTTCGGCATCGGCTCCCGCTACCAAGGCCTGATTCTCAGGCCTTCTTTTTTGGGTGCGGGCAGCGGGCGGGAGAGAGTCCGGTGACCGGGTGAAGAAGCGCGGAATGCTATTGTTTTTGATAATGCAGGCGGCTTCTGGCGTGAGCTGGCGTATATTGGGGGTGAGTACGAACGTAAAAAAGCCGTCTTGCGACGGCTTTTTTACTACTGACAGCGCACCCGTTTACAAACGGCGGGCAGAGGGTCTGCCCGTGCGATTGCCTAAATGGATTAGGCGGCCAATGCCAGGGCTTTCACCTTGGCAGCAATGCGGCTCTTATCGCGAGCGGCCTTGTTCTTGTGGAAGATGCCCTTGTCGGCGATCGTATCCAGCACGGACTGGGCCTTTGCAAACAGTTCGGTGGCCTTGGTCTTGTCGCCAGCGGCAACAGCCTTTTCCACGTTCTTGATAGCGGTGCGGTACTTCGAACGCAGCGAGGTGTTGGCGGCGTTCAGCTTGACGTTCTGGCGGGCGCGCTTGCGGCCGGATGCCAAACGGGGGTTCTTCTTGACTGGCTTGGATGCCATGATGATTTTCCTTAAAAGTCTGCGGATGTTGTCAGTGAACCAGCGATTATAGCGGCAATTTACACAGAAATCCAGGCGCTAGTTCAATCCCCTGGCTGGGCACGGCTACACTTTGCGGGTGTCTCTGTTCAAAGCCGCCTCCACCGTCTCCCTGTTCACACTGCTCTCGCGTGTGACAGGCCTTGCCCGCGATCTGCTGATGGCCACCATGTTCGGTGCCAGCGCGCTGACGGATGCCTTCAATGTGGCCTTTCGCATTCCCAATCTGTTCAGGCGATTGTTTGCGGAAGGGGCCTTTAGCCAGGCCTTTGTGCCGGTACTGGCCACGACCCTTGCCAAGGAGGGGGAGGAGCGCACGCGCGCCCTGGTGCAGAGCGTGGCAACGGTGCTGTTCTGGATACTGGCGGTGACTTGCGTGGTTGGTGTCGTGGCCGCACCGGCGCTGGTGTGGCTGCTGGCCAGCGGCCTGCGCCAGAACGCACACAGCTATGACGCTGCCGTGCTGATGACGCGCTGGATGTTTCCGTACATCGGTTTCATGTCGCTGGTGGCATTGGCCGCAGGCGTGCTCAATACTTGGAAGCGCTTTGTGGTGCCGGCATTCACGCCGGTGCTGCTCAACGTCAGCATGATTGTGGCAGCCTTGCTGCTGGCGCCTTGGCTGGGTGCGCGCGGCGTGGAGCCTATCTATGCCATGGCGGCAGGGGTGATGTTGGGGGGCGTGCTGCAGTTGGCCATCCAGTTTCCGGCACTGCGACGCATCGCCATGGTGCCGCGCATTGCCTTCCGGCCATCGGCCATCAAGGCTGCCTGGGCGGATGCTGGCGTGCGTCGCATTCTGACGCTGATGGCACCGGCCTTGCTGGGTGTCGGGGTGGCGCAGATTTCTCTGATGATCAATACGCAGATTGCGTCGTACATGGCAACGGGCAGCGTGACATGGCTGTTCTATGCCGACCGGCTGATGGAGTTTCCCACCGCATTGCTGGGCGTGGCGCTGGGCGTGGTGCTGACACCCCAGTTGGCTTCGGCCAAGGCGGCGGGCGATGATGCACGCTATGGCGCCATGCTGGACTGGGGGTTGCGGATGGTGGTGTTGCTGGCAGTGCCATGTGCCGCAGCCTTGCTGGCCTTTGCTAAGCCACTGGTGGCAGTGTTGTTCCACTACGGCGCGCTCAAGGGATCGGATGTCGGGCAGATTGCCCTGGCGTTGCAAGGCTATGGTGTGGGCCTGCTGGCGATGGTGGCCATCAAGGTGCTGGCACCGGGTTTCTATGCCAGCCAGGACATTCGCACGCCGGTCAAGATCGCCATCTGCGTGCTGGTCATCACCCAGCTGTTGAATCTGGTGCTGGTACCCAGCTTTGCACATGCGGGTCTGGCACTGTCGATTGGCCTGGGCGCGATTGTGAATGCGCTGTGGCTGCTGGTGGGGCTGATGCGCCGAGGCAGTTTCAAGCCGCAGCCGGGCTGGCTGATCTTCTTTGCCCGTGTCGGGTTGGCGGCTGGCCTGCTGACCATCTTTTTGCTGTGGGGATCGCATACGTTCGACTGGGTGGCGCTGGGCAGCGAACGGCTCAAGCGTGTGGGCTGGCTGGTTCTGTGGCTGGCGGGCTCGGTGGTGCTGTATTTTGGCGTGCTGGCCCTGTCGGGCATGAAGCTGCGCAGCCTGCTGCGCCGCTGATACTGAATGGGCAACTGATAGGCACATTCACAACAGTTGGTGACAGTTGTCGCCCAGATGTGCCTGCACGATGCTATACATTGAAGCTATGGCGCAAGCAGCGCTGCAGAAGCGCCAGAACGCGGTGATTGCACCAGCGTTGTTGCCGGAGCGCTGCAGCAGGGATGCATATGGACTTCAGCTTTTCGATCCCCACCCCGTTGGAGCATTTCGCGTCGCTGGTACAAAGCGATGACAACTTTCCGCTGCTGGAAGCTGCAGCGGCCATTGCCTGCATCGAATACCCGCAGCTTGACATCCAGCAGGTGGTCAACGAGGTGGACCAATTGCTCAGCCAGTTGCGAGAGAGCCGTGACGCCCACAGTCGCAGCGCCCTCACACGCCTCAAGGTGCTCAACCACCGCTTCTATGCCGACTGGGGATTCCAGGGCAATCCCAATGATTTCTATGCCCCCGACAACAGCTGCCTCAATGCGGTGCTGCATCGCAGGCGCGGCATTCCGGTGTCTTTGGCGGTGATCTGGCTGGAGCTGGCCTCTGAACTGCAACTGCCGGCGCACGGCATCTGTTTTCCGGGCCACTTCCTGCTCAAGGTCAGTGTTGCAGAGGGACAGATCGTGCTCGATCCTCTCTCGGGGCAATCGTTCTCCAGTTCCATGCTGGCCGAAATGCTGGAGCCCATGCAAAAGGCGTATCACCGGGTCGACGAGGATGATGTTCCTCTGGGGCTTTACCTGCAGGCAGCAACATCGCGCGACATCATCGTGCGCATGCTGGCCAACCTCAAGGAAATCTACCGCAGCGACAAGGCCTGGGCGAAGCTGATCGAGGTGCAGAACCGTCTGGTATTGCTGCAGCCCACCGAATGGACGGAGCTGCGCGACCGGGGGCTGGCATACGCAGAACTGGGGGTGCAGGACCGGGCCCGCGAAGACCTGCAGCAGTACCTCAACCAGACCGGTGTGCCGGAGGATGCCGCCCAGATCCGTGCGGCGCTGCTGGATTTACAACGCATGTAACAAACATCAGTTGTTTGACATGTATTTGTCACTATTTCGTCATACATCGGCGGCAATATAGTGCTCTGAGGCGTTAGCACTACCGAATCAATTCCGGGTGAATGAGGTGCGCCAGACCATACGGCCATGGTGGCAGGCCGTGTATTGGTATGGCCGTTTTTGCCGGGCTTGTCTGCAGACGATGATTCAGCGGTGGTGTTAGCGGCACTTTTTGAGGAAGAGTTGCTATGAAAGACCGTTTTGGAATTTCGCCCGAGGATGTCATGCACAAGATTGCACGCGATGTCATGGACGATTACGACGAATCCTTGGAGCTGGAGATGGAGGATGGCCTGCTGGGGGCGCCTTTTGCTGCAAGCCTGAGCGAGAACGAATACAAATATTTCCGCGAGCTGCTGCGGCTGCAGGGCGAACTCGTCAAGCTGCAGGACTGGGTGCAGCACACGGGTCAGAAGGTGGTGGTGCTGTTCGAGGGGCGTGATGCCGCAGGCAAGGGCGGCGTCATCAAGCGCATCACCCAGCGCCTGAACCCGCGCGTGGTGCGGGTGGCGGCTCTGCCTGCACCGAATGACCGCGAGCGCACGCAGTGGTATTTTCAGCGTTACGTGGCGCACCTGCCTGCTGCAGGCGAGGTGGTGCTGTTCGACCGCAGCTGGTATAACCGGGCTGGCGTCGAGAAGGTCATGGGCTTTTGCACCAACGAGCAGTACGAGGAGTTCTTCCGCTCGGTGCCCGAATTTGAAAAGATGCTGGTGCGTTCGGGTATACGCCTTGTCAAATACTGGTTTTCGATCAGCGACGAGGAGCAGCACCTGCGCTTTCTCGGGCGCATCCATGATCCGCTCAAGCAGTGGAAGCTCTCGCCGATGGATCTGCAAAGCCGCGTGCGCTGGGAGGAGTATACCAAGGCCAAGGAAGTGATGCTGGAGCGCACACACACACCCGAGGCGCCATGGTGGCTTGTGCATGCCGATGACAAGAAGACGGCGCGCCTCAACTGCATCGCGCACTTTTTAAGCCAGATTCCGTATTCCGATGTGGATCACGAAAATGTGGTGCTGCCTGATCGCGTGCGCCACCCGGACTACAGCCGCCAGCCGGTGCCCGCTTCCATGTATGTGCCGGAAATCTACTGAGGCCGGAGTCCGTGCCAACGCTGCACAGGCCACCTGCTGACCGGCGGCTGGCCTAGCATTCAAGCAAAACGCCTCGGTTCCCCGAGGCGTTTTTTTGTGAACGGTATGCTATCTATTCAGTAGCTGTTGGCCTATATCAGGCGTGCGGCGAACAGCTCTTTCTTCAGGTAGGCGTAGAACAGCGGCGCAGCCACAAGACCGGCGGGGCCGAAGATGGCTTCGGCCACGAACATCACGGACAGGAGTTCCCAGACGCCCATATGCGTTTTTGCGCCCACCACTTTGGCATTGATCAGGTATTCGGCCTTGTGGATCAGCACCAGAAAGGCCAGGCATGCCACCGCCGTCAGGGGCGATACCGACAGGCCGACAGTCGTGATGACGGCGTTGCACACCAGGTTGCCGACGATGGGGATCAGGCCGCCAAAGAAGGTCAGCATGATGAGTGCGCCGCTGTAGGGCAGGCGCATGTCGAGCAGAGGCAGGATGCCGAGCAGGAAAATGGCGGTCAGCACAGTGTTGAACAGCGCAATCCAGAACTGCGCGGCCACAATCTGGCGGAAGGCATCGCCAAATCGTTGCACCCGCAATTGCAACTGGTGGGCCAGCGGCGCGTGGGAGAGGCGGCCATGCCGCACTGCGGCCAGCGAACCGATCAACAAGCCGACAAAGACATACAAAAGCCCTGCGAGCCAGGAGCGACCCATGTTTGCAATGGTGCCGGCCTTGGTGCCCAGGTACTCGGCTGCACGCTGTTGCAGCTCCTGCGCGCCATCGGGCAGCACGTTGGCCAGCTCGGGCGGCAGCTTGCTGCGCAGGTCGAGCAAGGTCTTGGCCATGGATTCCAGAATGTCGCGGTACTGCTGCGGAGCGTTGAGCAGATAGCCCTGCGAATGGATCAGGCCCAGGGTGACCAGAACAATCGGCACCACGAGCACGATGGTCACGGCCACATATTCGATCCAGCGGGCCGGCGGCACCTGCAGCGACAGAGGCTGGCGGCTTGCATCAGCAATCTTGCGGACCAGAAACTGGGTGAAGGTATAGCCCACGCAGGCGGCCAGAAGCCCCACCAGCAGCCCATTGAGCATGATGATGAGCAGCGCAAAGCCCATCAGCAGGTAGGAAGCCAGACGCACGCCCCAGTGCACGGGCGGTGGCCGCCAGGGTTGCGGCGCATCGGCAACACCGCCGGCGGATGGATTGCCCGCCGAAGGGGAGGATGGTGGTGTTGCAGAGTCTTGGCGCATGGCGGCAATCGGTCAAAAAGCAGGCTGGCCTGCAGGACCAGCGCTGCCTGGCAGGGCAACCCGGTGGGTTGCCCGCAGGTGGAATGAGCTTAGCGCACCGTGACAGCTGCTTCGCTGCCGCGTGGGCCAATGCTGCCAATCGTCCACACTTGTTCACCAAGTGCGGCAAAGGCGCTCTTGACGGCTTCGGCGCTCTCGGCGGGCACCACCACCACCATGCCGATGCCATTGTTGAAGGTGCGGTTCATTTCGATATCGTCGATACCCGCAGTCTTCTGCAGCCAGGCAAACAGTTCGGTCTGGGGCCAGCTGCCCTTGACCAGTTGCGCGCCCAGCCCTTCGGGCAGCACGCGTGGAATGTTTTCCAGCAAGCCGCCGCCGGTGATATGGGCCAGCGCCTTGATGGGCTGCTCGGCCAGCACGCTCAGCACGTTCTTCACATACAGGCGCGTGGGCTCCATGATGGCCTGCTTGAAGGGCTTGCCATCCAGCGTGGCGGGCACGTTGCCCTGGCTTTCGGCGCGCTCGATGCACTTGCGCACCAGCGAGAAGCCATTGGAGTGCACGCCATGCGAGGCCAGGCCCAGCACCACATCGCCTGCCTGCACGTTCTGGCCGGTCAAAATCTTGCTTTTCTCGACGGCGCCCACGGCAAAGCCTGCCAGGTCGTATTCGCCGTCGGGGTACATGCCGGGCATCTCGGCGGTTTCGCCGCCAATCAGCGCGCAGCCCGACAACTCGCAACCCTTGGCGATGCCGCCCACCACGGCGGCAGCGGTGTCGACATGGAGCTTGCCGCAGGCAAAGTAATCCAGGAAGAACAGCGGCTCGGCGCCTTGCACCAGCACATCGTTCACGCTCATGGCCACCAGGTCGATGCCCACAGTGTCGTGCATGTTCCATTCGAAGGCGAGCTTGAGCTTGGTGCCCACACCATCGGTGCCGGAGACGAGCACGGGCTCCTTGTAGCGCTTGGGAACCTCGAACAGGGCGCCAAAGCCACCGATGCCAGCCATCACGCCTTCGCGCATGGTCTTTTTGGCCAGGGGCTTGATGCGCTCCACCAGCGCATCGCCTGCGTCGATATCAACGCCGGCATCTTTGTACGAGAGAGGGGTAGAGGTAGTAGAAGAGCTCATGGAGGCAATACAAGGGCAAAAAAGCGGAGCACAACCGCCGCGGGCTGGCCACAAGCTGCGATTCTATGACGCCCTGTATACCCGAGGGGGGAGAATGCCTGTGGCGCAGGGCGTAAACACCTTCCGGAGGGCAGATTGCAGTGCCTGGCCGGGATGAATACGGTATTTGTGCCGCCAGAGCTCTGTGTCCGTCTAAAATCAACGGGTTTGCATGCATTGCATATGTGCAGATTGCGGGCCTTGCTGTCAATGGCCGGTCCGGTCTGGCTGCCTTGCATGTGAGTGATCGCTCATTTACCAACCCCTACTGTCCATCCGTACGCAGCCCATGCGTGTCCCATCCGTCTTGCTCCATGTTCTGCGCGCCCGCATTGTTGCGTCGTGCGGCGTGGTCACCTGTGCGGGAGGCTCGGTATGAAGCAGATGGCGCTGGATCTGGGACTGGCCCCCGGGCCCAACCTGCAGCGGTTCTTTCCGGGCTCCAACCAGGCGGCGCTGGAGCATCTGCGCCTGCAGGTGGGTGACGGGTGGGGAACTCCCCGTTCGCCAGTGCCCACTTACCTGTGGGGTGAGATGGGGGTGGGCAAGACCTATCTGCTGCGAGCCGTGGCCGAAACCCTGCGAGAGCAGGGGGCCACGGTGGGCTGGCTGGATGCGAATACCCGCTTTCCCAGCGCGTTCAATGAGCGCTGGTCGGCGGTGATTCTGGATGAGGTGCATTTTTACAACTCCGTCCAGCAGGCGGCGGCATTCAACTGGTTTGTGAATGCCACCAGCCCGGCAACGGGTGCGCGGCGCTGGGTGCTGGCGGCAGGCGATGCGCCGCCTTCAGACCTGAAGCTGCGTGATGATTTGCGCACCCGGCTGGGCTGGGGCGAGATTTACCAGCTACACCTGCTGACCGAGGAGCAGCGCCGTGGCGTGCTCAAGGATGAGGCGCAGCAGCGCGGGCTGACGTTGCCGGACGATGTGATGGACTATATGCTCAAGCGTTTTTCGCGCGACCTGGGCAGCCTGATGCAGCTGCTGGACCATCTGGACAATTTTGCGTTGCGCAACAAGCGGGCTTTGACGATCCCGCTGCTCAAAGACATGCTGGAGACGGAGTGATTTCGGCTCCAGGCCCAACCGAGAAGAATCGAGAAGATTTGATGAATACCACTGCCGCTGCCAAGCCACGGCTCGCGCTTTTTGACCTGGATCACACCCTGCTGCCACTCGATTCCGACTACGAGTGGGGCGAGTTCACCTTGCGCAAAGGCTGGTGCGACAAGGAGGAGTTCGGCAGCCGTAACGCCGCATTCTTTGCCGACTACCAGAAAGGCACGCTCGACATTCACGAATACGTGCGCTTTGCAACCGAGGCCATCCGCAGGCTGGGCCGCGATGCTGCCGATGCCGCGCACGCCGTGTTCATGCGTGAGGTGATCGAGCCCCACATCCAGCCAGCGGCGCGCGCGTTGCTGCAGCAGCACCGCGATGCAGGCGACACCATCGTGATCGTTACTGCCACCAACGAATTCGTGACCCGCCCGATTGCGAAGGCATTGGGTGTGGAGCATTTGCTGGCCGTCAATCTGGAGCGCGATGCCACGGGCTGGATCACCGGCGAAATCGCTGGCGTGCCCACCATGCGTGCAGGCAAGGTCACCCGCATGGATGACTGGCTGGCAGAGCGAGGACTCTCCTGGGACACGGTGGACAGCACGTTCTACAGCGATTCGATGAACGACGTGCCGCTGCTGGAAAAGGTCAACACCCCCATCGCGACCAACCCCGATGAACGCCTGCGCAAGCTGGCTGCCGAGCGCGGCTGGCGCATCCTGGATTTGCTGGAGCCCCACGCATGATCAAGAACATCATTGACAAACTGCTGGGCAAGAGCGCTGCCGTCGGCAAGGCCAAGAACCCATTCGGCAAGCGCGAGGAAGTGCCTGTCGAGGTGCACCATATCGATCCCAAGCTGGTGGACCGGCGCGCCGTTGATGTCTGCAGCACCTTGAAGGAAGCTGGGTTTGAGGCTTATATCGTCGGCGGCGCCGTGCGCGATCTGCTGCTGGGTCTGCGCCCCAAGGATTTCGACGTGGCCACCAACGCCACGCCCGAGCAGGTCAAGAACCTGTTTCGCCGCGCCTTCATCATTGGGCGGCGCTTTCGCATCGTGCACGTGGTTTACGGTCGCGGCCGCGAGAATGAAGTCATCGAAGTCACCACCTTCCGCGCCTTCCTCGACAGCTCCAAGGCCGAGCAGGTGCAGGGCAACGAAAAAACCAGCAAGGCCGCCCTTGCCGGCATGAAGCTGGCGGTGGACGAAAGTGGCCGCGTGCTGCGCGACAACGTCTGGGGTCCGCAGAACGAGGACGCGGCGCGCCGCGACTTCACCGTCAACGCCATGTACTACGATCCGCAGACGCAGATCGTGGTGGATTACCACAAGGGCATCCGCGATGCGCAAAAGCTCGTGCTGCGCATGATCGGCGACCCGGCCACGCGCTACCGCGAAGACCCGGTGCGCATCATCCGTGCCGTGCGCTTTGCCGCCAAGCTCAGCAAGAAAGGCTTCACCATCGACCCCAAGACGGCCAAGCCGCTGGTCGAGTGCGCGCAGCTGCTGCAGGAAGTGCCCCAGAGCCGCATGTTCGATGAGATGCTCAAGCTGCTGCAGACCGGCCATGCGCTCGCGTCGGTCGAGCAGTTGCGCAAGCTGGGCCTGGCCAAGGGCATCTATCCTCTGCTGGACGTGGTGGTAGATCGTGCCGATCTGCCCTTTGTGCAGGCTGCGCTGATGGACACCGACCGCCGCGTGGCCGAAGGCAAGAGCGTGGCGCCGAGCTTCTTGCTCGCCTGCGTGCTGTGGCAGGACGTGAAGGCAGGCTGGGATGCGCGCCTGGATCGGGGCGAGCACCCGTTCCCGGCCCTGCAGGATGCGATTGACGAGGTGTTCAACCTGCGCATTGGCGATGTGTCAGGGCGCGGCAAGCTGGCCGCCGACATGCGCGAGATCTGGGTGATGCAGCCGCGCTTTGAAAAGCGCACGGGCAGCACGCCGTTCGGCATGATCGCCCAGGTGCGTTTCCGTGCGGGCTTTGACTTCCTGCGCCTGCGTGCCGATGTGGACGAGGTGGACGAGATGCTGGCCAACTGGTGGCAGGAGTTCCAGCAGGCCGACGAGGCACGCCGGGAAGACCTGATCGCCCAGGTGCGCGAAGAGCAGCGTGCCAAACAAAAGGGCGCCACAGGTGCCAAGCGGGGTGCCAAAAAGCCGGCCAGCAAGGCCCCGGTGGAGAGCTCGGACGCCAGCGCGCTGCAGGCCGTAGCCCAGCAGGCACTGAATGACGGGGAAACATTGGATGCACCCGCCAAGAAGCGCCGCCGCCGCCGTCGCAAGCCCGGAGGCGCAGGGCAGGGCAACAGCGGTGCGGGTGAGTGATTGCTCTTTTATTGATAGCTTGTGGCGCCTTCCGTATATGCGCTGCAGCCTGTTTTTATGAGTAATTTTGCATTGCCGCTTGCAGCGCAGGCGCAGCAGCAACCTGACGGTGACTGGACACCTGCTGTAGGGCACGCCGTGCGCGCGTGGATTGGGCTGGGTGCCAACCTGGGAGATCGCGGGGAGGCGATGCAGCAGGCATTGGCGCAACTGGCGACCACGCCCGGGGTGGCGGTGGAGCGGGTGTCGTCGCTGTACGCCAGCAAGCCGGTGGATTCAGACGGGCCGGATTACCTCAATGCCGTGGCCCAGTTGGTGACCCGGCTGCCTGCCCATGCATTGCTCCTGGTACTGCAGCAACTGGAGCAGGCGGCAGGCCGTGAGCGCCCTTATCGCAATGCGCCGCGCACCCTTGATCTGGATTTGCTGCTGTACGCCAGCCGCGAGACGGTGGTGAGCCTGCCCGATCTGCAGGTGCCGCACCCGCGCATGTGGCAGCGTGCCTTTGTGCTGTCGCCACTGCAGGAGTTGCAGCCTGCATGGGTCAGCGATGCGCAACTGCAGCCGCTCTTGGTGCAGGGTGTGGCGCGCGCAGAAGGCCCGGCCTGGGCACTGCCTGCTTAGATCGTAAATACGTTCTTAGGTCGCACCAGGACAAAAAAGGCGCCGGGGGTGTCGCCAGAGCGTGGCATTTTCGATGCCTACCCCTCTGTGCACCCGCAGCGCCTGTCCTGGATGGACGGGGGCAGATAACCGCACCCCCACCATCCTCTCCATCACCGGCTGCCCAGGCGGTCAGTCCACCTTGGCGCCGGACATCTTCACCACCGATTCGTACTTGTTGCGCTCGGCAGCCATGAACTTGTCGAACTGCGCAGGCGTGGTGGGCACGGGTTCGGCCATCAGACCAGCGAATTTGGTCTTGGTGGCCGGGTCTTTCAGCGCATCGGTAAAGGCCTTGTTCAGGCGGTTGATGACCTCGGCAGGTGTGCCGGCCGGAGCCACCAGACCCCACCAGGTATCGATCTCAAAGCCCTTGAGCGTGTTTGCCAGTGGCTGCACGCCCGGCAGCATGGGGCTCTCGTGCAGGCTGGTGACAGCCAGCGCCTTGAGCTTGCCGCTGTGGATGTTGGCCGATGCTGCGGCCAGGTTATCGATGTTGAAATCCACTTCGCCCGACAACAGAGCCAGTTGCGCGGGGTTGGCGCCGCGGTAGGGAACGTGCACGGCGAAAATGCCGGCCTGGCGCTTCATCATCTCGCCTGCCAGGTGGCCCGCGCTGCCGTTGCCGCCGCTGCCGTAGTTCAGCTTACCGGGGTTCTTCTTGGCGTAGGCGATCAGGTCGGCCACATTGTTGATGCCCAGGCTCTGCGCGCGCTGGGCGTTCATCACCAGCACATTGGGTACACGCACCATCTGCGTGATCGCGGCAAAGTCCTTGCCGGCGTCAAAAGGCATCTTGCTGTAGAGCCAGGGATTGACGGCATGGGTAGCCGTGGCTGCCAGGCCGATGGTCAGCCCATCGGGCGCTGCCTTGGCAACGATGTCGGCCCCGATATTGCCGCCTGCGCCGGCCTTGTTGTCCACCACCACGGTGCCCAACTGGTCCCGTACCCTCTCGGCCAGGACGCGCGAGGTCACATCCAGCGGGCCGCCGGGTGCGTAGGGCACCACCAGGCGGATCACGGGTTCTGCAAATGCGCCTGGCGCTGCCAGGGTGGATGCGGCCAGCACGGCCGACAACAAAAGGTTTCTGCGTTGCATAGGAGTGGTTTGCGGTTTAAAAAAGAGAGCTACTTGCGGTTGTTGGTATTGGTTTTCGATGGATTTTATGTTCGAAACTCAATAAAAATAAGCATAAGCAGCTATAGTTTTTTTATCAGACCTTGTTCTGCTTGTCTGCTTCGGTGACAAAGGAGTCGGCATGGAACGCATCATCGGGCAGGCTGCGCTGTGCGGTAAAGCTTGCGCGGGCCGAGTCCACCACGATGGGCGCGCCGCAGGCATACACCTCGTGGCCTGACAGATCGGCAAAATCGTCCAGTACGGCCTGGTGCACAAAGCCGGTGCGGCCGCTCCAGCCGTCTTCGGGCAGGGCGTTGGATACCACGGGTACGTAACGCAGGCTGGGCATTTCGGCGCAGCGGGCATTCACCCAGTCGCTCATGTACAGATCCTGCGGCCGGCGGCCACCCCAGTACAGCACGGCGGGACGGGTAATGCCCTTGTGCTGCAAATGCTCGATCAACGCCTTGATGGGCGCAAAGCCGGTACCCGATGCGAGCAGCACCATGGGCTTGTCGCTGTCCTCATTGAGGTAGAAGCTGCCAAACGGGCCTTCGATGCGCAATATCTCGCGCTCTTTCATTGCGCCAAACACATGGTCGGTGAACAGGCCGCCAGGGGTGTGGCGAATGTGCAGCTCCAGCCCGGGGCCGGTGTCCTGCTGGTGTGGAGCCACGGCCATCGAGTACGCGCGGCGCGCGCCGCCCGCCAGCAGGAATTCGATGTACTGGCCCGCGTGGTAGCGGAAGGTGTCTGCCGCAGGCAACTGCAGGCGCAGCTTGATCACATCGGGCGAAAGGCGTTCGAGCGTCTGCACCCGCACCGGCATCTTCTTGACCGGGAAGGCGCTCTCGTCGGTGACATGGCGCGATTCGATCACCACATCGCTCGTCGGCACGGCGCAGCACGGCAGGATCAGGCCCGCCGCCTCTTCCTCGGCGCTCAGCGCGCGATCGCTGTGCGGGCCATGTACGACGGTGCCACTGAGCTTCTTGCACTTGCAGGAGCTGCAGGCGCCGTCCTTGCAGCCATAGGGCAGACCCACGCCGCTGCGGATGGCGGCGGTCAGGATGGCTTCAGAGGCTTGGGTGGCAAATGCGCGTCCGCTGGGGAGAACCGAGATTTGAAACGCGCTGGGAGAAGAGCTCATCGCACCAAAATTCCTTCGACACAAAACAAGGGCGCCCACGAGCGCCCGAACCTGAAACCGTGGGGGTGTTGTACCGGCACACCGCATGGGCCGATGCGTGGCATGCGCCACGCGGTAGACTGCGGGCCGGACGCGGCCATTGGAGGTGATGGGCCGCACCAGACAGACTGTAAGAGTGTGTTTCTACTCCCCCGAAAAGCTTATTGTGCCTTCAATTCAAAAACCGCAGCGCGTGCGGCGTGTACCACGCGCGCTGCCTTCGCGCTTCAGGCGGCAGCGTGTGTTGATCGTTGGCTGCGGCGACGTGGGCCAGCGCGTGGCCCGTCTGTGGCAGCCTGTGGAGCGTCGCATTTCGATGCAACTGGCCGCTGGCGCTCATCTGGTATGTGCTGAATCATCAAATTTGATAGCAAAAGAGGGTGTTCACCCCAATCACCGGCAGCCTCTGGTGCGGGCGCTCACCTCATCGCCAGACAAATGTGCCGCACTGCGTGCGCAGGGCATTCTGCCGCTGCTGGGCAACCTTGACGATGTGACCAGCCTGCGCCGGCTGGCAGGGCTGGCGCAGCGCGTGGTGCATCTGGCGCCGCCTGCTGCCATCGCATCCGCCGAAGGCGAGGCTGCAGCCAGCGTGCAGGACCGGCGCACCCGCCATCTGTTGCGGGCGCTGGTGCGCCGGGCCCATAGCGCGCCCGCTCTGGTGTATGGATCGACCAGCGGCGTATATGGCGACTGGCAAGGCGCCTGGGTGGATGAGGCCATGCCCCTCAGAGCCACCACGGCGCGAGCGCTGCGGCGGGTGGACGCCGAAAGCCAGTTGCGGAGCTGGGCTCTGCGCTTTCAGCACAGCGGCGTGCGGGTGCATGTGCTGCGTATCCCCGGCATTTACGCAGGCGACCGCGAGGGCGGCACGCCGGTTGCGCGCCTGCTGCGGGGCACGCCCGCATTGCGGGCAGAGGACGATGTTTTCACCAGCCATATCCATGCGGACGACCTGGCGCGCGCCGTGGCGCTGGCGCTGTGGCGCGGCAGACCACAGCGCACCACCAACGTGGCAGATGATTCCGCCCTGCGCATGGGCGATTATTTCGACCTGGCCGCCGACCTGTGGCAATTGCCGCGCCCGCCGCGTATCAGCCGGGCGGATGCGGCGCAGCAACTCAGCCCTGTGCTGCTGAGCTTCATGAGCGAATCGCGCCGTGTGTCCAACCGGCGCATGAAGACGGAGCTGGGCCTGAGGCTGCGCTACCCGACGGTGCAGCAAGGCCTGGCGGCGGCATATCAGTTGTCAATGGATTTGCCAAAAAAATAGCTTCTGGCGCTTTGCAGATAAGCGCAAGAAGCTATCAATAGGGGAGCGATTGCCTTGTCAGCAAGCGGCGCTGCCGCCTTGGCTGCGGCAGTTTCGTGGGTTGACGCTAGGCTGTACGGGGCGGGGAGCCGTCTCGCCAATCTGGCCTCGGGGGTGGGAATAGCCTTGCGAATCCACGCACTTGAACACATCGCAGCGGGTGATGGAAGGGGCAGGTTGCACCGGCTGGGGCTGGGGCCGGGGCGGATGGGGGCGCCCATGGGGATAGCGGTCCCAATAGTCGTCGTTGACCACGGTCGTTGAAGGCGCGGGGCGGCTGGCTTCGAGGCGGCCATAGGCGTCAGGGCCCATGCAGTCGAGTTCCATCTGGCGCTTTGCGGCATCCAGTTGTGCCTGGCTGCCCATGCTGCGGTCTGCCGCCGCGGCAGAGGCTGCGGTGTAGCGCTCGCGTGACTGGTGACAGGCGGCCGAGTTGGCGTAATCGGGGCGTTGGCGGCCCTGACTGCGGGTGGCTGCATTCTGGGCCGTGCGCTCATCGGCTTCGAGCTTTCGCTGTTCCAACTCCTGCTCGCGCCTCTCTGCCTTGGCGCGGAGTGCTTCGCGCTCGCGTGCGCGGTCCTGGGCCAGCTCCTCATCGCTCTTGCGGCGCTCGATCTCGGTGGCGCTGGTACCGCGTGCGCATTCACCATCGGTATAGGTGACCTTGCCCGTAGCCGGGTCTGTGCAGCGGGTCACCTGCGCCTGCGCGCCATGGGGCCCCGCCAGCCACAGGCTGGTACCAGCGACGACGGCCAGCCCCCAGCTTCTGATTTGCAAGGCGGTATGCATGGTGCGAAGCGATGCAGAAGGTTGGCGCATGGTCAGGATTGTTCTTGCCAGGTGATGGACGGGCTGGGCGCGTCAGCGCTGCCATTGCTGGGGACGGGTCTCCCGGTAGCCCGGCGTGAAGCGGCTGCCCCCGCCACTGGGGCGCGAAGGGCGGGCACCGCCGCCATCGATGGGGCGTCCAATGTTCGCGCCCGTGCCTGGGGAGACATAGCTGGGGCGGTTGCCATGGTAGGACGGGCGGTCATACCCTCCGTGACCTGGGCGGTAGTAGCCGCCGCCGGGGCGGTAGTAGGGACGCCCGCCGCCATACACATAGGTGGGCGAGCTTTCGATCACCAGCGACGATCCGCCGTAGTAGGGATAGCCGCTGTAGCCGTAACCATAGCCGCTGGAATAGGTGGAATAGGCATCACCGGTGTAGTAGGCGCCATCGACGGGTGCGACGACGCAGCCTGTCAGCAATGCGGCACCGGCGATGGTGGCCATCAGGGTGCCCAGTCGTGCGATAGTCATGTTTCGTTTCTCCTGGTGGTTCGAGGCTGGCAGAACCACAAAATCTACTGGTGCGGCGACACTGGTGCCCCGCTGCACCGATTCGCCTGTCAGCAAGGATGGGATGGCACGTTGATGGTGTCGCTGCCGGAGCGGACCTGGTCGCGGTAGCGGGCGCAATCGGCCTGTTGCTGCGAGCTCCCAAAACGGCTGCGGTTGTTGTCGCGCTCGCGCTGCTGGCGATCACGGTCACGCTCGCGGGCCTGGCGATCGAGTTCACGGCGGCGGTCTTCATCGCGGGCGCGCTGGTCACGGTCGCGGTCACGCGCCTGGCGGTCACGGTCACGTTCCCGCTCACGGGCCTCGCGTTCACGTTCGCGCTCGCGTTCGGCGCGCTGGCGATCGCGGTCACGTTCGCGGTAGTAGCGGTCGTCGTAATAGCCGTCGCGCACATAGACGGTATCGCCAGGGCGGTTGTAGCCATAGCCATAGCCGCCATCCCCATAGTAGCCATCGCTGCCCGTGGCAACGCAGCCAGTGGCGGCGAACAGCGTACCGGCAATGGCAGCCACGCTCAGCAAATGACGACGATTCATAGTTTTGAGACCTTTCATGCGGACGAGGGCAGAGGCATTCCCTGGTGTGAGACGGCCCTTCAACCCTGCTAAATACCTCCATGCTAACTGCTGGGTGCGAGGTGTGGCGAACATTCGCCCATGTATGTAAATACGCTTGAATGCCTCAGGGGGTTGACCGCTGCCCTCGTGAGGTGGATGGTTTTGCCTATCTTTACAGAAAACAGCGCGTAGCGGATTGCCTACAGATAAGACGGGTTCGTGCTGGTTCCAGCATCGTTCGTACCCAAAAGCGGCTGGATGGCGCAAAGCGCGGCAAACGGCAATGTTGCAGAGCAGCATTTCGCTTCGTGGCGTGAGGCGCGCGCGGCTTATATGCGATTTCGTCCAGGCTGTGTCGCTTTTTTTACAGGAATTCTCCTAATATCGGTGCAGGGCTTTGCGGGACAAGAATCTGGTTCACGCGATCAAAGTCTGCGCAGGCGGTGGCATGGTGCCATCGGTGTGGCGCGGCGGGGGATGGCGATCTACTACAGATGCACTTGATGGAGTACTACGCAATGGACAAAGGTATCAAAGCAGCAGTGGCAATGGTGGTGGCCGGCATGGCAGTTGCTGCTGGCGCGCAGGAGGTGGTGAAGATCGGTACGATGAGTCCGCTGTCCGGCCCACAGGCCCACTACGGCAAGGACAATGTCACCGGCGTGCGTTTCGCCGTGGAGGACCTCAATGCCAAGGGTGTGACGATTGGCGGCAAGAAGATCAAGTTTGAAGTGGTGGCCGAAGACGATGCCGCCGATCCCAAGCAAGGCACTGCTGCCGCACAGAAACTGTGCGACGAGAAGGTGGCGGCCGTGGCTGGTATCCTGAACTCGGGCGTGGCCATTCCATCGTCCAAGATCTTCAACGACTGCGGCGTGCCGTTCATCACTGGTGCGGCCACCAACCCTGAACTGACCCGCCCCGCCTACCCAGGCGTGTTCCGTATCATCGCCAACGACAACGCATTGGGCGCTGCGCTGGCAGGCTACGCAGCCAATACGCTCAAGCTCAAGAACGTCGCCGTGATCGATGATCGTACCGCTTACGGCCAGGGCCTGGCCAACGTGTTTAAGAAGGACGCGGAATCCAAGGGTGTCAAGATCGTTGCTTCCGAATTCACTAACGACAAGGCCACCGACTTCATGGCAATCTTGACATCGATCAAGGCCAAGAAGCCCGATGCGATCTTCTACGGCGGCATGGATGCACAAGCCGGCCCCATGCTGCGTCAGATGGTGCAGTTGGGCATGACCAACGTGAAGTTCTTCGGTGGCGACGGCATCTGCACGGCTGAACTGGCCAAGCTGGCCACCGGCACCAAGACGCTGGAAAACGTGGTGTGCGCTGACGGCGGTGCTTCGCTGGCCAAGATGCCAGGCGGTGTCGAATGGAAGAAGCGCTACGACGCGAAGAACCCCGGTGTGTTCCAGGTCTACAGCCCGTACTTCTACGACGCGACCATGCTGATCGTCGACGCGATGCAGCGCGCCGATTCCACCGATCCCAAGAAGTACCTGCCTGAACTGCGCAAATCGGAGTACAACGGCGTGACCGCCAAGATCGCCTTCCAGGACAACGGCGAGCTGAAGGTGCCTCTGTACACGCTGAGCCACTACATTGCCGGCAAGAAGACGCCTATCGGCGAATAAATCCTTCCAGCACCTTGGAACCACACACAACCCGCTTCGGCGGGTTTTTTGTTTCTACCGGGGAATGGCTGCTTTGGCATGCATAAAACCCGGGTGACAGTGGCTGCATGCAGCGCGCCCTACAATGCCGGTGTCATTCTTCGGAATGAACAACATTCTCAGGGCGGGGTGCAATTCCCCACCGGCGGTATCTGTGGCCAGCAACCTGCTGGACTGCAGCAGCCCGCGAGCGCCTGGTGGCCTGCATGGTCACCAGGGTCAGCAGATCTGGTGAGATGCCAGAGCCGACGGTTACAGTCCGGATGAAAGAGAATCGCGTGCGCTCCATGGCGCCTGCATTGCCGTTGTGCGGCCGTGCAGGTGCGTGTTGCGTTCGCGTGCCCTGATTCAGGTCAATTTATTGGATACACACCATGAATCAGATGTCCTCCATTTCCTATTCCATCGGCAAGGCTCAGCGGCTGGCCATTGTCAGCGCGCAGTGGCATGCCGACATCGTGCACCAGGCGCGCGATGCGGCTGTCGCCCAACTGGCCGAGCTTGGCTGGCAAAAAGACCAGATCGATCTCATCGATGTACCTGGTGCCTTCGAGATTCCGCTCGTGCTCAAGCGCCTTGCACAGACGGGCCAATACGCGGGCCTGATGGCCTGTGGCCTGGTGGTCAACGGCGGCATCTATCGTCACGAATTTGTGACGACAGCGGTCATCGATGGCCTGATGCGTGTGCAGATGGATACGGGTGTGCCCGTTTTCTCGGCCGTGCTGACTCCGCGCGATTTCCACGACTCGCAAGAGCACCACGACTTCTTCCATCAGCATTTCGTCAAGAAGGGCACGGAACTGGCCCGCGCCTGCGACGCAACGGTTCAACTGCACCGTTCGCTGGAGACCCAGCAAACCCACAGGCAGCAGCCTCTGCACAGCCTGGCTGCGTAAGCCGGATCCGGCGCCTGTTTTTTAAAGGCCCATTGCCGTGCTTGTGAATCAAGCGCTGCAATGGGCTTTTCTGCATCTGCAGGCTGCGCGCAGGATGGATGCAGTCTTCCATCACGGGCCCGTTTGACGTTGTGTTGCTTTTGCCGCAAATTCACGAGCAGGGATTTTTCACACCATTATGAAGGGACGTAATTTTGTATTTCTTTTCCTGAGGAAATTTTGCCATTTGATCCATCGCAATGGGCAATGGCATGGCATAAATCAATAATAAAACTTTACAGGAAGAGAAAGATGAATCGTAAATATATAGAAATTTTAGTTATTGGCCTCAGCCTTGCTGGAGGTATTGCGCATGCCGACGAAAATCCGCTGGGCCCGCTTGCGAAAATGGTAGGTATCTGGGAAGGTGATAAAGGCAATGACGTGGCACCAGCACAAAAATCGACGGGTGCTATTGGCGCACCCGCTGTAAGCCCCTACTTTGAGCGGATCTCCATTGTGCCGGGTGCAGGCGCCACCAATGCCAGCGAGCAGGACCTTGTCACCGTTCAGTACCACCAGGAAGTATTCCGAAAATCGGACAAAAAGAAATTCCATGACCAGGTGGGTTATTGGATCTGGGATAAAAAGTTCAACACCATTCTGCATTCCTACTGCATACCCCGCGCAGTTTGCATTACTGCGGAAGGTAAGTTGGAGGATCCGAATAAATTTGAAGTCGGCACCGACCGGGCAATTGCCGAAAGCATATTCATGAAAAACAACGGCACCACCCGTATGTTTAATATGTCAATGGCAGTCAATGGCGATGACATGAAATATAACCAGGTAACATTAACCACCATTTACGGCAAAGACTTCAGCCACTCGGACAGCAATACGCTCAAGCGCGTGAAGCAATAAGAGCCGTCCACACCACCCGCCAAATCGCGGATATGCGTTGGGGAAGAGGCGCCGGCTCGTGCCGTGCGAAGCCACAGGCAATACCAACCTGCGACATAGTTTGGTGCCAACGGCTTCGCGTCCCTGGCTAGGCGAGGCCCGCAACGTAGCAATGGCATATCCAGACGGGTCGTGGCGGGCCTGGTTGCAGGCACGGCCACTCCCGCTGGGGAAGATGAATCAGGCCATTCTTGCGTGCAGGCTCTCGCCGGCGCCCCGGCATAGACAGTGACCATCCCACCGCCCATTCTGTCGGTACGCGCCCAATGGCCTTTGTGGGAGGAGGAGGAAGCGTTCATCTGGCTGAGTGGTCCGGCCGCACGAGCTGGGGCCCCACGACTCCTGCCTGATTCCAGTCATCTTCCACTCTGATAACGATGCCCGTACCGTGCGGGTTAGCGAAGAAGCAGCCATCAATGGCATTCTCTTTCTGCTGCAGGCAGGTATTCGATGGAGGCCGGGTCAATCATCTCTCTATAGCGCAGAAGCGGAAGAACGCACTTTTAGTAGGCAACTGCAGAACCGCGCCATGCGCGCAGGCGATCCGATTGGGATAATGGCCATCATCACGATTGTTGGCGCCACAGGCGCCACCCAGGCCCGAGGAGCCTCATCGCATGCGATTTTCGCCCTTTCCCGAAGATGGCCCCGAGAAACTGCATTTGGCTGCTCCAACGGGACCGAGTCGGGAGCGGCGCAGAATTCTGCGGGCCTGTGTCTGGCTGGCTGCCGGGTACTGTGTAGCCATCATTTTCCTCACGACGGTGATGCGTGGCTTTCTGGGGGGCGAGCGTTACGAGCTGACTGCCGCCCGAATGACGCTGTTCGCCCTTGCTCCGGTTCTGATCATGGCTGTTTCGCTGGCCTTGCTGTGGAGCAGGAGCCGCAGCCTTCGCTCCATGGCTGCCCAGTCCGTTGCACTGTCGCTGGGGGCCGCATGCATTTTTGGTCTTCTGGATCAAAGCCTCAATGTCTATGAATCGCAGCAGGTTGCATTCGACCTGAGCGATTTCAGCTACAACATGCTGTACGGTTCAGCACTGGTCTTTGGCTGGTGCTGCTTGTTGGTTGCGTATCTGTTCAGCGCCGACCTGATGGAGCGCGAGCGGCGCATGCATGCCTGGCGCGAAGAGGCGATGAATGCCCAGATGCGCGCACTGCGCTACCAGATCAACCCGCATTTCTTGTTCAACACCATGAACGCGCTGGCGGGATTGATGGAAGAGCGGGCGGTGGACCAGGCACGGACGATGCTGCTGTCTCTTTCCAGCTATCTGCGTGCCACGCTCACGCTGGACCCTTCGGCGGCTATTCCTCTCGAGGAGGAGGTTGCGATGCAGCAACGGTATTTGGATATCGAGCAGGAACGGTTTTCCGACCGCATGCGGGTGAGCATCAATGTGCCTGCCTCACTGGGAAAGACGCTGGTGCCAGCGCTGGTGTTGCAGCCTCTGGTGGAAAACGCGGTCAAGCACGGTGTCTGCAGCATGCCCGGGCCGGTGGAGATTGCGGTGAGCGCACGCGCGGATGAAGATCAGTTGCTACTGGTGGTGGAAAACGACTTCTGTCCTTTGACGGGTCGAATCAGCCATGGCACAGGCATTGGCCTCAGAAATGTGCGCGAGCGTATTGCGCTGCAATTTCCTCAAAAGGCCGCACTGACCACGGAAACCGTGGGTGAGGGACGGCGGTTTCGCGTCACGGTCTGCCTGCCTCTGCGCTGGGGTTGATGGAGTAAGCGCAGACGGTTTTGCTGGAGAGGCAAAGAGGGCTTTTGTTCGCGCCACGGGTGCCGCGGTCATTTTTTGGCACACTGGCGAGCCGTTCTCCGCTTTGGCGCAGCGGCTTTTTCATCGCCAGGTAGCCCTTGGAAGGGCGACTGCCGCGCAAGGCAGGCAGGTTGGCGGATCCCTTTTGCAATGACTGAATCTTCTCCTCTGACCCGCCAGCAAGCCTGGCTGGGTGTGATCGCCCTGGCCATGGGCGCCTTCGTCTTCAATACCAGCGAATTTGTACCAGTGGGCCTGCTCAGCGACATTGGCGCGAGCTACGGCATGACCACCGAGCGCGTCGGCCTGATGCTGACCATCTACGCCTGGATCGTTGCCCTCACTTCCTTGCCCTGCATGCTGCTGACCAAGAATGTCGAGCGCCGCAAGCTATTGATGGGCGTGTTTGCCTTGTTCGTTGTCAGCCACGGCGTATCTGCCATTGCCTGGAACTACCCGGTACTGCTCGCAAGCCGCATGGGCATTGCACTGGCGCATGCGGTGTTCTGGTCCATCACCGCGTCGCTGGCCGTGCGCATTGCACCTGAGGGCAAGAAGCCCCAGGCGCTGGGCTTGCTGGCCACGGGAACGACCCTGGCCATGGTGCTCGGCATTCCGCTGGGCCGCGTGGTGGGCGAAGCTCTGGGCTGGCGCACCACCTTTGGCGGCATCGGCCTGGTTGCCCTGGCAGTGATGCTGGTGCTGTGGCGTCTGCTGCCACTGCTGCCCAGCGAAAACGCAGGTTCGGCCCGGAGCATTCCGATGCTGTTCAAGCGCCCAGCCCTGTCAGCCACCTATGCGCTGCTGATTGTGATGGTGACCGCGCAGTTCACCGTGTACAGCTATATCGAGCCCTTGATCCAGCGTGTTGCGGGGCTGTCCAACGACGTCACCACCTGGGTCCTCTTGCTGTATGGCGGCATGGGCATTGTGGGCAGTGTGCTGTTCGGCGCCATGGGCCTGCGCTGGCCGCGCGGTTTTCTGCTGGTGGCCATGGCGGTGCTGACGGCCTGCCTGTGGTTGCTGCTGCCCAGCACGCAATGGTCGCTGGCACTGTATGCGGTGTGCGCAGTGTGGGGTGTGTCCATGCTGTGCATGGTGCTGCCGCTGCAGGCCAAGGTGCTGCGCCTCGCCTCGGACGCCACCGATGTGGGCATGTCGCTGTTCTCGGGCCTTTTCAATGTCGGGATTGGCGCTGGCGCCTTGCTCGGCAGCCAGATCGGCACGCACTGGGGCTTGCAGTACCTGGGGCCGGTGGGTGGTGGTATTGCCGTGGCAGGGGTGCTGTGGTGCGCTTTTGCCAGTTGGTACTGGGTGGGTACCTTTGCGCCAAAGCCGCAGCGTTGAGCTAGCTCCTGATGGAAAGACGCGCCGCAAGGCCTGCGCGGTAGCGCACAGGGGCATTACATGGCCAGCGGCGCAAAGTGTGCCTGCAGCGCCGCCAGTGCCAGGCGCACGCGCGCCGGCAGGGCGTGCCGCTGCGGCGTGATGGCCCAGATGTCCAGGCTACCGCAGTCCCAGTCGGGCAGCAGACGCAGCAACTGGCCGCTCTCCACGGGCTCGGCAACGTCCAGCGAAAAGAGCCTGGCCAGGCCCAGGCCTTCGCTGCACAGCTGCTGCAGGCCTTGTTGCTGGTTGCAGATGATGCGTGGCGTGGTGTGCAACTGCGCGGTGGCTCCCGTGGCAGGGTGCTGCAGGCGCAACTCGGTCACTAGGACTTTGCCGGTGTTGCGTACGATCCACGGCAGGGCCCCCAGTTGCCGAGGATGCTCGGGCAACTGGGCCTGCGGGGCCAGCAGGCTGGGCGCCGCGCAGATCCACCAGGGCAGGCGGCCCAGGGGGCGAGCCACCCAGGTGGAGTCAGGCAGGCTGCCCAGGCGCACGGCCAGGTCAATGCGCTCCGAGACCAGATCGGTGTGCGCATCGTCCAGCAGCAGTTGCAGGCGCAGCTGTGGGTGGGCATGCAACAGGGGGGCCAGCGCGCGGCCCAGGGGGGCGGCGAGGCCCAGCACGGCGGCAATGCGCAGTTCGCCAATCGGCTCTTCGCGTTCGGCTTCCAGCTCTGCGCGGGCCTGGCGGGCCGCCTGCAGCATGACGGCGCACTGCGCATAGAAGCGCTGCCCTGCCTCGGTCAGGCTGTGCTTGCGGGTGGTGCGCTGCAGCAGAGGCAGGCCCGATTGCGCTTCCAGCTGGCGGATGTGCTGGCTCACGGCCGAGGCCGTCGTGCCCAGCGTGCGGGCGGCGGCGCTCATCGAGCCCTGTTCCACCACGGTGGCGAACACGGCCATGCGATTGAGGTCTTCCATGTGGGTAATTTTGAAGTATAGCTAAACAATCATTGCAGAAATTGATGAATTATCAAATGAATGGCTGCAATCTACAGTAGAGGCCTACGCACATCACAGGCGCACCAGACGCCTTCTCTTCAATTTGACCAAGGAATTCACCATGCAAGTCGCACTGATTGGCGCCACCGGATTTGTCGGCGCTGCCGTATTGAACGAGCTGCTGCAACGCGGCCACGAAGTGGTGGCGCTTGCGCGTCAGCCCGAAAAAATCGCCGCGCAGCCGCACCTGAAAGTGGTGCAGGCCGATGTGATGGACGCCCAGGCCGTGAGAAGCGCGGTGGCTGGCAGCGACGCCGTGTTGAGCGCCTACAACGCGGGCTGGACCAATCCGCATATCTACGACGACTTCATGCGCGGCTCACGCGCCATCGCGGAAGGCGTCAAGGCCGCAGGCATCAGGCGCTATCTGGTGGTGGGCGGCGCAGGCAGCCTGTTCGTCAACGGCCAGCAACTGGTGGATTCGCCCGAGTTTCCTGCAGCCATCAAACCGGGAGCCAGTGCGGCGCGTGACATGTACACCGAGCTGCAAAAGGAGCACAGCCTGGACTGGACGATGCTCAGCCCTGCCGTGGGTTTTCATGGCGGGTCTGCGGCGCAGGCACAGGGCCGCACGGGTAAGTACCGCACCGGCAGGGACGAGCCGCTGATGCAGGCGGACGGCCAGAGCGGCGATATCTCGGTGCAGGATCTGGCGGTGGCGCTAGTGGACGCGCTGGAGCAGAACACGCATCTGCAGCAGCGGTTTACCGTGGCCTACTGATGATTGCAGGCAGATAATCAGCAAAATAGCTGCTGGCGCTCTCCTGCAAAGCGCCAGCAGCTATTGTTTTTGTAGTTTCAAATGTTCTTCAGAAACTGCGTGATGTGCGAGAGCACTTGCTCAGGCATCTCGCGGTGCGGCATGTGGCGCGCACCGGGCAGAATTTCGCAAAGCCCGCCACCGCCAGCGAGCCGGGCGATGCGGGCGGGCTGGGCAGTGGAGCCGTATTCATCCAGCTCGCCGTGCAGGGCCAGGAGCGGGCAGGTGAGTCGGGGCAGACTGTTGTCGAGTGACCAGTCGGCAAAGGCCGGGCTCAGCCAGGTTTCCGTCCAGGCGTCCACCACCCAACGCGCTTTGTCGCCATGGTATTTGGCCAGTCGCGCCAGTTGCTCTGCCTCCTGAAACCGGGCGCGTGCCTCGCGGATGCCTGCCAGTGTATGGGGCTCCACCAACGCCTGCGCGGCGATGGTGACCACGGCCCGGCATTCGCTGCTGGCGCGCGCGGCGATTTCCACCGCCATGCCGCCGCCCACGCTGTGGCCCAGCAGCACATAGCTTGCCAGTTGCAACTGTTCGCACACGGCAGGAAAGTGCCGCGCGGCTTCTTGCGCCACAAAATCGAGGTCGGGCAGACCCTGACGGGCAACGGACTGGCCAAAGCCCAACCGGTCGTACGCCACCACCCGGCGGCCCGTGGCCTGTGCCAGCTGGGCCGGAAAATCCCGCCACAGCGCGACGCTGCCCAGCGACTCATGCAGCATCACGATGGGCGCGCTGCCTTCGCTGCCTGCATTGTCAGAAGGCGTCCATGACTGCGCAAAAAGCCGCCCCTCAGGGACGGTCATCCAATGCTGTTGGGTGGTGATGGTCGTCATTGCAGATGGTTGTGCGCAGAAGCATGCAGGGCAGGATGTGCAGCGGCCGAACTGGAGACAGCGGCGGAGGGGGCAGCCGGATAGACAATGAATTCGAGCTTCATGCGCGCCTGGTCCGGGTCGGTCCAGCGGTAAGGCAGGTTGTAGACCCGGCGTTCGGGCATGCTGCCGATCGGCCAGGCCGCCCACCACCAGGCGTCGGGCGCGGGGGTTTCGGTCGATACCTGCAGCAGGGGCAGGCCTTTCGCGCGGGCCTTCTCCGCTTTGCGCCAGGCGCATCCGAGGTGAAAGCCGGGGTCGTCTGCGTCGCAGACCACCACTTTGGCCTGCGGAAAGAGCATGTGCAGCACGCCGCCTGTGGTGTGGTGCTCGGCCAGAATCATGCCTTGGCCATTGAAACCTGCTTGGCGCAGGCTGGCTGCAATGGCGTCCAGTTGCCAGTTCAGCCGGTCGCCATTGCCTCGCTGGGCGTCGCGCAGCGGCGCGAGCATGGCAATCGAGCACATCAGCACCAGCATGGCCAGGCACGCAGCCAGATAGCGCCGTGCATCCCTCTCGTTGTCGCCTGCCTGGGGCCAGCGCGACAGCACCCATAGCGGAGCCATCAGCAGCAAGGGCTGGATCCAGCGGCCATCGAACTTGGAGGCTCCTGCCAGCACCATCAACGCCAGCACCGCAACCACCACGATCGCGTAGTGGCGCAGCAATGGCTCTATCCATGGCAGGGTGCCGGGGCGTTCGCTGTGAGTGGGTGCGGTTGGTGCTGCGGGTGTCTTCCAGAACTTCCCCAGCGTACAGGCCGCCATCAGCAGCCAGGGCAGCACTGCCAGCAGCAAGAAGGCCAGCAGGTCGCCTGCGCCGGTGGCCAGCCCGTGCAGGCGCGAGGGCGTATCGGCGGGATGCAGTTTATCGAGGGTCGAGCCGCTGGCCTTGTCCCAGTGCTCCAGCACCCACCAGGCATGCGGAGCCACGAGGGCGAGGGTGACCAGCGGCGCCAGCCAGAAGCCACGTGACAGCAATGCGCGGCGCGGGGCTGGCACGGTCAGTGCAGCAACCAGCAGGGCGACGGCGACGAGTGCGTAGCTGTACTTGGACAGAATCCCCCAGGCCACGGCCAGACCAATCCATACAAAGCCAAGCGGACGCGGATTGCGGACATGGCGCAGCACCAGCCACCAGGTGCAGGCAATCGCACAAGTCAGCATGACGGTGTGGGTCTGGTCGCGCAGCAACTGCCAGCCGATGCCCGGCAGCCAGGCCAGGCCAGCCGCCGCCAGCCACGCCGTGCGCTCCGGCAACACCTGGCGCGCCGCCAGCAGCATGAACACAAAGGTCAGGGCGATCAGGGAGTTCTTGACCAGCACCACCGCCAAGGTGGTGGGCCCCAGTGCGAGGTTCACGGCCCATTGCAGCCAGGTATAGAGGGGTGGCTGCGGCCCGTAGCCCAGCCGCAGCCGTTGCGACCAGACCAGTTGCTCGTTCTGGTCCCACGAGACGGCAGAAGACATCCACAGCCGCGTGATGATCACCAGCAGCGCCAGCACGGTAATCCAGAGCCAGGGCGCCCGGCTGGGTGCCTGCACGGTGGTGTCGGAAGAAGCGCTCATTGCCAAAATACAGTCACCATCGGATAGCTCGTCATGATGCCTTGATCATATCGGGCTTGGTACAGGCATTGAATAACTCTTGTTTTTATAGCGGACTGCGCTTGCCAAGCATGCGCTGCAGCGAATGATTCTCAGAACCAGCGAGCCACAAGCGGCATCAGCAGCGCCGCCAGCAACACCTGCAGGCTCAGGGCAAGGCCTGCGTAGGCGCCCGCGTCGGCGTTCACCTGCAGGGCGCGCGCAGCGCCGATGCCGTGCGAGGCGGTTCCAAGGGAGAAACCTCGCGCGACCCAGTCCAGATCACTGGTGCCCACGCCCAGCAGCCTGAACAGGGCCCGCGCCGAGAGTGCGCCAACGAGGCCGGTCAGCACGGCAAACACGGCGGCCAGCGCCGGAACGCCTCCGATCTTCTCCGCAACGCCCATGGCGACTGGTGCGGTGACCGATTTGGGCGCGAGCGAGCGCAGCACCTCGGGAGACAGGCCCACGGCCCAGCCCGCGGCGACCGCGACAATGGCTGCGGTAGCGCCCCCGGCCAGGGCTGCCACTAGGAAGCGGCTCCAGCTGCGCTGCAGTTCGGCGCGCCGCTCCCACAGCGGAAAGCCCAGCGCCACCACGGCAGGCCCCAGCAGAAAGTGGATGAATTGCGCGCCTGCAAAGTAGGTGGGGTAGGACACGCCTGTCACCATCAGGGCAGAACCCAGCACCACCACCGACCACAGCACGGGGTTGGCCCAGGGTGCCTGGCCGGAGCGCACATAGAGGGCCTGTGCCAGCGCATAGACAACGAGGGTGGACGTCAGGCCGAACAGTGGCGCGGACGACAGGTATACCCAGAGCTGAACGAAATCAGGCATCGCCGGACTCCTTTTTCCCATCTGCGAACTGGTCGCGCATCAGCACCCGCACCAGCAGCACGGTGACGGCCATGCCCGCCCAGGTGGACAGGGCAATCACCAGCATCAGCTTGAGCCCGTAGTCGCGCAGCAGATCGAGGTGGGTGATGACGCCTACACCCACCGGAACAAACAGCAGCGACAGGTGCGAGAGCAGAAAGCGCGCCGTGGCCTGCACCGGCTCGCGCACCAGGGGCGCACGCAGTGCCACGACCAGGAGCAGCATGCCGACCACCGGGCCGGGAAACGGCAGGTTCAGAAGGCGCGCCAGCGCTTCACCGATGAGCTGGAGCACAAGAAGCCAAGCCATTCCTTGCAGTGCTTGCATAAGGAGAAAGCCTTTCAAAGTGAAGAGTTGAATCCGTTCAGTTCCATGTGCCGGGCGGCAGCGCAAAGCAGATCTGCCTGATTGCGCAGCATAGCGCCGCAATCAGGAGGAGGGCGGTTGCACAGGGGCTTGCATGGCCTTTGCATAGTGCTGCGGCGCAAACCGCAGCGCCAGCACCGCAACGGCGAGTGCCATGCCCGCCTGGTAGAGCCAGCCGCTGGTCCAGCTGCCACTCCAATGGTGCAGCTGTGCCATCACGAGCGGCGCCAGTGCCGCCAGCACAAAGCCGCCGCCTTGCATCAGCGCGTTCAGGGCGCCCGCCTGGGTGGGGCGGGGCAGATGGTCGAGTGCCAGCACCATGAAGAGGGAAAAGCAGCCGCCCAGCCCCACGCCCAGGATGATGGCGTTGGCGGTCGGCATGGCATCGGGCCACAGCGCAAGGCCGGCAAAGCCGATGACCTGCGCAGCCAGGGCCACCAGCATCCAGCCGCGCCGGTCGATATGGCGGCGAGCGAGCGCTGGCATGGCCAGAGCCGATGCAGCCTGCGCAATGGAGAGAATGGCCAGCAGCGACCCACTTTGCGCGGCCGACCAGCCATGGCCCTGGTAGAAGGGCGCGAGCCAGGCCACCGTCGAGGCATAGCCGCCATTCATCAGGCCAAAGCTGATCAGCAGCAGCCAGGTGCGAGGCCGTCGCATCAGCCAGCCGGTATCGCTGGCGGGCACGGTGCCGGACGCGGCAGGCGCCAGAGCCTGCGTACTGCGCTGAATGCGCGTGAGCGCCCACCAGGCGAGCGGCAATGCGGCCAGCACGGGCAGCGCCCAGATGGCCATGGCCGCCTGCCAGCCCATGCCCCATTGCATGGCCAGTGGCGAGAGCTGCGCGCCCAGTGCGCCGCCACCCATCAGCGCGGCAGAGTACACGCCCATCATTGGCGCCACGTGGCCTGGCGACTGGCGCTTGATCAGCCCCGGCAAGGCACTTTGCACCAGGGCGACGCCCACGCCGCACAGGCCGGCAGTGGCAATCAGCACGATGGTGGTGGCGTTGCCTGCTGGCATGAGGCGCAGCGCACAACCCAGGGCGATCAGCAGCAGCGATGCACAGACGGCCGTGCGTGCGCCCAGGCGCTGCAGGGCTGCGGGTGCCAGCCAGCCTCCCACGCCCATCAAGGCCATGGGAAGCAGGGTGAGCCAGGAGAAGGCCCGCAAGTCCATGCCGGTGGCCTGTTGTATGGCGTGGCCCAGTGGGCCGGGGGCCGTCAGAAAGGGGCGCAGATTGAGGGTGACGAGCACCACCGTCAGCAGCCAGAGCGCAGGTGTGATGGCAGGCGCCGCCTGGGCGCCTGGTTGGGTCGGAGACGACATGGCCGCTCAGCCCTGCGGCGGCCAGGGGCTGTCGCCATACAGCTGGGCGGCGGAGATGCCGGTGTCGATGCGGGTGATGGGTAGCGGTGGCGGGTTCAGCTGGATACCCAGGCGCTGGTAGGTGCCTTCGCTCGACAGGTTGTAGGGCGCGGCATCGGCGTTGTCGAACGCAAAGAACACTTGCTTGGCATTGCCTGCCACCAGCGCGGCAAGGCACTTGGGGCAGGGGTGGCCGCTGGCGTAAATGCTCAGGCCAGCCAGGCTGGGATTGCCACGGGCACGCGTGCCGGCGCGGATGGCCTGCAGCTCGGCATGGGTGCTTGGGTCGTGGCTGGCGATGATTTCATTAACACCCGTGGCGATCACCACGCCGTCCTGCGCCAGCATGGCGCCAAAGGGGCGGCCACCAGCCAGGCGGTTGCGGTGGGCCAGATCAACCGCCTGGCGCATCAGCGCCACATCAGAATTCTGGTTTGTCATTTGCTATGAATTAGTGAGCTATTGGCGCTTGTAACGAAAGCAAGGAAGCCACTTTTTGAATATTTTTCTACAATGTTCCATTTTGCCTTTGGCGTGCGCACTCCGGGAGGCGCACTCCCAAAGGCCGAGGTGTGAGGATGTGTTTACCGCCGTCTCCGGCAGGCTTTCTGCAAGCTGCGCTAGCCAAGGCCCCTGCAAAGCGGCAAGATGCAGGCATGCGTCCCACCACTCGCCTTGTTCCTGACGATGAAAACTGGCAGCCCGACCGCACGGGGTACGCCCTGTTCACCACCCGGTTGGGTGTGTGCTCCATTGCCTGGGGCGTGCGGGGCGTGGTGGCGGTAATGCTGCCCGACCCATCCCCCGACACCACTCGCGACCGTGTGCTGCACAGCGCTACCCGGCGTCGCCCAGGGGGCTGGCGGCAGGCGTTGTCAGCAGGCAGTCTGAGCCCGGCTGCACTGCAGGCCGTGGCAGGGGTGCAGGTTTTGATGGCGGGCCGTGCCGAAGGTGCTGGAGACGCATCGGCCATCAGGGAGGATTGGGCCTTTGCCCAGCCGCGCCTGACAGCGGCTGGCATGGTGCTGCCGGATGTGCGTGCGCAGTTTCGCTCCAGCCGCTGGGCTGCCAACGGCCTTCCACTGCTCGACGACATTCCGCTGGATTGGCATGGCGTTCCCGAATTTGCCCGGCATGTGTACCGGCTGGCATTGGCGATTGCGCCGGGCCACACCCGCACCTATGGCGAGCTGGCCGCCGTTCGCGCTGCTGGCAGCGGCACTGAAGAAGCTGCCAGCAGCGCGAACGGCGGCCGGGGCCTGGCGCGGGCCGTGGGGCAGGCGCTGGGCGCCAATCCGTTTGCACCGGTGGTGCCTTGTCACCGCATTCTGGCGGCGCAGGGCGGATCGGGAGGCTTTTCGGCCAGTGGCGGCACGCGCACCAAGCTCAGCCTGTTGGAATGGGAAGGCGCTGCGCTGGGCGACGGGGCGACATTGCCGCTATTTTGAAGACGGGTAAACCAGGAAAGTCCGAAGCCCAAAGCCCAAAGTTCAAGCCTTCAAAAGCCAAGAGCCGCAATCGCGGCTCTTGGCTTTTTTTGGGGGGAGAAGGCTTACACCACGCCGCTCTCGCGCAACTCGGCAATCTGCGCCTGGCTGCGGCCCATCTCGGCCAGAATCTCGTCGGTGTGCTGGCCCATGGCGGGTGGCGGGCGGCGCACCACGGGGGGGGTAGCAGTCAGGCGCATGGGGCTTGCCACGGTGCTGATGGTGCCAATGCCATCACCCGCGTTGCGAGGTGTCTGCACATGCAAGCCGCGCGCCTTGACCTGCTCGTCATCAAAGGCCTCGGCAATGTTGTTGATCGGGCCGCAGGGCACGGCCTTGTCTTCCAGCAGCTTGATCCACTCGGCGGTGGTGCGGGTCTTCATCAGCGGGTAGAGCAGCTCTGCCAGGGCCTTGCGGTTGATGATACGGTCTGAATTCTTGGTAAAGCGCGCATCCTGCGCCCAGCCCGGGTTGCCGGTGGCGGCGCAGAAGCGGGCGAACTGGCCGTCGTTGCCGATGGCCAGCAGCACATTGCCGTCCTTGCTGGGGAAATCCTGGTACGGTCCCACGCTGGGGTGGATGTTGCCCGCACGCTCGGGGATGACGTTGGCATTGAGGTAACCCACGGCCTGGTTGGCAAGCACGGACATGCCCACGTCGAGCAGTGCCATGTCGATGTGCTGGCCTTCGCCTGTGCGGTGGCGCGCATGCAGCGCCGCCAGAATGGAGCTGCACGAGAAGATGCCGGTGAACACGTCGGTCACCGCCACACCCACCTTCAGCGGGCCGCCGCCGGGCTCGCCATCAGGGTGGCCGGTGATGCTCATCATGCCGCTCATGGCCTGCACCATCAGGTCATAGCCTGCGCGCGGCGCGTAGGGGCCGGTCTGGCCAAAGCCGGTGACGGAGCAGTAGATGAGGCGCGGGTTGATCTTCTTGAGGCTTTCGTAGTCGAGCCCGTAGGACTTGAGGCCGCCTACCTTGAAGTTCTCCACCAGGATGTCGGCGTCGCGGGCCAGCTCCACGATCAGCGCCTGGCCTTCTGGCGTGGCCATGTCGATGGTGATGCTGCGCTTGTTGCGGTTGCAGCAGGTGTAGTAGCTGGCCTGGTCGGTCTTTTCGCCATCATCGGTGTGCAGGTACGGGGGACCCCAGTGGCGTGTGTCGTCGCCTGCAATGGGTCGTTCCACCTTGATCACATCGGCGCCCAGGTCGCCCAGCATCTGGGCGCACCAGGGGCCTGCCAGCACGCGCGAGAGATCGAGAACTTTGATGCCGTCCAGCGGCGCAATGGGTTGGGTCATGGTGTCTCCAAATTTGATAGCTGGCAGCGCTTGTCAGATGCGCGCTATGGTCTGAAATTTTCAGCAAATCCTGCCGATGGTACGGCCAGCTTTGCGTCTGTACCATTCGCATCCCGCAAGGGGCCGGTTAAAGGATCGCAAAGCGCTGGGCGCAGAAGGCAGACAACCCACCCACGGCATGGTCTGCTGTGCGGTGGGTGTGTCATGAATTGCAATCAATTTGGCCCTTGGGGCTTCGTGGGTGTGCGCTGATTGTTATTGAAAATATAGTCAATCAAATGCCACCCATTGGGTAACGCCGGGCAGGGTGGGTCTGAATGCGTCCTCAGTTGGCGAATGCAGCAATGCCGGTCTGCGCGCGGCCCAGGATGAGTGCATGCACATCGTGGGTGCCTTCATAGGTGTTCACCACTTCGAGGTTCACCAGATGGCGGGCCACGCCGAATTCGTCGCTGATGCCGTTGCCACCCATCATGTCGCGTGCCATGCGGGCAATGTCCAGCGACTTGCCGCAGTTGTTGCGCTTGATGAGCGAGGTCACCTCGATCACGTTCTGGTGCTCGTCCTTCATGCGGCCCACACGCAGTGCGGCCTGCAGGCCCAGGCTGATTTCGGTCTGCATGTCGGCCAGCTTCTTCTGGATCAGCTGGTTGGCAGCCAGTGGGCGGCCAAACTGCTTGCGGTCCATGGTGTATTGGCGGGCGGTGTGCCAGCAGAACTCGGCGGCGCCCAGCGCGCCCCAGGCAATGCCAAAGCGGGCGCTGTTGAGGCAGGTGAACGGGCCCTTCAAGCCGCGCACTTCGGGGAAGGCGTTTTCTTCAGGCACGAAGACGTCGTCCATCACGATCTCGCCGGTGATCGATGCGCGCAGGCCCACCTTGCCGTGAATGGCGGGGGCGGTCAGGCCCTTCCAGCCCTTTTCCAGGATGAAGCCACGGATCTGGCCGACGGCGCCGCCTTCGGAGACTTCCTTGGCCCATACCACGAACACATCGGCAATGGGGCTGTTGGTGATCCACATCTTGCTGCCCTTGAGCTTGTAGCCGCCGTCGACCTTGTAGGCGCGGGTGGCCATGCTGCCAGGGTCGGAGCCATGGTCGGGCTCGGTCAGGCCAAAGCAGCCGATGAACTCACCCGTTGCCAGCTTGGGCAGGTATTTCTGCTTCTGCGCTTCGGTACCGAACTCGTTGATCGGCACCATCACCAGCGACGACTGCACGGAGGCCATCGAGCGGTAGCCCGAATCGATGTACTCGATCTCGCGCGCCACCAGGCCGTAGCTCACGTAATTGAGGCCTGCGCCGCCGTATTCGGTGGGGATCGTGGGGCCCAGCAGGCCCAGCTCACCCATTTCGCGGAAGATGCTGGTGTCCACCGATTCCTTGCGGAACATTTCCTGCACGCGGGGTGCCAGCTTGTCGCGGCAGTAGGCGCGTGCCGCGTCGCGGATCATGCGCTCGTCTTCGGTCAGTTGCTCGTCCAGGTGCAGGGGATCGTCCCAGGTGAAATTGGCCATGTGTGTGCTCCTTGAATCCGTTTGGATGTGTATTGAATGGGTAGGGGGGAGGCGCGGGCAACGTGTGCCCGTCCACTCCTGTACAGCCGCCATCGTAGGTGGGGACGTGCCGTGACGCAAACGATTGTTTATCATCCAGATATGCTGAAAGATCATTTATGAATATTGGCTGAACACCATGCTTGCTATCAAATTGGTAGAGATGGTGTATGTTGGTAGAAGGAAAGTACTTAAGATGGACAGGGGAAATAACTCCGTGAGGCCAGAGGAAAAGGTTGAGTTATGCGCCGAATGATTCCATCTACCCAGGCACTGGCCTGCTTTGAGGCTGCCGCCCGGCACGAAAGCTATACCCGCGCTGCGCAGGAACTGGCACTGACGCAGAGCGCCGTCTCGCGCCAGATCATTGCGCTGGAAGAGCAACTGGGCGTGCAGCTGTTCAAGCGGTCGCGCCACGGCATGGTGCTCACACCCGCAGGCCACCAGTACAGCCAGCAGGTGGCGCAATGGCTGCAGGGCATCGAGCGTGGCACGCTCGACATCATGGCCCACCAGGGCGCAGGGGGCGCCATCAGCATTGCCGCCGTTCCCACTTTTGCCACGCGCTGGCTGCTGCCGCGGCTGCCGCAGTTCCAGCAGTTGCACCCCGGCGTGGTGGTGCATATCGATGTGCAGACCCGTCCCTTTGTATTTGCCGAGCGGCAGGTGGACGCGGCCATCTACGCAGGCACGCCCGAGCAGGCGAGGCAGTGGCCGGGCACGCAGGCTACGTGGCTGATGGACGAGATCATCGTTCCGGTCTGCAGCCCGCGCCTGCTGGAGCCGGCCATTGACCGTGGCAGGGGCCGCGCGTACCAGCCGGTTGCGCCCCAGGTGCTGGCCCGGCTGCCGCTCCTGCAGCAAAGCACACGCCCGGATGGCTGGCGCAGCTGGTTTGACGAGGTGGGCGTGGAGGCGCCGCATGCGCTCGACGGCCCGCGCTATGAGCTGTTTTCCATGTTGGCCGTGGCAGCAGCGCAAGGCATGGGGGTGGCCTTGATTCCGCCGATGCTGATCGAGGACGAACTTGCGCGGGGTGAGCTGGTGGTGGCCTGCAACCTGCCGCTCAGGGGCAGCCGGGCCTATTACCTGATCACGCCCCTGGCCACCGACGGAGCGCCGGTGCGGGCGGCGCTGGAGGCCTTTGCGCGCTGGCTGGCGGGTCGGGCAGCTGGCTGAATACGGTGTTTGCAGAGAGGCCATGCGCCCATCGCCGACAATCCCGGGTCATTTCCAAGAAAACCGACAGAAACCTTTCAGGAGTTGCCATGTCTTTCTGCCAAACGCTTTGGCAAGCCAACCACGCCCTGTACCAGCGCACGCTGGATCTGCCCTTCAACCGCGAACTGGCTGCAGGTACCCTGAGCCGCGAGCGCTTTCGCCATTACATGATTCAGGATGCGCACTATCTGGTGGCCTATGGCCGGGCACTGGCCGTGGCGGCAGCCAAGGCCGACAACGCCGAAGGCGTGGTGCAGTTTGCCAATGCGGCCAATGAGGCGGTGGTGGAGGAGCGCAAGCTGCACAGCGGCTTCATGCGCGACTTCGGCATCACCGCCGAAGAGTTTGCCGCCACGCCGCTCACTCCGGCCTGCCACCACTATGCGAGCTTTCTGGTGGCCAACAGCTGGTCAGAAAGCTATCCCGTCGCATTGGCTGGCTTGTTACCGTGCTTCTGGATCTATGCCGAAGTGGGGCGAGACATCCATGCGCGCTCCATGCCGGGCAATCCGTACCAGGCCTGGATCGATACCTATGCGGGCGATGAATTCCACGCCATTGTGCGCGGCGTGATTGCCACGATCGACCGCGTGGCCGACGCCGCCGACAGTGCGACGCACCAGCGCATGGCAGAGGCCTACCGCTATTCGGCGGAGCTGGAATGGATGTTCTGGGACAGCGCCTACCAATTGGGCGGTTGGCCGACGCGCCCTTGAAGATGCATCCTTAGAACGTGTTTCCGATCTCTACGCAGCCGCGTTGGAGTGCAATTGGGATGAGTTCGAAGCGATGAGACGCAGCCTGCCCCAAGGGCTTGCTCAGCGGTTTACCGCCTCGCAGGCGGCGGCGCACTGTCTGCACGCGTCTGCGCAGCGCTGGCAGTGGTCGTGGTGGTGCTGCACGCATTCATTGGCGCAGGCCAGGCAGATCTCGCCGCATACGCGGGCCAGGTGTCTGGCCATTTCGCTGTTGCGGGCCATGGCAGAAGCCGTCAGTTGGCAGATGGCTGCGCAATCGATGTCCAGCGCAATGCAGCGCGTCATCATCTGAATGTCTTCCTCGCGCAGGCAACCGGCCAGGCAGGCATTGCAGGCGATGGCGCAGGCGTTGCAGGCGTCAATACAGGCCTGGTAGCTGGGGGTAGGGGTCATGGGAATCTCCTGTTGGGTGGGCGGGTGGCGTACTTTTCGTTGTACTCCGCCCTGCCACAGGTGTGTGTAGGTGATGGGGCCCAGTTGGCCAGGCAATCGATGGAGGAGGCACGGGCGCTGCCCGGCCCTGCTTGCGCGAGGCTCCGTGTAAACACTCTGTCGCTCTTTGGTAAAGCAGTGCAATGTCGGCTTGTGGATGACACGGTTGGCGGTGTTGGCCTACAAAACAGGCCATGGCGCGGGCCTACGCTAGCGGCGTTATCTCACCAGATGCGCGATGGCGCAGACCCCGAAGTCACCTGAATCCGAGGCCTACGACCTACGAAACACGCATCGCAACCAGAAAAGGAGTTGCCATGTTGTCTCTCAATCCCGTCAAGCCCGACACCGTCTACCACGCTCCCGTGTTTGAGCCCACCGTCGACGAACTGGCCTTGCTCAAGAAGCTGGAGCTGGGCGAAGTGATCTCGATAGCGACCGCCCTGCACGACCATGTCTCCAAGCGGCTGTTCGAGTGGGGCATGGTGGATCGCCGTGATGGTGATCTGGCGATCACGGCATTGGGCCTGCAGCAGATTCGCCGTGTTGAATAGTGGCTGTACGGGCGCACTGCAAAGGCAATGCGTACCGGCTGAGGCCGGAAGAATCTTCTCAGTCGCTGAAAGGGCAACCGCACTGGTTGCCCTTTTTTTCATCACCTGTATTTAAACCATTGCAAATCAAGGTGATGGGCCTCTTATCTACAGCTGTGCACAGTGTTTTCCCCAGCATTGTGCCCGGTGGATGGGGACAAGCGGCGGGTGAGTGACTTGTCCACCCGTGATGGGCAAAAAGGATCTGCAAAGTCCATGCGGTGCGCGCTGGCTGCTACAAAAACAGGCATATTTTCGACCGAAAGCCGGTCAGATCGCGGATAAAACGCGTGTTGCTTAAAATTTGGGCTGTTTCATATTTTTGATGTTTTATCAAATACTTGCTGTGCTTATCTACAGCTGTGCACAGTGCTTTCCACAGCATTGTGCCCGCCAGATGGGGACAACGGGCGTGTAGACCGGCTTACACCTCGTTTTCAGCGAGCGGGGTGCACTGCTCCTGCAGATAGTCCAGCATGGCACGTAGCTTGGGCGGGATGTGCGGGCCTGGCGCATAGACGGCGTAGACCATGCGCGGGGCATAGCCGCCGGTGAGTTGCCAATCGGGCAGCACCTGCACCAGGCTGCCATCGGCCAAGTGGCTGCGCGCCACAAAATCGGCCATCAACGCAATGCCTGCAGCAGGCCCCTGCTGCAGCGCGCGTAGCATGCCGTGGCTGCTGGCGATGGTGATGGGGGTATTGAGCCGCACTTTGGTGGCGGGTGTGGCTGGCGCTTGGGAAGGGGCCATCTCCACCGTGTTCTGGAACAGGCCATAGCCCAGGCTCATGCAGCGGTGGGCCAGCAAATCCTGCGGGGTGGCGATGGGGGCGTGCTTGCGCAGGTAGTCGGGGTGCGCCACCAGGACATAGGCCATGCGCGCCAGTGGCCGCGCCACCATGCCGGGCGGCAGGGCATCGGCTGCAGCAATGCGGATGGCCAGATCCAGCCGCTCTGCGGTCAGGTCGGCCATGGCATCGGTCATGGACACCTGTACCTGCACCTCGGGCCAGCGTGCGCAAAAGCCCGGCAGCAGTGGAGCCAGCCACCAGTCGCCAAACACCAGTGGCGCGTTGATGCGCAGCACGCCCTGGGGCTGCTCGCGGTGTGCTGCGGCGCGCGATACGGCCAGCTCGGCGCTCTGCAGCATCTGCAGGCAGTCGGCGTGCACGGCGGCACCCACTTCGGTGAGCGACAGCGAGCGCGTGGTGCGATGCAGCAGCTTGACGCCCAACTGCGATTCCAGCCGTCCCACACTGCGGCTTACCGCGCCGGTGGTGAGCCGCAGTTGGCGTGCCGCACCGGCAAAGCTATGGTGGGCCACCACCTGTGTGAATACCTGCATATCGGCCAACGGAAGCGTGTCGGGAGTCATGGCAGAGGCTTGCTGAGTTTATTGATTGAAATTCAATAATAAATTGAAATGAAATTGGATTGTTGATTTTTCATTGATGCATGACCATGCGCATATGGCAATGACAAGGAGTTGGTGATGGCGCATTCAAGTACGGTCTCTCCGGGGGCAGGATTGAGGGGCTCTTCAGCCCAGGCGAAAACTGGCGGAGGCACCTGGCGCATGGTGGCCGCCATGCTGCTCTCGGGCACCATTGGTCTCGTGGTGATTGAAAGCGGCCTGCAGGTGGAGTTGGTGGTGCTGCTGCGCTGTCTGCTGGGTGCACTGGGGTTGGGTGCATGGCTGTGGTGGCGCAAGGCGTGGGTAGCGCCCAGCCGGAGCGGCTTCTGGATGATGGCTGCAGGCGGTGCGGCCCTGGTGGGCAACTGGGTGGCGCTGTTCCATGCCTACGCCTACGTTGGCATTGCGGTAGCCACGGTGGTCTACCATGTGCAGCCGTTCTTGCTGGTGCTGGCGGCAGCACTGGGTGGCGAGGCGCTGCGCTGGCGCCAATGGCCGTGGATGCTGCTGGCCCTGGCAGGCGTGGTGCTCACCAGTGGCCTGGGCAGCGATGCGTCCCTGGCGGGCCCACATGCAGCGGCAGGCCTGCCCATATGGGGGGTGTTGCTGGCCTTGCTGGCGGCAGCGCTCTACACGGTGACGGTGATCACCACCCGGCGCGTGAAGAACACCGCACCGGCGCAGATTGCCATGGTGCAGATGCTGGCGGGTGGATCGCTGCTGGCGCTGTGGCAGGCGCCGGCACTGGCCGCCATGGTGCTGCAGGGCTGGCAGCAGCCGGAAGGGGTTCCGCTTACGCAGACCGTGGCTTGCGTGCTGGTGGTGGGGCTGGTGCACACATCGCTCATGTATGGACTGATGTACGGTGCCTTCCAGCGCCTGGGGGCTGCGGCCATCGCCATGCTGAGCTTTGTCTATCCTGCCGTGGCCCTGCTGGTCGATCTGTGGTGGTTCGGCACGCACCCGGCGCCTGCGCAGTGGCTCGGCATGGGCCTGATCGTGGTGGCGGTGGTGGGCTATCGCTGGCAGGAATTGCGGGCCGTACAGCGCTGAAGCACCGAGGCAAGACTGGCGGCATGCGCTTGCTGCAATGCGGCATTTACTTTTCTTCGCAGTCGGGATAAAGCAAAGGCAACACGGCTGCACTAGGATGCGATCATTCTTCTTTACATGAGGCGTCCTCCTGAGGGTGGGGGTGCCTGCGAATGTAAGACCACTGATCGATCGCATGCCATGGACCACAATTCCAACAATTCCGCCCATCCTGCCCATATTTCCCAGCCTTCTGCTGCGCCGCTGACCAGTCCGGCCCCCAAGCCGCGCAGGCGCTGGGTGGGCTCCACCATTGCCGTGCTGCTGGTGGCGGCGTTGGCGGGCGGTGCCTGGTACCTGGTGCAAAGCAAAAAAGCCGGCAGCGGCGGGCCGGGCGGCCCCGGCTTTGGCGGCCCGGGTGCGATGCGGTCCATGACCGTGACAGTCGGCAGCGCCACTGTCAAACGGCAGAACCTGCCGGTGACTCTGACCGCGATGGGCACGGTGGTGCCCACCAACACCGTCACCCTGACCACCCAGGTTTCCGGCGTGCTGCGCGATGTGCTGTTTACCGAAGGCCAGATGGTGAAAAAAGGCCAGAAGCTGGCGCAGATCGACCCCCGACCCTTCGAGCAGGCGCTGATGCAGGCCAAGGGCCAACTGGCGCGTGACCAGGCCCAGCTGGACGCCGCGCGCGTCACCTTGAAGCGCTACCAGACGCTGTGGAGCCAGGACTCCATCGCCCGCCAGGACCTGGATACGCAGGCGGCCACTGCCAAGCAACTGGAAGGCACGGTGATCGCCGATCAGGCAGCGGTGCAGTCCGCGCAACTGAACCTGGGGTACTCCAGCATCACGTCGCCCATTGATGGCCGCATCGGTCTGCGCAGCATCGACCCCGGCAACTATGTGAGCGCGGGTGGCACCACAGGCATTGCCGTCATCACCAAGGTGGCGCCTATCGATGTGAGCTTTACCGTGCCGCAAGACCATATCCCCTCGGTTCTCGACGCGCAAAAGCAGGACGGGCGCCTGCCCGTGGTCGCGCTGGACCGCGCGGGCAGCAAACCGCTGGCCACTGGTGCATTCCTCACCTTGGACAATCTGGTGGATACCACGACGGGTACCGTCAAGGCCAAGGCACGGTTTGACAATGCCGACGGCGCGCTGTTTCCCAACCAGTTCGTCAACACCAGATTGACGCTCAAGGACATCAGCACTCTGGTGGTGCCGGTCACCGCCATCCGCACGGGCGGCAACGGTGACTTCGTCTATGTCATCAACCAGGACCGCACGGTGAACCAGCGCACCGTGATCCGGGGCATGAGCACGGTCGAGTGGGTGGCAATCAGCAGCGGCCTGAAAGAAGGCGAGCTGGTGGTGACCGAAGGTGCTGATCGCCTCAAGGACGGAGCCAGTGTTGCCCTGCAAGGCGACACACCCACGCAAGCGCCGGGCGCCAGCAGTGGCCGCCGAGGCAACCGGGGCGAGGGCGGTAGCGGAGGACGGCGCGGCGGCGCGGGCCGCTCGGGCGATGCGCCTGCAGCTTCCGGCGCTGCGGCCAACGGTGGTGGAGGCGGCGCAGCCACGGGCAACCCGGCCGGGGTGGTGCCCAATGCGGCGCAACCCACACCGGCCTCGCCTGCAGTGCCGGTCCCTGACGTGGTGCCCACGACGCCTGCCTCTTCTGCGGCTCCGGCAACGCCCGCCAAGGCGCAGTAAGGCGGGTTGATCGATGAGTCCTTCCCGTCCATTCATTCAAAGGCCGGTGGCCACGGCCTTGCTGATGGTGGCCATTGTGCTGTCGGGCCTGGTCGGCTTCAAGCTGCTGCCCTTGTCGGCGCTGCCCGAGGTCGATTACCCCACGATCCAGGTGCAGACCCTGTACCCCGGCGCCAGCCCCGAGGTGATGAGCCGCACGGTAACGGCGCCGCTGGAGCGGCAGCTCGGCCAGATGTCCGGGCTCGACCGCATGTCGTCCACCAGCGCGGCAGGGGTCTCCATGGTCACCCTGCAGTTTCAGCTGGGCCTGTCGCTGGATGTGGCCGAGCAGGAGGTGCAGGCCGCCATCAATGCCAGCAGTGCGCTGCTGCCTGCCGATCTGCCTGCGCCGCCTGTCTATGCCAAGGTCAACCCGGCCGATACGCCGGTACTGAGCCTGTCTATTACCTCCAAAGAGCTGCCACTGACGGAGGTGCAGAACATCGTCAATACGCGGCTGGCGCAAAAGATCAGCCAGGTCTCGGGCGTGGGTCTGGTCACACTCGAAGGCGGGCAGAAGCCGGCCATGCGCATCCAGGCCAACACGCAAGCGCTGGCGGCCAACGGCATCACCTTGAGCACGCTGCGCACCGCCATCAGCAATGCCAACTCCAACACTGCCAAAGGCAGCTTTGATGGCCCCAAGCGCGCCTACTCCATCAACAGCAACGACCAGTTGCTGACTGCCGAGGCCTACATGAACCTCGTGGTCAGCTGGAAGAACGGAGCGCCGGTCTACATGAAGGACGTGGCCCAGGTGGTGGCCAGCGCCGAGAACGACCGCCTCGCAGCCTGGGTGGACGAGACACCAGCCATCGTCGTGAACGTGCAGCGCCAGCCCGGCGCCAATGTGATCGCCACGGTCGATGCCATCAAGGCGCGCTTGCCGGAGCTCACGGCCTCCCTGCCCGCATCGGTGGAGGTGAAGGTGCTGACCGACCGCACCACAGGCATCCGCGCTTCGGTGGAGCATGTGCAGATGGAACTGGCGCTGGCCGTCATCATGGTGGTGCTGGTGATCTTCTTCTTCTTGCACAGCCTGCGCGCCACGGTGATTGCCAGCTTGGCGGTGCCGATCTCGCTCATCGGCAGCTGCGGCCTGATGTACCTGCTGGGCTACAGCCTCAACAACCTGAGCCTGATGGCGCTGACGATTGCGACCGGCTTCGTGGTGGATGACGCGATCGTGATGATCGAGAACATCGCCCGCTACATCGAGGAGGGCGAGACGCCGATGGCGGCAGCGCTCAAGGGTGCGTCGCAGATCGGTTTCACCATCATCTCGCTCACCGTGTCGCTGATCGCGGTGCTGATACCGCTTCTGTTCATGGGCGATATCGTGGGCCGGCTGTTCCGCGAGTTTGCGGTCACCCTGGCTATCACCATCCTCATCTCTGCCGTGGTGTCGCTCACCCTCGTGCCCATGATGTCGGCGCGCTGGCTCAAGCACGAAGACACGGGCGCACACAGCCATGGCTGGGTGGGGGCCGTGCAGCGCGGCTTTGACAAGGTGATCCACCACTACGACCGGGGGCTGCAGTGGGTGTTTCGCCACCAGGGCCTGACCCTGGTGGTGGCCGTGGCCACCCTGGCGCTGACCGGATTGCTGTACCTGATGATTCCCAAGGGACTGTTCCCGACCCAGGACACGGGCCAGCTCAAGGCCCAGATCGTGGCCGCGCAGGAGGTGTCTTTTGCCCGCATGAGCGCGCTGCAGCAGCAGGCGGTGAGCGCCATCCTGCACGATCCGGATGTGGAATCGGTCAGTTCGGTCGTCGGTGTGGATGCCGCCAACAACACCATGCTGAATACAGGCAGCCTGTCGATCAACCTCAAGCGGCCGCATGATGCGCAGGACGCGGTGATGCAGCGCCTGCGTGACCGCGTGGGCCAGGTGGCGGGCGTGTCGATCTTTCTGCAGCCAGCGCAGGATCTGACCATCGATTCGCAGAGCGGGCCTACCGAGTACCGCCTGTCGATCGGTGGTGTGAGCACCGACGAGGTGAACCAGTGGACGCAAAAGCTGGCCGCCCGCCTGCAGGAGGTGCCCGAGGTGCGCAATGCCACCAGCGACGCCGGTCGCCAGGGGCTGTCGGCCTATGTGAATGTGGACCGCGACACCGCATCGCGCCTCGGCATCAGTGCCAGTAGCATTGATGACACGCTCTACAGCGCCTTTGGCCAGCGCATCGTCTCCACCATCTTCACCGAGACCAACCAGTACCGTGTAATCCTGGAGGCGCAGCAGGGCCAGTTGAACAGCGTGCAGACCTTGGGCAATCTGGCCATCAACGCCAACAGCACGGGGGCCACGCCGCTGTCGGCCATTGCACGGATCGAAGAGCAGATGGCGCCGCTGCAGGTCACCCGTGTGGCCCAGTACCCCGCAGCCACGCTGGGCTTTGACACTGCGCCCGGCGTGTCGCTGGGCCATGCGGTCGACGCGATCAAGCAGGCTGCGCAGGACATCGGCATGCCCCGGTCGCTGACCATGGAGTTCCTGGGCGCGGCCGGCGCGTACCAGAAGTCGCTCACCAGCCAGTTGCTGCTGATCCTGGCTGCGCTGGTGTGTGTATACATCGTGCTGGGTGTGCTGTACGAGAGCTATGTGCACCCGATGACCATCCTCTCCACCCTGCCGTCTGCAGGTGTGGGCGCCTTGCTGGCGCTGATGCTGAGCGGCAATGACCTGGGCGTGATCGGCATCATCGGGATCATCCTGCTGATCGGTATCGTCAAGAAGAACGCGATCATGATGATCGACTTTGCCATCGATGCCGAACGCAGCCAGGGCATGGCGCCGCAGGATGCGATCCACCAGGCGGCGCTGCTGCGCTTCCGTCCCATCCTGATGACCACGCTGGCCGCGCTGTTTGCTGCGCTGCCTCTGATGTTCGGCTGGGGCGATGGTGCAGAGCTGCGCCGCCCGCTGGGCCTGGCAATCTTTGGCGGGCTGATGCTCAGCCAGCTGCTCACGCTCTTCACCACGCCGGTGATCTACCTCGCCTTTGACCGGCTGGGTGCACGTTTTCGCCGCAAGCCTCAGACCCCCGCGCCTGGCGGCAGCGTGAATGATGGCGGCGCAGGCGACGGAGTGGCGGCATGAATCTGTCCTTGCCGTTTGTCAAACGCCCGGTGGCCACGGTTTTGCTGACCATCGGTATCGCGCTGGCGGGAATGGCAGCATTCTTTGTGCTGCCGGTGGCGCCGCTTCCCCAGGTGGACTACCCGGTGATTTCGGTATCGGCCAGCCTGTCAGGTGCCAGCCCCGAGAACATGGCATCGAGCGTGGCCACGCCCCTGGAGCGACACCTGGGCGTGATTGCTGGCGTCAACGAGATGACGTCGAACAGCTCGACGGGCTCCTCGCGCGTCACCCTGCAGTTTGATCTCAATCGCAATATCGACGGCGCCGCGCGGGAGGTGCAGGCCGCCATCAATGCGGCACGCACCGATCTGCCATCCGACCTGCGCAGCAACCCCACGTACCGCAAGATCAATCCGTCCGATGCGCCGGTCATCATCCTGGCGATGACATCGCCCACACGCACACCCGGCGAGCTGTACGACGAGGTCTCGAACGTGGTGAGCCAGCGCATCTCGCAGGTCGATGGTGTCGGCGATGTGGAAATTGGTGGCGGGTCGCTGCCATCGGTGCGTGTGGAGCTGCTGCCGCAGGCCCTGAGCAAGTACGGCATTGCCACCGAGGACGTGCGTGCCGCCATCCAGGCCGCCAACGCCAACCGTCCCAAGGGAGCCATTGAGAATGAAGGCAACCGCCTGCAGATCTATACCCCTGCGCCCGAGCGCAAGGCATCCTGGTACCAGGGCCTGGTGGTGGGCTGGCGCGACAATGGCGCCGTCAAGCTGGGCGATGTGGCACGCGTGATCGACGGCCCGGCCAACGTGCACACCATGGGCCTGTTCAATGGCCAGCCCGCCATTCTGGTGCTGATCACGCGCCAGCCGGGGGCGAACATCATCGACACGGTTGACAACGTGCGCAAGCTGTTGCCTGAGTTGCAGGCGCAATTGCCCAAGGATGTGAACATCCAGGTGGCCAGCGACAGCACCAATTCCATCCGTTCGTCGCTGCGCGAGATCGAGACGACGCTGATGGTGTCCGTCGCACTGGTGGTGCTGGTGGTGGGCGTCTTCATCAGAAAGGCGCGTGCGACGGTCATCCCGGCAGTGGCGACCGTGGTGTCGCTGCTGGGGACCTTCGCCATCATGTATCTGCTGGGCTTCAGCCTGAACAACCTGAGCCTGATGGCACTCACCGTGGCAACCGGCTTTGTGGTGGACGACGCGATTGTGGTGCTGGAAAACACCAGCCGCCACATCGAGCAGGGCATGGACAAGATGGCTGCGGCCTTGCTGGGTGCCCGCGAAGTGGGTTTTACCGTGCTGTCGATCAGCCTGTCGCTGGTGGCGGTGTTCATTCCGCTTCTGTTCATGGACGGGCAGATCGGCCGACTGTTCAAGGAGTTCGCCGTCACCCTGTCGGTGGCGGTGATGATCTCGCTGGTGATCTCGCTCACCACCACGCCGATGATGTGTGCGTGGTTCCTGCGCGATGAGGATACCGTCAGCTCCGAACCCCAGGGCCGCATGGCGCGGACGCTGGAGGCCGGCTACTCCTGGATGCTGCGCATCTATGAGCGCAGCCTGGACTGGGCGCTGCACAGCAAGGCGCTGGTCATGGCCATTCTGGTGGTGGTGATTGGGATGAACGGCTATCTCTTCGTGCATGTGCAAAAGGGCTTCTTCCCGCAGCAGGACAACGGCCAGCTGGCTGGCGGTCTGCGTGCGGACCAGAGCATCTCGTCCACGGCCATGGCCGACAAGCTCAAGGATGCGCTGGCCATCATTCAGCGCGACCCTGCTGTGGACACCGTGGTGGGCTTTTCGGGCGGCAGCCGTGCGGGTGGCGGCTTCATGTTCATTAACCTCAAGCCAGTGAAGGAGCGCGATGTGACCAGCCTGCAGGTGGTGGCGCGCCTGCGGCCACAGCTGTCGCAGATCACCGGCCTGCGTGTATTCCTCAACCCGGTGCAGGATCTGCGCATGGGCGGGCGCTCGTCCAACTCCACCTACCAGTACACGCTCAAGAGCGACAACACGGCAGATCTGAAGAAATGGGCCACGCGCCTTGCCGACCGTCTCAAGCAGGAGGCGTTGCTGCAGGACGTGGATACTGACCAGGCAGAAAACGGCGTCGAGGTGTATGTGGATGTGGACAAGCAGGCCGCCGCGCGCCTGGGCGTCAACTCCAAGGCCATCAACAATGCGCTCTACAACGCATTTGGCCAGCGCTCGGTTGCCACCATCTACAGCGATCTGAACCAGTATTCGGTCATCATGGAGTGGGCGCCCGAGTACACGCGCGGACCGCCTGCGCTGCAGGATATCTATGTGCCGTCCAACCTGGCGGGTACTGTGGGAACGGCGGCCAACCCGGCGCTCAAAAGTGCCTCGACCGGCAATGTCATCAGCACGGCTGCCGACACCATGGTGCCGCTGTCTGCCTTTGCCAAGGTGGTAGAACGGCCCGCACCCACATCGGTCAACCACCAGGATGGCGAGCTGGCCACGACGATCTCGTTCAACCTGGACGAAGGTGTGGCGCTGAGCGAGGCGCAGGCCGTGATCCGGCAGGCGGAAGCCGATATCGCCATGCCGATCAATGTACGCGGTAGTTTTCAGGGCACGGCGCTCAGCTTCCAGAAGACGCAGTCGCAGCAGCTGTACCTGATTCTCGCGGCGCTCGTGGTGATCTACATCGTGCTGGGCATTCTGTATGAAAGCCTGGTGCATCCGGTCACGGTGCTGTCTACCTTGCCGTCGGCAGGTGTGGGTGCGGTGATTGCGCTGATGCTGTTCGACATGCAATTCACAGTGATTGCGCTCATCGGCGTGTTTCTGCTGATCGGCATCGTCAAGAAGAACGCGATCCTGATCATCGATTTTGCGCTGGAAGCGCAGCGCGCGCGGGGCATCAGCGCCACGGATGCCGTGCGCGAAGCCTGCGTGCTGCGCTTCCGTCCCATTCTGATGACCACCCTGGCTGCCGCGTTGGGTGCGCTGCCGTTGGCCATCGGCTTTGGGCAAGGGTCGGAGCTGCGCCAGCCACTGGGCATCGCCATCATCGGCGGCCTGTTGGCCAGCCAGGTGCTGACGCTGGTAACCACACCTGTCGTGTATGTGCTGATGGACAAGCTGCGTCGCCATGCGCCCGATGAGCGCTATCTGAGCCGTGCGCAGCCGCAAGAGGCCGGGCCTGCACCGGGTTAAGAAGAAATTTATGAAAACACAACGCGAACAACCATCTCCACGCGCCAATGCGCTGCGCACTCTGGCCTTTGCGCTGTGCTGTGCGGGCATGTTGAGCGCCTGCTCCGTGGCACCTGTGTATGAAGTGCCGAGCACACCAGCGCCCGCCAGCTTCAAGGAGGCAGGCGCACTATGGCAAGGCGCCCAACCCAATGACGCCATGGACCGTGGCGAATGGTGGACCTTGTTTGGCGACGCGAAACTCAACCAGTTGGCCGCGCAGGTGCAGGTGAACAACCAGAACATCGCGGCAGCGGCCGCTGCCGTTGCACAAGCCCAGGCTGCGGTGCGCGTGCAGCGAGCAGGCCTGCTGCCAACGGTCAGCGGCTCGCTCGGACAGACACGCCAGGGCGGCAGCCAGGCCAGCGGTAGCGGCAGTGCATCGCTGGGCATCAATGCAGCCTGGGATGCGGATGTATGGGGGCGTTTGAAAGAGTCCGTCAGCGCTGCGCAGAGCAGCGCACAGGCGAGCGAAGCAGACCTTGCTGCCGCCCGACTGTCGGCGGTGGGCAGCCTGGTGCAGAACTACTACCGGCTGCGCGAGGCTGATGCGGAACTGCAGATCCTGCAGCAATCCATCGAAGGCTACCAGCGCAGCCTGCAGATCACGCAGAACCGCTACGACAGCGGCATCGATGCCAGGACGGCCGTGCTGCAGGCGCAAACCACCCTGACCAATACCCAGGCCAGCGCCGAGTCACTGCGCCAGTCGCGCCAGACCTATGAGCATGCGATTGCCGTATTGACCGGCCAGGCGCCAGCACAGTTCGACCTGCCTGCTGCCCCTTGGCAGGTTACGGTGCCGGAGGTGCCGGGCGTGGTGCCTTCGACCTTGCTGGAGCGCAGGCCCGATATTGCATCGGCCGAACGTGCCGTGGCTGCTGCCAATGCGCAGATCGGCATTGCGCAGTCGGCCTACTACCCGAGCCTCAGCCTGTCGGGGTCGCTGGGCCGCACGGGATCCAATCTGGGTGATTTGTTCAGCGCTTCGGGCCTGCTGTGGTCGCTGGGCGCGTCTATCAGCCAGAGCATTTTCAATGCAGGGGCCACTGCGGCGCAGGTGGATTCGGCCAGGGCTGGGCATGTCGCCAAGACGGCAAGCTACCGGCAGACGGTGCTGGGAGCCTTCCAGGCGGTGGAAGATGTGCTCAGCAACATCGCCGCACTGAACGCCCAGCAGCCGTTGCTGCAGCAAAGCCTGGATTCGGCCGAGAAGGTGGAGCAGCAGATGCTCAACCGCTACAAGGAAGGGCAGGTGCAATACACCGATGTGGTGACCGCGCAGGCGACAGCACTGAATGCGCGCCGCTCACTGATCCAGCTGCAGCTGAACCAGCAGCTGGCCGCAGCGCAACTGATCCAGGAATTGGGTGGCGGCTGGCATGCGCCATGGATGCAAGCCTCGGATGGGGCAGTGCTACAGCCCAAGCCTTAGGGCACTTTGAAGGACTGCTGCTGCCTGCGCCTGTTCACTGCAGCTGGGGCAGAAAGTTACGCCCCGTCCGTTCTACAAAACGGCCATAGCTCATTGGCGGCCCAAGAGTAGCGTTTGCGTCGTTGGGCAGTACCCAGGCCCAGGCGCGCTGCTGCTGTTCGTCATACACCAGCTTGTACAGGTGGCTGGGCACCCAAACCTGGTTGCGGCCAATGGTGTGTGCGCCGCTTTCGAACAGCGGGCCGGTATATACAAATACATTGCCGTTGGCGCGCTTGGCGTACTTGCGCACATCGCCTTCCAGCTTGGACCAGATCTTGCGGTTGTTGGTGGGGTCCTGAGGCACCATGTTCGACAGCGCAAACGACTGCGCCATGCCGGTTTCGGTGCTCTGGTTGGCGGCGGCTGCCATGTGGCCTCGGTCGTAGCCGCTGCCTTGGTAATCGGACAGATCAGCCTTGTACGCGGAGCGCAGGCGCGCATCGGCATAGAAGCGGTCGGTCCGTTCCTGTCCAGCAGCATGTTGCAGGCGATTGCGATTGAGCCGTTCGATGGTGACGATCGGGGTTTTGGACAGCCCAGAATACAGCACGGCAAAGCCATCCGAGCACAGCGCTACCGGCATCCAGCTGGTCCCCACGCTGGCCAGCCCGAGCGGGGCGCTGGCGGGCAATTGTTCTGCGCACTGCGCAAAACTGTCTGATGCGGAGGGTTGCTTGCCGGCCTGGCCTTTGGGTGGAGCAGGCTGGCTGGCCCCACTGCTGCTCCCCTTGCCACCGGATGACGGATGCGCAGATTCACGGCTTTGGCGGGCCAGGGTCTGCAGGGCTTCCTGCCAGTTGGCCCAGCGGTCCTGTTGCTCTTCGAGCCAGTGGCCGGCGTCGCGTACCAGCGGCTGGGTGTGCAGCCAATGCTGCGTTTTGTCTCTGGCCCAGTGGCGGGCGCCTTCCAACTGGGGGGCCAGCACGAAAGACCCTGCCGCAACTGCTGCGCTGTAAGTCGCAATGGCAGTCTTGCCGATCAGCGGACGCAGCAGCCGGGCGATCAAGCTGCTGGAGGATTTGCGGGATGTGTTGCTGCGTTTGCCAGCACGAGATGCAGAGCGGGAACGGGACGGGGGACAGGCCATGGACGAACAGACACCGGGGCGCTCAATGCGCCCTTTGCAGGAGAGCAGCAGACAGAAAAACGCATGCGCAACTGGCGCTGCGGCAGGAAGCTGTCTGCTATCGTTATTGTGGCGCGCTTACAAGCAAGGGCGCGCGTAAATGATGAAATTATTTAAAACATTTCTGCATGCCCTGGTGCAACAGAACGGGGTGCTTAGTGAAAGTCACGGCTGCGGATGCGCAAGGTGTCAAACCAGTCGGACATATCGCGCAATCGGTGGGCGATCAGGTTGCCGACATCGCCCGTGCGCTGCCAGCGCCCCTCCACCGCCAGCAGTTGCGAATGCAGCAGCGCCTCACGCTGGTGTTCGCGAATCTTGGGCCAGCAGATCACCTGCAGGTTGCCGGTCTCGTCTTCCAGGGTGATGAACACCACGCCTTTGGCAGTGGGTGGCTGTTGGCGCAAGGTGACGATGCCGCAGGCGCGCACCCAGCTGCCGTCACGCGCATCGCGCAGGGCCGCATGGGTGCGGAACCTGTGGCGTTGCAGGCGTTCGCGCAACAAGGCCAGCGGATGGCGGCGCAGGCTCAGGCCCAGCGCGGCATAGTCCCAGTGGATGTCTTCCTGCTCGGCGGCCGAGGGCAATTCCAGGTGGCTTTCGAGGATGGCGGCGGCTTGCAGCAAGGGGCTGCTGTGCCGTGGCGCAGCTGCTTGCCATAGCTGGTTGCGGCGATGGCCTTCCAGGCTGGCTAAGGCATCGGCGGCGGCGAGTTGCTGCATGGCAGGTGCATCCAGCCGGGCGCGCAGGGCCAGGTCTTCGGCGCTGATGAAGGGCGCGGCCTCGCGTGTCTGCACCACGCGTTCACTCTGGGCTTGCGACAACTGTTTGACCAGTCGCAACCCCAGGCGCACTGCAGGCTGCGCGCCGCCGCTGTATTCCATGGTGCAGTCCACCATGCTGTGCATCACATCGACCGGCAGCACCTGCACGCCATGGCGCTGTGCATCCTGGATGAGCTGGCTGTTGCTGTAGAAGCCCAGTGGCTGGCTGTTGATCATGGCGGCCAGAAATTCGGCCGGGTAGTGGCATTTGAGCCAGGCGCTGAAGTACACCAGGATTGCAAAACTGGCTGCATGGCTTTCGGGAAAGCCGTATTCCGAAAAGCCCTGAATCTGCTGGAAGATGGCTTCGGCAAACTCGGGGGGGTAATTCCGCTGCGTCATGCCCTCGATAATCTTGGCATGGTATTGCTGCAGGTCGCCGGTGCGTCTCCATGCAGCCATGTTGCGGCGCAGCTGATCGGCTTCGCCGGGGGTGAAGCCGGCGGCGACGATGGCGATCTGCATGACCTGTTCCTGAAAGATCGGAATGCCTAGCGTGCGCTCCAGAACGTGCTCCAGATCATCGCTGGGATAGTTGACTTTCTCCAGGCCTTGCCTGCGCCGCAGATACGGGTGCACCATGCCGCCCTGGATGGGCCCGGGCCGCACCAGCGACACTTCGATGACCAAGTCGTAGTAGTTGCGGGGCCTGAGGCGCGGCAGCATGCTCATTTGCGCGCGGCTTTCTATCTGGAAGACGCCGATGGTGTCGGCGGCGCAGATCATGTCGTAGGTGGCGGGGTCTCCGTGCGGGATGTCGCCCAGCCCGAAGGTGCCGCCCTTGCGCGCGCCAACCAGATGCAGCATTTTTTGCAGTGCCGTCAGCATGCCCAGGGCGAGCACATCCACTTTCAGCAGACCCATGGCATCCAGGTCGTCCTTGTCCCACTGGATGACGGTGCGGTCTTTCATGCTGGCGTTCTCGATCGGCACCATGCGCGACAGCGGCCCGCGCGTCAGTACAAAGCCGCCGACATGCTGCGACAGGTGGCGTGGAAAGTGGCGCAGGGTCTCCACCAGCTCCACCAGTTGGTGCACGGCCAGGTCATCGGCCTGCAAGCCAGCCTTTTGCAGTGCTTCGCTGCGCAGCAGTTCGGCGTCCCATTGCGAATGGTCGCGTGCCAGCAGGTCGATCTGCTCCGCTGCAAACCCGAGGGCCTTGGCCACGTCACGGATCGCGGATTTTCGCCGGTAGCGGATGACCACCGCCGTCAACCCGGCGCGGTGCAGGCCGTATTTCTTGTACAGGTACTGGATGACTTCTTCGCGCCGCGCGTGCTCGAAATCCACGTCGATATCGGGCGGCTCGTTGCGTTCCCTGCTGATGAAGCGTTCAAACAGCACCGTGCTTTCGGCAGGGTTTACCTCGGTCACGCCCAGGCAATAGCAGACGGCCGAGTTGGCTGCCGAGCCTCGGCCCTGGCACAGGATGTTCTGGCTGCGCGCATAGCGCACGATGTCGTGCACGGTCAGAAAGTAGTGCTCGTAGTGCAGCTCGCTGATCAGGGCCAGTTCATTCTCCAGCTGGGCCTGGGCTTTGGTGGGAATGCCTTGCGGCCAACGGCTGGCCGCGCCTTCGTAGGTCAGCTGGCGCAGGTAGCTGGCAGGGGACAGGCCCACGGGCACGACCTCGTCGGGATACTGGTAGCGCAATTCATCCAGCGAGAAATGGCAGTGCGCCGCGACGGTGAGCGTGGCATCGAGCAGATCGCGAGGGTACAGTTGTGCCAGCCGCAAAAGGCTGCGGAGATGGCGCTCGGCATTGGGCTGCAGGCCGTAGCCGCACTCGGTCAGCGGCTTGCGCAGGCGGATGGCGGTGAGCGTGTCCTGCAGCGGTTTGCGCGAGCGCACGTGCATGTGCACATCGCCTGCGGCCACCAGGGGCATGCCTGTGGCGCGGCTGGCAGCGCGCAACTGCAGCAGCCAGGCTTCGTCGCCCAGGCTGCGGTCTTGCTGCACCGCCAGCCAGCAGCGGCCGGCAAAGTGATCCTGCAGCCATCGGGCCTGGGTATCGATGTGGGCAGCGCTTGCCTGGCGGTGCGGGGCCAGCAGCAACACGCAGTCATCAAACACTCTTTTCTTGATAGCTGCTTGCGCAAGCGCGTATTGCCCTTTGGGTGCTCTTCTTCGCAAATGGGTAATCAGTGCGCACAGGTTGCCGTAACCGCGCAGGTTGCAGGCGAGCGCGATGAGGGTGAAAGGCGGCGCATCGTCATCACTGCATTGCACTTCGAACTGCGCGCCGATGATCAGTGGCAGGCCGCATTCGCGGGCCGCCACATGGGCGCGCACAATGCCGGCGAGCGAACATTCATCGGTCAGCGCCAGTGCAGCATAGTCCTGGCGGTGCGCGCGTGCCACCAGCTCGTGCGGGTGGCTGGCGCCGCGCAGAAAGCTGAAATTGCTCAGGCACCACAGCTCGGCGTAGCGTGGAATGGCGGGGCGGAGAGGGGATGTCATGGCAAGGCTCATGCAAAGCGGCCATGCAGAAACCAGGCGCTGTCCTGCGCTGACAAGCGGGTGTGAAAGACCCACAGCAGGCCTGCATGCGCACTGTGTGCCACCCAGTAATCGCGTACGGCGGTGTGCGCGATCTGGCGCGTGGGAATTGTGGGAGGCGGGGTGTCGGTGTCGGATTTCGTATCTGCTTCGCCAGCGCTGGGCAGCACAAAGCCAGGGCTGCGGTGCCACCAGCCGCCTTCGATGCGCTGCGGCCCTGCCAGCAACTGCAGCGGGCCTTGGTACAAGGGCTGGCTGTTGCCGTCCTGCAGCAATTGCAGGGGCTCGGCCAGCAGGAAGCTGGGTTGGGGCAGAGGTGGCACTGCGGGTTGTGTGGCTGGTTGTACGGGGGATGGGGCGCCAAGTTGGCAGGCGGGTTGCCATTGCACCTGCCATTCCGGGCGATGGTCGGCCTGCAGTTGGGGGCGCTGCACCTGGTGGCTGCCCAGGCGTGCGGTAATGCGTTCGAGCACCTGCACCAGGCTCTCGCCTTGTGCGGTGGTGTCGGGTAGCAGGCTGGCACTGGTTTCATGCAGGGCTTCGGGGGCATCGGCGTGCAGGCTCAGCTCGCCCACGGGCGCGAGCAGTTGCACATGGGCCAGATGCGCTTGCAGCAAGCGGGCCAGGTGCCCGACGTCGCGTGTAGTGGTGGCCGTATGCAATACCAGCTCGCCGCCATCGCCCACATGTTTTGAGCGCATTGCGTCATGGCACCAGCGCAGGGTGCAACTGCGTATGCCTGCCCGCTGCGCAGCAAGCCAGCCACACAGCTGCAGCAGCAGGTGGCGCGCGCCATGCATCAGGCCATCGGCCTGATCGATGCGCATGGGTAGCTCCAGCCGGGCATCAAAGCGCGCAGGCAAGTCTATCCAGGGGTATTGGTCGGGGCGCAGGCCATAGGCCTGGTCGAGCGCGGCCAGCAGATCTGCCCCCAAACGCCTTGTCACGCCGCCGCGCGGCAGGGCTTGCACCGCTCCCAGGCTGGTGCAGCCCAGTTGCGAGAGCAGTTGGGCGTGGTGTGCGGTCGCATCCAGGGCGGCCAGCGGCAAAGGTGCCAGCACCTGCGCCAGTGGCGCGCCAAAGCCGTGGCGCAGGTCGCAGCGTGCCAGGGCAATGGCGGCCAGGCTGGTGGGGGCCCAACTGATGGCGCGCACGCCTTGCTGCCGTGCTTCGCGCAGCAGGCGCCGGGCCAGTTGCTGACGGCCACCGAAGAGGCGCTGGCTGGCAGACAGCTCCAGCACCAGTGCATCGCCAAACGGCGCAGGTGAGGGCACGCAGGCTACGCGCGGTGTGAACTGCAGCGCCCACAACGCCAGGCCATGCATATTGGCATCAATGCGGCTGGGCGGTGGCGCGGTCTGTGTGTTTTGCAGATGGGGCAGCAGTGCGGCCCAAAGCGGTGTCATGGCGTACAGGAGAGAGTGAGGGGGCTGAAAGAGGGGTGGAAGAAGGCGTGGGGGTTGCGTTACCCAGCATGCGAGGCGTCAGGAACGCTTGCAGACTGTGTGGTGCGGCAGGCAGATCGAGCGAGCCTGTATGTGCCGGCCCGCGCCGCTTGACGATCTGCAACTGCAGTGACCAGGGCCTGCTGGTATGCGCCAGCAGGCGCAGCGGTGCGGCCGATGCCTGATGCTGGCCACTGCTGGGCCGAAAGAGGAAGACCAGCCCTTCAAATTGCTGCGCGCTGATCTGCAGACGACGGATCTGCTCGGGATTGGCCTGCGGCAGCCAGGCAAGGAGCACGCCTGCCGCATTGGCGCGGATGAACTGCTCCAGCGCCCAGAGCCGGTCCTGCGGCGTGGAGGTGTTGATCCACACGAACTGCTCGGGCGCCAGTCCCTGCTGCGCCAGGCCGCTGGCATGAGGCGGCAGCGGCGGGCCGATGGCCACGATGGCTTTGCGCTGCAGGCTGTGCTGCTGCAGCGCGGCGGCTGTCAGTCGCCATTCCAGCTGGCCTGCCTGGGATTGCAGCACTTCCGTCAGGCACTGGCTGGGCCAGCCTTTGCCGGGCAACTCGCAATCCAGTGCTTCCCATCCCGTAGGTGTACAGGCCAGTTGCGTGCGCACCAGGCAGTCGCCGCGCCAGATGCTGGCGGCAACCGATGGTGGCAAGACAGGAGCCGGATTGGACGGGATGGAATGCATGATAAATACTGTTTATATATACAGTATAAAGCGGTGCGAGGTGCTTGTCTGCAATGGCCGGGGCAAGAGGCTTTCCTCTTATCAAATGCATAGCGCACAATGCTTTGCCAGATAGCGCTGGCAGGATTTTTATTACCATGGCTTGCAGCACGGGTAAGATCAGGCCCACATGCATATACCAGAACCCCACGACTCCGCCGACCGGCCAGTGCCGCCGCATGCAGCGGCTTCGGCGCGGCATACGGCCGTGGCCGATGGCGTAGCCATTGATGGCCTGGCGCCCGTTCCGCATCTGGAGCGCAAGGCCGCTGCGCTGCTGCTGTTCACGATGCTGCTCATCCTGGGATCGGCGTTGTATCTGTTGTATGCGCGCGGTGTTTTCGAACCCAAGCAAGAGCTGATCCTGACGGCTGAAGACTCCGAGGGTGTGACCATTGGCATGGACATGACGTTTTCGGGCTTCCCCATCGGCAAGGTGGACAAGATCGAGCTGGCCCAGGATGGCACGGTGCGTATCCATGTGGCTGTGCCGGAAAAGGATGCGCACTGGCTGCGCATCAGCAGCGTGTTCACCCTGGTCAAAGGTTTGGTCGGGGGAACCACGATCAAGGCGTACTCGGGCATTCTGGACGATCCACCTCTGGAAGACGGCGCGGTGCGCGCCGTGCTGCTGGGCGATGCCACGGCGGAGCTGCCGCAACTGATGAGCAATGCACGCCAGCTGCTGGAAAACCTGAACATGATGACCTCGGCCGGATCGGCGCTGGACAGCACCTTGGTGCAACTGCGCACGCTCAGCACCAAACTGAATGGCCCTGGCGGCGCGCTGGGCGTGGCGCTGGGTGGAGATGAAGAGGCCAAGAAGATCTCCGTCACCCTCGACCGTGCCAACCAGTTGCTCGCTCGCCTGGATGGCTTGGTCAAGAATACGGACAAGCAGGTCTTTGGCGCGCAGGGCGTCATGCCCGAGGTACGTGCGACCGTCCAGCAACTCAATGGCGTGCTGACGGATGTGCGCGGCAGCCTCAAGAAGGTGGATGCCGTGCTGGTGGAGGCGCAGGCTGTAGGCGCCAATGCGAAGGATGCTACTTCCAACCTGGGCGACTTGCGGGCCGATGTCGAGGCCAGCCTGCGCAAGGTGGAGGGCATGCTGGCCGAGTTGAACCGCAAATGGCCGTTTGCCAAGAAAGAGGCGGAGGTCAAGCTGCCATGATGCCGACGCGCTTTTTCTCTTCTTCTGCGGTACATTGGATTGCTATTGTTCTGGTAGCATCTTGCGCGCTAGTGGCTTGTGCAGGAGGCCCCAAAGTACCAGATTGGGCCATCAACGAACAGGGTGCGGCCGAGCGGGCAACCGATGCCTACCTGTCTGGTAACAGTCGCGTTGCCGATGCAGAGTGGCGCCGTGCGCGCGAGGAGGTTCGCCGCACTGCACGACCTGACCTGCTGGCCCGGCTGGAGCTGGCACGCTGCGCCGCACAGGTGGCTGCGCTGGATGCATCCCCATGCAGCGGCTATGAGGCTGTGGCTCAGGATGCGGCAGCGCCCGAGCAGGCTTACGCTCGTTATCTGCGCGGCGCACAGCAGCCTGCAGACATTGCACTGTTGCCCAAAGTCCAGCAGGCCGTGGCGGCGCAGCAAGCCACCGGGGCTGCTGCAGCGCTGGCGGCCATGGAAGACCCGCTCTCGCGTCTGGTGGCTGCAGGCGCGCTGGCGGTGCGCAGCCCACTGCCCATGGCGGTGGTGCAGCAGGCGGTCGACACTGCTTCTGCCCAGGGCTGGCGCCGTGCGCTGCTCGCATGGCTCATCAATCAGCAGCGTCTGGCGCAAGAACAGGGCGATACCGCGTTGGCGGCGCAGGTGCAGCGGCGGCTGGATGTGCTGCAGGCGACGCAGAAGTAGCACAGCGCCTGCGCAACCTGTACGCCTTCCCTACAATCGCTGCCCATGCAACTTTCAACGCTGTGGCGGCAATCGTCCGCTTTTCGCATGGGGGTGTCGATCAGTATCGCCACCGGGCTGTATGGCATCTCCTTTGGTGCTTTGGGTGTGGCCGCAGGCCTCTCGGTATGGCAGACCTGCGCGCTGAGCCTTTTGATGTTCACGGGCGGTTCCCAGTTTGCATTCGTTGGTGTGGTGGCGGGCGGCGGCGCCGGAGTGGCTGCGCTGGGTGCAGCCAGCTTGTTGGGTGTGCGCAATGCGGTCTACGGGATGCAGATGGCAGCGCTGCTGGGCCCCAAGGGGCTCGCTCGGCTGCTCTCGGCACAGCTGACAATTGATGAATCCGCCGCCACTGCCCTGGGCCAGGCGGACAAGACCGAGCAGCAGCGCGGCTTCTGGACGGCGGGCGTTGGGGTCTATGTCCTGTGGAATCTTTTCACGGCAGCAGGCGCACTGCTGGGCAATGCGCTGGGCGACCCCAGCCGCTGGGGGTTGGATGGTGCGGCAGTGGCTGCTTTTCTGGGGCTGCTGTGGCCGCGCCTCAAGGGGCGGGAGCCGATTGCGCTGGCTGTGGCGGCTGCGGCAGTTGCCATGCTGGCGGTGCCCATGGTGCCGCCGGGCATTCCGATTCTGATTGCTGCCGTGCTGGGCGGTGTGTGGGGTTACTGTACCCGCAGCAGTGGGCAGGCACCCCGCGCCGCAGGAGGCGCCGCATGAACACGGAAACCGTTGCACAGATCGGTGCCCACTGGTGGCTCTGGGTGTTGCTGGCGAGCGCTATTGCCTATGCCACCAAGCTGCTGGGTTACGGCGTGCCCGCACGCTGGCTGCACCATCCGCGCATGGCTCGGGTTGCGGGTTCGCTCACCATCGCCTTGCTGGCTGCGCTGACAGCAATGAACACCTTTGCCAGCGGCCAGCAACTGGTTCTGGATGCGCGGCTGGCGGCCTTGGTGGTTGCGGCCATTGCGCTAACGCTGAGGGCTCCGTTCCTAGTGGTGGTGGTGCTGGGGGCCGGGGCATCGGCGGCCGTGCGCTGGTGGATGTAAGAACGTGTTGACGATCTCCTTGCGCCGCGACAGTGGCTTTGCGGGCGCCCCTGACCGGGCGTCCCTAGCCGGGCGCCCCCAAACCCACTGCCCCAATGGGTTGGAGTGAAATTGGGCGATTTCTTCGCGCTGGCCCTTGCCTGCACCTCGGTGCAAGCTGCGGCCCAGTGCTTTGAACTCATCCCGATTGCACTCCAACGCGGCTGCGTAGAGATCGTAAACACGCTCTTAGCGCCGCAAAGCAGTTCCTGGCACAGTGGTTCAGCACTTTGGTATAATCGACCGGTTTTGCATGGTGCAAGACGCACGTCGCAAGCTTTTCCGGCTGCGACGCAAGTAACCAAAAATGCCAGCGCGAGCTGCATTTTTCAGAAGGAAAACACATGATCGCCGCATCTATCAAGGCCGAAGTTGTAAAGGCCAACGCACGTTCCGCTTCCGATACTGGTAGCCCAGAAGTCCAAGTGGCTTTGCTGACCGCCCGTATCAACGAACTGACCCCTCACTTCAAAGAGCATGCCAAGGACCACCACGGTCGTCGCGGCCTGCTGCGCATGGTGAGCCGTCGTCGCAAGCTGTTGGACTACCTCAAGTCCAAGGACGCTGACCGTTACACCGCGCTGATCGCCAAGCTGGGCCTGCGTAAGTAAGCCTGGGGTGAGATGAAAACGCCTGAGTTAGTCCGCTAGCTCAGGCGTTTTTTACTTCGGAGGGTGTAAAGCAGAGCGAAGCTGTGTCATTCCAATGCTGCAAAATTTGTAGCTATAAGTGCAGCACTGGAATGGCATCGTGTTCTGTTTGTACCCTTAAATCAAGCCGGGCCTGCGTGCCCAGCTATCCATCAAGGAGTCAATATGACCATGTTCAATAAAGTGACCAAGACTTTCCAGTGGGGCCAGCATACGGTCACCATGGAAACCGGTGAAATCGCACGCCAGGCTTCTGGTGCCGTGCTGGTCAACATCGATGACACCGTGGTTCTGGCCACCGTCGTCGGTTCCAAGATTGCCAAGGCCGGCCAGGATTTCTTCCCGCTGACCGTGGACTACATTGAGAAGACCTACGCTGCAGGCAAGATCCCTGGCAGCTTCTTCAAGCGCGAAGCCAAGCCTAGCGAACTGGAAACCCTGACCAGCCGCCTGATCGACCGTCCGATCCGTCCGCTGTTCCCCGAAGGCTTCTACAACGACGTGCACGTGGTCATCCACACCATTTCGTTGAACCCTGAAGTGGATGCCGATATCGCCGCAATGATCGCCGTGTCTGCTGCACTGTCCGTCTCGGGCATTCCTTTCAATGGCCCCATCGGTGCTGCCCGCGTGGGTTACATCAATGGCGAATACGTGCTCAACCCCGGCCAGACACAGCGCAAGGATTCGCAGATGGATCTGGTGGTGGCTGGTACTGAAGCCGCAGTGCTGATGGTCGAGTCCGAAGCACAGCAACTGCCTGAAGAAGTGATGCTGGGCGCCGTGGTCTTCGGTCACGACCAAGGCAAGATCGCCATCAACGCCATCCACGAACTGGTGCGCGATGCTGGCAAACCCGCCTGGGACTGGGCTGCGCCCGCCAAGGACGAAGCACTGATTGCCAAGGTGACCGAGCTGGGCGAAGCCAAGCTGCGCGCCGCCTACCAGGAGCGCAACAAGCAAGTGCGTACGCTCGCTTGCCGCACCGCTTACGCTGATGTGAAGGCTGCACTGACGGAGCAGGGCGTGGCGTTTGACGGCGTCAAGGTCGAAGGCATGCTGTTTGATATCGAAGCCCGTATCGTGCGTTCGCAGATCCTGGCTGGCGAGCCCCGTATCGACGGCCGCGACACCCGCACCGTGCGTCCCATCGAAATTCGTAACTCCGTGCTGCCACGCACCCATGGCTCGGCGCTGTTCACCCGTGGTGAAACGCAGGCCCTGGTGATTTCCACCCTGGGTACCGAGCGCGATGCACAGCGCATTGACGCCCTGGCTGGCGAATTTGAAGACCGTTTCCTGTTCCACTACAACATGCCTCCGTTCGCCACTGGTGAAGTGGGTCGCATGGGTTCGACCAAGCGCCGCGAAATCGGCCACGGCCGTCTGGCCAAGCGCGCCCTGGTGGCTTGCCTGCCTTCGAAGGAAGAATTTCCCTATACCATCCGCGTGGTGTCGGAAATCACCGAATCCAATGGTTCCTCTTCCATGGCATCGGTCTGCGGTGGCTGCCTGTCCATGATGGATGCTGGCGTGCCCATGAAGGCGCACGTGGCCGGTATCGCCATGGGTCTGATCAAGGAAGACAACAAGTTTGCCGTGCTGACCGACATTCTGGGTGATGAAGATCACCTGGGTGATATGGACTTCAAGGTGGCTGGTACGACCAACGGTATCACTGCCCTGCAGATGGATATCAAGATCCAGGGCATCACCAAGGAAATCATGCAGGTTGCTCTGGCACAGGCCAAGGAAGCGCGCATGCACATCCTTGGCAAGATGCAGGAAGCCATGGGCGAGGCCAAGGCTGAGATTTCGTCGTTTGCTCCCAAGTTGTATACGATGAAGATCAACCCCGAAAAGATCCGTGACGTGATCGGCAAGGGCGGTGCCACCATCCGTGCGCTGACCGAAGAGACCGGAACCCAGATCAATATCGAGGAAGACGGCACCATCACCATCGCCGCCACCGACGGTGCCAAGGCAGACGAAGCCAAGCGCCGCATCGAGGAGATCACTGCCGAAGTCGAAATCGGCAAGGTCTACGAAGGCCCGGTCGTGAAGATTCTGGACTTCGGCGCTCTGGTTAACCTGCTGCCGGGCAAGGATGGTCTGCTGCACATCAGCCAGATCGCCCATGAACGCGTTGAAAAGGTCACCGATTACCTGCAGGAAGGCCAAGTGGTCAAGGTCAAGGTTCTGGAAACCGATGACAAGGGCCGCGTCAAGCTGTCGATGAAGGCGCTGACCGAGCGTCCAGCGGGCATGCCGGAGCGCGAACCTCGCGAGCCACGCGAATTCCGCGAGCGTGCACCACGCCAGCACCGCGAGCCGCGTGAGCCACGCGTGGGTGCTGAGGGCGATCAGCAACAACAGCAGCAGCAGTAATGCCTGCTGGGCGCACCCAAGCTTTTGGGCCTGGGTGCGTTTTTGTTGATCGAACAATGTGAATGATGTGATGTACCAAGGAAGCGCCATGGACAAGATGCGTGCTGTCGAGATGAACGGCTTTGGCGAGCCGGGTGTCTTGAAGCTGGGCGAGCGCCCCATGCCGCAAGCAGGGCGGGGCGAGCTGTGCATTCATGTGGCTGCCAGTGGTGTCAATCGCCCTGATGTGCTTCAGCGCAAGGGCCACTATGCGCCGCCTCCGGGCACGTCTGATCTGCCCGGGCTGGAGGTTGCGGGTGTCATCGTTGCCGGTGATGCTGCAGCCATGGCTGCGCAGGGCCTGAAGCTGGGTGACCGCGTCTGTGCGCTGGTTGCCGGTGGTGGTTATGCCGAGTATTGCGTGGCGCCTGTTGCGCAATGCCTGCCGGTGCCTGCGGGTCTGTCGGACCTGGAGGCTGCAGCCCTGCCTGAGACCTTTTTCACGGTCTGGAGCAATGTGTTTGACCGCGGTGCGCTGCAGGCGGGCGAAACCTTGTTGATTCAGGGTGGCAGCAGCGGCATTGGCGTGACGGCAATCCAGCTGGCCAAGGCTTTTGGTGCGCAAGTGATTGTGACGGCGGGTTCGGACGAGAAATGCCAGGCCTGCCGTGAGCTGGGGGCTGACCATGCCATCAACTACCGGACGCAGGATTTTGTCGCAGAAGTCCAGCGCATCACCGCAGGCAAGGGCGTTGATGTGATCCTGGACATGGTTGCAGGCGATTATGTGGCCCGTGAGGTGGAGGCGCTCGCAGAGGATGGCCGGCTGGTCATCATTGCCGTGCAAGGCGGTGTCAAGGCGGAGTTCAATGCCGGCCTGGTGCTGCGCCGCCGTCTGCAGATCACCGGTTCCACCCTGCGTCCCCGTCCTGTGGCTTTCAAGGCTGCGATCGCAAAGGCCCTGCAGGCCAAAGTGTGGCCTTTGCTGGCTGCTGGCAAGGTGCGTCCCATCATTCATAGCCGGTTCCCTGTGGCGCGTGCGGCCGAGGCCCATGCGCTGATGGAATCCAACCAACATATCGGCAAGATCATGCTGAGCTGGAGCGAGCAATGAAAAAACTGATTGCAGGCAATTGGAAGATGAATGGCAGCTTGACTGCCAACCAATCCTTGCTGCAAGAAATTCTGCAAGGACTGGGGCAGGCTGCGTGCGATGTGGCAGTGGCTGTGCCTGCCGTCTATGTCTCCCAGGTACAAGGCTTGCTGCAGGGCTCTGCCGTGCAACTGGGTGCGCAGGACGTATCTGCGCACGACAGTGGTGCCTACACTGGTGAGGTGTCTGCAGCCATGCTGCGCGAGTTCGGCGTGCGCTATGTCCTGGTGGGGCACAGCGAGCGACGCCAGTACCATGGCGAGACCGATGCTATGGTGGCTGCCAAGGCGCAGAAGGCACTGAATGCGGGTATCACACCGATTGTGTGTGTGGGTGAGACCCTGGCGCAGCGCGATGCAGGTGAGACGGAGGCTGTGGTCAAGCGCCAACTGGCGGCGGTGATCCATGCCATTGGTGCCTGCACAACGGAAATCGTGGTTGCTTATGAGCCTGTCTGGGCCATTGGTACCGGCAAGACTGCGACGCCCGAGCAGGCGCAGGCTGTCCATGCTGTATTGCGCGCGCAACTGGCGGCTGCCAGTACCCAGGCGGCCAAGGTGCCGCTGCTGTATGGTGGCAGCATGAATGCAGGCAATGCCGAGCAACTGCTGGCACAGCCGGATATCAATGGTGGCTTGATTGGTGGTGCAGCACTGAAAGCACCAGATTTTCTGAAGATTATTGCCGCTGCCGCTTGATATATGGGTGCGGGCAGCTATCGATTTTGATAAAGAGGGTAGATGATGGTAACGATTTTGTTGGCAATTCAGATGTTGGCTGCACTGGGCATGATTGGCCTGGTCCTGGTTCAACATGGCAAGGGTGCAGATGCAGGCGCGGCTTTTGGTAGCGGCGGCGGTGCGGGCAGCCTGTTCGGCGCTTCCGGCAGTGCCAATTTCCTCTCGCGCAGCACAGCGGTGCTGGCTGCGGTGTTCTTTGCGGCCACGCTGGCACTGGCTTATTTTGGCAATGCCCGTCCTACATCCGCTGGTAGCGTGCTGGAGGGCCCTGCTGCAACCATTCCGCAGTCCAATGCACCAGCTGTTGATGCTGCAGTGCCTCCCGCAAGCTCTTCGGTGCCTGCACCGGCAACGCCTGCTGCTCCAGCTGCTGGCGGTGATGCCGCTGTGCCTGCGCCTGCAGCAGCAGCAGATGTTCCTGCCGCTGCAACGCCTACCGAGCCAGCGCAACCCGCAGCGAAATAAGTCAACTATTTTGGAAAGAATCCCCGATATCAGGGTTTTTACAGAGTAGAATCTTGGTCTGTCTGGGAAGTAAATTGTTGCAAAAGCAATTACACCTGCCAGACCAGTCAAAAACAGCCGTCGTGGTGAAATTGGTAGACACGCTATCTTGAGGGGGTAGTGGCGAAAGCTGTGCGAGTTCGAGTCTCGCCGACGGCACCAACACAAAAAAAGGCCTGCCTGGGTCGCGTCTTGTGCTTACCCAGGTTGGCTCCTGCGGTGAGTACTCAGATGAATCTCGATCAATACCTCCCAGTCCTCCTGTTCATTCTGGTGGGCATTCTTGTCGGTGTAGGTCCTCTGGTGGCGGGATACATCCTTGGTCCCAATCGCCCGAATGCGGCGAAAAATTCCCCTTACGAATGCGGCTTTGAGGCGTTTGAAGACGCACGCATGAAATTTGACGTGCGTTACTATCTCGTCGCCATTCTGTTCATTCTCTTCGACTTGGAAATTGCTTTCCTCTTCCCCTGGGCAGTATCGCTGCACGAAGTGGGAATGCCTGGTTTTATCGCGGTTCTCGTGTTCTTGGCCATTCTGGTGGTGGGTTTCGCCTATGAGTGGAAAAAAGGCGCGCTGACCTGGGAATAACCGGAAATCACAAAGGTGCACGATGATTGAAGGTGTGTTGGAAAAGGGCTTTGTCACCACGAGCTACGACTCGGTGGTGAACTGGGCCAAGACAGGGTCCATCTGGCCCATGACGTTTGGTTTGGCATGCTGCGCTGTCGAAATGATGCACGCAGCTGCAGCGCGTTATGACATCGGTCGCTTTGGTGCCGAAGTGTTTCGCGCGAGTCCACGCCAGGCGGACTTGATGATTGTGGCTGGCACGCTGTGCAACAAGATGGCTCCGGCCATGCGCAAGGTGTATGACCAGATGGCGGAGCCGCGCTGGGTGATCTCGATGGGCTCTTGCGCCAATGGCGGTGGCTACTACCACTACAGCTATTCGGTGGTGCGGGGCTGTGATCGTATTGTTCCGGTGGATGTGTACGTTCCAGGCTGCCCTCCCACTGCCGAGGCGCTGATCTACGGCATCATCCAGCTGCAGCAGAAGATTCGCCGCACCCATACCATTGCACGCGCCTAGGAGTCGGAATGAGTGTTGAACTGATACAGCCGACTGTGCTGCAACAAAACATCGCCCGTGTGCTGGGCGACAAGGCGCGTTCCGTGACCTTGGCGCTGGATGAGGTGACAGTGGAAGTGGCTGCCCAGGACTATCTGGCTGCAATGCAACTGCTGCGCGATGCCCCCGAATGCAAATTTGAAGTGCTGATGGATCTGTGTGGTCTGGATTACTCCGCATACAAGGATGTCGGTACCGATGGCCCCCGCTATGCGGTGGTGTGCCACCTGTTGTCGGTGAGCCTGAACCAGCGTCTGCGTGTGCGCGTGTTCTGTCAGGACGATGATTTTCCGGTCGTCGACACGTTGAGCGAGTTGTGGGGCTCCGCCAACTGGTTTGAGCGCGAAGCCTTCGACCTGTTTGGCATCGTGTTTGAAGGCCACTCCGATCTGCGACGCATTCTGACGGACTATGGCTTCATCGGCCATCCCTTCCGCAAGGATTTCCCGCTGTCCGGCCATGTCGAAATGCGTTACGACGCGGAGCAGGGCCGGGTGATCTACGAGCCTGTCTCGATCGAGCCACGCGAGATCACGCCCCGCATTATTCGTGAAGAGCATTACGGAGGCCTGCACTGAGGCATTCGGTCCTCACGATGAAAAAACATGGCTGAAATCAAAAACTACACACTCAACTTCGGTCCCCAGCACCCTGCAGCACACGGGGTGCTGCGTCTTGTGCTGGAGCTCGATGGTGAAGTGGTGCAACGCGCTGACCCGCACATTGGTCTGTTGCACCGCGCCACCGAAAAGCTGGCCGAGAGCAAGACATTCATCCAGTCGCTGCCTTACATGGATCGCCTGGACTATTGCTCGATGATGAGCAACGAGCACGCCTACTGCCTGGCCATCGAAAAGCTGATGGGCCTGGAAGTGCCTATCCGTGCGCAGTACATCCGTGTGATGTTCTCCGAAATCACCCGCATCATGAATCACCTGATGTGGCTGGGCTCTTCGGGCAATGACGGCGGCAGCTCCACCATCCTGATCTATACATTCCGCGAACGCGAAGACCTGATGGATATGTATGAGGCCGTCTCTGGCGCCCGCATGCATGCTGCCTACTTCCGCCCCGGTGGTGTGTACCGTGATTTGCCTGACAGCATGCCGCAGTACAAGGCCAGCAAGGTGCGCAATGCCAAGTCGCTGGAGCTGATGAACAGCAACCGCAAGGGCTCGCTGCTCGACTTCATCGATGATTTCACGGCACGCTTCCCCAAGTGCTGTGATGAATATGAAACTCTGCTGACCGACAACCGCATCTGGAAGCAGCGCAATGTGGGTATCGGCGTGGTTGATGCCGAGCGCGCGCTGAACCTGGGGCTGACCGGTCCGATGCTGCGTGGCTCCGGCGTGGCATGGGATATGCGCAAGAAGCAGCCTTACGAGGTCTACGACCGCATGGAGTTCGATGTGCCAGTGGGCACGACGGGTGACTGCTATGACCGTTACTTGGTTCGCGTGGCGGAAATGCGCCAGTCCAACCGCATCGTCAAGCAGTGTGTGGATTGGCTGCGTGCCAATCCCGGCCCGGTGATCACCGACAACCACAAGGCTGCTCCTCCGGATCGCGAAGCGATGAAGAGCAACATGGAAGAGCTGATTCACCACTTCAAGCTGTTCACCGAAGGCTTCAAGGTGCCCGAGGGCGAGGCATACGCGGCTGTGGAGCACCCCAAGGGTGAATTCGGCATCTATTTGGTGAGCGATGGTGCCAACAAGCCCTATCGCATGAAGATTCGTCCACCGGGATTCGTGCATCTGGCCGCTCTTGACGAGTTGAGCCGCGGCCACATGCTGGCTGACGCCGTGATGGTGCTGAGCACCCTGGACATCGTGTTTGGAGACGTTGACCGATGATTACCGAAGCAACAAAAGCACGTTTTGCACGCGAAGTTGCCAAGTATCCGGCAGAGCAGAAGCAATCGGCCGTGATGGCCTGCCTGTCGATTGTGCAGCAGGAAGAAGGCTGGGTCAGTCAGGAGAGCGAGGCAGTCATTGCCGAATTCCTGGAAATGCCGGAAATTGCCGTGCATGAAGTGACCACCTTCTACAACATGTACAACCAGCATCCGGTCGGCAAATACAAGCTGAGCGTATGCACCAACCTGCCATGCCAGTTGCGCCGTGGCCGTGAGGCGCTCAAGCACCTCGAAGACAAGCTGGGCATCAAGATGGGTGATACCACCGCCGATGGCGTGTTCACCGTCGAACAGTCCGAGTGCCTGGGTGCCTGTGCCGATGCGCCGGTGCTGCTGGTCAATGACCGCCATATGTGCAGTTTCATGGATGACGAGAAACTGGATCAGCTGGTGGACGGATTGCGCGCAGCGGAGGACACCAAGTGACTACATCCGCTCAAATTCTCAAGCAGTTCCAGGCAACTGGCGTCGAAACCTGCTTCCATGACCGCCACATCGATCCGCAGATCTATGCGGGTTTGAATGGCACCAACTGGTCGATCAAGGACTACGAGGCACGTGGCGGCTATGAAGCCCTGCGCAAACTGCTGGGCAAGGACGGTGGCGAGGGCCTGACCCAAGACCAGGTAATTGCGACCATGAAGGAATCGGGTCTGCGTGGCCGTGGCGGCGCAGGTTTCCCTACCGGCCTGAAGTGGAGCTTCATGCCTCGCAACTTCCCCGGCCAAAAGCATCTGGTATGCAATTCGGACGAGGGAGAGCCAGGCACCTGCAAGGACCGCGACATCCTGATGTACAACCCGCACATCGTGATCGAAGGCATGATCATTGCCGCGTACGCGATGGGTATTTCGCTGGGCTACAACTACATCCACGGCGAAATCTTCCAGGTCTACGATCGCTTTGAAGCTGCTCTGGAAGAAGCCCGTGCGGCTGGGTACCTGGGTGACAACATCATGGGCAGCAGTTTCAGCTTCCAGTTGCATGCACACCATGGTTTTGGCGCCTACATCTGCGGCGAGGAAACGGCTCTGCTCGAGTCGCTTGAAGGCAAGAAGGGGCAACCTCGCTTCAAGCCGCCTTTCCCTGCGAGCTTTGGCCTCTACGGCAAGCCTACCACCATCAACAACACCGAAACCTTTGCTGCGGTGCCATGGATCATCCGAAACGGTGGTCAGGCCTATCTGGAGTGCGGCAAGCCGAACAACGGCGGCACCAAGATCTTCTCGGTCAGCGGTGACGTGAACAAGCCAGGCAACTATGAGGTTCCGCTGGGAACACCATTCTCCAAGCTACTGGAGCTGGCCGGTGGTGTGCGTACGGGCCGCCAACTGAAGGCAGTGATTCCTGGTGGATCTTCTGCGCCAGTGCTGCCGGCGAACATCATGATGGAATGCACGATGGACTATGACTCCATCTCCAAGGCCGGATCCATGCTGGGCTCGGGTGCCGTCATCGTGATGGACGACTCGCGCGACATGGTCGAGAGTCTGCTGCGTCTGTCGTACTTCTACCAGCACGAATCCTGCGGTCAATGCACGCCTTGCCGCGAAGGCACGGGCTGGCTGTGGCGCATGGTGGATCGTATCCAGCATGGCCATGGCCGCAAGGAAGATTTGGACATGCTGGACTCCGTGGCCGGCAACATCATGGGGCGCACGATCTGTGCATTGGGTGATGCGGCTGCCATGCCGGTACGCGCAATGATCAAGCATTTCCGCCATGAATTCGAAGCAAAGATCAACGCTGCTGAAAAGCAGACCGCTGCTTCTTCCTGATCGCGAGAGAGCATATGGTTGAAATTGAAATAGACGGTCAGAAGGTCGAGGTCGCGGAAGGCAGCATGGTCATGCACGCGGCTGATGCCGCGGGCAAGTACATCCCTCACTTCTGCTACCACAAGAAACTGTCGATCGCGGCAAACTGCCGCATGTGCCTGGTGGACGTGGAAAAGGCTCCCAAAGCCATGCCTGCGTGTGCTACGCCAGTGACGCAAGGCATGATTGTGCGTACCACCTCGGACAAGGCGGTGAAGGCTCAGCAATCGGTGATGGAGTTTCTGCTCATCAACCACCCGCTGGATTGCCCGATCTGCGACCAGGGTGGTGAGTGCCAGTTGCAGGATCTGGCCGTGGGTTACGGTGGCAGCAGCTCGCGCTACCAAGAAGAAAAGCGTGTGGTGTTCCACAAGAATGTGGGTCCGCTCATTTCCATGGAAGAAATGAGCCGCTGCATCCACTGCACCCGTTGCGTGCGCTTTGGACAGGAAGTGTCCGGCGTGATGGAACTGGGCATGGTCAACCGCGGCGAGCACTCCGAGATCACTACGGTGGTGGGCGACACAGTCGATTCCGAGCTCTCTGGCAACATGATCGACATTTGCCCCGTTGGTGCACTGACGAGCAAGCCTTTCCGCTACAGTGCCCGTACCTGGGAACTGTCCCGCCGCAAGTCTGTCTCGCCCCATGACTCCACGGGTGCGAATCTGATCGTTCAGGTCAAGAACAACAAGGTGATGCGTGTCGTGCCTTTCGAGAACGATGCCGTCAACGAATGCTGGATCGCCGACCGTGACCGCTTCTCCTACGAAGCGCTCAACGGCGAAGAGCGCCTGACCAAGCCTATGATCAAGCAAGGTGGTCAGTGGTCGGAAGTCAGCTGGCAGGTCGCCCTGGAATATGTTGCCAATGGCATCAAGGGTGTGCAGCGCGATCATGGCGCCGAGGCACTGGGTGCACTGGTCAGCCCGCACAGCACGCTGGAAGAGCTGTTCCTGGCAGGCGAACTGGTGCGCAGCCTTGGCAGCCGCAATATCGACTATCGCCTGCGCAATGCCGAATTTGCCAAGGACGACGGTGTTCGCTGGCTGGGTCGTTCCATTGCTTCGCTGTCGGATCTGAACACCGCTTTGGTGGTGGGCTCGAACGTGCGCAAGGAACATCCGCTGTTCGCGCAGCGTATTCGCCAGGCTGCCCGCAAGGGTGCGGTGGTCGCCACAATCAATGCCAAGGCTTTCGATCTGGCCATGCCTGTGGCCCACCAGTTGCTGGCTCCTGCTGCACAGTGGGCTTACGCGCTGTCTTCGGTCGCAGCCGCCATTGCTCAGTCCAAGGCCGTTGAGGCACCAAACAACGCAGGCACCGTCACGCCTGAATCCATCGAGATCGCTCGCGCACTGCAAAGTGGTGAGCAAAAGGCCATCCTGTTGGGCAACGCGGTAGCGCACCACGCGCAAGCCAGCACCTTGCTGGCGATTGCCAACTGGATTGGTACCCAGACGGGTGCGACCGTCGGCTTCCTCACGGAAGCGGCCAATACGGTGGGTGCGCAATGGGTGGGCGCCGTGCCGCAAGGGCAGGGCCTCCACGCTGGTCAGATGCTGGCTGGTGGCATCAAGGCCGCCATTTTGCTGAACACGGAACCCGCGTTCGATTCGGCCGCTGGCAGCAATGGTCTGCAAGGCTGCGAGATGGTGGTGAGCCTGAGCCCGTTCAAGGCCAACATGGACATCGCCGATGTGCTGCTGCCGATTGCCCCATTCACCGAGACATCGGGCTCATTCGTGAACGCCGAAGGCCGCGTGCAGGGCTTCCATGCAGTCGTCAAGCCGCTGGGTGATGCACGACCAGCCTGGAAGGTGCTGCGCGTCATGGGTAATCTGCTCGGCGCAGCAGGCATGGACTTTGAGTCGTCCCAGGATGTGCTGGCCGTGGCCACGCGCTCGCAGGACCAGGTTCCTGCTGAGCTGCTGTCCAACAGCACCAAGACGAATATGGCGGTATCGGCCCCTGCAACCCAGGAGCCGGTTGTCGCAAGCATTTACCAGTTGGATGGAATCGTGCGTCGTGCGCCTGCGCTGCAAATGACTGCGGATGCCCGCCAATCCTCGGAGGTGGTGGCACCATGATTGACGCGATTTACAACGGCGGTCTGACACTGATCGCAGCGGGCTGGTGGTCGACGCTGGTCTGGCCGGTGATCTGGAACCTGATCAAGATCCTGTGCATCGTGCTGCCCCTGATGGGCGCGGTGGCCTATCTGACGCTGTGGGAGCGCAAGCTGCTGGGCTTCATGCAGGTGCGCTACGGTCCCAACCGCGTGGGACCTTTCGGTTTGCTGCAGCCTCTGGCCGATGGCTTGAAGCTGGCGACCAAGGAAATCATCACGCCTACAGCTGCGAGTTCCGGCTTGTACCGCCTGGGGCCCATCATGGCCATCATGCCTGCGCTGGCTGCCTGGGTGGTGATTCCTTTTGGACCTGATGTGGCATTGGCCAACGTCAATGTAGGCCTGTTGCTGGTGATGGCGATCACTTCGATTGAAGTCTATGGCGTGATCATTGCGGGCTGGGCGTCGAACTCCAAGTACGCCTTCCTGGGTGCGCTGCGCGCATCTGCCCAGATGGTGTCCTATGAAATCGCCATGGGCTTCTGCTTCCTGGTGGTCATCATGGTTACGGGCAGCATGAATCTGACCGAAATCGTGCTTGCGCAAGGCAAGGGCATGATGGCATCGGCCGGTGCCAGCATCTTCTCCTGGAACTGGCTGCCTCTGCTGCCGATGTTCATCGTCTACCTGATCTCGGGCGTGGCCGAAACCAACCGTCACCCGTTCGACGTGGTGGAGGGTGAGGCCGAAATCGTGGCTGGCCACATGGTTGAATACTCGGGCATGGGCTTTGCCGTGTTCTTCCTGGCTGAATACGCCAGCATGTGGTTGGTGTCCATCCTGGCCGTGATCATGTTCCTGGGCGGCTGGTTGCCACCTTTCGAATTCCTGTCGTTCATCCCCGGTTGGATCTGGCTGGCAGCCAAGACTTTCCTGGTGGTGTCGATGTTCATCTGGATTCGCGCGACTTTCCCGCGTTTCCGCTATGACCAGATCATGCGTCTGGGCTGGAAGATCTTCATCCCCGTGACCCTGGTGTACCTGGTCTTTGTCGGCGGCTGGCTGCTGTCGCCCTGGAACATCTGGAAGTAAGCGGAGACACACAACATGACTACTGCAGTTTCTCCCCGCACTTTCTCGGTGAAGGACTTTTTCAAGAGCTTCATGCTCTGGGAATTGATGAAGGGCATGGCCCTGACGGGTCGCTACGCCTTCGCGCGCAAGATCACCGTTCAGTTCCCTGAGGAAAAGACGCCGCTGTCTCCACGTTTTCGTGGCCTGCATGCGCTTCGCCGCTACGAAAACGGTGAAGAGCGTTGCATTGCCTGCAAGCTGTGCGAAGCCGTCTGCCCTGCAATGGCGATCACCATCGAGTCCGATGTGCGTGATGACGGCTCGCGCCGTACCACCCGTTATGACATCGACCTGACCAAGTGCATTTTCTGTGGCTTCTGTGAAGAAAGCTGCCCTGTTGACTCGATCGTGGAGACCCAGATTCTGGAATACCACGGTGAAAAGCGCGGCGACCTGTACTTCACCAAGGAAATGCTGTTGGCCGTGGGCGACCGTTACGAACCTGAAATTGCCGCAGCCAAGGCTGCGGACGCAAAGTACCGTTAAGGCGGCGCTTGGAGACTGATTGAAAAGAGCCCCACATGGACGTCACAACTGGTTTTTTCTATCTGTTCTCGGTGGTGCTGCTATACGCGGCATTCCGGGTCGTTACTGCCCCAAATCCGGTGCACGCTGTGCTGCACCTGATGTTGGCGTTTTCGCAGGCAGCCGGTATCTGGCTGCTGCTCAAGGCTGAGTTTCTGGCCATCGTTCTGGTGATGGTTTACCTGGGCGCCGTGATGGTGCTGTTCCTCTTCGTGGTGATGATGCTGGATATCCGCATCGACCAGCTGCGCAAGAGTTTCTGGAAGAACTTTCCGCTCGCCGCTGTGATTTTTGCGATTGTGGCCTTCGAAATGGGTGTCGTGCTCATTGGCGGCTTCAGCATGGTGGATGAGCCCAAGGTGATTCCAACGGTGGTGGATGCTGCTGGCAAGGTCGTTCCCTACAGCAACGTCAAGGCGCTGGGTACGCTGCTGTACACCGAGTACCTGTTCCCAGTGCAGATCGCTGCCGTGATCCTGCTGGTTGCCATGATTGCTGCGATTGCACTGACACTGCGCCATCGCAAGGATTCCAAGGCGATCGATGCGTCGCTGCAGGTGCGCGTGCGTGCCGAAGACCGTCTGAAGCTGGTGAAGGTGGAAACGGTGAAGCCTGCTGCCCCTGTGGTGCAAGAAGCTGCCGCAACCGAGGAGAAGAAGGCATGACACTGACACTTGGTCACTTTTTGACTCTGGGAGCAATGCTGTTTGCTCTGTCTGTGGTCGGAATCTTTCTGAACCGCAAGAACCTGATTGTGCTGCTGATGGCCATCGAGCTGATGCTGCTCGCGGTGAACATGAACTTCGTTGCCTTCTCCCATTACCTGGGTGACATGCACGGACAGATCTTCGTGTTCTTTATTTTGACGGTTGCCGCTGCGGAGTCGGCTATTGGCTTGGCTATCTTGGTGCTGCTGTTCCGTAACAAATCCACCATTGATGCGGAAGATCTCAATGCCCTGAAGGGTTGAGGCACCAATACTTGCAAGGTTAAGAAGAATGAGTCAAACCCTTTCTGCTTCAACACTGTTGGCGGTGCCTCTGGCTCCGCTCGCAGGATCTTTGCTGGCAGGCATATTCGGTACCGCATTTGGTGGCAACCGTATCGGCCGTGTCGGTAGCCGCTCGCTCACCATCCTGGGTGTGCTGATTGCTTTCGTCATCTCTGCGATGACGTTCCAGAGCGTTGTGTTCGAAGGTGCCACCTTCAACCAGACGCTCTACACCTGGATGACGGTGGGTTCGCTCAAGATGGAAATCGGCTTCATGATCGATTCCATCACGGCAATGATGATGTGCGTGGTGACCTTCGTGTCGCTGATGGTGCACATCTACACCATCGGTTATATGGCAGAAGATGACGGCTACGACCGCTTCTTCTCGTACATCTCGCTGTTCACCTTCTCGATGCTGATGCTGGTGATGAGCAATAACCTGCTGCAGCTGTTCTTCGGCTGGGAAGCAGTGGGTCTGGTGTCGTACCTGCTGATCGGTTTCTACTTCAAGAAGGAAACTGCGATCTTCGCCAACATGAAGGCTTTCGTGGTCAACCGCGTTGGTGACTTCGGCTTCATTCTGGGCATTGGCCTGATCGCTGCCTACACCGGCACGCTCAATTACACCGAGATCTTCGCCAAGACCAATGAGCTGGGTGGCATCACTCTGCCGGGTACCACTTGGTCGCTGATGACCGTGATCTGCATATGCCTGTTCATTGGTGCCATGGGCAAATCGGCACAGTTTCCGCTGCACGCCTGGCTGCCTGATTCGATGGAAGGTCCAACCCCCATCTCGGCACTGATCCACGCGGCGACCATGGTGACCGCCGGTATCTTCATGGTTTCGCGCATGTCGCCGCTGTATGAGCTGTCAGACGCTGCGCTGAACTTCATCCTGGTGATTGGTTCGATCACTGCGCTGTTCATGGGTATTCTGGGCATCATCCAGAATGACATCAAGCGCGTGATTGCATATTCCACGCTGTCGCAACTGGGCTACATGACCATTGCACTGGGTGTGTCGGCCTACTCGGTGTCGGTGTTCCACCTGATGACCCACGCATTCTTCAAGGCGCTGCTGTTCCTTGGAGCTGGTTCCGTGATCATGGGCATGCACCACAACCAGGACATCCGCTGGATGGGTGGTGTGCGCAAGTACATGCCCATCACCTGGATCACCTTCCTGCTGGGTAATCTGGCGCTGATCGGTACGCCATTCTTCTCGGGCTTCTACTCGAAGGATGCCATCATTGAGGCGGTGCACGCTTCAAATCTGCCTGCTGCCGGTTTTGCCAACTTTGCCGTGCTGGCTGGTGTGTTCATCACTGCGTTCTACTCGTTCCGCCTGTATTTCATCGTGTTCCACGGCAAGGAACGTTACGACCAGAACCCCGATGCGCACCATGATGACCACCATGGACATGACGACCATCACGGCCATGGCCACGATGCCAAGCCGCATGAGTCGCCATGGGTGGTGACCTTGCCTCTGGTGCTGCTGGCCATTCCTTCGGTGGTGATTGGTGCCATCGCGCTGATGCCCATGCTGTTTGGCGACTTCTTCAAGGGCGTTATCTATGTCGACGGCTCCAAGCATGGAGCCATGGCGGAGTTGGCCGAGAAGATTCACGGCTGGCTGCCGATGGCATTGCATGGCTTTACGGCTACGCCTTTCTGGCTGGCCCTGGCAGGTGTCGTGGTGTCCTTCATCTTCTACATGGTCAAGCCCGAGATTCCTGCAGCCATCAAGCGCGCTTCGCAGAAGATCGGCCTGTACCAGGTGCTGGAAGGCAAGTACGGCGTGGACTGGGTCTATGAAAACGTCTTTGCCCGTGGCGCGCGCGTATTTGGCAATGTGTTCTGGAAGGTGGGCGACCAGGGCCTCATCGACGGCCTGATCGTCAATGGCTCCTGGAAGGTGGTTGGCCGTATCGCTGCACTGGTGCGCTGGCTGCAGACGGGTTATGTGTATCACTACGCACTGGTCATGATTCTGGGCATCTTCCTGGCCATGACGTACTTTGTGCTGCTCAACAAGTAAGGAAGAAGAAAAATGGGATTGTTGAGTCTTGCAATTTGGACCCCCATCGTCTTTGGCGCGGTGGTGCTGGCTTTCGGCAAGCAAGAACAAGCCAAGATGGTGCGCTGGATCGCCTTGATCGGCGCGCTGGCTGGCTTGCTGGTCACGATACCGCTGTACACAGGCTTCCAGCTTGGTACTTCGGCCATGCAGTTCGTCGAAAAGGCCTCCTGGATTCCGCGCTTCGGAATCAATTACTACCTGGGCGTTGATGGCATCTCGTTCTGGTTTGTCCCGCTGACGGCCTTCATCACGGTGATCGTGGTGCTGGCGTCCTGGGAGAACATCACCGAGCGCGTCAACCAGTACATGGGTGCGTTCCTGATTCTGTCGGGTCTGATGATCGGTGTGTTCTCCGCACTGGACGGTCTGCTGTTCTACGTGTTCTTCGAAGCAACGCTGATCCCGATGTACCTGATCATCGGTATCTGGGGCGGACCCAACCGCATCTACGCGGCTTTCAAGTTCTTCCTGTACACGCTGATGGGTTCGCTCCTGACCCTGATCGCAATCCTGTACCTGTACACCAAGGCAGGCAGCTTCGAAATTCTGGCTTGGCACCAGTTGCCGCTGTCGATGACGGAGCAGACGCTGATCTTCTTTGCCTTCTTTGCAGCCTTTGCGGTGAAGGTTCCGATGTTCCCGGTGCATACCTGGCTGCCGGACGTGCACGTGGAAGCACCTACCGGTGGCTCCGCCGTGCTGGCCGCCATCATGCTGAAGCTGGGTGCCTATGGCTTCCTGCGTTTCTCGATGCCGATTGCACCTGACGCTGCCCATAAGTGGGCATGGCTGATCATCGCGCTGTCGCTGATTGCCGTGATCTATGTGGGTCTGGTTGCCATCGTGCAGAAGGACATGAAGAAGCTGGTGGCGTACTCGTCGGTGGCTCACATGGGTTTTGTGACTCTGGGTTTCTTTATCTTCAACGACATCGGTGTGATGGGCGGCATCGTGCAGATGATTGCCCACGGCTTCGTGTCGGGCGCCATGTTCCTGTGTATCGGCGTGCTGTATGACCGCGTGCACTCCCGTGAAATTGCTGCCTATGGCGGCGTGGTCAACACCATGCCCAAGTTTGCTGCCTTCGCGCTGCTGTTCGCAATGGCCAACTGCGGCTTGCCGGGCACCGCTGGTTTCATCGGTGAATGGATGGTGATCCTGGGTGCCACCAAGTTCAACTTCTGGATCGGTGTTCTGTCTGCAACTGCCCTGATCCTGGGTGCGGCTTACACCCTCTGGATGTACAAGCGCGTGTACTTTGGCCCGGTGACCAATGACAATGTCCGTGAGCTGCAGGATATCGGTGGCCGCGAATTCTTTATCCTGGCCGTGTTGGCAGCCGCAGTGCTGTACATGGGTATCTATCCTGCGCCATTCACGGATGTGATGGGTGCGTCGGTTGCTGACCTGCTCAAGCATGTCGCCACGTCCAAGCTGTGATGCCCGGACAGAATTGAGAGACTTGAGATGATTGATAACATCAGCTGGCTGGCTATCTATCCTGAAATCGTACTGTTGGTGATGGGCTGCGTCATCACCCTGGTGGACCTCGGCGTCAAGAGCCGTGGTCGTACCGTGACCTACATCCTGTCGCTGCTGACCCTGGTGGTGGTGGCCGTGATCACGGGCATGTACGCCAGTGCAGGCAATACCTTCTACGCCTTTGGCAACATGGTGGTTTCCGACTCCATGGGCAACTGGCTCAAGTGCTTCGCAGCCATCGCCATGGCGGTGACCCTGGTGTATGGCCGAGGCTATGCGCGTGACCGCGAAATGCTGCGCGGCGGCGAGTACTTCTCGCTGTCCCTGCTGGCCTTGCTGGGCATGAACGTGATGATCTCGGGCAACAATTTCCTGATCATCTACCTCGGCCTGGAATTGCTGACTCTGTCGAGCTATGCGCTGGTATGCCTGCGTCGTGACAACGAAACCGCTGTTGAAGCCGGCATGAAGTACTTTGTGCTGGGCGCCATGGCTTCGGGCTTCCTGCTGTACGGCCTGTCCATGATCTATGGCGCTACCGGCTCGCTCGACATCGGCGAGGTCTTCAAGGCGGTGAACTCCGGTCTGATCCGTCACCAAGTGCTGGTCTTCGGTCTGGTGTTCGTGGTAGCTGGCCTGGCCTTCAAGCTGGGTGTGGTTCCATTTCACATGTGGGTTCCTGACGTGTACCAGGGCGCGCCAACGGCTGTCACCATCATCGTTGGCGGTGCACCCAAGCTGGCAGCTTTTGCAATCGTGATCCGTCTGCTGGTGGATGGCCTGCTGCCGCTCGCCATCGATTGGCAGCAGATGCTGGCGGTGCTGGCCATCATGTCGCTGCTGGTGGGTAACCTGGCCGCCATTGCGCAAACCAATATCAAGCGCATGCTGGCGTACTCGACCATCTCGCAAATGGGTTTTGTGCTGCTGGGCCTGATGTCCGGTGTAGTCAATGGCAATGTAGAGGCTGCTACCGCTGGCAACGCATACAGCGCCGCCATGTTCTACGTGGTGACCTATGTGCTGACGACGCTGGCTACCTTCGGTGTGGTGCTGCTGCTGGCCCGCGAAGGTTTCGAGAGTGAAGAGATTGCTGATTTTGCAGGCCTGAACCAACGCAGCCCCCTGTATGCGGGTGTGATGGCCATCTGCCTGTTCTCGATGGCGGGTATTCCTCCGCTGGTGGGCTTCTATTCGAAGCTGGCTGTGCTGCAGGCGCTGGTGGCATCGGGCAGTGGTCTGTACATTGCGCTGGCCGTGTTTGCAGTGATCATGTCCCTGATCGGTGCGTTCTACTACCTGCGCGTGGTCAAGGTCATGTACTTCGACAAGCCCATCACTGCCACCAAGGTGTCGGCCCCGCTGGACGTGCGTGCCGTGCTGGTCGTCAATGGTGCCTTGGTGCTGATCCTGGGCATTGTGCCCGGTGGCCTGATGAAGCTGTGCTCCGATGCCGTGCTGCGTGCATTGGCAAGCTAAGCTGTAGTCCTTCTGCAAGAAAGCCCGCATGTCTATCACTGCATCCATCTGGCTCGTGATAGTGGCGGGCTTTGTCGCAGCCAATATTCCTTTTCTCAATCAGCGGCTTTTCGCCGTCGGCCCCCGAGGCAGCGTGGGCGGCAAAGCCCTGTGGATACGGTTGGTCGAGCTGGTGGTGCTGTATGTGCTGACAGGGGCTCTGGCCTTGCTGCTGGAAGGCAAGGCCGGGCAGCGCAGCGCCCAGGGCTGGGAGTTTTACGCCATTACTGCCACGCTGTTTCTGACTTTTGCCTTTCCAGGATTCGTCTACCAATACCTGACCCGCAAAAGCCGTTCGGCGGACTAGCGTATGAAGGTTCTCAATCTGCGCTGCCCTTTGAACCACGTGTTCGAAGGCTGGTTTGCTTCTGATGCCGAGTTTGCGCAGCAACAGCAGGGTGGTTGGCTCAGTTGCCCGATGTGCGGCTCTGCCGAGATCGTCAAAGGCCTGAACGCTCCCCGTCTGGCACGCAAATCCAACACAGTATCCGCTCCCGCCAAGCCTATCCAGGAGACGTCTCACCAGGGGACGGCAAGCGATGCGGCAGCACCGGTTGCCGATCTTCAAGCCATGCAGCAGGCATGGCTCGCGGTCTCTCGCCACATTGTGGAGAACACCGAAGACGTGGGCTCCAGCTTTGCCGGGCTTGCACGCCAGATGCATGAAGGTGAAGTTGAGGGCCGCGCCATTCGTGGCACCGCAACTGCAGACGAACGACGGTCGTTGGCGGACGACGGAATCGAGGTCGTTCCCTTGCTGCTTCCAGAAGCTGCAAAACACAGCCTGCAGTAGCATTTTCATTTTTCAATCAGAACAGCCAGTATTGCACTGGCTGTTTGTGTTTTGTGCTTCCTAATTCATAGCTATCTCATGCCAATTCCATGGCAATCAAGGGCATGCCGGTCATCGAGATCACAGTTCTGGCGGGCATCTTGCATGTCATCCTGATGACTATAAAAATATGAGCAGCTCGCGCCCACGGGAAAACGCTTACGCATGCGTACTTACAGGCTTTCCCCACTATGACTTCTTGATAGTTTTTCCTAACATGGGCATTGTCGAAGCGGCGTGTCCTTTACGTGCAAGGATGCGCCGAACTTTTTTAAGCGAAGTGGTGCAGTGCCAATGAGTGATGTCATTCTTCAAACCCAGGATCTCACCAAGGAGTTCCGTGGATTTACAGCGGTCAGCAACGTGAATTTGTCCGTTCAGCGGGGATCCATCCACGCCTTGATCGGGCCCAATGGCGCGGGCAAGACCACCTGCTTCAACCTGCTGACCAAGTTTCTGACCCCGACCAAGGGCGTCATTCATTTCAATGGCGTCGATATCACCAAGGAAGAGCCAGCGCAGATTGCGCGACGCGGGGTGATTCGCTCGTTTCAGATCTCGGCAGTCTTTCCACACCTGACCTTGGTGGAAAACGTGCGTATCGCGCTGCAACGCCAGTTGGGAACCTCCTTTCATTTCTGGCGTAGTGAGCGCACGCTCGACAGCCTCAACGGCCGCGCCGTCGAGTTGCTGGATGAAGTGGGCCTGGCCCACATGGCCAATGAGGTGACCCTGAACCTGCCCTATGGTCAGAAGCGGGCGCTGGAGATTGCGACGACGCTGGCCATGGAGCCCGAGCTGATGCTGCTCGACGAGCCAACACAGGGCATGGGCCATGAGGACGTGGACCGGGTGACGCAACTGATCAAGAAGGTGTCGGCAGGCCGCACCATTTTGATGGTGGAGCACAACATGAAGGTGATCTCCACCATTGCAGACCGCATCACCGTTCTGCAGCGTGGCGCGATCCTGGCCGAAGGCGATTACCAGACGGTGTCTCAGAACCCGCAGGTGATGGAAGCGTACATGGGAACGACGGACGGCCAGCTGCAGGGAGCGCACTGAGATGAACGACAAGAATATGACGCCTGCCTTGGAAATCTCCGACCTGCAGGCATGGTATGGGGAGTCGCACGTGCTGCATGGCGTGAACATGCGCGTGATGCCGGGCGAAGTGGTCACATTGCTGGGCCGCAATGGAGCGGGGCGCACATCCACCATGCGCGCCATCATGGGCCTGACAGGGTCTCGCAAGGGCTCGATCAAGGTCAATGGCGTCGAAACCATCGGCATGCCAACCCACAAGATCGCCCACCTGGGGCTGGGCTACTGCCCGGAAGAGCGCGGTATTTTTGCCAGCCTGTCCTGTGAAGAAAACCTGATGCTGCCACCCGATCTGAAGATGGGGACGCCAGGCATGTCGGTCGCTGAAATCTACGAAATGTTCCCCAACCTGGCCGAGCGCAAGCACAGCCAGGGCACCCGGCTGTCGGGTGGCGAGCAGCAGATGCTGGCCGTGGGGCGGATTTTGCGCACAGGCGCCAAGCTGCTGCTGCTCGATGAAATCTCCGAAGGGCTTGCGCCCGTGATCGTGCAGGCACTGGCTCGCATGATCATCAGCTTGCGCGCCAAGGGCTATACGGTGGTGATGGTCGAGCAAAACTTCCGTTTTGCTGCTCCTCTGGCAGACCGCCTCTATGTCATGGAACACGGGCAGATCGTCGAGCAGTTCGGGGCTGATGAGCTGGAGGCCAAGATGCCGCTGCTCAACACCTTGTTGGGTGTTTGATAAAAATAATAGCTGGCAGCGCTTGATTTGATTGGGTTTAAGGTAGAAAAATTATTGAACCCCCCAACCGGTAAGCGCTGACTGCTCTCTTTTTTAGGGCCAGCAGAAAGCATGACCACCATTGCTGGTCCATCAGAAATGTTTTTACAGGAGACAGAGATGAAAGCGAAGCTCACAACCATTGCACAGGTCACTTGCTTGATGGCCCTTGCTGCCGGCGCGGCCCAGGCGCAGGAAAAGGTCAAGATCGGCTTCATTACCGACATGTCCAGTCTGTACGCAGACGTCGAGGGCAAGAACGGCGCGATCGCCATCCAGATGGCCATCGATGATTTTGGCGGCAAGGTGCTGGGCCAGCCAATCGAGCTGGTGTCGGCCGATCACCAGAACAAGGCGGATATCGCCGCATCCAAGGCGCGTGAGTGGGTGGATACCCAGGGCGTCACCATGCTGTTTGGCGGCACCAACTCCGGCACCGCACTGGCCATGGCCAAGATTGCGCAGGAGAAAAAGCGCGTATTCATCGTCAACGGCGCTGGTGCAACAGCCCTGACCAACGAGCAGTGCAGTCCCTACACCGTGCACTATGCCTATGACACCATGGCGCTGGCCAAGGGTACCGGCAGTGCCGTGGTCGAGCGTGGCGGCAAGAGCTGGTTCTTCCTGACAGCGGACTATGCCTTCGGCCATTCGCTGGAGAACGATACGGCAGCTGTCGTCAAGGCCAGCGGTGGCTCGGTGGTGGGCACGGTCAAGCACCCGCTCAATGCATCCGATTTCTCCTCTTTCCTGCTGCAGGCGCAAAACTCCAAGGCCCAGGTGCTGGGTCTGGCCAATGCGGGTGGCGACTTCATCAACAGCGTCAAGGCTGCGAAGGAATTCGGCATCAACAAGACCATGAAGACTGCGGGTCTGCTGGTGTTCCTGACCGACATCCACAGCCTGGGCCTGAAGAACACCGAAGGCCTGCTGCACACCGTCAGCTGGTACTGGGACATGAACGACGAATCGCGCAAGTTTGCCGAGAAGTTCTTCGCCAAGACCAAGCGCATGCCCACCGACATCCAGGCTGCAGACTACTCTGCCACGATGAACTACCTGAAGGCCGTTGAAGCTGTGAAAACGGCGGATGCCGACAAGGTGATGGCACACCTCAAGAGCACGCCGCTCAACGACTTCTATGGCAAGGGCGTGCTCCGCCCCGATGGCCGCTACGCCCACGACATGTACCTGGTGGAGGTCAAGAAGCAGGCCGAGTCCAAGAAGCCCTGGGACTACCTGAAGGTGCTGCAGACCTTGCCGGCTGACAAGGTGTGGACCACCAAGGCCGAATCCAAGTGCGCTCTCTGGAAATAAGCTGAATCCCGGCGCGTGTTCATCCACTGATTCGTGAGCCCCTCATGGAAATTTTTGGTGTTTCAGTTCCGGCCTTGATGAGCCAGCTTCTGCTGGGCCTCGTCAACGGGTCGTTCTATGCCATCCTCAGTCTGGGGTTGGCAGTTATCTTCGGCTTGCTCAATGTGATCAATTTCGCACATGGAGCACTGTTCATGCTGGGGGCCATGTTCACGTGGATGGCCGCGTCATACTTCCAGGTCAACTACTGGGTGATGCTGTTGCTATCGCCCATCCTGGTTGGCGCCATCGGCATGGTCATCGAGCGCTTCCTGCTTCGCCACATCTACAAGCTCGACCACCTCTATGGCTTGCTGCTGACCCTGGGCCTGTCGCTGTTGATCGAGGGCGTTTTCCGCTCGATCTATGGCGTATCGGGCCTGGGCTATGACACGCCTGAACTGCTCGAAGGTGCGACCAATGTTGGCGTCATGATGCTGCCCAACTACCGCATGTGGGTGGTGGTGGCATCGCTCGTGGTGTGCTTTGCGACCTGGTTCGTCATTGAAAAGACCCGCCTGGGCGCCTACCTGCGCGCTGGCACGGAAAACCCACGCCTCGTTGAAGCCTTTGGTGTGAATGTGCCGTTGATGATCATGCTGACCTATGCATTCGGCGTGGGCCTGGCGGCCTTTGCCGGTGTGCTGGCTGCGCCGGTCTACCAGGTCACGCCTCTCATGGGACAGAACCTGATCATCACCGTGTTTGCGGTGGTGGTGATTGGCGGCATGGGCTCCATCATGGGCGCGATCGTCACGGGCCTGGGCCTGGGCGTGATCGAAGGCCTCACCAAGGTGTTCTATCCGGAAGCCTCGGCCACCGTGGTGTTCGTGATCATGGTGATTGTGTTGCTGGTGCGCCCAGCAGGCCTGTTTGGCAAAGCGAAGTGAGGGCTAGGGGATGAATTCCAAGAAATTTGCCAAATGGGGATACGGCTTGCTGCTGCTGGGGCTGATTGCAGCCCCCTTGATGGGCGCCTATCCGGTGTTCGTCATGAAGCTGATGTGCTTTGCGCTGTTTGCCTGCGCCTTCAACCTGTTGCTGGGCTATACCGGGCTGCTGTCGTTCGGCCATGCTGCATTTTTTGGTGGCGCAGCCTATATCACGGGCCATACCATCAAGACATGGCATCTGACGCCTGAACTCGGCATTCTGTTTGGTGTGGCCTTCGGTGCGTTGCTGGGCCTGGTGTTTGGCTGGCTGGCCATTCGCCGCCAGGGTATCTACTTCTCGATGATTACCCTGGCGCTGGCGCAGATGCTATTCTTTGCCTGCCTGCAAATGCCGTTTACCGGCGGCGAAGATGGTCTGCAGGCCGTGCCACGTGGCAAGCTGTTTGGCGTGCTGAGCCTGGAGAGCGACCTTACGATGTACTACGTGGCGCTCGTCATTGTCGTGCTGGCTTTCCTGCTGATCATGCGAACCGTGCATTCACCGTTTGGCCAGGTGCTCAAGGCCCTGAAGGAAAACGAGCCGCGCGCCATCTCGCTGGGCTACGATGTCAATCGCTTCAAGCTGCTGGCGTTTGTCATCTCGGCAGCGTTGGCAGGACTGGCTGGTTCGCTCAAGACGGTCGTGCTGGGCTTTGCCACGCTGACGGACGTGCACTGGACCGCTTCGGGCCAGGTCATCCTGATGACGCTGGTGGGTGGTCTGGGCTTGCTGTCCGGGCCTATCGTGGGCTCAGCGGTGATCGTGGCCCTGGAAAACAAGATCGGCGATATTGGCAGCGCGCTGTCGCGCTGGACGGGCGTGGAATGGTTCAACACTCTGGGTGAGTCCGTCACCATCGTCACCGGCCTCATCTTTGTGATCTGCGTGCTGGCCTTCCGCCGAGGCATCATGGGCGAATTGATCGCTTTCGTCGATCGCAGGAAGAAATAAGCTCAACTGCGCAGTTTCTCCACTGCGCTGCCAACGACAAAGGCCCGCATGTGCGGGCCTTTGGTTTTTTGGGCGGGATTATTTCCAGAGCTTGCAGGTGGATTCTGCCTTGGTCGTCCACACATCGTCGGGGCTGAGCGTCTTGAGAATCTTGAAGTAGTCCCAGGCACCTTTCGATTCTGCGGGTGCCTTCACCTGCATCAAGTACATCTCATGGGCGTAGCGGCCATCGGGGCGAATGGTGCCCTTGGCATAGAAGTCGGACAAGGGTTCTGACTTGAGTGCTGCCATCACCTTGTCCGAATCGGTGGATTTGATCCTGTCGGCAGTCTTGAGATAAGTCATCATGGCCGAGTAGTCGGCCGCCTGCAGCGAGGTGGGCATCTTTTTGAACTTCTCAAAGAAGCGATCGGAGAACTTGCGGCTTTCCGGGTTCAGATCCCAGTGCCAGCTGTCGGTGAACATCAGCCCTTCAGTCTGCTTGAGACCGAGGCTGTGGATGTCCGAGCTGAAAAGCAGCAGGCCAGCCAGCTTCATGGTCTTGGTCACGCCAAACTCCCGCGCCGCCTTGATGGTGTTGATGGTGTCTCCACCTGCATTGGCCATGGCAAGTATCTGTGCCTTGGAGTTCTGTGCCTGCAGCAGAAAGGATGAGAAATCCGATGCATTGATGGGATGCCTGACCGAGCCAATCACGCGGCCTCCAGCCGCCTTGATCACCTTGGTGGTGTCGGCTTCCAGGGCATGGCCGAAGGCGTAATCGGCGGTCAGGAAGAACCAGTCCTTGTCTCCCAGGCCCACAATGGCGCCGCCGGTGCCCTTTGCCAGTGCCACGGTGTCGTAGGCGTAGTGCACCGTGTACGGACTGCACTGGTCATTGGTGAGGGCCGATGTGCCAGAGCCGTTCACAATGATGAGGCGCTTTTTCTCCTCGGCCACCTTGGCCATGGCAAGGCCAGTGCTGGAGGTGGTGCCGCCCACCAGCATCTGCATGTCGCGCTGGTCAAACCATTCGCGCGCTTTGGACGCTGCCAGATCCGCCTTGTTCTGGTGGTCGGCAACCATCAGCTCCACCGGCTTGCCAAGCACCTTGCCACCATAGTCATCAATCGCCATCTGCAAGGCAAGAGCACCGCCCTTGCCGTCTACATCCGCATAGACGCTGGACATGTCGGTGATGAACCCGATCCGCACCTTGTCCTGCCCCATGACACCCTGGGCCGCCAAGGCGAGAACACAGCCAGCAGCCGCTGCAGCTATTGGGCGTCTGCGGTGTGGTAGCGCGCGGCGCGCGGGTAGGCGTGGCGTTGCAGGAACATTCATGGGAGTACTCCTTGTTCAAAAAGACATGCGTACGGCGCGGCGGCCACGTGCGGGGCAGGCGTGGGCTGCTGCGCCCCGATGGTTGCAGGCGGAATGGGCAGTGCCTACTGGGGTAAGCACCAAAACAGGGCCACCCCAGCATGGATCTGCGCGAATGGGGCTGGTGTACGCAATGAGGGCGAAGGGCTGGCGCAGTACGGCGGGAACCGGCTATACTGCATGCAGCTCCGGGGTGTGCGAAAGCGCTGAGATGCGAAAGGCAGTTGCAAGACTGCTGATTAGCGAACCCGACGAACTTGATCCGGTTCATACCGGCGGAAGAAGAGCGGGACCCTGACGCAGGGCCCTTGGACAAGAGGATGCGGGGCATCCATCCATGGGCACAGCACACCCCAGGCGCCTCGCGCACTGGGGTTTTGTCTTTTTAGGGCGAACTTTCGGGGCGCAACGGCCTAGGCTGGAGTCGGCAGATTCCAGAGGGAGCCTCAGCATTGGCCAGTCAGTGCAAAAGGCTCCCCCGGTGCAGGATGGTGGCGGCACCAAAGCCGTCACCACCAGATCAGAGCGGGCCCAGCACTCCACGGAGCGTTTGATGAACTTCATACGCTTTTTGGAGACTGCAATGAACGCCCCCGATTCGATCTTCACTCCCGCCGCTGGCAACGCCCCTGATGCAGCCCGCTTTGCCCAGTTGCTGGCCCAATCCCGTCAGCCTTTTCCGGCATCCACCAAAAGCCATCTCAATGGCGCCATCCACCCGGAGTTGCGTGTGCCCGTGCGCGACATCGCACTCACCAATGGCGAGCAGGTCAGCGTGTATGACACCTCGGGGCCGTACACCGATCCGTCGGCGGTGATCGATGTGCGCAGCGGCCTGCCCAGCGTGCGTGGCAGCTGGATCGAATCGCGTGGCGACAGCGAATACTATGCCGGCCGCCTGCGCGTGGCGCTGGACGATGGTGGCAAGCGCGGCGAGGAGGATGCGCGCGTGGCCCAACTGCGGGCCGAGGCAGCCGCGCTGCAGCGCCAGCCACGCCGGGCCAAGAGCGGTGGCAACGTCACCCAGATGCACTATGCGCGCAAGGGCATCATCACGCCCGAGATGGAGTATGTAGCCTTGCGCGAGAATGGCCGCCGCGAGTGGATGGCCGCGTACCAGCAAGATGCTGCACGCGAAGCGCGCCTGGCCGGCAACAGCCTGGGCGCCGCGATTCCGAAGATCATCACGCCCGAGTTCGTACGTGACGAAGTGGCGCGCGGCCGCGCCATCATTCCGGCCAACATCAACCACCCCGAGATCGAGCCCATGGCCATCGGGCGCAATTTCAAGGTCAAGATCAACGCCAACATCGGCAACTCGGCTGTCACATCCAGCATCGAGGAAGAGGTCGAAAAGCTGGTCTGGGCCATTCGCTGGGGCGCCGACAACGTGATGGATCTGTCTACCGGCAAGAACATCCACACCACGCGCGACTGGATCATCCGCAATTCGCCCGTGCCCATTGGCACCGTGCCCATCTACCAGGCGCTGGAAAAGGTGGGTGGCATTGCCGAGGACCTGACCTGGGAAATCTTCCGCGACACGCTGGTCGAGCAGGCCGAGCAAGGCGTGGACTACTTCACCATCCACGCAGGCGTGCGCCTCGCATACATCCACCTCACGGCCCAGCGCCGCACCGGCATCGTCTCGCGCGGCGGCTCCATCATGGCCAAGTGGTGCATGGCACACCACCGCGAGAGCTTCCTGTACGAGCACTTCGAGGATATCTGCGACATCATGAAGCAGTACGACGTGAGCTTCTCGCTGGGCGATGGCCTGCGCCCGGGCTGCGCGTCCGATGCCAATGATGAGGCGCAGTTTGCCGAACTCAAGACGCTGGGTGAGCTGACCCAGATCGCATGGAAGCACGATGTGCAGACCATGATCGAGGGCCCTGGCCACGTGCCCATGCACATGATCCAGGCCAACATGACCGAGCAACTCAAGCACTGCCACGAGGCGCCGTTCTACACCCTGGGGCCGCTGACCATCGACATCGCCCCCGGTTACGACCATATCGCCAGCGCCATCGGTGCAGCCATGATCGGCTGGTTCGGCACCGCCATGCTGTGCTATGTGACGCCCAAGGAACACCTGGGCCTGCCCGATCGTGACGACGTCAAGCAAGGCATCATTGCCTACAAGATCGCAGCGCACGCGGCTGACGTTGCCAAGGGTCATCCGGGCGCACGCTCGCGCGACGATGCGCTCTCCCAGGCGCGCTTCGATTTCCGCTGGGAGGACCAGTTCAACCTGGGTCTGGATCCCGACACAGCGCGTGCGTTCCATGACGAGACGCTGCCCAAGGACAGCGCCAAGGTGGCGCACTTCTGCAGCATGTGCGGGCCCAAGTTCTGCTCGATGAAGATCACCCAGGAAGTGCGCGATTTCGCCAAATCGCAAGGTGTGGCCGCGGAGCAGGGCATCTCGGTGGGCATGCAGGCCAAGGCGGAAGAGTTCAACCGCACGGGCGGCGAGTTCTACATTCCGATCGCATCGGATACGACAGCGCGTTGAACCGTGTGAGATAGAGACGAAAATAGCGGCCAGCGCCAATCCACAAAGCGCTGGCCGCTATTTATTAGGTAGCAACTACTTGAAGAGGCCGTTAGCTTCAGTCTGCCAGCTCACGCAGCACCTGCCCATACATCTCCAGGTCGTTGGCCGAAAAGCAGCAGAACACCACAGACTGAACGCCGGGTGCGTTTCCTGCACATGCCTTGACGGTTGCCACGGCGATGCGCGCCGCAAGTGCAATGGGGTAGCCATAGATGCCGGTGCTGATGCTGGGGAAGGCGATGGCCTGTGCACCCACGCTTTCGGCCAAGGTCAACGAGTGCCGGTAGCATGCCGCAAGCATTGATGCTTCATCGTTTTCGCCATTGCGCCACACAGGCCCTACGGTGTGGATGATGTGTTTGGCAGGCAACCGGTAGCCACCCGTGATCTTGGCGTCACCCGTTTTGCAGCCGCCCAGCAATCGGCATTCGTGCAGCAGCTCGGGCCCGGCGGCCTGGTGAATGGCGCCATCGACCCCACCGCCGCCCAGCAGCGATGAGTTGGCGGCATTGACGATGGCATCCACCTGCAAGCTTGTGATGTCGGATTGGATGGCAGTGATGTGCATGGCAAGAGTCCGGCAATGAGGGCCTCTACAAAGGCGGTTTGCAGAGGGGCCCTGGGGTTTCAGCGTAGCGCCTCCACAAGTGACTCACCTGTATCTTGCAACGAAAGTGTCAGACCTATTTGCTGCACTGCACTAAACTTGCCTGCAGTGACGGCCTATCGCCTGCGATTTTCATCCAAGAAAGACCCAGCCATGAATGTCTCTCAAGCCATGAAAGAGCGCCGCTCGGTGCGCGCGTTTTTACCCAAGGCCCCTACGGCAGACCAGGTGCACAGCCTGATGAGTGATGCCGCGCAGGCCGCATCCGGAGGCAACCTACAGCCCTGGCGTGTGGTGGCGCTGGCGGGGGCGGCCTTGACGCAGCTCACGGATGCTATTGCTGCGGCGCAGCCCGATGAGGAGCAGGTCAGCAACCTGTCGTATCCGCCCAACCTGTGGGAGCCGTACCGCAGCCGCCGCTTCAAGAACGGCGAAGATTTGTACAAAACCATTGCCATCCCGCGCGAGAACAAGGCGGCACGCCTGGAGCAACTGGCCAGGAATGGCCAGTTCTTTGGGGCGCCGGTGGGTATTCTGGTGTTTGCAGACGAGCGCATGGGCTATGCGCAGTGGGTGGATCTGGGCATCTACCTGCAATCGCTCATGCTGCTGGCCACCGAGCGCGGCATGGCCACCTGTGCCCAAGGCTTTTGGCGCCGCTATGGCAATACGGTGGAGCGGGTACTCAAGGCCCCTGAGCCTTACCGCGTTGCCTACGGTGTGGCACTGGGCTATGAAGACACGCTGGCGCCGATCAATACATTGCGCGCCGATCGTGCGCCGTTTGCCGAGTGGGCGCAGATGCGGGGCTTTGAATGAGCTGTTTGCAGTGAAAGTGGCTGCTGGCGCTTGTCCGTAGCGCGCTATCACTTAAATTTTCATAGCAAAAAGCCGCAAGGGTTTCTTGCGGCTTTTGTGTTTTTTGTGCTGTATGGGCCTGCGGTTGGCCGGGTTTACTTCCAGATAGGGCAGTTGGCCTCTTCCTTGCTGGCAAACAGGGTGTCGCCGGGCAGCTCCTTGATCAGCTTGAACGAGTCGTGCTTGGCCTTGGATTCTTCGGGCGTCTTCACCTGCAGCAGGTACATGTCGTGCACATAGCGGCCATTGGGCTGGATCTTGCCCTTGCCAAACATGTCGTTCAGCTCCATGGATTTGAGCGTGGCCATCACCTTGTCGGCATCCAGCGTCTGGGCCTTTTCCACGGCCTTGAAATAGTTCATGGCAGAGGAGTAGTCAGATGCGTGCAGCGAAGTTGGCATCTTGCCGGTCTTGGCATAGAAGCGGTCAGTCCATTTGCGTGCCTCAGGGGTCCGGTCCCAGAACCAGCTGTCGGTGAACATCAGGCCACCGGCAAGTTTGAGCCCCAGGCTTTCTACTTCGTTGGCAAACACCATCAGCGCCACCGGTTTCATCTTGGGGGTGACGCCAAACTCGCGCGCGGCCTTGAGCGAATTCATGAAATCGCCACCCGCATTGGCGAGGCCCAGAATCTGCGCCTTGCTGGACTGCACCTGCATCAGGTAGGACGAAAAGTCGTTGGCATGAAAAGGTGCGCGAACTGATTTGAGTACCTGCCCGCCGTTGGCGGTGATGACCTTGGTGATGTCGTTTTCCAGCGTGTGACCAAAGGTGTAGTCGGACACCAGCAGGGCCCAGCTCTTGCCGCCTTGCTCTGCCACGGCCTTGCCCGTGCCCCGTGCAATGGCTGTGGTGTCGGAGTTGTAGTGCACCCAGTACGGCGAGCAGTTGGCACCGGTGATACCCGAGGAATACGCACCATTGATGAGCAGCACGCGTTTTTTCTCGTTGGCCACCTGGCCCATGGCAAGTGCCGTGGCGGTGTTGGTGCCGGCAATCAGCAACTGCACGCCCTGCGTGTCCACCCATTCGCGTGATTTGGTGGAGGCAATATCCGCCTTGTTCTGGTGATCTGCAGCGATCAACTCAATCGGCTTGCCCAGCAGCTTGCCACCGAAATCGTCAATGGCCATCTGGATCGCTGTGGCACCGCCCTTGCCGTCGCCGTCGGCGTACTGGCTGGACATATCGGTCAGGAATCCCAGGCGAACCTTGTCCTGGGCGTGGGCCGGGCTGGCCAGCAGACCGCATGCCAACGCGCAGGCTGCCATGACGGGGCTCAGAACTGGGAACGAGGGCTTGAACATGAAAGGCTCCTTTGTAATTGGTTGGAGTGGATAGGTGTCTGCATGCATGCTAGAAGCATTGCTTCTGGTGCGTGATAGTGAAAACCGTTGCACCTGCCGTTTCATGTCGCCCAGGTTACGTCGTCTGAATATTGATAACCTGTATGTTTTTAATTTTTGTGCAGATAGCAGAGGATGTGTTGAAGAAGACGCGGCCGTTTGCCATAGGAAAGGTGCATGCTTTTTTCATGACCGTGTCATTGATTGTTGCAAAACTCTCGCCTTTCTTTTGGGGATACTATGCGACGCCTACCTCTTGTGGCAGCAATGGCAACATTGCTGACATTGCCCTTTCAAACCACACTTGCCGCTGAAAGCGCTGTGGTTGCAAGCATGCAGCCTCTGCAGGCGCTGGAGGCCAGGCTGGCCAAAGCCGATCCACAAGGACAGGTCTATGTCGACAAGGTATTCAACGACAAGACTGCAACCGGCCTGCCTATTGGCTGGCGCACGCCTGGATGGAACAAAGGCAAGGCCTCCATTGACGCGACAACCGGCAACCTGCTGATCGACGGCACCGCCAACGACACCGCAATGACGGCCGTCATGCTGCCGGTGGAGCTGGAAAAGCTGTCCAACTACCGCGTCGACATGGAATTCACCTTCGACAAGGTGAACAGCAACACCCGCTGGGGCAGTGTGATGTACCGCAGTTCTGCAGAGAGCGGAACCTACGCCTATGAACCCTATCACCAGTTCGCGATGCGACAGAACGCCACTGCCAGCAATGGGACTGAATTCGCGTTCCGCAAGGCGGGTGCATGGTCGGTGACCAGCACCAAGGCTTTTACCGAAGCCATCGACAAGAACAAGACCTATATTGCCAGCGTGGTGGTACATGGGAACCGTGTTCGGCAATACCTCAATGGAGTCTTGTTGCACGATGTCGTCATCACATCTGGCCTGACCCAAGGCGGTATCGGCATGCAGACTGCGGGGCTGGTCATGCGCGTCAAGAGCCTGAAGGTGACCGAACAGCTGACCCCTTTGCCTGATCTTGACATGCCTGTCACCGTACAGGACACCGGCACGCTGGCTGCCATGGCGCCGACGCTGGTGCAGGCGGCCCATGCGGGCGTGGCGCTGGACGGAACGGGCGTCAGCACGAGCTTGCTGAGTTTGGACAGCGCGCTCAACCTCAAGGACGCCAATGGCGCCGTGGTGGGCACCCTCAAGGCGCACTACGAGCAAGCTGCGCGCAACACCATACCGCTGCTGCGTATTGACGATGCGGCCACGGTGCATGCGCTGGTGGCTTTCTCCAACGATGTACACAACCTGGCCGATGTCACGCTGCTGTCTGGCGATGTGGCACTGCTCAAACAGGCGCGCGTAGCGCTGCCCAAGGTGCGCACGGCTGTGGATTTCAGCCAGCGCAACCTGGGCACATCGACCCAGGACCTGCTCACGATCTCCGGCGACACCAACCGTGCAGGCGCCAAGATCGCCATCCTGCCCGCGAACCTGAGCCACCGTGACTTCGTGGCCCGCCTGCAGCGCCTGCTGATCACGGTATGGACAAGTGCCGAAGCGGATACGCCCGAGCAGGCGGCACGCATCCTGACCAGTGGCGTCAACGGCGTGGTGTCGGCCAACAGCGCTGCCTATGCGGAGGTGCTGCGCAAGCTGCCTGCCAATACCCTGCTGCGCAAGCCGCTCGTGATCGGCCACCGCGGCATGCCCAGCCGTGAAGACGAAAACACGCTGGAAAGCGCGAGAGCCGCCGTGGCCGCCGGGGCCGATGCTGTGGAAAACGATATCTACATCACCACCGATGACCACCTTGTCATCATGCATGACGACACGGTCAACCGCACCACGACCGGCACCGGCGCTGTCGAAGGCATGAGCCTCGATCAGGTCAAAGCCTTGCGCACCAAGGGCAAGGGCTACCAGGTGCCCACCATGCGCGAGTATTTCCAGACCTTCAAGGACAAGCCCATCACCCATGTGATCGAGCTCAAGAGTGCCAACCCGCGCATCATTGCCCAGCTCAAGAAGGAGATGGAGCAAGAGGGCGTGGCCGACCAATCGGTTGCCATTTCGTTCAGCAGCGACCAGCTCAAGCGCAGTGCCGAGCAGATGCCGGAGTTGACCGGCGGCTTTCTCAACAGCATTGCCGAGAGCGCCGATGTGACCAACAGCGTGCGCAACGTGCTGGAAGCCACACAGGCCAATTCCTCTACCTTCAACCCCAGCTATGGCGCCATCAGCCAGCGCACCATGGAGGCGGCCAAGCATCGCGGCGTCACATTCTGGCCGTGGACGGTGAATACGCCCGCAGATTTCTACAAGTACTACAGTTGGGGCACCCACGGCATCACCACCGACCACGCCTATCTGGCCAGCGACTTTCCGGTCGATATTTCTGCCAAGCCCCAGCAAGGCGTGCTGGCACTCAACACGCCAGTGAATCTGGAGGTTGATCTGCTCACGCAACTGCAGGACAAAAAGGCTGCAGTGGCCAACGAGCTGGTGTACCTGGGAGGCACTGCCGCTGTGGCACAGGACAACGGCGGCACGCTGAGCTTCAGCACGGCTGGCACGGCCATCGTCATGCCCGGCTACCGCCACAAGATGGATGCCAACTACAGCTACGTGATCCTGGGCAAGCCTGTAACACTGATTGTTGGCGATGGCAGCCATGGCGTGGTGGGCGTGCCCAACGTGGCATCGGCGGGCAGCGTTGCGTGCTCCAGCGCCGTACCGGGCCAGACCAGCAGCTGCACGGTAGTGCCGCAGCCGGGCTACCAACTGCTGGGGCTGGCCGCAAGCAGCAATTGCCCCGCAGGCAGCTGGAATGCGGATCGCTCCACCTACACTACGGGCACGCTTACCGGCCAGTGCCAGCTTCAGTTTGATTTCGCTGCCAAGCCTGCAACGGCTTCCCTGGCACCAGTTGGCAAGGCGGGTGATGTGCAGGCCAGCGTCAGTGGTGGTGGCTCCGGTCTGTGGGCGTTTGATGCGGGCAAGCCGGTAGCAGTTAGCGCTGCTTCACAGCCGCCTCAAGGCGTGAGCTTTCCGTTTGGCCTGGTGAGCCTGCAGCTCACGGGTGGACAGGCAGGGCAAAGCGCCACGGTGGAGTTGACCTATCCCGAGACGCTGCCCGCAAACGCCAGGTACTACAAGTTTGGCAAGACGGCAGACAACCAGAAGGACCACTGGTATGCGTACCCCAACGCCACCATCAACGGCAACAAGGTGGTGCTGAACCTGACGGACGGCCAATTGGGCGATGACGACCTGGTGGCCGACGGTGTGATCCGCGATCCGGGCGGTGTTGCTGTGGTGGCGGGAGACCCTGGTACGCCATCGGCGCAGGCCACGCCGGTTCCGGCCCTGGGTCAGGCGGCTTTGGCACTGTTGTCGGGCAGCATTGGTATGCTAGCCTGGCGCCGCAAACGCAAGGCTCAGGCCTGATCGCTGCGTTGAAATGGCTCACAGATGGCTCACACCCGCCAGTTGCTCAAAGCCCTGGCGGGTTTTTCTTGCCGCAGTCGGGTGAGGCGTAGCCGGATTTAGTTGCGAGGGGCGCGGACTGCGTTCTTAGGCCGAAAGGCCTTGCACACCGCGTCTTGCGTTTCCAGATAGGGGCCGCCAATCAGGTCGACGCAGTAAGGCACGGCGGCAAAAATGCCTGGCACGAGCTGCGTTCCCTCGGCATCCTTCAGGCCCTCCAGCGTTTCTGCAATTGCCTTGGGCTGACCGGGCAGGTTGATGATCAGGCATTGGCCGCGTATGACGGCGACCTGGCGCGACAGGATGGCCGTGGGCACGAAGCGCAGGCTGATCTGGCGCATTTGCTCGCCAAAACCAGGCATTTCCTTGTCAGCCACGGCCAGGGTGGCTTCGGGCGTCACATCGCGCAGCGCCGGGCCGGTGCCGCCTGTGGTCAGCACCAGGCTGCAGCCTGCATTCACCAGTTCGATCAAGGTCTGGCTGATCAGCGCCTGTTCGTCGGCAATCAGGCGGGCCTCGTAGGCCACCGGGTTGTGCAGCGCACGGCCCAGCCAATCCTGCAGGGCGGGCAGGCCTTTGTCCTCATACACACCACTGCTGGCGCGGTCGCTGATCGAGACAATGCCGATTTTGACGGAGTCGTATGCAATACTCATATTTTGATAGCTGATTGCGCGCACCCACCATGCGCCAGGGGCTTTTTTCTCTCAATCCTCGTCGCTGGCGTCGTCATCTGCCGCGGATGCCTGCACGCGTGCTGCGTGGGCGGCCATCACATGGTCCCGCACCAGCTGGAACAGCTCGCGGTACGCGCGGCCTTTGCGGGCGGCCTGGCCGGTGGATTCCTGCACGTTGGCATCGTGGGCGCCGGGCATATCCTTGCGCGCCTGGCGTACCAGCGAACGCAACTGCTGGATATCGGTCTGCGGCGCCTCGTTGATCCATTGCGCCACGGCATCGTCGTCTGCAATCATGCGGTCGCGCCACTGTTCCGAGGCATGCAGCAGGGCTTTTTCAATGCCGGAGCCTTCTTTCTGCTCTGTGAGCGCGGCGTTGATGGCGGCCACCTCGCCTTCGTCGAGCCTGCGCATCAGCTTGCCAACGAACTGCATCTGGCGGCGCTTGCCTTCGAAGTTGGTGATGCGCTTGGCTTCGGCCAGCGCGTTCACCAGAATCTCGGGTAGTTGCAGGCGGTTGAAGAGATCGCTGCGCAGCGTGAGCAGTTCCTTGCCCAGGTCCTGCAGGGCGTCCATTTCTTTCTTCAGATCGGACTTGCTCGATTCGGTCGTGCCTTTGAGTTCGGCCTTCAGCTCGATATCGAGTTCGCTGCCTTCGGCCACGAACTTGCCGCGAACGAAATAGCCTTTTTTGGGTTTGCGTGACATGGTTATGCTTTTGTTCAAAAGGCCACAGCCCGGCAGGGAGGAGCTGAACGGGCCATTGCCTCTGCTGCGCACGCTGGTTGCGCAGGTCGTTCAGCCCATCTCAGTGCCAGGGCAATGGCGGTTATCAGTATCATAGCGGGCAGTATGAAAAAAACCGTATCCAGCTCCAACAGCCAGGGCGATGCCCAGGCCGCAACCGGCTTCAGTTACAGCCGCGCATTTTTCAAAGACCTTGTCGAGCAGGCGCTGTCGCATGCCAAAACACTGGGTGCCACCGACGCCGGAGCAGATGCCTCCGAAGGCGCAGGCCTGTCGGTCAGCGTGCGCAAGGGCGAACTGGAGACGGTGGAGCGCAACCGCGACAAGTCGCTGGGTGTGACGGTGTATATCGGCAAACGCCGAGGCAATGCCAGCACCTCGGATTTTTCGACCGAAGCGGTAAAGCGCACGGTGCAAGCAGCCTATGACATCGCCCGTTTCACGGCCGAAGACCCGGTTGCTGGCCTGCCCGATGCAGCCGATATTGTGCCAGCAGCCGAGCAACGCGAACTTGACCTGTTCCATCCGTGGGCTATTGACAGCGAGGCAGCCGCACAATTGGCGCTGCAGTGCGAAGCGGCCGCCTTTGCCACCGACAAGCGCATCACCAATAGCGAGGGCGCTGGCGTATCAGCCCAGCAAAGCCATTTCTACAGTGCGCATACCAACGGCTTTGCCGGCGGCTACGCCAGCTCACGCCACAGTATCTCGGTGGCTCCCATAGCGGGCAAGGGTGCTGACATGCAGCGCGATGCCTGGTACAGCAGCATGCGCCGCGCGCAAGATCTGGCCGACCCGGCTGTCGTCGGGCGCTACGCCGCAGAGCGCGCCTTGTCGCGCCTCAATGCACGCAAGATTCCGACCACCGAATGCCCAGTGCTGTTCGACGCGCCGCTGGCCGCGGGCCTCGTGGGTTCGCTGGTGCAGGCCATCAGCGGTGGCGCGCTGTACCGCCGCAGCTCCTTCCTGCTGGGTTCCTTGGGCAAAAAGGTATTCCCCAAGCACATCCAGCTGGTGGAGGATCCCTTCCTCATTGGCGGAAAGGGCAGTGCGCCGTTCGACGACGAAGGCGTGCGTGTCAGCAAGCGCCATGTGGTGGAAGACGGCAAGGTCAATGGCTATTTCCTGTCCACCTACTCGGCCCGCAAGCTGAGCATGAAGACCACGGGCAACGCAGGCGGTGCGCACAACCTGCACTTCTATTCCTCCAAGACGCGGCCAACTGACGATCTTGCCGCCATGCTGCAAAAGCTGGGTACGGGTCTTTTCGTGATCGAACTCATGGGCCAAGGCGTGAACCCGGTCACAGGTGATTACTCGCGCGGCGCCAGCGGCTTCTGGGTCGAGAATGGGCAGATTGCCTTTCCCGTGCAGGAAATCACGATTGCTGGCAACTTGAAGGACATGTTCAAGGACACTCTGGCTGTGGGTGCCGATGAGTACTGCGCGGGCTCCAAGACCCTGGGCAGCATTCTTGTTGGCAAGATGAAGGTGGCAGGTTCCTGATGTTCACTGGGATCATTCAGGCGGTTGCCACCATTGGTGCCATTGACGACCAGCCCGGCCTGCGCACGTTCACGGTTGCCTTTCCTCCAGGTTTTTGCCAGGATCTGGCCATTGGCGCGAGCGTATCGCACGATGGCGTATGCCTGACAGTGACCGAGCTGGTGGACGCGCAGCATGCACGGTTTGATGTGATGCTGCAAAGCCTGAACATCACCACCCTGGGCCAGTTGCAGGTAGGCTCGTTCGTCAATGTGGAGCGCGCCGCCAAGGACGGTGCCGAGATTGGCGGCCACCCGCTGTCCGGCCATGTGGATTTCACCGGAACCCTGGCTGCGATCCGCGAGTTCGACAACAACTACGTGATGCGCGTGGCCGTGCCCGAAGCCTTTCGCCGCTACGTGTTTGCCAAGGGCTATATCGCCATCAACGGCGCCAGCCTGACGGTTGCCGAGGTGAACCGCCAGGAAGGCTGGTTCGAGGTCTGGCTCATCCCCGAAACCCGCCGCATGACGGTGTTCGAAGCCAAGCGTGTGGGCGACGGCCTCAACATCGAGATCGAACGCGGCACGCAAGTGGTGGTGGACACCGTCCGCGAAGCCGTGGATGAAAGCCTGGGCCAGCTCAAGCCCTTGCTGGAGAGCCTGCTGCGCGAGAGGGGCCTGTCGCTGGACGATCTGGTCAAGCCGCCGCAGTTGCCACGAGGATAGGGTCCCGCCAGAGAGCGTTCCCCACTTGGCCTGCTGCCGCCAGCCTTGGCGCACCAGAATACCCGCATCAGCGGGTATTTTTCATGGCTGGAGCTTGGTTGGCAGCAGCAGCGAGACGCACGCCGCAACGAGCAACAACACGGCAGCCGCCCCAAAGGCAATCCAGTGCGTGCCAAATTGCTCGAATGCCCAGCCGCCAAGCCAGCTGCTGATCATGGCGCCGATCTGGTGGCCCAGGTAGGCCCATCCGTACAGCAGGCCTACCAGCTTGATGCCATACAGATCGCCCAGAATGGCAGATGAGGCGGCAATCGAGCCAGCCCAGACAATGCCGCCGATGGCAGCCACTGCATACAGCTGCCAGTGGTGAACGACTGCCACCAGGCCCACAAAGCCCAGGCCGCGTACCAGGTAGATGACGGCAAGGATGTAGCGGCGCGGCACCATGTCAGAGAGCTTGCCCAGCGCCAGGGTGCTGAAGATCGCCACAAAACCGATGAGACCGATGCCCCCCGCGCTGCTGCCCGCGTCAAAGCCATGGTCCATCAGCATGGGCATGCCGTGGGTGCCCAGCAGGTTCATGCTGAAGCCGCAGGCAAACAGGCCCAGGAATATCTGCCAGAACGGTGCGGTTGCGATAGCCTGTGTAAAGCTGATTGCTTCTGATTTCGTAGCTGCTGGCGCTTGATGGGTGGGCGTTGTTTGCCGGTTTTGTTCAATTTGCGCAGCAGACAGATCGGTATTTTCGGGTGCATCGTCGCGCACGATCCATAGAGCCATGGCGCCGATGATGAGTGCAAACACCACCGCAAACCCCAGCAGGGTGCGCTGCCAGCCCCAAAGGCCGATGGTGGTGGTGAAGACGGGTGTCATCACCGCGATGCCCGCCATCGAGCCCGTTGACAGAAAAAACAGTGCCATGCCACGCTGGCGCGTGAACCAGCGGCTGATCATGGGTGTGACTGCCACCGGGCTGGTAAAGGCCAGCCCAAGCGACAGCGCGACGCCATAGGCCCAGAAAAAGCTCCATGGCGTGCGGGCGTTCACCGTCCAGAGGCAGGCGAGCACGACAATGGCGGTGCCTGTCAGCAAAACGGTGCGCGTGCCCTTGCGCGCCACCAGCCAGCCTGCCGCTGGCATGCCCAGGCCATAGCAGAGCATGCCGACTGCCACGATGGACGAGAGCAGGCTGCGGCTGAAGCCCAGATCCTCCGACATAGGCAGCATGAACGGGCCAATGCCCATGCGCATGCCGACCGTGAGCAGCGTGAGGATGGTGGAAGCCGCGACGATCACCCAGCCGAAGTAAAGGCCGGGCGGCGGGGTAGGGCCCGGGGGCACTGAAGAGGGGAGTGCTGCTGTCATGTCGCGGTGGCTGCAGGGCGCCCTAAGGCGGGCCTGTGCAGCAGGGATGGATAACTGCAGATGATAGGCCGGGGCTCAGGATCAGCAAGCATGTGGGGCGGCTGGATGTCGCCCACGCGGCATGGTTGGTTGCGGTTCAGCGCTTGTGAATGGCTTGGGGCGTGGTGTCGGGCAACAGCATCAGCAGCGTGCGGTTGTAGTCTTCCACCACCATCAATTGCCCCAGGTGGTTCAGCGCGAGGCCGGTGGGGCGGCCTAGCGGGCGCATGTTTCCGTCTGCCGTCCATCCGGTCAGCCATTCCACCGGTTTTCCGCCTGGCTTGCCGTCCTTCTGGCGCGCAAAGCCCACCACCCGATGGCCCTGCGGGCCGTGCCAGGCCACCAGCAACTGGCCTTGAAAAGGACTGGCTGCGGGCGTGGCGAGCAAATGCAGCGGCGCCGTGTGCGCAGGCCACAGCATGCGGGGTGCCTTGGTGGACGCACACTGGACGCGCTTGTCATAGCCGCGCGCCACGCGCTGCTGGCCCACGCAGTAGGGCCAACCGTAGTCTGCGCCCGCGACCAGCTCGTTCAGCTCTTCCGGCGGTTCATTTTTGTCGCGGTAGTCGATATTGTTTTCGCCTTGCCATAGGCTGCCTGCGGCCGGGCCATCGGGCAGCGTGGCAAGCGCCACCGAATTGCGCAGGCCAAGTGCAAAAGGTGCAAATTGCTGCACTGGCGGCTGCCCAGGTACTGGCGGGTTGTGCAGAACCGCACGCCAGACCGCGCCACGGAACTGCATGGCCTCCCGCTCGGGACACGGATAGGCAAGCTCGCCTTGCTCGCCCTGGCAGCGGTCGGTGACCGAGCCCATGTTGACATACAGGCTGCCATCCGGCCCGAACGTGATTTCCTTGAGCGGGTGGGCTCCGTCGTTGGGCAATGCGTCCAGCACCGTCTGCGGCTGTACCGGCTGGCCTGCTGCGGGCACCGGCGTGCGCCAGATGCGGCCCGCCTCACCGATGTAGATCTGCGCATCGGGGCCGCGCACCAGTGCCAGGGGCCGATCCAGCTTATCTGCCAGCACTTTGACCTGCGGGCGTTGCAAGGGTGTGGCAGTGGGCCGCGCAGGTAGCGTTATCTCCAGCAGCCGCCCCTGGTGGGGCACCCAGCTGCCCATATCGATGATCCACAGGCGGCCTGGGCTGATCTCCAGCACCCGGCGCGGTGCGCGCAGGCTATCGCGTTCATCGGCCACCAAGGCCACGCAGGTTCCTGCCGGGCTGCCGATGCTCACGCGCTCGTAGCCGCCACAACTGCCCTGCGGCGTGTAGCCCCGCGCCTGTACCTGGGGCGTGCATGCCAGCAAGGCTGCCAGCGCAGTGGCTGCGCGCAGCCCTGCCAGGCGCTCAGGCCAGCAATTGCGCAATGGCCTGGCCCACATCGTCTGTCTTGGCCTGTCCGCCCAAATCGGGCGTTCGGGGGCCGCTCAGAATGGTCTGGCTGACCGCGTCGACGATGGCATCGTGTGCCTGCCGCCACGCGCCCTGGCCGTTGCCCAGAAAATCCAGCATCAGCGCCACCGACCAGACCATGGCAATGGGGTTGGCAATCTTCTGGCCATAGATATCGGGTGCGGAGCCATGCACGGGCTCGAACAGCGAGGGGAAGTTGCGCTCGGGGTTCAGGTTGGCCGACGGTGCCAGGCCAATCGTGCCGGTGGTGGCGGGGCCCAGATCGGAGAGGATATCGCCAAACAGGTTGGTGGCCGCCACCACGTCAAAGCGGCCGGGCTGCAGCACAAAGCGGGCGGTGAGGATATCGATGTGCTGCTTGTCCAGCACCACATCGGGGTAGTTTTTGGCCATGGCTTCGGCGCACTTGTCCCACCAGGGCATGCTGATGGCAATGCCATTGGACTTGGTGGCGAGGGTCACATGCTTCTTGCTGCGGCTCTGGGCCAGGTCGAATGCGAACTTGAGCAGGCGGTCTGCGCCCTTGCGGGTGAACACGGCCTCCTGCAGCACCATTTCGCGGTCCGTACCTTCGAACATGATGCCGCCCAGCGCGGTGTACTCGCCTTCGGTGTTCTCGCGCACCACGTAGTAGTCGATGTCGCCCGGCTTGCGGCCAGCCAGCGGGCAGGGCACGCCATCAAACAGGCGTACCGGGCGCAGGTTGATGTACTGGTCGAACTCGCGGCGGAACTTGAGCAGCGAACCCCACAGCGATACGTGGTCGGGCACGGTGGCGGGCCAGCCCACGGCGCCGAACAGAATGGCATCGAAGCCTTGCAAGTGGGCTTTCCAGTCGTCGGGCATCATCTGGCCGTGCTGGGCAAAGTAGTCGCAGTGCGCCCAGTCGAAATGCTGCATCTCCAGCGGCAGGTCAAAGCGTTTGGCTGCAGCTTCCAGCACACGGATCCCTTCGGGCATCACTTCCTTGCCGATGCCGTCGCCAGCCAGTACGGCGATACGTTGTTTCTTGCTCATGGATCGTCCTCTAGGTGTCTTGGTGGCACTGCCAGCCTGCGGCGGCAGACCTACAATGGCGCGTCCTTGCCATTTTGCAAGGAGGATGCCAGCTTCGCCACGCATCCTAGCGCCATTGGCATGGGCTGTGCAGCATTTGCGGGACAGCGTGTGCGCTTGCTGCGGTTTTCGCTGATCTACCGTGTCTCATCTCCCTTTCCCTCCTGAATTCCTGGCCGTGCTGGCCGCTGCCTGCTGGGCGATGGCTGCGCTTTTTTCTGCGCCGGTCTCGCGCAAGATGGGCGCATTTGCCTTTACGCGCTGGCGCATGGTGTTTGCCAGTGTCATGCTGGGCGGCTGGGCCACCATTGCGGGTAGCTGGGGCACGCTCAATCCCACCTTGATTGCGGTGCTGGTACTTTCGGGCTTCATCGGCATTTTTATTGGCGACACGGTGCTTTTCGCCTGCATGAACCGGCTCGGGCCTCGCCGCTCGGGCATTCTGTTTGCCACGCACTCGATGATGTCTGCCGTGCTGGCTGCGCTGTTTCTGGGCGAGCGCATGGGCGGCACTGCCATGGTGGGCTGCGCCCTGCTGGTAGGAGGGGTGATGACGGCGATTGCCTTTGGCTCGCGCGCAGGCAGCGCTACGGAGTGGGAGGCCACGCGTGGCCGCCTGGCGGTGGGTGTGGGCCTGGGCCTGTTGGCTGCGCTGGGGCAGGCCTTGGGCACCTTGGTGGTCAAGCCGGTAATGGGGCCGCAGGTCGATCCGGTGGCTGCTTCAGCCATCCGCATGGCGGCAGGTTTTGGCTTTCATGCATTGCTGCTGGTGGCGCGCTGGCAGCCTGCCCGTTTGCAGGCGCCCATGGTACAGCGCGACTGGGCTCTGGTAGCGGGCAGCGCCTTCTTGTCGATGGCGCTGGGCATGACTCTGATCCTGGCCGCGCTCAAATACGGTAGCGCGGGCCTGGTGGGCATGCTGTCGTCGATTTCACCGATTCTGCTGCTGCCGTTGCTGTGGTGGAAGACCCGCGTGGCGCCCACTTTGGGGGCTTGCCTTGGCGCCGTATTGACGGTTGCGGGCGTGGCGCTGATTCTGTCGCGCAGCCTGTAGCGCCGTACAGGCTGCGCGCAAAGCTTATTTGATCAGCTTGACGGAACCGGACAGGGTGACCGATACCGTGGTGTAGCCGGCTTCCAGGCCTACGGGTTCGCTGGCATCCGCCGATTTGGACATGGCATAGCCGCGGTTGGCACGCATCATCGGCTGGCTGGTGCCGCTCTGGTTCAGGTTGATGTTGCCATATTCATAGCGCGCAAACCCCATGGCGCTTGCCGTGACCTTGGCCTTGGCCTCAAAGGCTTTGACGGCGTCGGCAATCAACTGATCCTGCGCTTTTCTACGGGCAGCGTCCGACAGGCGAAAGCCGGAGCCTGCCAGCCGCGCCTTGTCCATCAGGGCAGCCATGGTCTGGCCGACCTGGGCGGTGTCGGTCGATTCGATCTGCACGTTGAAGTTGGTGCGCCAGCTGGAGATCTTGCCGTCCTTGTTGTAGACCGGCGTGGTGAACAGGTTCTCGGTGGTGACCTGCAGCGACGGCGATTTCTTCACCGTGGCGAGCACATCGGCCAGTGCGGTTTTGCCCAGCTGTTGTGCCTGCGCCTGGTCTTTTGACTCCTTCTCCACGCTGAACTGCGCCCATGCGGTGTCTTCTGGCACACGGGTCGTTGCTTCGGCGTCAAGCGTCAGCGTGGGGCCGGTATCGGCGGCCTTGGAGTTGTTGGAGTGGTTCTGGGCCATGGCGGTGGTGGTGACGAATGGGGCGGCGGCGATCAGTGCGGCGGTAGCCAGCAAGCGCATTTTTTTCATGAAAACTCCTCGTAGAACGGCAGGGCCCGTCATCGGCCTGGTGAGCGATGCCTTGGTGGCCCTTGCGATGGTAGTTGCAGCCGGGCCCATAGCTGTGCGGGCGAATTCCGCATTTGGCTGGGGCGTGCGTGGTCTGCACACTGCAATGGAGTGTGACAGCGTAGGGCTTCGATAGTTCCGCGCCTGTAGGAGAGCTGCCGCAATGCCCTTGGTTAATCTAATTTCACATTGGCGGCGTTCACCACGGCTTCCATGCGTGATTTTTCTTCACGGATGAAGGCGGTTGTCTGTGCGGGAGGCATCAGCTGGATATCGTAACCCTGCGCCACCAGCGCTTGCGTGGCCTCGGGGGCTGCAACGCCTTGTACAAAGCCTTGGTACAGCCGTTGCCGTTCCGCGTCGGCCAGCCCGGCCGGTGCAATGGCGGCAATCCAGCCATCCAGTGCGTAGTCTGGCAGTCCCTGTTCTGCAATCGTGGGCACATCGGGCAGCGCGCCCGACCGTTTGGCGCTGGTGACGCCCAGGGCACGCAGCGAGCCGGTCTTGACATGCGGCGCTGCGGGCGCAACGGCCACTACACCCAACTGTACCTGGCCACTGAGCAAGTCATTCATCAACTGGCCCATGCCGCGGTAGGGGATGTGCGGAATCTGCAGCCCGGCCTGCTGCACAAACATGGCTGCGCCCAGGTGCAGGATGGTGCCGTTGCCCGAAGAGCCGTAGTTGAGCGTGCCTGGGTTGGCCTTGGCATGGGCGATCAGTTCCTGCACATTGCGCACGGGCAGCTTGGGGCTGGCAACCAGCACGAAAGGTGTGCTGCCGATGATGGTGATGGGGGTGATGTCGCTGATCGAATCGAACGGAATGTTCTTGTAAAGGCTGGGGTTGACGACATGGTTGTTGCTGATGATGCCGATCGTTGAGCCATCCTTGGGGGCGCGCACCAGCTGTGCGGTGCCGGTAATGCCTCCTGCGCCGGGCAGGTTCTCGATCACCAGGGCCTGGCCCAGCACCTTGCCGATGCTGGGGCCGATGGCACGGATGGCTCCATCTGCCCCCGAGCCGGCCGACAGCGGCAGGATGACGCGCAGCGGCTTGTCGTGCGGCGCTGCGGCTCGGGCCAGCGGCGCCAGTGTGCCAGCGGCACAGGCGATGGTGGACGCCAGCCACTGGCGGCGAGTGATGGATGGGGATGCGTTCATGCCTTGTCTCCTGAATGCGGGTCTGCGCCCGTCTGGTAAGCGGTGATTGCTGTCAAATCAAAAGCTTGTCTCTGCAGTGCAGCTAGCCTGCAATGGCTCCAGAGCTGCGCAGCGTTGCAATCGCAGCGTCGTCATAACCCAGGCTGTGCAGCAGCTCCCGGGTGTGCTCACCCAGCTGCGGCGGGTCCAGGCGTACGCCCAGGCGCTCACCTGCCAGCCGGATGGGCAGCAGGGTGGTGGGCGCTTGCTGGCCGGCACGTTCGCCATCGGTCAGGCGCACGTCGGCCAGGCCGCCCGTGGCAAGCAGGTGCGGGTCGTTCAGCAACTGCTCGGGCTTGCTGATGGGGGCGTAGGGCAGGCCATTGGCTTCAAACTGCTGGGCGATATGTGCTGCCGTCATTGGTGCAAAGCGCTGGCGCAGCTCGGGCAGCAAACGGGGCCGCAGTTGTACCCGGCTGTTGTTGGTGGCGTATTGCGGGTCGGTCAGCAGATCGCTCCAGCCAAAGGCGGTGCACATCGCAGCCCACTGCGCATCGCTCACGGCGGCCAGAAATATCTGCTCGTCGCTTTGCACCGTGAATACGTCATACACCGACCATGCAGAAATGCGGTTGGGCATGGGCTCGGCCGCCTGACCGGTCACGGCGTACTGCATCATGTGCTGGCCGACGAGGAACACGTTGTTTTCGAACAATGCGGAGTCGATCTCCTGCCCCTTGCCGGTCTGCGCCCGCTGCATCAGCGCGGCCATGGCGCCAATGGCGCCAAACATGCCGCCCATGATGTCGTTGACGCTGGTGCCCGCGCGCAGCGGGTCGCCAGGGCGGCCCGTCATATAGGCGAGGCCCCCCATCATCTGCACCACTTCGTCGAGCGCGGTGCGGTGCTCATACGGCCCGGGCAGAAAGCCGGTGTGGTTCACGTAGATGAGGCGGTCGTTCAGCCTGGAGAGCGCTGCGTAGTCGAGGCCGTATTTCTTCATCACGCCGGGTTTGAAGTTCTGCGCCACCACATCGGCGGTGCTGGCCAGGCGGATGGCTGCCTCCAGCCCCTGTGGTTGGCGCAGATCCAGAGCGATGCTTTTCTTGTTGCGGTTGAACATGGGGAAAAAGCCCGCGCCTGCGCCCAGCAGGTGGCGGGTGCGGTCGCCTTCGACAGGCTCTACCTTGATGACCTCCGCCCCCAGGTCTGCCAGCACCATGCCGCAAGTGGGGCCCATGACCATGTGGGTGAATTCGACCACGCGCAGCCCTGCGAGCGGCAGAGTGGGCGGGGTGCTGGAAGAGGAAGGATTGCTCATGATTTGGTAGCTATAGGCGCTTTGGATATGGGCGCCAGAAGGCGTTCTTATTGGAAGTTTTTGTGAAGACTCAGATCGCTGCCGCGCGAGGGGCTGGCTTGACGCTGGTGCCGATGACACCGGCCTGCCACAGGCTGCCATGCAAGGTCTCGCCAGGCAGCCAGTGCTGCAACTGCTGCCGCAACTGCAGCAGGGCTGGCACGTGTATACCGGTGGCCACGCCCATGCGTTCGAGCATGTAGGCGAGGTCTTCGGTGGCCACATTGCCACTGGCGCCGGGTGCGTGAGGACAGCCGCCAATGCCACCCAGGCAGGCATCAAAGCCGCGCATGCCGCTTTGCCAGGCTGCGTAGGCATTGGCCAAGCCCATACCGCGGGTATCGTGGAAATGTGCGTAGCGCAATCGATCGCCAACCAGGTGCAAGGCCTTGTCAAACAGGCGGGTGACAGAAGCTGGGTCGGCGTAGCCGACGGTGTCGGCCAGGCTGAGACGGTCGGCGCCAGCATCGAGCAGGGCCTGCAGCAGGCGCAGCACCTCGGCTTCGGCCACTTCGCCCTGCAAGGTGCATCCAAACGAGGTACCCACACCGCCTTCGATGATGGTGCGGGCGCCCGCCGCATCACGCGCCGCGCGGATACGAGCCACCTCGGCCACCACTTCATCCGGTGTCTTGCGCAGATTGGCCAGGCTGTGCGCATGGCTGGCCGACAGCGGCACGATCATCGCATGGGCTCCGGCTGCAAGGGCTCGTTCCGCCCCCTTGAGATTGGGCACCAGCACAGATGCCACGAGGCCCGGCAGTTGCAGCGCATGCTGCAGCACCGCCTCGGTATCGGCCAATTGCGGCAGCAGCCGGGCGGGCACCATGGAGCCGACCTCCACTTCGCGCACGCCGGCGGCATAGGCGGTATCGATCCAACGGCATTTCTCTGCAGTGCCGACGATGGTTGCGACGCTTTGCAGGCCGTCGCGAAGGCCTACCTCACGGATGGTGGCTGATGTGCCAGTAAAGGGTGGGGTTTGCAAGGGGCTGTCTCCGTTGCGTTGTTCTGGCTTGGATTCTAAAATTTCCAAAGCGTCAGTAATAATCAATTTGAGAAGCTATATAGTTCCAAAATGGAAAATCTAAAAACCTGCATTCGCGCACAGTTTCCCGCCTTCAGGCCTGTCTGTGGAGGCCTTGGGAGGTCCGCCGATGCATGACCTCAGCCTGTTGAACCTGCGCCTGTTTGTCCAGGTATGCGAGCAGCGCAGCATTGCCAAGGTGGCGCAATCAGAGGCCCTGGTGGCGTCTGCCATCAGCAAGCGTCTGGCTCAGCTGGAGCACCAGATGGGGGCAGATCTGTTTCTGCGCGAGAAGCGCGGCCTGCGGCCCACTGCAGCAGGAGAGACCTTGCTGGAGCATGCCCGCACCATGCTCGCGGCGGCCAACCACATGCAGCAGGAGATGGCGGCCTACAGCAAAGGCGTGCAAGGGCAGGTGCGGGTGCTGGTGACGGCTTCGGTGATGGCCGAATCGCTGGCCGAAGATGTTGCCTGTTTCCTGCAGCAGTCTGCGCACGCCAACATCCGCGTTACCTTGGAAGAATGTGTAAGCCCGGACGTGGTGCGTGGTGTACGCGAAGGGCGTGCCGCCATGGGCATCTGCTGGGATGCAGCCGATCTGTCCGGTCTGCAGACGCGGCCCTACCGCAGCGACCGGCTGGCTATTGCCGCCCACAAGACCCACCCGATTGCCCAGCTGGACGAGGTGCACTTTGCCGACGTGCTGGATTACGAACATGTCAGCATGCCGGCCCTGAGCGCGGTACAGATTCTGCTGACCCGCGCTGCGGCACAAGAAGGCAAAAGCCTGCGCCACCGGGTGCATGTTTCCAATTTCGACGCAGCCCTGCGCGTGGTGCAGGCCAATCTGGCCATTAGTGTGGTGCCGCGCGAAGTGGCGCAATCCTATGCAGCCAATACCGACGTGCGCGTGGTTCCGCTTGCTGACAGTTGGGCGTACCGGCGCTTTGCAATCAGTTGCAGAGACGAGAGCCAACTGCCACCAGCTGCAAGGGCGCTGCTGGAGTATTTGAGTGGATCCACCAGCTAGGCGCTGGGTGGCATCTCTCGGTGAGGCCAGCCAACATGGATGCTATTGCTGTCATAGATGGCACTGAGGATGCCCCAGTAAAAAAGCCTTCTGCGCGCTGCACAGAAGGCTCAGTCATGGCGTCAACGCTCAGTTGCTCTTGAACGTCGTCAGGTAAGAGAATTTCTGACCGGTTTCCTTGATGGTGAAGCTGTATTGCAGCTTCACAGTCTCGCCGTTGGTGTAGGTGCTGCGCAGGGCAAATGCCAGTGGCTGGCCCGCTGTCACAACCTGGCCGTCCCGCAGGCCGTCAAAGGTGGCTTTCACAGGAGAGTCAGGAGTCAGGTTTTCCGTCTTCAGATCGGCAATGGTGTAGTTGCTGCCATTGGCTACCAGCTTGTAGCCGGCCACCTTGTAGGTCGTGCCGCAGTTGCCTTCACAGCTGACAGTGGAGGTCGGCGTGGCGGTGTAGGGCCAGGTCACCAGGTTTTCCGTGGTGTCATTGGTGCCCGTGCTGCCGACGCTATAGAGCAGGACGTTGTTGATGGCCTTCACGTTGATGGTCATTTGGGCTGCCTGGCTGTTGTCCTTGCCGTCATTGACGATCAGGACGACCACATACTGGCCTACCTTGTCTGCCAGAAAATTGGGCTTGACAGCGGTGCTGGACGACAGGTATGCAGTGCTGCCCTCGGGCGCAGAAATCAGCGCCCATTTGTAGGTGATGGGGTTGCCGTCTGCATCGGAGCTGCTGCTGCCGTCCAGATTGACTGTTTTGCCATGGACGGCATCGGTGACATCTGTAATCACTGCGACAGGAACCTTGTTGGGCTTGGGTGCGGGCTGCTCGGAGCCGTCATCGGGGCCGTTCGTGCCATCATCGATCGATGGATCGAGGTACAGCGGGCCTGCTTGAACCAGATTGCCCTTGCCGTCTGCGATTCGCATGATGGTCAACTCTGGTGAGGTGTCAGGCAGTGGGCCGCCGTCACCCAGAATGGCACGCGCAGCACCGTAGAAGCCGGTTCCGATGCGGATGCGCTGCTGGTCGCCGGTTTGCGTCTTTGGTTCGCAGGTAAAACGGAATTCCAGCCAGTAGTTGGAGAAGCAGGTATAGCCCGCTTCCTTGTCTTCCACAACGCCTTCACCAGTTTTCACCAGGTTCAGGATGCGGTGCTTGACAGCACCTGAATGGGGAAGCAATGCCCAGGTGCCGACCAGGCTGTCGACACTTTCCACGTCCACGCCAAAGTAGTAGCGCTGCATGCGCAGAGGGTCTTCCTGCGGGAACTGAACGAGTCCGGTTGCGGAAGTGGCAAACGTCACCTCAGAGATCCCAGCATAGCCATCCTCAACACCATCTGCGGCCGGGCCGCCCAGATGGCGGCCATCACGGTACTGCAGCAGGCGGATGGAGGGGGTATCTGGGGTAGGGATGGTGCTGGGGCTGTGAACCTGCAGCCCGATATGGAAGGTCGCCTTGCCGGTGTTCGTATAGTTGTAGATCGGCATGAACAAGGTGTGCTTGGCGTTGGTAGGCTTTTGCACATCCAGGGAGATGCCGCGTCCGGCTTTGCCGGTGACTTCCTTGGTCACAATCCAGGTACCCGCTTCAGGCAAGGAGTTGCGGCGGAAAAACTGGTTGGTGACCAGTTTGTTGTCCTTGATGCTGTACGCCACCTTTTCCACCCGTGCGCCCAGAACGCGGTGCTTGGCGCCGCCGGTGCCCACGGTGATGGTGCCGTGCAGCTCATCGAGGCTGCGCTCCATGGTCAGTGTGGTGGGCTGACGGGTCAGCGTCGTGCCGCTGCTGTTGAGCTCTTCGCCCACGCAGGCAAACAGGTGGTCGGCACCGGTGTAATTGCACTCCATGAACCCATACTGTTTGGGTGTGGAAAGATCAAAGCGGCGAACTGTGAATTTGTCACTTTTGGCATATGGCCAACCGGGGTCCATGTCCGGGTTGAGGGCCAGCTGCGATCCGAGGCCGATATCGGCAAAATAGGTTTTCACCGGCTTGTCGTTCTCATCGAACTCCACCATGGCCCAGCGCTCCGAGTATGCGGTATCGGACCACTGGTTCTCCGGCATGCTTTCGTAGTTGAAACGCTGCATCCGCTTGATTTTTTCGCCGGGCAACTTGATGGTGGCGGTGGTGCGGCTCGTGAACTCGATCTCGACATTTCCCGCATTGGCTGCTTCGGAGCCATTTTTGGGAGCGCTGCCAAATGAAGGGCCGTCCTTGTATTGGATCAGAGGTGCAACCACTTTGTTGTCAACCACAGGGCCGGTAGCCATGTGGAAGGTGGCCGAGCCGTCTTCGTTGTAGTTGTACAGCTGCATCAGGAAGACGCCGTCTTGTACATCGATACCCATGCCGCGGCCAGGTTTGCCCGTCAGTTCATTGGTGATGATCCAGTTGCCGTTCTGTGGCGTGATCGTGTTCGCGGCCCAGCCTGCAGAAAACGCGCAGGAGATCAGTGCAGCGGTAATGCTCTTTGTAAACAGTCGCATGGGTCTCTTCAATTAAATGACGGGCAAAAAATTGGCAACGCATTGCCTGCGCAGCCAACCGGGTATTGTACGGCAGCTTGTATTGGTGCTGAAAAGCAGGTAATTGGCGCTAAAGTGCGACAAATTGAAACCGGCTCGGCAGCCCCTTCAAAAGGCTTCAGTGGCTCAGTGCAGCCTTGACAGCGGCGGACACCACACCCATATCGGCTTTGCCAGCCAGTTTGGACTTGACGGCACCCATGACCTTGCCCATGTCGCCTGGGCCTGAGGCGCCGACTTCAGCAACAATGGCTTGAACGGCTGCGGTGACTTCTTCTGCGGACATGCGCTCTGGCAAGTAGGCCTTGATCACTTCGATCTCGGCCTTTTCCTTGTCGGCCAGATCCTGGCGGTTCGCGGTTTCAAAGGCTGCGATGCTGTCCTTGCGCTGCTTGATCATCTTGTCGACGATGGCAATGACCATGGCGTCATCCAGCTCGACACGCTCATCCACTTCCTTTTGCTTCATCGCAGCCTGCAGCAGGCGGATGGTGCCCAGGCGTTCCTGGTCCTTGGCACGCATGGCGGTCTTCATATCTTCGGTGATTTGTGCTTTCAAGCTCATGGCTTTCTCCTTTTGGGGCAGGCCGGAGGTGTGAGCAGCGGGCTGCCGAAGTTGTATGGGTGTGCTGGGGTGGCTACGCCAGAAAATGAAAAACCCGCGCCTGGCGTCCCTAGCGCGGGTGGTGTCACAACCTGGGCATTCAATGCGCCGGGTGTGAAAGCTGCGATCAGTACAGCTTCTTGGGCAGTTGCATGCTGCGAACGCGCTTGTAGTGGCGCTTGACAGCAGCAGCCTTCTTGCGCTTGCGCTCGGCAGTTGGCTTTTCGTAGAACTCGCGAGCGCGCAGGTCGGTCAGCAGGCCCAGTTTTTCGATGGTGCGCTTGAAGCGGCGCAGAGCAACGTCAAAGGGTTCGTTTTCTTTTACACGGATAGTCGTCATTAGCTAATGTTTTCCATTGGTGCCAACAGAGGGTTTTGGGGAAGATCGGGCCCCAAAGCCTTGTATGGCGGGTTGTGCCCTGTCATATTGACTAGTATTGGCAGACAGGGCTTTGCCAGCAAAGAGCCTGAGATTATAACTGGTTTTTGTCGGAATGCAACGACCCTGCACAAGCAGCCGCACTGGCCCAGGCCCATTGAAAGTTGTAGCCACCCAGCCAACCGGTGATGTCGATCACCTCGCCAATGAAGAACAGACCGGGTATGCGCTTGGCTTCCATGCTTTGCTGCGACAGCTCGCTGGTGTCGACGCCGCCCACAGTCACTTCGGCTTTTCGGTAGCCTTCTGTGCCTGTCGGCGTCAATTGCCAGCATGTCAGGCGCTCTGCCAGGCGCAGCAGGGCTTTGTCGCTGGCCTCGGCAATCGGGCGCTGCCAGTCGGAATCCTGTGCCACCCAGGCGTCGGCAAGGCGTGCTGGCACGATGGCCGCCAGTTCGTTGGCAATCAGCTTGCGTGAGTGTTGCTTGGCGGCCAGCAGGTGCGCGGCCACATCCAGCTCGGGCACCAGGTTGATGTCGATAGGCATGCCTGCTTGCCAGTAGCTGGAGATTTGCAGAATTGCCGGGCCAGAGAGGCCTCGGTGGGTAAAGAGCAGATCCTCGTGAAACTCCATGCGCGTTTTCTTGCTGCCAGTGCCAATCACCACGGGCAGTGCGAGGCCCGCCAGTTGTGCATAGGGCGCCCATGCAGCACCGTCAAAGGTCATAGGAACAAGGCCGGGCTCGCGAGCTACCAGCTTCAGGCCAAATTGCTGGGCCAGACGGTAGCCCAGATCGGTGGCGCCGATCTTGGGGATGGACAAGCCGCCTGTGGCAATGACGAGGTTGGTGGCCTGCACACGCCCGCGATCAGTATCAATTTGATAGCGATAGGTGGCCGTTGCATCTTCGCTATCTGCCATTTTTTCTATATTTTTGACAGCACAGGGCTGCCAGCGCTCCACACGGCCGGTCTCGCACTCGGCCAGCAGCATGGCGATGATGTCTTCGGCCGAATGGTCGGCAAACAACTGGCCTTTGTGCTTTTCATGGTGGGCAATGCCGTGCTTGTCGACCAGGGCCACAAAATCGGCAGGTGTGAAGCGAGAGAGCGCCGAGCGGCAGAACTGCGGGTTCTGGCCGACAAAGTGCTTGTGTGGTGCGCGCACATCCAGATCGCGGTTGGTGAAGTTGCTGCGCCCGCCGCCTGAGATACGGATTTTTTCCGCCACTTTGGCCGCATGATCGATCAAAAGGACCTTGAGCCCGCGCTGCCCCGCCTGTGCGGCGCAAAACAGTCCGGCAGCACCGGCGCCGATGATGACCGCGTCAAATTGCAGGGAGACGTTGGATGGGGACATACTGAATTGCTATTAAAAAGAGAGCTTGCTGCGCTTGGTGAATGCGCGATTTGTGCAATTTTCTTGAAATGAATCGTCACACTGAACTGCGCTTGCAAAAACGCCGCCTTGGGGGTGGGCACGGGCTGTGCTTGGGGGTGGTGCGACACCTGAAAAGCGCCGCATTATCGGCGATACATGCGCCGTTACATCGTGCGCCCGAAACGGGCCATGCAGTGCCAGGCCTTTTTCAGGGTGGGGCCATCGTAGCGGGTGGGGTGTTCTGCCTGCGCCCGGCCGAGCGTTGCGGGGGTCAGGCATTGGTGCTCAGCGCCATCCAGCCGTGCCAACATGTCTTGCAGCGCATCTGCAATTTCTGCGCCCCGATAGGCGGCAGCATCCGGCAGCATGGTTGCAGTCAAACGGTAGCCGCCGTGCCAGCGCACCGGCACGCCGCAGCGTGTGGCCGCAGCCGCAGCCGGGCTTCCCGCCAGACTCGGGTCCAGCACAATGGCCGCCACATCGCGTGCCAGCACCAGGCCTCCGTGAAGCTGTGCCTCCACATAGTGGTCCAGCGGGTCGGGCAGAGAGAGGCATCGCAGCTGTTGCCAATCCATCTGCGGCCACAGGCCCACATGCGTGGGCTGCCAGTAGCTGTCAGGGTCGCAGAAGCTGCTGCGCATAGCCAGTTGCGGGTGCAGCACGAGATAGGCGCTTCCAAAGCGCGGGGCTGCGCCGTAGCCGATGCTGCAGGCGTGGCCCAATGGGCTTAGATCCACGGCCCCATACACGGGACGCTCATCTGGGGCAGACGAATCATAGGCACCGGCAAACCAGTCATGCTCCCACTGCCAGCGCTGACCACCGGCTTGCGGGCTGTAGCTGCCGTTGCTCCAGCCGCTTTCAAACTGTGATTGGTAGCGTCCGCTGGCAGCCAGTTGTGCCATTACCGGCTGGCCACCATACAGCCAATCGGCATGAAAGTGGATGTGAATGGGGGCCAGCGGCGCTGTATTGCAGTGGCTGGTACCACGGCTTTGCACGGCTTGCAACGCCTGTAACTGGGCAGGCTTCAACACGGAAGATGCGGGCTCGGAGGCAGGTGTTCGCATGGTGGCGCCAGCATAGCAGCCGTGGGCGTGGATTCATTGCCTGGAGGGCAGTGTCGCT